>NZ_CP101456.1:679181-1358363 GCF_024362485.1 Natronobeatus ordinarius | reverse complement strand
TTAAGTTGTCTCGCTCCTCGAAGTCAGCGACGGCCTCGAGGAGGTCTTCCTGGGTGAGCGTCGTCCGATCTTCGGTGAGCGCCTCGAGGACGGCTTCCCGGAGCACCATCCGAAGGTCGCTGCCGGTGAGCCCCTCGGTGGCCTCGGCGATGGCGGCGGGGTCGAACTCCTCGATGTCCATCGTCCGGGTGATGATCCGGAGGATGTCCGCGCGCATGATGCCGTCCGGTTTGGGGAAGTTGACGATCTCGTCGAAGCGTCGCCAGGCGGCGGCGTCGAGCTGGTCGGGGTGGTTGGTCGCGCCGATGAGTAAGACGTCGTCCTGGATCAGCGAGACGTCGTCGATGCTCTTGAGCAGGGTGTTGACGGCGCGTTTGAGTGCGGCGTGTTCGTCGCTGCGTCGCGTTTTGGCGACGAAGTCGAACTCGTCGATGAAGAGGATACACGGCGAGAGCCGTTTGGCGACCTCGAACGTCTTGTCGACGTTCTTCGCCGTCTCTCCGAGGTACTGGGAGGTGATCATCGAGAGCTTGACCTCGACGAACGGGAGATCCATGTCCCGGGCCAGCGCCCGCGCGGTCGACGTCTTGCCGGTGCCCGGCGGCCCGACGAACAGCAGCTTGCCGATCTCGCGCAGCCCGATGTCGGCCAAGTAGTCGCGGTGTTCGATCGCCTTCGCGATCTTCTCGATCTCGAGTTCCTGGTCGTCGGTCAACACGAGGTCGTCGAGCGTGATCTCGACCTCCTCGGGCGCCCGAACCTCGACTAAGTCGAGCATCTCCTGGTCGTCCTCGTCGTCACCGAAGTACTCCTCGAGGAGGCCGTCGATCCAGACGCGGTCGGCCTGGATGGGGCGGTTCGCCTCACGCGCAACCTCGTAGTCGAGGTCGAACGCTTCGTGGTCCTCGAAGTGCTTCGCGAGCGTCGGGTTGGCCATCAGTCGCTCCTCGTCGGCGCGCTCTGTGAACCAGCGTTCGGCTAGCTCGCGTTCGGTGAGCTTGATTGCTCCCGAGAACTCGTCCCGATCGGTGAACATCAGCCCGGAGACGGCCTCCCAGGGCTGGTCGATGCCGGTCGCCTGTCGAGCCGTGCCAGTCGTCGCCGAGAGGGGGCGTTCGATGCCGCGCCGTCGGGATCGGTCGTCGTTCGGTCCGTCGTTCCCGCCGGTTCCGGTCCAGTAGACGCGGCGAATTGCCGGCGGCAAGTCGTTCTCGTCCAGCGATCTGTCGTCGGAGTAGACGCTCGTTGTGAGCAGAAATTCGACGACGTCGAGCGTCTCGTCACTCATTCCACGGAACTTTTCGCCACACCGTCTTAACGTCGTCGTCCCACGCAAGGGATGGTCGCTGTTGACACAGTTCGAGCGCCGATCGCGGAGGCGGGCGTGGGCACGACCGGCGCGGACTCCCGTCTCTGACCGGCGCAATTATTTTCCTCCGTCGGCTCACACTCGGCCTATGGACGTCTTACTCGGAATCGTCGGCAGCGACGAATCGATGCGAGCGCTACGGGAGACGATCGACCGGACACAGGAGGCGGGCGACGACCTCACGGTCGCGATCGTCGAGAAGCCAGAGACGGGACGGTCCCCGACCGAGATCCGCGACGAGGCCGAAACGCTGCTCGAGGAGGCCGGGATCGACGCCGCGTTCGAGACGCTCGAGGGCGATCCAGGCAGCGCCCTCGTCGAGTTCGCCGAGCGAGGCGAGTTCGACCAGCTGGTAATCGGCGGCGGCAAACAGAGTCCGATGGGGAAGATTCGGATCGGGCCGATCACGGAGTTCGTCCTGTTGAACGCGACGACGTCGGTCAAACTGGTTCGATGACGATGACGGCGACGCGCCTCTACCCCGACGACACGGCCGGCCCGTTCCCGTCACCGCCCACGCGATTCACCGACGGTGAAGGGCGCTCGATCGAGGTCCGCTCGCTCGAGGAGGGTGACGAGCGACAGGTCGACGCCCTCGTCGAGATGTACGACGAGTTCGATCCCGCAGACCGCGCACAGGGCATCCCGCCGACCGGCGAGAAGCGGATCCGCGACTGGCTCGAGCCGATCTTCGCCGGCGGCGTCAACGTCGTCGCCCTCGAGGACGACGCCGTCGCCGGCCACGCCACGCTCGTCCCCGACGCCGACGATCCGGACGCGATCGACGACCTCGGCGACGTCGAGTGGGAGCTCGCGATCTTCGTCCACCAGCGCTACCAGCAAGCCGGCATCGGCACCCAGCTGCTCGAGCACCTCCTCGGCTACGCGAGCGACCGCGGGATCGAACACGTCTGGCTCACGGTCGAGCGGTGGAACGGTCCCGCCATCGCCCTGTACGAGAACGTCGGGTTCGAACTCTGTGGCACCGAGAGCTTCGAACAGGAGATGGCCATTCGAATCGGGTAGTCGAATCGCGGCTGCGTGAACCGATACCTCCCGTCGAGGCACCCAACACCGTTAACCGCCGTGGGGTCGTCTCTCACGACATGAGTTGGCACTGCCGCCTGTACGGCCATCAGTGGCGACATCCCGGCGAGTACGAGGTACTCCTCGTGGACGATCGCGTGCCGGCGTACCCGTTCCAGTGTGCCGTCTGTGAGACCGAGATGCTCCGAGGCGCCGACGGTTCTGAGCTCCATCCGGAAACGATCTCGACGACCCCGGAGCCGGACCTCGAGTCCGAAGCCGAGCCGGAACTCGAGTCCGAAACTGACCCAGAACTCGACGCCGGAGGCGAGCTGGAGGGCGAGTGAATCGGCCGTCAAAGCTCCTTCCACAGCGAAACTCCGGTCACCACCGGTTGTCCAGCGCCGACTTCGTGCCACCGTACCCGCTCGCACACGTCCACGTCCGTCCGCTGTCGACGTGTTCGACCTCGTAGTCGCCACCACAGGAGCCACAGCGGTAGCGTTCCGGCGTGCGAACGGGCTTTGACGCCCGGTGGCGGCCGGCGCGCCAGTCGCAGTCGAGACACCGCAGGACGTACCGCGGCCGGGCGAACGCCTCGCAGTGACGCGGCGCGTCGATCCGCGCCGCCTGCTCGCGAAACCGCGGGCCGTGCCCCGACTCGCCGAAGCGCTGGAACTCCCAGGCGTGGACGAGCTCGTGACGGACCACCGCTGCGAACGCCTCCGGGTCGTAGGCCTCGTACGCCTGCCGAGTGAGGACGATCGTCGCGATCTCGCGCTCGGCGTCCCACCGGCAGGCACCCGCCCGCCGCCGGGCACGGCTCGAGACGGCCCACTCGACGCGCTCGAGGTCGACGTCGATGTCGACCGATCGGGCGTGGACGCGCGCCTCAGCAATGATCGCCTCCTCGACCGGGACGTCGGCGGTCACGGTCGGGCGATCGAACGGGGCCGAAGTAACCGTTTCGGCTCCGCCGAACAACTGCGCCGATCGCTCGAGACAGCAACCCGCCCCCGCAGACCGAGGATACTTCTCGCCGTCGCGCGGAGGCACGACCGATGACGGACCTCGACCTTCCGGAACCACGATCGCCCGAGCCCCACGACCCCGTCCGCCCGTCGGCACTCGTCCTCCCAGCGGTCGCGTTCGACCCACCGCTCGACGAACGGCGGCCGTGGCTCGAGCGCAACGAGTTCGTCGACGCCCTCGCGGTGCCCGGTGCCGACTCACCGGTCTACCTGACCGAAACGGGCGTCGCCGTCACGACGACCGGACTCGGCAAGCGCGAGGCGGCGACGACCGTCACCAGCCTGCTGACGAACCCGGGGATCGACCTCGAGTCGGCGTACGTCGTCTCTGCGGGCATCGCGGGTGCGTCGCCGGCGACGGCGGCGCTCGGCTCCGTGTTCGTCGCCGACGCGATCCTCGACTGGGATCGAAAACACCGCTGGGGACGCGACGGAGACCACTCGTGGATCGACGTCCTCACCTACCAGCCCGAGAACGCCGTCACCCACCTGAACGGCGAACTCGTCGACGCCGCAGTCGCCGCCGCGGACGGGGTCGGCCTGTCCGTAGACGAGACCGCCCGCGAGTACCAGCGACGGTATCCGGACGCGGGCGACGACGCGCCTGCCGTCGCCGTCGGGACGACGGTCACTGGCGACGAGTTCTGGCACGGCGCGGGCGTCGCCCGCCAGGTCGAGTGGCTCTGTGAGGCCTACGACGTCGCCCCCTACGCGACGACCCAGATGGAAGACGCCGCGACGGCGACCGCCCTCGAGCGATTCGGACTCCTCGAGCGCTACCTGAGCGTCCGCGCCGTCGCGAACTACGATCGACCCGCGCCGGACCAGTCGGTCGACGAGAGCTTCGAGGGCGTCCCCGAAAGTCTCGAACTGGCCGTCGAAAACGCCGCGAACGTCGGCTCGGCGGTGGTCGAGCACCTCATCGAGCGCGATCCGCTCGGGATTCGGTGAGTCGGTCGGCGAGAATTGCGAGAACGGTAGCCATACGGATCATTGTAACGTGTTACCGGTGATCGCTCGAACGGGCGGCGATCACCGGTAACGAATCACAATAGACCGTATCAGGCCTCGAGCGCGAGCCCGGCCTCGGCGAGCGCCTCGTCGGTCTCGAGGTCGTCGTGGACGACGCCGGAAACGGCGCGGGCGATCGCTTCGGGCTCTTCGTGCTGGAAGATCGACCGTCCCATCGAGACGCCCGCGCCGCCGGCGTCCATCGCGCCGCGGACCATCTCGATCGTCTCGCGGTCGGTGCCCCGGGAGCCGCCGGCGATCACGACCGGCAGACGGGTGGAGTCGACGACGTACTCGAAGCTCTCGGCGTCGCCGCTGTAGCCGGTCTTGACGACGTGGGCGCCGACTTCCTCGGCGAGACGGACGGCGTGACCGAGCGCCTCGGGGTCGTCACCCTCGACGTCGGGGCCACGGGCGTAGGCCATCGCGAGGACGGGGATGCCGTACCGGGCGGCGTCGGCGGTAATCTCGGAGAGCCAGGTGAGCTGTTCGGGTTCGTAGTTCGAGCCGACGTTGATGTGAAAGGAGACGGCGTCGGCGCCGACCTGGATGGCCTCCTCGACCGTGCCGGTCATGCGCTTGTCGTTCGAGTCCGGGCCGATCGAGGTCGAGGCGTTGAGGTGGACGATGTAGCCCTTCTCGTTCTTGTTCGGGTGGACGCGCGGGGCGATTCCTTTCTGTGTCAGTACGGCGTCCGCGCCGCCGCGTGTCACCGCGTCGATCGTCGATTCGATGTCGCGCAGTCCCGTGACTGCTCCGAGCGTGATGCCGTGGTCCATCGGGACGATGAGGTACTTTCCGTCGGTTCCGATCCGGTCGAGTCGTGCGTCGAGTCCTGCGTTCATGATGAGAGAGGGTAGCAAGCTTCCAGTTAAGGCTGTTCTGGTTCGGGCATCGTTGTCCCACGGTCGGCGCCGCGTTTGAGTTCGCGCGCTTTCGCCTCGAGGGCGGCCGCCGGCTCGTCGCCCTCGGCGATCAGGTCGATCAGGGCGCTGCCGACGATGACGCCGTCGGCGCCCGCCTGGACGATTTCGGCGGCGTGGTCGCCCTCGCTGACGCCGAAGCCGACCGCCTTGGGCACCTCGTCGTACTCGGCGAGGCGCTCGAGGCTGTCGTGGGTCGCCGTCGAGACGTCCGCGCGCGCGCCGGTCGTGCCGAGTCGCGCCTGGACGTAGACGAAGCCGGAGGCCTGGGACATGATCGTCTCGAGGCGCTCGCCGTCGGTCGTCGGCGCGACGATGAACACGAGGTCGAGGCCGTGGGTGTCACAGGCCGCGCGCAGCGGTCCCGACTCCTCGGCGGGAAGATCCGGGATGATGAGCCCCGCGAGGCCGGCCTCGGCGGCCCGTTCGACGAACGGATCCGGGTCCGCACCCGTCCCATACTGGAGGATCATATTGTAGTACGTCATCACCAGCAGCGGCGCCTCGACGTCGAGGTCCTCGACCAGCTCGAAAACGCCCTCCGGCGTCGTCCCGGCCTCGAGCGCGCGGTTGATCGCCGCCTGGATCGTCGGCCCCTCCGCGATCGGTTCGGAGAAGGGCAGGCCGAGTTCGATCAGGTCCGCCCCGCCACGATCGAGCGCCTCGACGTACGCTTTGGTGTCCTCGAGCGAGGGGTCGCCCGCGGTGAGGTAGGTGATGAGCGCAGGGTGGTTCTTTCGGATCGCCCGCTCGATCTCGCTCTCACGGGTCATTGGTCGAACACCTCCACGTCCGGCGCGGCCTCGAGGTCGCGTTTCTCGGTCTCCTCGAGGACGGTCTCGAGGTCCTTGTCGCCCCGGCCGGAGACGTTGACGACGACCAGGTCGCCAAGCTCCTCGTGCCGTTCCTCAAGGAAGCCGAGCGCGTGGCTCGACTCGAGCGCCGGGATGATCCCCTCGAGCCGCGAGAGCCGGTGGAAGGCGTTCAGCGCGGCGTCGTCGTCGACGCTGACGGGCGTGACGCGGCCGGACTCGACGAGGTGGGAGAGTTCGGGGCCGACGCCCGCGTAGTCGAGGCCGGCGCTCACGCTGTGTGACTCCATGATCTGGCCCTCGTTGCTCTGGAGCAGCTTCGTCATCGCGCCGTGGAGGACGCCGTCGGTACCCGTCGAGAGCGTCGCCGAGTTTGGCGCGAGACCCGCCTCTTCGTCGATCTCGAGGCTCGAGCCGCCGGCCTCGACGGCGTAGAGCGCCACGTGCTCTCGCGGGCCCTGCCCGCTCGAGTCATCCGCGGAGCATGGCTCCGCGCTCTCCACATCGTCGACGAACGCGTGGAACGCCCCCATCGTGTTCGAGCCGCCACCGGCGCAGGCGACGACGCTGTCGGGCAGCCGACCCGCCTGCGCTTGCACCTGCTCGCGGGCTTCCTCGCCGATGACGGCCTGGAAGTCCCGGACCAGCGTCGGGAACGGGTGGGGGCCGACGACGCTCCCGATGACGTAGTGGGTCGTCTCGACGGTCGTCGCCCAGTCGCGCATCGTCTCGTTGATCGCCTCTTTCAACGTGCCCCGACCCGCGTCGACGGGGTTGACCGCGGCGCCGTTCATCCGCATTCGGTAGACGTTCGGCCGCTGGCGGTTGACGTCGGTGCGGCCCATGTAGATCTCACAGGGCATCTCGAGGTGGGCGGCGGCCATCGCGGTCGCCGTCCCGTGCTGGCCCGCACCGGTCTCGGCGATGATCCGCTCTTTGCCCATGTACTTCGCGAGCAGGACCTGGCCGAGCGCGTTGTTCAGTTTGTGTGCGCCGCCGTGGACGAGGTCCTCGCGCTTGAGGTAGATCTCCCGGCCGTAGCGCTCGCTCAGTCGGTCCGCGCGCTGGAGCGGCGTCGGCCGCCCGCCAAACTCGCGCATCCGTTCGCGGAACTCGTCCATGAAGCCGTCCTCGTTTCCGAGGACGTACCGCTCGTAGGCGTCCTCGAGCTCCTGGACGGCCGGCATCAGCGCTTCCGGTACGTACTGTCCGCCGTAGTTGCCGAACGTGCTCTCGCTCATGTGTTCTCCGTCACCCGTGTGTCGTCGCTCGCCGTTGCAACGGCCTCGACCAGCCGCCGCGTGTTCGCCTCGACGTCGCCCTCGCCGCCGTGGTCCATGATCGCGCTCCCGACCAGCAGGCCGTCGGCGCCCGCCTCGCGCATCCGCCGGACGTCCTCGGGCGTCGAGATGCCGCTCTCGGCGAGCAGCGTCACGTCGTCGGGGACGTGGGGGGCCACCCGCTCGAAGGTGTCGAGGTCGACCTCGAGTCTCGTCAGATCCCGGTTGTTCACCCCGACGAGCTCCGCGCCCGCCTCGAGCGCCGTCTCGAGTTCGTCGACATCGTGGACCTCCACGAGCGGCTGGAATCCACGCTCGCGGGCGGCCTCGAGCAGCGACTCGAGTTCGTCCTCGACGAAGGCGACGATCAGGAGCAGCAGGTCGGCCTCGACGACGTCCAGGTGTTCCTCGCGCAGGACGAAGTCCTTGCGAAGGACGGGAACGTCGACCGCCTCGCGCACGCGGGTCAGCGCCTCCGGCGAGCCGCCGAAGTGCGTCGGCTCGGTGAGGACGGAGATGGCGGTTGCGCCGCCTGCGACCATCGCCCGGGCGAGGTCGACCGGATCGTCCTGACGCGTCCCGTCGGTCGTCGGGCTCGTCGGCTTTACCTCCGCGATCACCGGCGCGCGGCCGTCGTCGGCCGCGGCGGCGAGCACCTCCCGAACCGGTCGGGCGTCGACGGAGACGCGCTCACCTCCCGCTCGCTTCCGGGCGGCCTCGAGGATCGACGCCACCGCAGGCGCGACCGCACCATCTGAGTTCATTGTTGTACATCGACGTACTCATATGTACAAAAACCTTGCGCCATCGGCGCGCGAACTGGCGAACGTTCAAGTCGCCGCCGACCCTCCGGCCGGACATGGAAGCGGCATCGGAAGCAGGGATCTACGCGAGGGAATCGACGTACCTCGAGCGATTCGTTCAGCTCGGCATCGCGAGCGGGCGCGTCCTTTCCGTCTCGTTTCCCGAACACGCCGAGGCCGACGCGGCGAACGATCACCCCCTTCTCGATCGTATCTTCGAGTATCTCGAGGGCGTGACCGAGGTCGACTTCGAGGACGTGCAGATCGCGCTCACCGTCCCGACCGACCAGCGGGCGGTCCTCGAGGCGGTTCGGTCGATTCCCTACGGCGAGCAGGTGAGCGTGACGGCGCTCGCCCGAATGACGCCCGAACTCGATCCGGAGGACGACGACGACCTGATCCTCGTTCGGACGGCGCTCGACGAGAACCCCACCCCGCTGCTCATCCCCGACCACCGCGTCCGCGACGGACCCAGCGCGGCGCCGCCCGCGGTCGAACAGAAGCTCCGCTCGCTCGAGGGGCTCTGATCGGCGCTGTTTAATCGCTAGGCGGCGTCGAGTTGAGTCGTTAGAGTCACTCCTCTCACCTACTTTCGATCGAAGAGCGACAGGTGCGGTCGGTTCCGATCGCTGACAGCTGCTATCGCCTGTCGAACCGGCCGACAGAAACGACATTCGTCGGAACCAACACTATTATCCATGGGCTAAATAACATTTGACTAATGATCGGTGCAGTTCTCGAATTTAGTCTTCTCGTCTCGGTTTTTGTACTACTACTTTACGCGGTTGTCGTCAGAACTGGAACCGTAACCACACTCCGTCTCGTGGCCCACCGACACGGACTCAACCGAACGACGCTGGCCGGTGTGGTGATCATCTGCGCGAGTGCGATCGGCCTGACGGTCGCCGGCGGCTCACCGGCGATCGAGCGGTATGGGATCACCGCATACGAAGTCGGTCTCGTCTTGCTGATCGCTGGCGGCACACTCGCCGGGATCGCCGCCGGGAGATACGGCGAGTACCGACAGTTCACTGCTGGTACCGCATCGACAGTCCGGGATAGCTTCGACGGTGATATCGTCACACTGACTGGGACTGTCGCCGGCACTGCCGGGTCGCTTTTGCAAACGCCGTACAGTAACACGCCATGTGTAGCCTACGATGCTCGACTCGAGACGAACCTCCGGGCCGAAACGGATGCCCATACGTTCTGGACCGTCGACGATCGGTCGACCGACCACCAGCAGTTTCTGCTCGAAGACGACACTGGAACGATCGCGATCGATCCAACCGATTCACGACTTACGCTCCCGACATGTGCACAATCGGATGCTCAGGAGTCGGTGTCGATGGCCCACCGACTCCGCTACGGACGTGCCAACCCGATCGACGAACGGCACAGCAGGTACACCGAACACTGTCTACAACCGGGAGACACGGTCGGCGTTCTCGGCCGAGTTACCGGTTCCGGATCGGAACGAACCGTCGACGCGACTGCGATCTTTAGCGCTTCAACGTATGGTGAGACACTGACCCGAACAGTCAGCTGGAACGGCGCCGTCGGTGTTGTCCTCTTTGTTGTGGGATTTCTCATCATGATCGTCACTTCCGGGGTCGTGTGACCGGCGTCGAACAGCAGTACCGTCTCACTTAATGGTATCGACGACACACATCAGATCCCGCTGATCATACCGGGGATGAAAATCCGCGGATGTTCACCCGCTATAGTAACCGTTGAAAGTCGTTGCACACCCGGTCACGACCGTTGGCGGGCAGCCTCGCCGACGAGGCCGAGGCTGCCGCTCGGCTGTGACCGGGTATAAATCGTTTCAACGAGTACTATAGTATCAATCGGCGACCCAGACGGCGTAGACGTAGAGGACGATGCCGACGATGACGCCAATAGAGGCGATGTCGTTGAGTATCCGGTTGGGGAAAACGAACCACGCCAGCTGGGCGGCCCCGCCGATGGCGAGGCTGACGCCCGCGGCGAGGATCGGCGACCGTTCGCCGTCCGCCTGCCGGACCAGGAGTCCACCGAGGCCGATCGCGATGAGGCCGAACAGCACCTGCGAGGCGAACAGCGCCAGTGGGTTGCCGGCGACGCCACCGTAGATAACCAGGCCGAAGTACAGTACGACCGCGAACAGCAACATCCGGTGGACCGACTCCGGAAGTTCCTCGAGACCACTCATGTCACCGACGACGGGGTCGTCTCCCTTATAATAGTCGTTAAACGTCAGTGCACACCCGATCACGAACGTCCGCGGCCAGCCTCGGCCTCGTTGCGAAGGCTGACCGGTCGGTTGTGATCGGGTGTCGCTCGTTTCAACGACCACTATCGCTTCTGAGGGTTTCCGTCCACTCGAGGCCGAGCCCCTCGTGGACGACGAACTCGAGGGCGTTGATCAGGTAGTGAGCGACGATCACGACCAGCAAGCTCTCGGTGAGAATGAACGCCGCCGCGAGGGCGAACCCGAGCGTCCCGGTGACGACGATCCCGACCCGTCCCTGCATCCCGTGGCCGACGCCGAAGGCGATCGAGGAGCCGACTGCGAGCAGCCACGGCGAGAGGTCGAAGCCCACCGAGAGCGCGCCGATCAGCGCCGCCCGGAAGAGCAGTTCCTCGAAGACCGCGATGATCGGCAAGACGACGAGCAAGAGGACGAGCCAGCCGCCGGCCGACTCGGGCGCGAGCAGCTCCCGCAGCGTCTCGTCGGGGTCGAATCCGAGTCGCTTCGCGCTCGCCGAACCGAGTTCGTTCGCGACGTAGAGGACGAGGCCGAGGACGGTACCGACGACGAGGCCGGCGACGAGGTACTCGCGCGTGAACGCGATCCCGAGCGCTGCGGCCGGAATTCCCGTGTAGACGATCGCGCCGAGCAGCAGCCCCGCGAAGAGCCCCTGGGAGATCGCGACGTTCGCGAGTAACTCGCCAGTCGACAGCGATTCCGGTGGCCCGGGTTCAGCCGGGGCCCGCTCGCGTTCGTCTCCGCCGGTCGGTTCGACGGGCGTCTCGAGTTCGGAGCTCGGGTCCACAGCCGGCTCACGGTCGCTCGAGTCGGCTCGATCTTCCACCGGTCCGCAGCCGGGATGAAGTGGGGCGTCGGTGCCGTCCTCGAGGGGCGAACCGACGCCGTCGTGTCCTGGCGACTCGTCCGCGTGCTCGACAGTCGATCGGTCGGCGTCGAAGGCGGTCTGGGTGAGATACGACAGCGCCAGAAGGAGTGCGAGGACGACGCCCGTCAGTCCGGCGAACGTCCCCCACTGCGGCATTTACTGTGGGCTCGGGCTCTGGCCACCGGTTCCGCTGGCGACCTGCTGGTCGAACGCCGATCCGGTGATCTGCTTGAGCCGGGCGAGCAGCGAGTCCTTCTCGGGCTCGCCGATCAGGGCGACCTCGAGCACTTCGCTGATGTTCGAGACCGGGATGATCTCGATCATTTCGTCGTACTCGTCTTCGATCATCACGTCCTGTTCGTTGGTCTTCGGGATGATGACCTTCTCACAGCCGGCTTTCGCGGCCGCTTCGATCTTGTGGGTGACGCCGCCGACGGGGAGGACGTCCCCGCGGACCGACAGCGAGCCGGTCATCGCGATCGACTGATCGACCGGGATGTCCTCGAGTGCCGAAATGACCGCCGTTGCGACGGTGATCGAGGCGGAGTCGCCGTCGACACCTTGCTGGCCGGCCTGGACGAACTGGATGTGAACGTCCTTCTCCGAGAGGTCGACGTCGGAGAATTTCTTGATGATCGCCGAGACGTTCTGGACCGACTCCTCGGCCATCTCCTTGAGCTGCCCGGTGGCGATCACTTTTCCGCCACCCTGGGCTGGCGCGATTTCGGCCATCACCGGGAGCATAATACCGGAGTCCTCTCCCATGACGGCGAGGCCGTTGACGCGGCCCTCGACGCCGTCTTCGGTGACCTGCAGCTCGTAGTCCTTGCGCCGTTCGATGTAGTCGTCGGCGAGTTGCTGTTCTATCGAGCGCGAGCGGTTTTTCGCCTGCAGGACGTGGTCGCGAGTCGTGAACTCGGCGTCTTCCGCGCGGGCGATGTCACCCGCGACGCGGACGAGTCCGCCGAGGTTGCGGAAGTGGAGCGTGAGGTGCTCTTTTCGGCCGGCACGGCGTTTGGCCTCGAGAAGTACCTCCTCGACTGCCTCGCGCGTGAAGTGGGGCAGGCGACCGTCTCGCTCGACTTCCTGGGCGATAAAGCGGGCGTACTTGCGGCGCATCTCGGGGGTGTCCTCGATGGTGTCCTCCATGTACACCTCGTAGCCGTAGCCCTTGATCCGCGAGCGCAGCGCGGGGTGCATGTTCTCCATCGCGTCTAAGTTCCCTGCAGCGATCATGATGAAGTCACAGGGGACGGGCTCGGTCTGGACCATCGCACCCGAGGAGCGCTCTGACTGGCCCGTGATGGCGAACTCGCCCTCCTGGATCGCCGTCATCAGCTTCTGCTGGGTGCGGACGTCGAGCGTGTTGATCTCGTCGACGAACAGCACGCCCTTGTTGGACTTGTGGATCGAGCCGGGTTCGACGCGGTCGTGACTCGGCGTCTCCATACCGCCGGACTGGAACGGGTCGTGGCGGACGTCGCCGAGCAGTGCACCCGCGTGGGCGCCGGTGGCGTCCTCGAACGGCGCGGTGCGCTGATCGCCGTTGTTGACGATCATGTTCGGCACCATCGCGTCGGTGCCGCGAGAGGTGTACCGGAAGATGAGCCAGATGACACCCGCCGCGATGATACCCAGAAGGATGGTGCCGACGAGAATCGAGTAGACGATGACGATCGCGATGATGATCCACATCAGAATCGATCGCATCTGGTTGCGCTTTCTGGCCTCTTCTTTGTGCGCTTCGATAATCTGTTCGCCCTTGCCGGCGGGAACCGTCCGGACTTTCGGCGCGTTGCCGTCGTCGGGGTTGTGGTAGACGAGGACGTCCTGGAGGTCCTCTTTCGGCAGGAGCTGGCTCATCGCCTTCGCCAGCATCGACTTACCCGTCCCGGGCGAGCCGATCATCATCACGTGGCGGCGCTGTTTTGCAGCCTTGATGATGATGTCCCGTGCCTCGTCCTGTCCGATCACCTGGTCGACGAGCCGATCGGGGACCTCGATGTCCTCGGTCGAGTCGATCTTGAGCCCACCGACGAGATCATCCTCGGCGGCCTCCTCGTCGATCTCGACGCCGGGATCGACCTCGACCTCGCTCCCGAGGTCCTCGACGGTCTCGATGTCGTCTTCCTCCTCGTCAACGCCGCTCTCGAAGTCGTCGTCGCGCCCGTCCTCGTCCCACTCATCGGGATCGTCGAGGGACTCGCTGGGGCGATCGACGACGTCGTCCCGGCCGTCCTCCTCGAGGACCGACCGGGCGTCTCCCGCTCGCTCCGTCTGCTCCTCGTCGGGAGCATCCTGGCTCGAGTCTTCGGGAGGGTCGTTAACGTTCGTGTCGTTACTCATAGAACTGTGTTCAGTACTCGAACCGAAGGGACTGCGATTGATATACTTTCTCCCTCACGACCGACGCCAGGCCGTCGGCTCGAGCGTCAGATCCTGTGAATTCGGCAATTCCGGCCGCCAGCCGACCTCGCCAGTCTTAAGGGGCAGAACGGCAAGATACGAGCATGAGCCGGGGCTTTTACATCGGTCGCTTCCAGCCGTACCACAACGGCCACCACAGCATGGTCGAACGGATCGCCGAGGACGTCGACGAACTCGTCCTCGGGATCGGAAGCGCCGGCGACTCACACTCGGTGAAAAACCCGTTCACCGCTGGCGAACGGATCATGATGATCACGAAAGCACTCGTCGACTTCGACCTCGTCACCTACGCCGTCCCGATCGAGGACTTAGAGCGCAACTCGGTGTGGGTGAGTCACGTCCAGAGCATGAGCCCCGACTTCGACGTCGCCTACTCGAACAACCCGCTCGTCATCCAGCTCTTTCGCGAGGCCGGCGTTCCAGTCCGCCAGTCGCCGATGTTCAACCGCGAGGTGCTCGAGGGGACCGAGGTCCGCGAGCGAATGATCCGCGACGAGGACTGGCAGCGACTCGTCCCCGAGGCCGTCGTCGAGGTCGTCGACGAGATCGGCGGCATCGAACGCATCCAGATGGTGAGCGAGAGCGACTCGAACGGCCAGTACGACGCGAACGACCGGTGAGATGCTCACGCTCGCCTCGGACTTCGGCACCCCCTATCCGGCCGCCATGCGCGGCGTCATCCTCCGACGAACCGACGCCCGCCTGGTCGACGTCGCGCACGACCTCCCCCGCGGCGATATCCGTGCCGCGGCGTTCTGGCTCCGCGAGCTGTTGCCGTACTTCCCGCCAGCGGTCCACCTCGTCGTCGTCGATCCCGGCGTCGGCACCGACCGAAACGCGCTCGTCGTCCGGGCCGGCAACCACGCCCTCGTCGGACCGGACAACGGCGTGCTGTTCCCGGTAGCCCGAGAACTCGCCGTCGACGCCCCGCTTGAGGCGTTCCTCGTCGACGACGACCACGACGACCTCCGTCCCGAGCGGACTGGCCGCTCGCGTGGGCAAAAGAGCACCACCTTCCACGGCCGAGACGTCTTCGCCCCCGCGGCCGCCGACGTTCACGAAACCGGTGTCGACTCCCTCGAGACGCTCCCGTACCTCTCTCTGACCGACGACTGGGTCGACCTCGAGCTCCCCGAGGCGACGGTCGACGGCGAGCGCGCAGTCGGCGAAGTGCTGGTCGTCGACGGCTTCGGTAACGTGATCACGAACGTTTCCGGCACCTACCTCGAGGGGCGAGAGGTCGTCGTCGCCAACGGCGAGTGCGTCCCGGTCGGCGAGACGTTCGCCGCCGTCGAGCCCAGCGAGCGGCTGGCGACCGTGGGCAGTCACGGCAACGTCGAACTCGACGTCAATCAGGGACGGGGCGAGGCGGCGTTCGGCCTGGAGGCCGGCGACGCGGTCGTGCTCGAGTTCGGTGACGACGGGCGCTGCGAGTGAGGTCCGACCTCACTCCGCTGTGACCGTACCGCGTCAGGTCGGCGCCGCGTGGTCGTCTCCGGACGATCGCTCGACCGGTTCGACGACGAGCTCGCCGGTATCGTGGACGGTCACGGTACACTGGGCGAAGGTGAACGACACCGTTGCGCCGGATTCGGTCCCGGCCTGCCAGTGATCGAAGAGCGACTCTAACGCGTCGGGATCGACGGCGGCCGTGAGGTCGTCGAGCTCGAGCGGATCAACCCCCTGAATCGACGAGACCACGAGTAGCAGTGTCGTACTCACCGGTTCGCACACAGCGTCGTCGACCCACGAGTGGTAGGTCCCCGCGCAGTCGTCGTAGTACACTGGCCGCCCGGCAGCGTCGTCGACGCGTCGTCCGCCTCCAGTCGGCCCGTCAGTGGCCATAGCACCTGGAAATGTTCCGTGATAGCACATAACAGTAACAGCCGATACGGGTCGGCGCGACGGAACAGACTGACGAACCCGACGAAAAAACGGCGGTGAACGGACTCGGGCGGGCGTTACTCGGCGGCGATGACGTCGTCGATGCGGACGATCATCGTCGCGGCCTCGGTGGCGCTCTCGACGGCCTCGCGCTTGACGTCCGCGGGGTCGACGACGCCGTACTCGACGGGGTCGTCGATCGTAACGTCCTCGCCCTGGGTGATCAGCCCGGCGCGACCCTCGGCTTCGTGGGCGGCACGAAGGTCCACGAGCGCGTCGATGGGGTCCTGGCCGGTGTTGCCCGCGAGCGTGCGCGGAACGACGTCCAGCGCGTCGGCGAAGGCGTTGACGGCGAGCTGTTTGCGGCCCTCGATGCCGGCGGCCGCCGAGCGGATCTCGTCGGCGATGGCGATCTCGGTCGCGCCCGCGCCAGGGACAACCTCGCCGGACTCGAGCGCCGTCGCGACGACGTCTAAGGCGTCGCCGATGGCGCGCTCGAGTTCGCTGACGACGTGTGCGGTGCCACCACGGACGAAGACGGTGACGGCCTCTGCCGCGGCGCCGCCCTCGACGAACGCGAGGTCGTCGCCGCCGAACGTCTCGGTGCGGATGCGGTCGGCGTGGCCGAAGTCCTCGGCCTCGAGGTCGGCGAGTGCGCCGACGCGGCTGGCGCCGGTCGCCGAAGCGATCTTGCGGGCGTCCTTGTTGCCGAGGTCCGCGAAGGTGAGGACGCCTTCCTTGGCGAGGTAGGCGGCGACACGGTCGTCGACGTCGTCGGTCGTGAACAGCACGTCGACGCCGGAGTCGGCGATCGTCTCGGCGTAGCCGCGTAGTTCCTGCTCTTCGGCGTCGAGGGCAGCGTTGAGCTGATCGATCGAGTCGATCGTGTACTCGGCGTCGACCTCACCGGTGCGGACCTCGAGTTCGACGTCGAGGATGGCGATCGAGGCGTCCTCGACCTCGCTCGGCATCTCGTCGTGGGCCGGCTCCTCGTCGATGACGATGCCGGGGACGAGCTCGGTGGCGCTCGAGGAGGCACCGACCTGGGTGTGGACGGAGACGTCGTCACGTGCGACGCCGTCGTCGCTCTCGACGTGGCGAATCGCCTCGACGACGGTCTCGGCGAGTTCGGCGGGGGTCAGTCCGCCGGTGCCCTTGCCCGTCATGCTCGACTCGGCGACCTGCTCTAAGAGCGCGTCGTCGACGTCGGCCTCGAGCACCTGCTCGGCGACGGCCTCGAGTGCGATCCGGGCGGCCTCGTGGTAGCCCTCGACGATCGTCGTCGCGTGGACGTCCTGTTCGAGGAGGTCCTCGGCCTCTGCGAGGAGGTTCCCCGCGATCACGGCGGCCGTGGTCGTCCCGTCGCCGACCTCCTCTTCCTGGGATTCGGAGACCTCGACGATCATCTGCGCGGCGGGGTGCTCGATGTCCATCTCGTTCAGGATTGTCGCACCGTCGTTCGTAATGACGACGTCCCCGCTCGAGTCGACGAGCATCTTGTCCATACCACGCGGGCCGAGCGTCGTTCGTACCGACTCGGCGACCGCTTTTCCGGCCATGATGTTCGACGACTGCGCGTCACGGCCCTGTGTTCGCTGGCTGTCCTCGCTCAGGATGAACAGGGGCTGTCCGCCCATGCGTCGCTGTTGTGCCATTGTTGAAACCTCACTAAATGTATCGTCAGCACTTCTATATAAGTGTTTCTCTCCAGACTCGCCTCCCTCTGGCGATTCCGCGCGGGTCGATGGAACCCAACAGTCGGGGCGGGCGACGGTGGCCGGTAACGAGATATGGCTCGCATCGTAACCTCGAACGGATGCTCGAGCTGGAACACGGGTTTCGCGTCGTCGACGTCAACGCGCGACTGACGCCCGCACCGGGGAAACGGGGACGGGGGCTGGCCATCTCGCCGGACCGCCTCGAGCGTGAACTCCACCAGGCAGGAATCGTGACGGCCGTCGTCTCGCCGGAACCGGCACCCGAGACGAGCTACGTCGGTCCCAACAACGGCGTCGCCCGATTGAGCGTCGAACGACCGTTCGTCGCGTTCGCCCGTATCAACGGCACCCGGTCGCCCGAACGGGATCCGACCAGCCGTCTCCGGAACGCCGTCACGCGACGCCAGGAGTGGCACACCACACCCCGAGACGTCGAACGATACGCGTACGACGACCGCTTTCACGGCTTTACGCTCGATCCCGCCGTCGACGGACTCCCGGACGAGGAGGTCCTCGCCGTCCTTGAGGACGTCGACCTTCCGCTGCTGGTCACCGGCGGGATCGATGCCCCGCCCGAAACGCTCGCGGAGACGATTCTCGACCGATCGTTCCCCGTCGTCGTCGCCCACTTCGGCGGTCATCCCCTCGATCGAGACCTGATGCACGAGATGATCGACCGCCTCGAGCACGTCGACGACTGTTACCTCGACACCAGCTTCGTCCGGTACCGCGAACCGCTCGAGCGCGCCCTCCTCGAACACCCCGACCGGGTCTTCTTCGGCAGCGGCGCACCCGCCTGCCACCCGAACGTCGCCGTCATGGAACTGCTCACGCTCGACGTCTCCGAGGACAAACTCATCCGGGCGTTCTCGAAGAACGTCGCGCGCGTGATCGACGTGCTCGCGCCGGAGTCGGGCTGAGACGCCGACGGTGGAACGAACCACCGTCCCCGCCTGCCGACCTTGCGACCAGTTCGAAATCCGTACGTTCCCGATAATAACATATTAACTCCCCGGGAAATTAAGCCACTGGAAAGGGTACAAAACCCCATGACGGACGCGAACAGCAGCACGCTAACCCGGAGAGACGCACTTCAGTACAGCGGGAGTGTCGCACTCCTGGCGCTCACGGCCGGCTACCTCCAGACCGACGCGGAAGATGCAGAGGGCGTCGTCGTCGGGACCGAAGCAGGCTTTCCACCGTTCGAAATGATCGAGGACGGTGAGATCGTCGGATTCGACGTCGACCTGACCGAAGCAGTACTGGAGGAGGCCGAGGGGTACGAACTCGAGGAGTGGCGGGACATGGAGTTCGGATCGCTGATCCCGGCCCTGCAGGACGGCAGCATCGACCTGATCGCCGCGGCCATGACGATCACGGAGGAACGCGAGGAGCAGATCGCCTTCTCCGACCCCTACTTCAGCGCCGACCAGTCGGTGCTGGTCGCCGAGGGGGTCGACTTCCAGCCGGAGTCGCTCGAGGACTTCGACGGCCAGGCCGTCGGCGCGCAGGTCGGCACCACCGGCGAGGGGGTCGTCGAGGAGGAGCTGATCGAGGAGGGACGTATCGACGACGCCGACTACTCCTCGTATGACAGCTACGTCCTGGCGGTCGAGGACTTAGAGCGCGGGATCGTCGACGCCATCGTCATCGACGAGCCGGTCGGCGAGACGTTCGCCGACGAGCGGGCCGTCGAGGTGGCGTTCGTCCACGAGACGGGCGAAGAGTTCGGCCTGGGAGTTCGCCAGGAGGACGAGGAGTTACTCGAGGCGATAAACGAGGGACTCGCGGCGATCGAGGAGGACAGCACGTACGACGAACTCGTCTCGGAGTGGTTCGGGGAGGAAGTCGAAGACGACGAGGACGACGAGGTCGACGCAGACGGCGACGACGAGGGCGACGAAACCAACGAACTCGTCTCGGAGTGGTCCGGCTGACGTGATCGGACTCACGTCGACGGCGCTCCCGCTCGAGACGATCGAACCCGTCGCCGCCGTCGCCGCCGAGGACTGGGAGTTCGTCCTTCGCAACCGCGAGTACTTACTCTACGGGGCGCTCATTACCGTCGCGCTGACGGCGACGAGCATCGTCCTGGGGTTCGCCCTCGGGTTCCCGGCGGGGGCGATCGAACGCTACGGCGGGCGGTACTCGAGTGCGTTCGTCCGAAAGGCCGGCGTAGTGATCCGTGGGACGCCGATCCTCGTGATCATGGTCTTCACGTTCTTCGTGTTTCCGCTCGAGTGGCTGTTCGTCCTGCCGGTGAGCGAGCCGTTCCAGGCGGCGATACTCGCGCTGGGTGTCCGAAGCGCCGCCTACCAGTCCCAGATCTTTCGGGGCGCGCTCCAGAGCATCGACCCCGGTCAGTTCGAGGCCGCACAGTCGATCGGCCTCTCGAAGTGGAAGGCCATCCGGTACGTGCTGGTCCCGCAGGCGTTGCGCCGGAGTGTCCCCGGCTTCCAGAACGAGTTCACGATCGTGTTAAAGGACACGAGCATCGCTTTCGCGATTGGCCTCGGCGAACTGCTTCGACGCTCCCACGACCTGATGACCCAGCAGACCACCGCCGCGCTGGAGCTGTTCCTCTTTGCCAGCCTGATCTACTTCGTCCTGACCGTCTCGACGAACCGCACGCTGGATTTCGTCAACGACCGGTACGCAATCCCGGGTGAGGGGTGATGACGGCACGACCCACGGACGACCGGATGCGAACCGACGACCGACCGCACGCCGACGGGGAGCCGCTGTTGCGTATCGAGGACGTCTGGAAGTCTTACGGGGACGAACAGGTCTTCCGGGGGATCGACCTCACGGTCGACCGGGGCGACGTCGAGGTGCTGGTCGGCCCGTCGGGCAGCGGCAAGTCGACGCTGCTGCGGTGTATCAACCGCCTCACGGAGATCGATCGCGGCACCATCTACCTCGACGGCGTCCCCGTGACCGACGACGGGACGGACGTCGACGAACTGCGCCAGCAGGTCGGAATGGTCTTCCAGGACATCAACCTCTTCGCCCACCTCACGGCGCGAGAGAACGTCACGCTGGGACTGCGTCGGGTGCGCGGGTTCGGCAAGCGAGAGGCCCGCGAGCGCGCCGACCGCGAACTCGAGAAGGTCGGGCTGGCCGACCAGACGGAGTCGTACCCGGCACAGCTGTCGGGCGGGCAGAAACAGCGCGTCGGGATCGCCCGGGCGCTCGCGATGGACCCGAAGCTCATGCTGTTCGACGAACCGACGAGCGCGCTCGATCCCGAACTCTCGAACAGCGTCCTCGAGGTGATGGAACGACTCGTCGAGGAGGGGATGACGATGATCGTGGTCACCCACGAGATGCGCTTCGCCAGATCGGCCGCCGACAGCGTCACGTTCCTCGAGGGCGGGCGAGTCGTCGAGCGCGGCCCACCAGCGCGGATGTTCGGGGAACCGGAGCGGGAGCGAACCCGCGAGTTCTTCCAGACGATCCATGGCCAGTGAGATCGACGTGAGACGGCTGCGACTGCCCGAGATTCCTGCCAGGAGACTGTTCGTCGGGCTGGCCGCGGTCGCGTTCTGGGTGTGGCTGCTCGCCCAGTGGACGAACGACTGGGTCCTCTCGCGGCTCGGGGTCGGTCCCGGTGCCGGCGAGCAGCCGCTCGAGCGCGAACCGATCGACGGGCTCGCGGTGGATATCGTCGCCTCGGCGGACGTATACGGCCCTCTTGCGGGGGTCGTCGAGTGGATCGGCTCGTTCGTCGGCATGATTGCCGTCGCGGTCGACATCGCACCCGCGCTCGCCGCCGGCGCGTGGTATACGATCGTTCTCACCGTCGTGAGCATCCTCCTCGGGCTCCTCATCGCCGTTCCGCTCGCGGTCGTCCGGGTCTACGGCGGTCCGCTACGGTGGCCCGCCCTCGGGTACATCGAACTCATCCGGGGGACGCCGCTGCTCGTCCAGCTGTTCGTGCTCTACTTCGGGCTCCCGCTGGCCGTCTGGCTCCACGGCGTCGAGACGGTCGGCCAGGGTCCGATCCCCGACCAGGCGTTTATCATCGCGATAATCGGGTTTACGATCAACAGCTCTGCCTACCAGGCCGAGTACATCCGTGGCGCCCTCGAGAGCGTCGACCGGGGACAGCTCACCGCCGCCCGCTCGGTCGGACTCTCACAGTTCGAGGGGATCCGCTACGTCGTCTTGCCCCAGACGCTGCGCTATGCGATTCCGGCGTGGACGAACGAGCTGGTGTACCTGATCAAGTACTCCTCGCTCGCAGCGTTCATCACGGTCCCCGAACTCTACTTCCGGGCTTCCCGGATCGCCTCGCGGACCTTCGAGTACACAGCGATCTACGCGAGCCTCGCGATCGTCTACATCGCGATCGTCCTGACCGCCACGGCCATCATGAGCCGTATCGAGACTCGAGTCGCCATCCCCGGGCTGGGACAGGCCGAGGGACGCCACCAGGGGCAGACCGAAGGAGAGCGAACGTGATCGCGTGAGAGCGCGAAGGGTGGAAGGACTGAACGCGAGAACCGCGGGTTCGGATCCGCCGCCGCAGGCGACGAAACCGGCCGTTCGCGGACGAGGTTCCGAGTGGCTACTCGAAGGGATCCTCGACGACGACCGTCTCCTCGCGACCGGGCCCGACGCCGACGGCGTAGACGGGGACGTCGAGTTCGGCCTCGAGGTACTCGAGATACGTTCGAGCGTTCTCGGGGAGGGCCTCGTAGCCCTCGGCGGCGACCTCGGCCCAGTCGACCTCGGGCCAGCCGTCGAAGGTGCGGAAGGTGGCCTCACACTCGCCCCACTGCTCGGTCGTGGGTGGCATCGTCAGGAGCTCCTCGCCCTCGCGCTCGTAGGCGTGGCCGACGTTCACTTCGTCGAGACCCGCCAGCACGTCGAGGTGGTTGACGACGAGGCCCGTGAAGCCGCTCGCGCGCGCGGCGTGACGCAACATGGGGATGTCGAGCCACCCGACGCGGCGCGGTCGGCCGGTGACGGTGCCGTACTCACCGCCTTCGTCACGGATGTACGTCGCGAGTGCTTCTTCCTCGCCCTCGGCCGCCTCGGAGTCGTAGCCGGGGGTCTGGCCCTCGACACCGCCGAGTTCCGTGGGGAGCGGGCCGGTGCCGACCCGCGAGAGGTACGCCTTGACGATGCCGATCACTTCACCCTGGCCGACGACCGTGGGGCCGAGGCCGCTGCCGACGCAGGCGCCACCCGCCGTCGGGTTCGAGGAGGTAACGTAGGGGTAGATGCCGTGGTCGATGTCGATCGAGGTCCCCTGTGCGCCCTCGAGCATCACGTTGTCGCCCGCGTCGATTCGCTCTTGGAGGTAGGTGCCGCAGTCGACGGCCATCCCCTCGTCGGCGATGCGCTCGCCGTATTCGCGGTAGGTCTCGTAGAGGTGTTCGACGTCGAACTCCTCACCGGTTTCGACGCCGAAGACGTCCTCGGCGAGAGCCCGCTTCTGGGGGACCACGTACTCGAGACGCTCCCGGAGGGTGTCGGGATCGAGCAGGTCGCCGATGCGGATGCCACGGCGTCCGGCCTTGTCCTCGTAGGTCGGGCCGATGCCGCGCTTCGTCGTTCCGGCGGCGAGGTCGTCCTTTTCGTCCTCTTCGATCCCGTCGAGAACGCGGTGGTAGGGGAGAATCACGTGCGCGCGCTCGGCGACGCGGACGTCCGGCTCGAGGCCGCGCTCGCGCAACGCGTCGATCTCGGAAAAGAGCGTCTCGGGGTTGACGACGCAGCCGTTGCCGAGCACGCCGACTTTGTCCCGGACCGCGCCGGAGGGCACGAGGGAGAGCTTGTACTTCTCACCGTCGCTGACGACGGTGTGACCGGCGTTGTCGCCGCCCTGATAGCGGACGACGACGTCGGCGGCGTCGCCGTAGAGGTCGACGACGCCACCTTTGCCTTCGTCGCCGAGTTGTGACCCGACGATTGTGACGATCATGACAGCGTCGGGTTCTTCCCCGGCCGATAAACCGATTACGGTCTGGGCAGTCGTTCGGGACGGTCGGTGCGCACGACCGTGCGTAGCCCACCGGGCTACCGCTGCCGGCATACGATGACCGAACCAGAAGCGTTAACTACTGACATAACCCACATTCGGGTTACCAGTGATTCTCTCACCCGCAGAGGGCAACCTTTAAAAGGAACAAAGACAAGTTAACAAATGCCATGATAGACAGACTTGAGAAGGAAGTTGATATGCTGGAACGCCATCTGCAGGTTCTGAGGATGGTGATCGAGAACGAGCCGATCGGAATCGTGAAGATGTCGAACGAGACGGGCTACCCCCACCACAAAGTTCGGTACTCGCTGCGCGTTCTCGAGGAGGAAAACCTCATCGAGCCCTCCAGCCAGGGTGCGATCAAGACCGACCGCACGGCCGAATTCGTCGACGAACTCGACGGCAAGATCGACGAGATCATCGACAAGCTCGAGGGAATGAAGATCGAAGACGTCGCAGAAATCGAAGGCTAACACGGTTTCACCATCCTGCCGTCTCTTGCTCGGAACCGACACGCCAGGAGCTGTGGCTGAGTGATACGGATTGCTGTAGCGAGTTATCCGCCCAGCCGCCCCACGGTCGCGGTTGCGCCGGAACTGACGGACAGCGGTCTGTATGACTGGCTCGCTTCGCGCACCGCGAGGACGGCTCGAGGGGGTCGGGACGCGTGAAAACGAACTCCGCCGTAGAAGCCAGTCCGCGAACGATCCAGAACGCGACCGGCCCGTCAGCTCACGGCTACCGGACTAGAGTTCCGGAACGGTCACGTGGAAGCCGCCCGAGCGCGCCTCCACCAGACACAGGTGGTAGCCCTGTTTTCGCGAGAGGTTGACGTAACTCAGCTTCGACCCGCGGCGCAGGAACCCGGCGCTGGTCGCCTGTTCGGTGACCTCGAGCGCGCCCGGCTCGAAGAAACTCGAGGTGACGACCAGCGCCGCCGCGAGGTCGGGGTAGTTCGCCTTCACCGCCGAGGCCGACGCCTCGAGCTCCTCGAGCAGCTCGCGGCTCGCCGGCTCGCGCGAGTCGTTCAGGACAAGCACGACGAGCGGGTTCCCCATCTTGTCGTAGGCGACGACGTCGAAGCGAACCTCGTCGGGAACGTCCTCGGTGTCGTCCTCTGCGAGCGAGATCGGCGCGTCGAATTCGGCACGGTCGATGCGTGGGATCGCGTCGTACAGATCGCCCAGGTCGTCGCCGCGCCCGGTGTCGCGGATCTCGTAGACGAGCGTGTTGATGAGCCACTCGACCGTCTGGTACTCCATCGTCGCCGGCAAGAACGCCTCGTAGGCCTCCCCGTCGACGACCGCGTCCGCGTCCTCGAACTCCGTGTGGTGTTCGAGCCGCAAGTTCGAGTCGACCTCGCTCGCGTCTGCCTCGCCGGCGTGAGCCGACGCGAGTGTCGCTCGGCTCTTCGAGTCGTACCGGACGAAGAGGTTCGTCCCCTCGAGCGCCTGGGTCGCCGACAGCTGTGTGCCCCCTCCCGTGCCCGCACCGCCGGACGAGCGGGCGCGCTCGAGTTCCGCCTCGAGTTCGTCGATCCGCGACTGGAGCCGTTCGATCGTCGCCGACTGATCCTGATTCGCCGACTTGAGGCGGTCGCGCTCCTCGAGGAGTTCATCACGCTGTGCGCTCAGCGTTTCACACCGGTTCTCGAGCGTCTCGATACGCTGTGTGAACTGTTCGACGCGTTCGGAACGCCCCGACCCTGGCGACTCCGACCCCGCCTGTGTGCGTGAGTCGACGGCCGCCGATCGCCGACGCGCGTCCGTCGCCGCTGGTCGAGCATCGGAGCGGTCCGCTTCGCGCGCGTTCGATGCCTGCGTTCGAGTAGCGTCCGACGCCGCTCGCGTCCTTGCGCTCGACTGTGACGCCTCGGTCGTCGATGACGACTGCCGCTTCTCAGTCGAGGACCGACGGGACGAGCGACGACGCGACTCGGCGTCTCTGTCGCTCGTGTTGTCCGGATCGATCGACGGGATGCGTCTGGTCTCCCGCCAGCGCGCTTCCTGTTTGAGTTGTTCCTCGAGGTCTGAATCGGCGTCCGTCGACTCCGCTACATCCGCACTCTCGGCGGACTCGACGGGCGACTCGGCGGACTCGATCGGCGACCCGTCGGAAGCGTCTGCCGCCGATGAGTCGTCGGACTCGCTCTCGGTCGCCACAACGGGTTCCTCGGTCGACTCACGCACGTGGTCGAGCGGATCGTCCGCCGCGTCGGCAGCCGGCTGGGCGTCAGTGGCGGACACCGACTCGTCGTCCGCCTCGAAGGCAGCCGCCCGCTCGTCCGCGTCACCGACGGCTTCCAACGAGTCGGTGATTCCCGGCGCCGACGGATCATCCGGTCGGTCGTCCGCGGTGGTAATCCCAGGTTCGTCGTCGTCAGCCACCGCTTCACTCGGTGCCGGCGACCCCTCACTCGAGTCCGAAGCTGATTCGTCGCCACTCGAGTCCACGTCGAGTGGTTCGATACCCGAGTTTACGTCGAGTGGTTCGATACCCGAATCCACGTCGAGTGCGTCGTCAGCCGGCGCGGGGTCCGTCGGTGGGCTCGAGTTGGCAGCCGACTCGTCGTCGCTGTCGGCAGCCGATGAGTCGACGTCGGCCGCCGCCGTCGACGCCGTCGATGGCTCGTCCCCCACGTCGGGCCCTGGGTCGGCGAGCTCGCGGAGGTCGGTGACGTCGACGTCGACGTCGATCACCTCGTAGATCCCGACCTCGTCGGCGGCTCGTTCGAACGCCTCGTCGTCGGTGATGAGGCGTTCGGCGTTGCCGATGTAGGCGGCGGCCATCCGCCGGCCGCCGTAGTAGACGAGGTAGTAATCGCCGCTCAGAACTTTCTCGCTCAGTTCGACGTAGCCCGTGAACGAGCCGTCGGTGAGCGTCTCGTCGACCTCCTCGAGTGGCGTCTCGTTGGTGTAGTACTTCGCTCTCGTCTCTCCGCCCCTCGTCTCCATCGCGGCGAGCAACGGAAGCGCCGGGTCGGGGGCCTCGTAGAGCGTTCCAGCGCCGTCCGTGACGTCCTCGAGGTCGCCACCGAAGACGCCGACGGTGCGGCCATTGAGCACGAACAGCCACGCGCCGTTCGCGTGGATCGCTCCCGAGAAACCCCGATCGGCGAGATCAGAGAGCCCGTCTGTGCCGCCACTGAACGGGCGAGAATCCCAGCGTTCGACGCGCTCTTGCGTGCGCGAGTCCATAATCCAACAAGCCGGATACGGACCAAATACGTTTCGCCTAGCAGTCCGTCGAACCTGAACGTATCAGTGGAACCGATCGCAGGTGCCCGGCTCGACGTACCGGCCGACGTTCGATGGCGCCCTAGTGGCGAGCCCAGCCTGAACTGCTGGGTGAAATCGATGGCTGTCATCCGATTTCACTCATCAGTCGACGCTGGGTGCGGTACTAGTGCGTTGCCAAGCCTGATCTGTCGGGTCGAATCCGTCGCCGAAAGCCAGTTCGACCCTGCAGTCGACGCTTGGCGGAGTACTAGATCTTCGATTCGGCGTCGTCGGCGAGCTCTTCCATTCGTTTGCCGATCCGGCCGGCGCTCGAGAACTCGTCCTCGCTCATCGCGTTCGCGAGCGCGTTGCCCAGGACGAAAACGGCGTGTTTGTGCTCGCTCTTCGATTTGTGGACGTGGGAGGGGTCGACGTCGAGTTCGCGGTACGGTTCGAAGAGCCCATCCTCGACCTCGTCGCGGTCGGCGAAGTACTCCATGATGATTACGAGTTGCTCGTGAAGCTCGAGAAGTTCGTCCTTGTGCATGGGCGTCAGTATGAAGGGTCGCGAGTTAAGGTTTGTGTGGGCAGCAATCGCAAAATCCGGCCCGTACTGGCTTCTACCGCGAACGCGTGCCACTTTCGGCCGCGGACAGGGTTCGACGCGCTCGCAGGACCGTCCAGCCTCCAAAGAGCGCCGCGGCGAGGAACTCGGGAACGGCGAACCACGCCATGGGCCGGGTGGCGATCGACGTGAGATACCAGAGCCAGCCACCCCACACGACCACGTGTGCGAGCCCGAACAGGACCGTGAGTCGACCCCAGTTGCGCTCGCCAGCCCGGATCGCGCCCGCCCCGAGCACCAGCTGTGCGATCGGCACCGAGCCGAACGTGAGCGCCGCCGCCGGAACGTGCAGGTCGGTCTCGAGGTACCACTCGGTGTGCTCGAGGAAGAAGACGCCGACGAAGGCCATCCCAACGAGCCCGGCCGCGAAAAGGGCGGTTCCGACTCGCTCGAGTACGTTTCGCGCCGCCGTCCACAGGAGCCAGATGAAAGGGAGCCCGATCATGCCGCCGGCGACCAGCCCGCCGTTGAACAGCCAGAACGTCTCCGCGCCGTACCGCCCCATGTCAGAGAGCGCCCGTTCGGACCAGGTGAACGTCTCCGGCAGGGCGAGGAAGGTCGCGAGGGCGATCGACCCGAGCGTGATGACGGCGGCGGCGATCCCACAGCCGGCCGCGGCGCGTCGACGGTCACTCACGGGGCGGCCCCTCGCGGTGCGGTGGCGGCCGGGACGGGACCGTCGGGTTCGACGGCCGGCGCAGCGACCGACGACGCGCGCTCGTCCCGGTCGGGGTCGACGACGACGCGGACGTCCGACCGGCCGGCCGACTCGACCGCCGCCGACTCGACGAACGCGTCGGGGCCCGCGAGGATCGCGACCGTCCGGTCGTCGACGCTCGAGAGGCCGTACGCGTAGCCGTCGGCGTACCACGTCGCGGTCTCGCGCTCGGCGACCGGTACGTCGCCGTCGATCGATTCGCCATCGACAGTGACGCTCGTCGCTCGCGAGTCGAGGTAGTCGGTCACCGCGGCGTCGAACGCCTCGGCGTCCTCGGCCGTCTCGAAGCGGATCGACCAGGCGTAGCCATCGAGGTCCACGTCGTCGTGGCTGGCGCGCACGAGCCGGTCGTACGCCCAGGCGCTCGTCACGTCCCGGCTCTCGGCCGCCTCGAGCTCCGTTCCGAGCACCTGCTTCGTGACGAACGCCCCCTTGGTGTCGGTGTCCGCGAGGCGCCAGTTCGTGTCGCCGGCCGCAAGCCGAACCCCGAACGGCTCGAGTTCGGTCTCGGAACCGCGGTCGCCCGCCATGACCGCTCGCATCGTCACCGGTGGGTCCTCGTACAGTGCCCAGTGCTCGGCCGGCGAGTCGTAGCGTTCGTCGACGTACTGGTAGCCGTAGTAGTACGGCCCCCAGACCAGCTTCGTCCCCGGCGAGGCGTCCGGGTAGAGGCGCTCGAGGAGCGCTCCTTCGGGTTCGACGTCGGCGTCGTACGCGTCGGTGTACGCCGTCGATCCGTAGACGGCCCCGGCTTCCATCACGCTGACGGAGGCGAGGTCGGCGTCGGTCGTCCCCTGGTGAGCGGACGGCACGCTGTCGTGGAACGCCTGTGGAACTCGCTGCTGGAACTGGGCGGCGTGAACGAGTTCGTGGACGAGCACCCGCTCGACCTCGGCGGGGTCGGCGTCGTCGCCGGGCATCACGTAGACGGCGTTCATCGCGCTGGCGACCCCGCCGACGCCGAGCTCGTCGCCCGTGTCGTCCGGGTCGGGCAGCGAGACGTTCATCACGGCGTAGAAACTCGAGGGGTTTCGTTCGACGCCGCGCGGCGTCCCGAGGGGCTCCTGCACGTAGACGACGGGCGGCCGTAGCTCGACCTCGAGGAGTTCCTGCACCCGCTCGAACGTCCGGTTCTCGTCGAACGGCAGCTCGCCGCCGCGAACCTCGAGGCCGGCTGACGAGTCGTCGAGTTCGTCTGCCTCGTCCTCGGCTCGCTCGTCGCGGTCGTCGTCGGAGCCCTGTTCAGAGTTCCCATCAGCCGTCGGCTCCGCGTCGGCGGCCGCACCGTCGGCTCGCACGTCTGGTTCGTCGACGTCAGCCGAGTCAGCGACGGGAGCGCCACAGCCGGCGAGGACGACGAGGAAAGCGAGGACCAGTGAAAGCGACGCTCGGCGCATACCGCTCGTTCGTTTAGGAAAGCCGATAAATCCACCGAGGTCGATTTCGAGGTCAATCCTTTTGAGCCGACGCGACACACGTTCGGGCATGTCCGGAATCGTCTTCTTCGCGACGGAAGCGCTCGAGGAGGTCGTCGACTTTTACTGCACCGACGTCGGCGCGTCGGTCTGGCTCGAGCAGCCCGACTGTACGATCCTGCAATACGACAACCTGCTGTTCGGCTTTTGCGACCGGGAGGAGGCCGACACCGACGGAATTCTCACGTTCGTGGTCGAGACGAGCGCCGACGTCGACGACGCCTACGGGACGCTGGCCGCGTACGCGACCGACGACCCGCACGAGAACGACCGGTACCAGATCTACCAGTTCTTCGCCGAGGACCCCGAGGGTCGGACAGTCGAATTCCAGACGTTCTTACACGAGACGGAGCCGATATAGTCACCAGCCAATACGTCCGAGAACCGCGTGCTGGGATGCGATCGACTTCGTACGCCCTCGCGGCTAAAATATATTTTAGCTAACATATACGTCCCCGGAGGCCCTCTCAGCAGTCGATGCGACACCGATACGACGACTTGACCGAGGGTGGTCCGACGGGAACGGCTACCGACCGGACTCGAGGCCGACCGTCTACGGGCGGCTCGCGATTCGACCAGCGACGCGTCCCGGCGCGGTCCGACGCCGACGAAACCGGAACGCCGGTGACGACCGGGACGACGATTCTCGCGCTGACTGGCGCCGACGGGGTCGTCCTCGCCGCCGACACCCGGGCGAGTCTGGCCGGACGGTTCGTCACGAACCGTTCGGTGCAGAAGGTCGAGCCGATCGACGACCGGACGGCGCTCGCGTTCTCCGGGAGCGTGGGTGACGCCCAGTCGTTCCTCCGGCGGTTGCGGCTCGAGGCGAAGCGGTACGAGCTTCACCACGGCGGGCCGATGCCGGTCGAGACGGTGGCGACGGTCGCCGGCAACCTCCTCCGTGGTGGTCCCTACCAAGTGCTCGACCCCGTGCTCGCCGGGTTCGATACGGAACCGGCCGTCTACGACGTCGATCTCGGCGGAGGCGTGTTGCGAACGGAGTACGCCGCGAGCGGCAGCGGGATGCAACTCGCCTACGGCGTCCTCGAGGACGCCTACGACGCCGAGGCGTCAGTCGAGACCCTTCGCACCGTCGCGGCGACGACCGTCCGGAGCGCGGCGGCGCGCGACACCGCGAGCGGCGACGGGCTGACGATCGCGACGATCACCGCCGACGGGATCGACCTGGAGCGGTTCGACGACCTCGAGGCCGGCCCGCCGCTCGAGGCGGCGACCGACGGACCGAACCGGGGAGGAACGCAGGAGCGAACGGACGACGAGGGGGTGTACTGACGATGGATCGCACGCGCCAGCAGGCCTACGACCGCGGGCAGACGATCTTCTCGCCGGACGGACGGCTCTACCAGGTCGAGTACGCCCGTGAGGCCGTCGCCCGCGGCTCGCCGAGCGTCGGCGTCCGGACCGCCGACGGGGTCGTTCTCGCTGCCCGAAAGCGGGTTCGATCGCCGCTGCTCGAGCCGACGAGCGTCGAGAAGATCCACCGGATCGACGAGGGGCTCGCGGTCGCCTCCGCGGGCCACGCCGCCGACGCCCGGACGCTCGTCGACCTCGCTCGAGAGACGAGCCAGCGCCACCGATTACGCTACGGCGAACCGATCACCGCCAGTTCGCTCGCGACGGCCGTGGCGGACCACGTCCAGGAGCACACCCAGACCGGCGGCTCCCGACCGTTCGGCACGGCGTTGCTCGTCGCTGGCGTCGACGGCATCCAGCCCGACGACCCCGGTCGGCCGGGGCTCTACGAGGTCGATCCGAGCGGTACGGCCACCGGCTGGCGAGCCGGCGCGATCGGCGAGTCCTCGGCCGACCTGCGCCGAGTCCTCGAGGACCGACTCGCCGGCGGACGTGACGGCTCGGCGTCGATCGACGCCGATCGGGGCGTTCACGTCGCGCTCGAGGCGCTCGCGGCATCGACTGACGAACCCTTGTCGGCGGCCGACCTCGACGTCTGTACCGTCTCCGTGGCCCCGCCAGCGGTCGACCGACTCTCGACGGCGACGATCGACGACGCGCTCGAGGCCGCGAGCTGACGGGGTGGCACTCGCCGGCGAGCCGTCACGGGGACGGGTTCCAGTTTCAGCCTATAATCACCCTGCGTATGTCCCACGGAGGTTCTCGTGAACGGTCCTCGAGGAGCACCGTATGGCCGAATCGACTCGAGTGCGGTCGACGAACGCGCCCGTCTCGGTCGCCGACGTATCACGACTGTTGCCGTGGGTTCGCGTGGTGTTCGGCACGATCGGCATCCTGTCTCCCCGACTGCTCGGGCGCTGGTACGGACTGTCCGCCGACGGATCGAACGCGGTCGCCCTTCGCTACGCCTGTATCCGGGCGGTCGGCCTCGGAATCGGCCAGCTGACGGCGTCGAAGCGACGCGACTGGGACCGCGTGGCGCTCGTGGTCGACGCCCTGGACACGGTCATGGTGGCCCACGCGGGCCTTCGAGGGCACATTTCGAAGCGCAGCGCGCTGGTGATGCTGAGCGGAACCGTCTCGGGACTGGTGGTCGGGCTCCTGTCGGCACGAGCGCGGAGTCCGGCCCGCGGCCGCGGCAGGTCGGGCTTCGAGGAGGCCGACGACCGTCGTGGGCCGGCGAGAGCGTCGCGCTCGCGGTGAGCGGGCGTCACTCGGGGAGCGGTTCGGACGTAGGCGGTCGGGCCTCGGCTTCGAACGACGCGTACACCGCCGCTGCCCAGTCACGGACCGCCGGGGCGTCGGTGTCGATCACCGCCTGGACTGTCCCGCTGTCGCGCTCGTAACAGCTGATGGCGACCCGGTCGTCGAGGAGCCCAATGCCGTACGGCGGGAGGTCGTCGTGCTCGAGCACGGTGAAGTTCTCCTGGGCCACCATCTCGGAGCTTCGCTCTGGATACGTCGAAAAGAAGTACGTGTGACAGCTCGGCCGGTCGATCAGCGTGATCTCTGTGCCGCCCTCGATCAGCCGACAGAGAACGCCCAGACAGGGCTCCATCAACGCGACCTCGGGACGGAGAAACCGGAACTCGGTCGTCGTCCGGAGGAGCGACTCGAACCGGTTCACCGGACGGTACGGTGCGTCGGGTTCGGCGACGGTGACGGTCATCGCCGACCACGTGTCGATCGTGAACTCGGTCACCGCGTCCGGCAACCAGTGCCAGACGTCGCGTAGCTTCCGTTCGGTTTCCACCCGTTCGATCAGCTCCTCCATCCCCAACGCGATGACCTCTCCCAGTCGCGTCGCCTCGTACCGGTAGCCGTCCTTGCGGATCCAGTTGCGGGCCTCGAACTCCCTGAGCGTTCGTCGGATCGTCGACGACGAGACGCCGGTCAGCTCACAGAGTTCGGACCGGCTTCGCGGACGGTCCGTCATCGCGACGAGCGTCGGAACCCGGTGGTCGGACCGCGCGAGATACGCGACGTCGGCGATCGGTTCGTCGGTTCGTGAAGGAGCGATATCGCGCGCCATGGTAAGACAATGCATGCTAGCGCAATAAAACACGCTGACGCCCGGTTCACGGCGTTCGGTCGGCCGATCTCGATGCAGGAGTCGCCGAGTCGAAACCGGACGACGGTGAGCCGTTCGTTCGCTGGACCTCGAGTACGCGCAGCGCGGCGTCGACGTACAGCGCGAGCGCCCCCCCGTCGAGTTCGGTCACGACGCGGACGCAGAGCGGGTCCTCCGACAGCACCGTTTCGGCCCACTCGTGGCCGACGTTCCAGATGCGACGGTCGCGAATCGCCTCGCCGTGGTCGTGGTAAAAGGAAACGACGGCGGGGTACTCGAGCAGCGAGAGGGTGATTGGACAGCGCAGGTCGTACCCGCATCGCTGACACTCGAACGACGCCTGGACGTGGTCGGCCAGCGAGTCGGGGAGCGCGTCGGCCACCGGCTCGGCCGGCGCGGTCGCGCGGGCGACGACGTCGCCGCTGCACTCCGGACAGACGCCGTCGCGCATGAGCGCCAGCCGGTGACGGTGGTGGCGGTCGAACGCTTCGAGGAAGCGGTCGCCGTGGGCCTCGAGCCCCGACGGCGGAAAGCCGAGACGCAACAGCGTCCGTCCGCAGTCCCGACAACCGACGCTGACGACGTTGTCGTTCGAGCGCGCCTCGAGCGCCTCGGCGTCGCAGAACGGACATCGCTCCTCGAGGGCGACGCCGTCGTGGTCGACCCGACGGGTGTAGGCGCCGGCCGCGATCGCCCGCGCGAGCGTCAGCCCGGCGTAGGTGAACGCGTAGCCGTCGTCGGTCTTCCGGAGGTACGGGCCGACGAGTTGCTCGAGATGGTAGGAAAAGCCCGCGGTGGTCTCCACGTCCGACGCCGCGAACAGTTCGGAGAACGTCGCCCGCGGCTCGCCGGCGTCGTGGCGCTCGAGCATCGTCTCGAGGACGCCCATTCGGACCTCGTTCCCGAGTGCCTGGAAGGCGTCGCTGGGTTTCGAAACCGCCGTCACGTCGGGCCCGTCGGTCAGGGAGCTCCGCTCGTCGGACCTCGAGTCGGCCGTCTCCCCGTCACCGTCGTGGTCATCGTTGGCGGACATTCGAATCCGGGTTCGGCCTCGAGGACAATGTATCGTTCCCCCGGCTCGGGAGAAGCGTGGACGTCCCCTGCGAGCGACGACGTGGGAGCGAAGCGACCACCGAAGATCCGACGCCGACGATCAGTCGGTGTGGGGGATCGACCGCGCGCCGAAGGCGAACGCGACGACGGCCACCGCAGCGAGGATCAACAGGTTCGCAATCGCGGGATCGACGCCCGCGATCGCTGGCGTCTCCGCGCCGGGGTAGGTCGCCGCCCGCACGCCGCGGGCGAAGTAGGTCAGTGGCGAGAGGTTCACCAGCGGGGCGAACCAGCCGGGTAGTTGCTCGAGCGTGACGAACGTCTCGGAGAGAAAGAGCAGCGGGAGGGCGATGGTGTTGCTGGCGGCGACGGCGCCGTCCCGGGAGTCGGTGTAGCTGCCGAGCATGGCGCCGAAGCCACAGAAGCAGACGGAGCCGACGACGACGTAGGCAACCAAAAGTGGCGAGAAGACCATCTCGGCGCCCGTCAGCGCGAGGACGAGCACCAGGATGAGCAGGCTCGCGATGCCGATGATCGCCGTGTTGACGACGGTCTGGGCGAACAGCCACTCGGTCTTCGACAGCGGCGTGGTCGCCAGTTTCTCGAAGCGACTTCCCTCGCGGTGGCGGGCCACCTCGCTCCCCAGCCGGGAGAGCGGCGTGAAGAGCACGACGGTCGCGAGGTAGCCGGGGACGTAGTAGCCCGGCGGCTCGGCGAACAGCCCCTCGCCGGTCGGGTCGGTCCGTACGAGTGCGCCGAAGATGACGATCAGGATGATGGGGAAAAAGAACGTGAAGAAGACGGCCGTCCGCCGCCGGAGGAACGACGACCAGTCCGCCCGCGCCTCGGCACGAATGCGTGCGTATCGGCTCATCGGTCACCTCCGGTGGCGGCGAGCTGGCGTCCCGCCTGCCGGCGCGTTCGCTCGAGTTCCGCGTCGTCGGCCAGCTCGAGGTAGACGTCCTCTAAGTCGGGTTCGGCCCACGACAGCCCGGTGTAGGTGACGTTGCGGTCCTCGAGGTAGGCGACCACCGAGCCGATCTCCGCGGGCGGGACGGCGCGCACGACGACGCCGTCGGGAGTCGGCGTGGTGGCGTACTCGAGGTCGTCGAAGACGGCGGGGTCGGCGTCCGTCTCGACGGTGAGCCGGCTGGGCCCGCCGTGGTCGGCGACGAGCGCCGCGGGCGTCCCAAGGGCGACGAGCTCGCCGGCGGCGAGCAGCCCGACGCGGTCGGCTAAGCGCTCGGCCTCGGCCATGTCGTGGGTGGTGAGAAAGACCGTCGTGCCGGCCTCGGCGAGCGCCTCGATCAGCCGCCAGACGGTTCGTCGGCCGGCGGGGTCGATGCCGGTCGTCGGCTCGTCGAGAAAGAGCACGTCGGGGTCGTTGACGAGCGCGGAGCCGACGCAGACCCGGCGCTGCTGGCCGCCGGAGAGCTCCTCGTACCAGGTATCCCCGCTGTCGGCGAGCCCCACGTCCGCGAGGACGGTCTCGGGGTCGCGTGCGTCCTCGTAGAGGCCGGCGTAGTAGGTGAGCAGTTCGCGGGCAGTGAGACGCGCCGGCGGCGCGAAGTTCTGGGGGAGGACGCCGAGGCGGTCCCGGTCGACGGCCGACGGTCGGTCCTCGAGCACCCGGGCCGTTCCCGCATCCGGCTCGACCGTTCCGGTGAGCGACCGAACGAGCGTCGTCTTCCCGGCCCCGTTGGGGCCGATGAGCCCGAACACCTCGCCCTGGTCGACCGACAGCGAGACGCCGGCGAGCGCCACGGTGTCGCCGTACGTCTTTCGAAGCCCCTCCGCGGCGACTACGGCTTTCATGCACGCGGCTATCGGCCGGTCCGGCGTAAGCCGTTCGGTTCCCCGTGCCGACGCTCGAGGTGCCAGGCCGGTCACTCCTCGGGACGTTCCGCCACGTCGACCACCCCGACGTCCTCGTCGAAGGTGACCGAGACGGTGGCCTCCTCGAGCGGGAACGCTTCGCTGATCCGGACCGGGTCCGTCGACTCGACCGTCGTGTGCGCGTCGGTCACGCAGTGTTCGATCGACCAGTAGACCCGGTCGCGCTCCCAGCCGTGTCGATGGAGCACCGACAGGACGTCCTCGCGGTGGATGGCGACCGAGCCGAACGAGACGTGGCCGACGTACGAACAGACCCGACAGCGAAACTTCGGGAGGACGTCGACGGCCAGCGAGTCCGGCGGCTCGAACGTCACGGAGGCGTCCATCGCGCCCGCACACGCCGGACAGATACCGTCGGCGACGAGCGCCGCCTGTCTGGTCGACCACCGGTCGAACGCCTCGATCGCAGCCTCGGGCGGTCGGCTCGTCACCCCGGCCGGGGGAAAGGAGACGGTCAGCACGTCCTCTCCGCAGGCCGCACACTCGATCGCAAAGCGTTCGTCCCCGTAGGACGCCACCAGCGCTGTCTCCCCGCACGCATAACACGTCCCGGGCGCGTCGGTTCGGGAGATCGAAGGGGAATCGGTGTAGGTTCCGGCGAGGATAGCGTGTGCGAGCTTTCGACCCGGATCTCGGAGCCGGTAGCCCTCGTCCGTCCGCTCGAGGAAGTGACCGACGAGTCGTTGCAGGTGGTAGTTGAACCGCCCGCTGTCGTCGACGTCGGCCGCCTCGTACAGCTCGGAGAACGACAGCGGCTGGTGCTCGTATCGCTCGAGGAGGATCCGGAGCACCGCCGTTCGCACCTCGTCGCCGACGAGGGCGAACGCCTCCGGCGGCGAGAGGGTGTCGGCCTCCGGGTTCGGTTCGTCAGCCATGGCTGGATACCGAGTGGTCGCCGCCGGCATAAAAGCCCTGGGTGACGGCCGCTAAAAGCCCTGGATGACGGCCGGAACACTCGAGAGACTCTTTACCCCCGGCGGAGACGTGACGGGTATGTACGATTTCGTCGTCGTGGGCGTCGGTCCGCCGGGGGCGCGATTCGCCCGGCGAGCTGCCGAAGAGGGGTACGACGTCCTCGCACTCGAGAAGGGGCGAATCGGCGAGCCGCTGGCCTGTTCGGGCCACGTCAGCACCGACGTCTGGTCGTTCGCCGGCGCGGACGCTCGAGCGACGCTCTTACAGAACGAGATCTACGGGGCGCGATTTCACGTCCGTGGACCTGGAAGTCGGGCGTACCCGTTCTACAAACGCGAGGTCGTCTCGAACGTCATCGACCGCGTGGGCCTCGACCGCCACCTCGCAGAGCTCGCCAGCGAGGCGGGGGCGGACGTCAGGGACGGCCACACCGTCACCGCGATCACGGAGTACGCCGACCACGTCGAGGTGACGGCGAAGGGGCCCAACGGGAGCGAGGTGCACGAAGCGAAGATGATCGCGGGCTGTGACGGGCCGCGCTCCCGAGTACGCGACGCCCTCTCGCTGCCCGAACCGGCCGAGTTGCTCCACGGCGTGCTCGCCTTCGCCGAGGAGCCCGATCACGAGGACTTCGTGGACGTCCACCTCACCCCGCCGCGCTTTTTCGCGTGGCGCATCCCCCGCGGCGAGGCGGGCGTCGAGTACGGCCTGGCCGCGCCGCCGGGCGTCGAGGTCAACCGCCACTTCGAGGAGCTGATCGACGGCTACGAGGTCGACGTCTCCCACCGGTGTTCGGGCGCGATCCCCATCGGTCCGCCCGACCGCGTCACCACCCGCCGGGGCTTTCTGATCGGCGACGCCGCCGCCCAGACCAAGCCGTTCACCGGCGGCGGCATCCTCTACGGGATGACGAGCGCCGACCACGCCGCCCGCGAGATCGATCCCGATCGGCCGACGACGCTCGCCGCTTACGAACACGCCTGGCGAACGGATCTGAAACGGGACATCGAACTCGGCCACCAGATCCGACGGGCCTACTCGCTCCCCGAACCGATCCAGCGGGTCGGCCTGCGGGCGCTCTCGGGCGAGATCGGCGTCCACATGGATCGGCCGAGTTCCTTCTTCTCGAGGGAGCACCTCCGGACGATGGTCTCGCGGTTCGCGCCCTGATTGCGACGTCCGTCCCTGAATCGGTGAGTGCTAGACGCCTTCGTCCCGGAACCGAACCACGTCGACGTCGACCGGGAGCGCGTCGAAGTCGTCGTCGGCCCCGGCGACGAGTGTCGCGTCGTTCTCGTGGGCGAGCGAGACGGCATGTGCGTCCGCCAACGAGACGTGACCGTCAGCTTTCACCTCGGCAGCGAGCAGCCAGTCGGCCCGTTCGATGCGAAGTCCCCACCGCTCGAGCGCTCGGACGTCCCGATCGGCGGTCCGAAGGGAGTCGGCGGTCGGCTCGTCGTCGACACCCTCGAAGCGCGCCACGAGGTAAAACACCTCGGCGGCGTTGGTCTCGGCGAGCAACCCCTCGACGGCGCCGTTCCGGACGTCCACGAGGAATCCCTCGACGACGTCGCGACCGGGCTCGTCGTAGAGGTACGCGACGATCGCCTCGGCGTCGAACACGTACCGGTCGGTCATTCGCCCTTGGTTCCTGACGGCCGAAGCCGACCGGCGCGTTCGTCAGCAGCCTCGCGTTCCTCACGTTTTAGCTCCCGGACCGTTTCGAGCACCTCGCCCCGGTCGTGATCCTCACTGGCGTGGATCCCGCCGAGTTCCTCGAGCGACGGGACGGGCTCGATGACGATACGCTCGTCTTCCTCGTAGACGAACACCTCGCCAGGCGTGTCGATCCCGAACTTCTCCCGAAGGGGCTTCGGAATCGTCGCCTGCCCCTTCTGCGAGACGCGTACGATTTCCGGCTCTGTCGTACTACTCACCATTCTGGGTTGTACCTACGCACTCGACGTATAACTAACTGCCGACCAGCGGACGTTCCCGGAGCCTAGCCGTGGGTGTACCCCTCGTCGGCCAGCGGCTCGCCGTCCATCGTCACGCCCTCCTCGACGACCTCGCCGACGACCGAGAGCGGAACGTCGGCCCCTTCGCGAGCCGCCTCGAGCGACCCCGGCGGGAGCGTACAGACGAGTTCGAAGTCCTCGCCGAAGGTCGTCGCGAGCTCGAGGGCCGTCTCGTCGTCGGCGAGTTCCCGAACGGTCTCGTCGATCGGGACCCGACTCGGGTCGACGGCGAAGCCACAGTCGGACGCCTCGGCCAGCTGGTGCAGCGAGCGGGCGAGCCCGTCGCTCGAGTCCATCATCGCCGTGGCGTGCGGAGCGAGCGCGAGCCCGGCCTCGACGCGCGGCTCGAAGCGAAACAGCTCGTTCGCGCGCTCGAGTGCGCCGCGGTCGAACAGCTCGAGGGCGGCCGCGCTGCGTCCGAGCGTGCCGGTGACACAGAGGACGTCACCCGGCCGCGCACCGCTCCGGGGGACGGGATCGTCGGTCCGTCCGAGCGCCGTGGTGACGACGGTGAACTCCCGGTGTTCGTCGAGGTCGCCGCCGACGTAGGCCGCGCCGACGCGCTCACAGATGTCGCGCGCGCCGCGAACGAACGCGAGCAGCTCCTCGGCGTCGAACGCGGTGTCGGCGTAGACGGCGACGGCGGCGGTCGCCTCGGCACCCATCGCCGCCACGTCCGAGAGCGACGCGCCGACGGCCCGCCAGCCCGCCGTGTACCGGGTCGTGCCGTCGGGAAAGTCCGTCGTCTCGTGGAGCATGTCCGTCGTCAGCACCAGCCCGTCGACGACGGCGGCGTCGTCGCCGGCCGGTCCGAGTTCCCGCTCGAGGAGCGCCAGCGCGGCCCGTTCGTCCATACCACCTCTTCCGGGGCGAACCCGAAAAGCGAACCGGAACCGGACGCTTCGGACGGTGACGGCCACGAGTGACGTCGGACGGGCGGCGTCCCACACCCAGTCGCTGGGTAACCCCGGTGGCGATCGGTCGGTTTCACGCAGTCGTCGACCCGTGGCCAAGTTCTAGTTCGCGATGGAATCGAGCCGTTTCGTCACGTGCGATTGCGTCTCCATCAGGGCGGCCTGTGAGCCCGTTTGGAAGTGAAACGAAACGGTGGTTCCGCTGGCGGATTCGGTCTCGAACTGGACGTAGCCATCGTGAAGACGGCACATCCACGTGACGAGCCAGAGGCCGACGCTGCTCGCGTGGACGAGTGCCGTCTCCTCGCCCGTCTGGAGTGACTGGAGTTCGTCGGGTGGAATACCCGGCCCGTCGTCTGTCACCTGCAGCCGGACGTTCCCGTTCGTTCGATCGACGGAGACCGACAGGCCGGGCGCGTCGTCGTTGTGCTCGACTGCGTTCTCGAGTACTTCCTGGATCGCGTACCGGATCGAATCGTCCGCCTCGATCCACGCCTGCTCCGGCAGGTCGGCCGTAATCGACACCTCGGGAAACGTCGACCGGATGCGTTCCAGTTCGTCCTCGACGATGGGAACGAGGTCGACGGTGCCGTCGGTCGATCGAGTCGGGTCGACTTTCTCGATCACCTTCAGTTTCTCGCTGATGTCGATGATTCGTTCGGCGGTCTGGCTGACGGTTTCTAAGTGCAGCTGTGCCGTCCGCTCTGTCGTCCGTTCCGAGGCGATCTCGGCGTAGCCGTGGATCACGTTGAGGTCGTTTCGAATGTTGTGGCGGAAGACGCGGTGTAACACCTGCAGTTGCTGATTCGCCGTCTCTAGCGTCTCCTGGATGGACTCCATCTGCTGGCGGTGGAGACGTGAGACGCTGTAGATCAGTATCGTCGACAGTCCGATGAAGATCCACCCTTTGAACACCCCCACGAGCGTCGGTGCGTGTTCTGGGCCGAACAGGCGAACCAGCAGCAAGTCGGTGCTCGGAATCCACACGATGCCGAAGACGAAGTACGCAGCCGAGATATTCGCCGGTGAGAGCCTGAGAAGTGTTCTGAAGGAAGTCATTTTCGAACACTAGCGACCCAATGCCCATAACGATGGCGTCTGGAAATTGGTTGCGGAAATATTAGACGCGACGGGGTCGAATCGCCGCCGAGTCGGGCACACGGGCGGCGGAACGGCGACCGGCGACCGCCAGCGACCGTCGCAATCGCTTTCCCCCTCGCCCGCAACCTTTCGGGCATGACCGACCTCGGAGACCGCGAGTGGCGGCTGATTCGTGACGAGCCACGCGACGGAGCGATCCAGATGGCACTCGAGGAAGTCGCCGGGGAAACGGCACTCGAAGACGGCGTGCGAACGGTCCGGGTCTACGACTGGGAGCCGAGCACGCTCTCGCTGGGCTACCGTCAGGCGGCCGACTCCGTCGACTGGGACTTCTGCGATCGCGAAGGGATCGACGTCACCCGCCGACAGACCGGCGGCGGCGGGATCTACCACGATCGGTACGCCGACATCTCCTACACGATCGTCGCGCCCGCCGCGGAGGTCCCTGGCGACCTGATGGACTGTTACGCGCTGTTCTGCGAGCCGATCCTCGAGGCCTTCTCCCGAATGGGCGTCGACGCCCGCTTCGCCGACGAGAAACAGCCGTCGATCCACCAGCCCTCGTGTTACCTTCGGGATATCCACCCGGCCCACGACGTCGTGGTGCCGGCCGACGACGACTCGACGCGCAAGCTCAGCGGCAACGCCCAGTATCGCCAGCGCGACGTCGTCATCCAGCACGGCTCGCTCAGCTACGACCGCGAGCCAGAACGTCACCTCGGCGTCTTCGCCGACCACGGCCTCGGGACCGACACGTTCACTGACCGGGTGACGAGCATCCGTGACGAGTCGGGGCTCGACCGCGCCGACGCCGTCGAGCACGTCGGCGACGCGCTGGCCGACTGGTGCGGTGCCGAATCAGGGACCTGGCGCGAGGACGAACTCGAGGCCGCCCGCGACCTCGCAGCGCGCAAGTACGGGACCGACGCGTGGGTTCGGGATCGAGAGGTGCTCGACGAGGCCTCGAACCGATGACGCCGGCGTGTCGTCACACGCGCCCGTCGCGTCGGCTCCGTCCAGGGCCGACACCCCGTTCACGAGCGCGCCGCTGAGGGAAACGTCCTTGCCATCGCGTTCGCTGACAGTCAGTATGGCTGACCGAACCGACGCCGGTGGCGACACCGACTCGTCCCGGCTCCTCGAGCAAGTCGAAGCGCTCGAGACCGAAGTAGCGACGCTGAAGCGAGCCGTTCGCGGGGGCGACGAGCTCCAGCGGATCCAGTTCGAAACCGTCGCAGGTCGACTCCAGGAACTGCTCGCGGCGACTACCGGCGGCCACGGCGCCATCGACACACGCTCGGGCGAACGGATCACGCCGCTCGATCCGGACCCCGAGCGGATCGACCTCGGGGACGTCGCACACGCGCTCTCGAACTGCAGCCGATTCGCCGGCCATGGCGTCCGATTTTACAGCGTCGCTCGCCACGCGGTACACGTCAGTCGCGAGGTCGAAGCACGCGACGGGACTCTCACAGCCCAGCGGTGGGGGCTACTCCACGACGCGAGCGAGGCGTACGTCTCGGACGTTCCCGCACCGGTCAAGCGATCGCTCCCGGGGTACACTCACGCCGAAAAGCGGTTCCAGGCGGCCGTCTGCGAGGCGTTCGACCTCGAGCCCACGGTCGAAGACGAACGGCTGGTCGACGCCGCCGACGCCGAAATTGCCCGGTACGAACTGTCGATTCTCTTTCCGGTTCGTCGTAGCGAGCCGGAACTCGAGTGTGAACACGACGGACCACGGCTCGAGTGTGAACACGACGGACCACGGCTCGAGTGTGAACACGACGGACCACGGCTCGAGTGTGAACACGACGGACCACGGCTCGAGTGTGAACACGACGGACCACGGCTCGAGTGTGAACACGACGGACCACGGCTCGAGTGTGAACACGACGGACCACGGCTCGAGTGTGGACACGACGAGCTCGAGGGGGCCGTCACCGCCGAGGAGCAGTTCCTCCGCCGGGCGCGGGCACTCGAGCTGTGGTGAACGCTCGGTCCAGCCTGCCGACGAGGCGTGCCACGGTTTCCATCGAAACGGCACCTGGATACCGGGTCCGTCTCACCAAGAGTCCATACGAGTCCATACTGAACCGTACCCAGGGACAGGGATACATATCCATCAATCAGAAATTATTTGATCATGCCCTATTATCGGTTAACTGATGCCTCGAGATAGCAGCAGTTCACGACGGAGATTTTTGGCCAAGACCGGTGCAGTAGGGACGATTGCGCTGGCAGGATGTCTTGGAGGGGGCGACGACGGCAACGGTAGTGGTGAGAGCGATGACGCAGACACCATCACCTGGGTGATGAATCCGGCAGAGGACACGATCGACATCGAGATCCAGTACCAGCCGCTGTTCTCGCTGATCGAAGACGAGTTCGACGTCGAAATCGAGGGGGTCCCGACGCAGAGTTACTCCGGGACGATGGAACAGCTCGACCGTGCCAGCGAGGGGGACAGGGTCTTCGCCGACACGTCGCCGGGTGCGGTCCCACAGCTCGGCCCCGAGGAGATCGACGTCGTCGGGATGCGGGAAGCGTTCGGTGCGGAACGCTACTTCGGGACGCTCGTGACGACGGCCGACAGCGGGATCACCGAGGTCTCGGAGCTCGAAGGCGAAGTGATCGCCACGGCCGACATTGGGTCGGTCTCGGGCGGGATGGCCCCGCTGTGGATGCTCAAGGAGCACGGACTCGACATCGGCAACGCAGCCCAGGGCGGGGGTGCCGAAGACTTCGAATGGCGAAGCGGCGTCGCACACGACCGCGCCATCGAAGAGCTCATCAACGACGACACCATCGCGGCGGCGGGCGCCGGCGAGTTCGCGTCCGTCCCGCACGTCCCCTACGAGCAGATCGAAGCGGAGTTCCCGGACCTCTACGAGATCTCCCCGGAGGTCGACCGCGCCGGATCGCGCGAGCCAGAGCTGCGACTGCTGGAGACCTCGCCACCGATCCCGCGGGCGCCGATCGTCGTCAACGCCGCCTGGGAAGAGGATCTCCGGTACGACATCGAGGAGTTCATGCGTGACGCCGATTCGTCGGATTTCGAGCACGACGCGTTCGACCTGGCCGACGCGCTCAATCTCGATCTCCCCGACGACATGCTCGAGGAGTACAACGAGGGGACCCTCGACACCGACGACTACGATCTGGACGAGAGTCAGGAAGCAGACTGGCAGGAGTTCGACGACCACACGCTCTGGTTCAGCGGCGTTGCCGCGGCGGACCACGAAGACTACGACCCGGTTCGGCAGTTCGCCGAGGACCTCGGCATCGCTTTCGACGAGATCTAGAACTGTCCGAACGAAGCGACTGCAAACCAACACTAATAGATGAGTAAAATTGTCGTCGACAATCTCAGGAAAACCTACGGCGATACTGTCGCCCTCGATAACGTCTCGTTCGACGTCCCGGCAGGGGAGTTCGTCATTATTCTCGGCGTCTCCGGCTCGGGGAAATCGACGCTCTTGCGGTGTATGGCCGCCCTCACCGAACCGACAGATGGGCAGGTGTTGATCGATGGTGAACCGATGACGAGGACGCGGCCGGAAGTGGCGATGATATTTCAGCAACACAACATCATCGGCGACATGACGGCCTACTCGAACGCGCTTTCCGGCGGGATCAACCGGAGTGGCTTCGTCGAGAGCGTGTTCCAGCTCCAGGACGACGCCGAAAAGCAGCGTGCACTCGAGGCGCTCGACACGGTCGGCTTACTGGAGGAAGCCGAGCAGAAAGCCCGACGGATGAGCGGTGGGCAACAACAGCGCGTCGGGATCGCCCGTGCGCTCACCCAGCTGCCGGAGGTGCTGTTGGCCGACGAACCGGTCGCGAGCCTCGATCCGGGCAGTGCACAGGACGTGATGGGATACCTCCAGCGGGCAGCGAACGAGCAGGACCTGACGACGTTTACGAGTCTGCATCAGGTCAACATCGCTCGAAAGTACGGCCAGCGGTTCATCGGCCTCCACGACGGCCAGAAGGTCTTCGACGGCTATCGTGAGGACCTCACTATCGACGTGATCGACGAAATCTACGGCGAGATCGACACTGACGGGATGTTCGTCACAGATGGAAACGAACCGCAGGAACCGACACACGAGCGTTCCGATAGCGGAACGGGGGCGACACTGTGAGCGATTCACGCGACGAACGCCAGACTGACACGGAACGGATCGCCGACGGCGGCGTCGACGACGCTCGACGGCTCGAGTCCGCGAGCGCGAGCGTAAACGAACAGTTCGAGAACATCCGTCGAACCCGTCGCCGCCGGGCGGTCGGCTGGGTCGCACTCGTCGCCGGGCTGGCGTTCGTCACCCTGCAGGGGCTCGCTGCGACGGAGTTTTTCAGCGAGCGGACGCGGTTCACCTGGAATCACTTCTCCGACAGGATGGATGATTACTTCCCGACGACGGACCAGTACGGGGTCCCGTTCCTCGACGTCGGCACCTACTGGGAGTTCATCGTGAACAACGACCTGGTGTACGATCCCGAAGTCGGCGAGCTGCTCTTCCAGTTCCCGCCGTACCTCGGCGACGTCTACGCGTTTTTCTTCGAGGAACTCGGGATGTTCACGATCTTCGGCGAAGCCGGGACGACCCTCGCGATGGGGCTGGTCGGGACCATCCTGGGCTTCCCGCTCGCGTTGCTGTTCAGCATCCTCGGCTCCGAACGGGTGACGCCGTTCCCGATCAACTTCGTCTTCCGGGCGGTCATGTCGTTCATCCGGGCGATTCCGGCGATCATCTGGGCGCTCATCTTCGTCGCGCTGGTGGGCCTCGGTGCGGCCGCAGCCACGCTCGCGATCGCGTTGAACACGATCGGAAACCTCGGCCGACTGTTCGTCGAAGATCTCGAGGAACTCGAGGAGGGGCCGATCGAAGCCATGCAGACGACCGGCGCGGGCAAGTCCCAGATCGTCTTCTTCGGGATGTTGAGCCAGGTGCGGACCTCGTTCATCGCCTGGACGCTCTACATCTTCGAGATCAACGTCCGGTCGGCCGTGACCGTCGGCGTCATCGGTGCCGGCGGGCTCGGGGCGGTCGTCGCCGCCCAGGAGAACCTCCGGCAGTTCAGCAACATGATGGCGACGCTGTTCGTCATCTTCGTGCTCATCTTCCTCGTCGAACTGTTCAGTCAGCGGCTGCGTGCCCGGCTCCGGTCGGACGAGGAAAAACGGAGCATCCGCGAACTCGTCCTCGGGTTCCCAAAGCGGATGGCAGAGTCGTTCGTCCGGTAACGACCGGCCACCGTTTCCGGCCACGCTTCTCGTGACGGCCGTACGCTGTCACGAAATCGGTTCGATTTAGTAGGTTCCCGTACACGAACGACCGTGAATCGCCCAACGCTGATCGTCTACTGTGGGCTGCCAGGCGTGGGGAAGTCCGCCGCGTCCGCCTACACCGCAGAACAGTTGTCCACCGAACGGTACCGCAGCGACCAGGTGCGCAAACGGCTGTTCCCCGACCCGGAGTACACCGACGAAGAGACCGTCGCGACCTACGAGGAGCTACTCGCCTGTGCGCGATCCGAACTCGAGGCCGGCGCGGACGTCGTCCTCGACGCGACGTTCCGCTCGAAACGGTTTCGCGACCGAGCGGCCGCGCTCGCGAGTGAGGTCGACGCCGCCGTGGTGTACGTCCACGTGACCTGTGACGTCGACGTCGTCCGGGAACGCCTCGAGAACCGCACCGAGACCATCAGTGACGCCGAATTCGAACAACACCTGCAGCTCAAACGAGCGTTCGAGCCGATCGAACGCGACCACGTCGTGATCGACAACTCCGGCTCGCTCGAGGAGACCTACCGCCAGATCGATCGCGAAGTCCTGTGACGGCGGCGCCGTGGCCGCACCCGGGACCACCGCGGCTAAGGGCCCGCCCGAGAGTGTAGACGCCATGACGACGATCAAGGACAGCGTCCACGACTACATCGAACTCGAGCCCACCGCGGAGGCGCTTTTGGACACCGCGCCGATGCAACGGCTCCGGTACGTCCGCCAGCTGAGTACGGTCCAGTTCGTCTACCCGTCTGCGAACCACACCCGGTTCGAGCACAGTCTGGGCGTCTATCACCTCGCCGACGAGGCCGTCGAGCGGTTGCCGATCGACGACGAGCTCGCGCGCCGGCTCCGGGCGGCCGCACTCGTCCACGACGTCGGTCACGGCCCGTTCGGCCACCAGACCGAGGCGGCCATCGAACGCCACCTCGGTCGCCACCACGACGAGATCGGCTGGCTGCTCGAGGAGACCGACCTCGGGGCCGTCCTCGAAGACCACGGTCTCGACCCCGAGGCCGTCGCGGCGACGGTCGACGGCCGCGGGCCCCTGGGCGAACTCGTCGCCGGCTCGCTCGACGTCGACCGGATGGACTACCTCGTGCGGGACGCCCACCACACCGGCGTCCCGTACGGCACGATCGACCACGCGCGGCTGCTGTACTCCCTCGAGATCGTCGACGGCGAACTCGCGCTCGAGGCCGGCAACGTGGCGACGGCCGAGAGCGCCCTGATCGCCCGGACGCTGATGAACGCGACGGTCTACCGCCACCACGTCTCCCGGATCGCAGGGTCGATGCTCGACAGGGCGAGCGAACGGCTGCTCGCCGACGGCGTCGTCGACCCCGAACGGTTCGCGCGCCTGACCGACGCCGAACTGCTGGCGACGCTGACCGAGTACGAGCGGACGGCGGAACTGGCGACCCGGATCCGGGAGCGGACCCTGTACAAACGGGCGCTGTGGGTGCGACGGGAGGACGTCCCCACGCGTTTCAGGGGACTCGACTACGACCGCACGCGGACACTCGAGCGCGAGATCGCCGAGCTCGCTGACGTTTCACCCGAAACCGTGATCCTCGACAGTCCGGGCGATCCCAGCGCCCCCGAATCACGGGCCAGAGTGGTCGTCGACGGGGAACTGCAGCGACTCGAAGACCGATCCTCGCTCGTCGCGGGGCTCGACGCCTGCGCCCGCGAGATCTGGCGCCTCGGTGTCTACGCGCCCGAAGACGTCCTCGAGCCGGTTCGCGAGGCGGCGGCGACGGTGCTCGAGGTCGACGGATAGCCCGTCGAGACGCCAGTTCGTGCCGGCACGCGATCGCCGGATTGGTTCGAAGTACCTTTCATCGCTCGGCACTGACACCGGCCCATGAAAGTCGGCGCACACGTTTCGATCTCCGGCTCGCGGGTCTCCTCCGACACGGAGACGCCGCCGTACGACGACATCCGCAACGCCGTTCACCGCCAGGTGGCCTTCGGCGGCAACTGCGGACAGATCTTCACCACCTCGCCGCAGGTCTGGGCGACCCGCGACATCGAGACCGAGGAAGCCGAGGGCTTCCGCGAGGAGTCTGACGAATACCTCGAGGGACCGTGGGTGATCCACTCGGCCTACCTGGTCAACCTCTGTACGCCGAAAGACGACCTCCGGGAGAAGTCACTCGCCTCGCTGCAGGCCGAACTCGACGCCGCCGACCGGCTCGGGATTCCGTACGTCAACACCCACCTCGGCGCGCACACCGGCGCGGGCGTCGACGGCGGCCTCGACAACGCCGCGAGCGCGATCGACGAACTCGACGTCCCCGAGGGTGTGCGGCTGCTCATCGAGTCCGACGCCGGCAGCGGGACCAAACTCGGCGGGGAGTTCTCGGAACTCGCGGGAATTATCGACCGGACCGAGACCGACATCGGCATCTGCATCGACACCGCCCACACGCTCGTCGCGGGCAACGACCTCACCACGCCCGAGGCCGTCGACGAGACGGTTTCCCGGTTCGACGACGAAGTCGGCCTCGAGTACCTCGAGTACATCCACTTAAACGACTCGAAACACGACGTCGGCACCCACAAGGACGAACACGCCCACATCGGCGAGGGCTACATCGGCGAGGATGGGATGCGCGCGATCGTCAACCACCCCGACCTGCGCGCGCTACCGTTCGCCCTCGAGACGCCCACCGAGGACGGGCGCGGCTTCGCGTGGAACATCCAGAAAGTGAAGGAGCTCCGCGAGGAGTAGTCGGCCGCTGGAACCGGCGGTGTGGGCGGCGGTCGACGGACGAAACTCAACAGCTTTTTACGGTCGCTTCGGTTACGTAGCGGTACTATGGCCAAGCAAGGAAAGCGAACGGTCGGGAGCGCTGGCCGCTTTGGCGCACGCTACGGCCGCGTCTCGCGACGACGCGTCTCGGAGATCGAAGCGGACATGCACAACGCCCAGGTCGACGGCGACGACGTCAAACGCGTCGGCACCGGTATCTGGCGCAACGAGGAGACGGGCGAACTCTTCACCGGCGGCGCCTACCGCCCCGAGACGCCCGCGGGCGCGACCGTGCGCCGCTCGATCCGCGCCGCTCTCGGCGAAGACGAGTAACCCCACCGACCATGAGCTACAAGTGTTCCCGCTGTAAGCGCGACGTCGAACTGGACGAGTACGGCGGCGTCCGCTGTCCCTACTGCGGACACCGCGTGCTCCTGAAAGAGCGCAGCCGGGACGTAAAGGAAGTCGACGCCAACTAGCCGGAGTCCGTGTTTTTCCACGACGCGACGCTCGAGTTCGTCTACGACGACGAGACGACCGCGCGCGTCGTCGCCGACAGCGTTGCGAGAGAGGTCGGCGAGATCGACGACGAGCGCTCGCGGACGACGATCGAGCGGGACGGCAAGACGGTGACGCTCGCGATCGACGCGCGGGACGTGACCGCCCTCCGGGCGGCGCTCAACACCTGGGTTACGTTGCTCGACGTCGCCGAGGGAAGCGAGTCGCTCGGGCGGGAGTACGCCGGATCCTGACCGCGTCCCCAGTGACGCTGATGGAGATAGGCCGGCGGGCACACGATGAGAAGGAATCGGCGTCGTTCAGACGGCTCGGCAGTCCGAGCAGAGGAGCTGTCCGTTCGACTCCCAGAGCGAGTCGGCGAGCGAGCCACAGGCCTCACAGACGCTCTGGGTCGTGTACTCGTCGCCGCCGTTGGGGAGCAGTTCGGCGTCAGTTTCGGGACTCGAGTGCGTCCCGACCGCCGGCTCATCGGCCGACGCCGCGGCCACCGCTCCGAACGAGCCGGCGGCGGCGATCACGTCACGCTGGGTGATCACGCCCAGGAGGCCGTCGTCGTCCTCGACGACCAGGTTGCGGACGTTCTCTCGCGTCATCGTGTTGGCGGCGTCTCCGAGCGACCGATCGGCGTCGATCGTCAGGGCGGGTGCGGACATGAGTTCCTCGAGGGTCGTTTCGTCGGCGTCCAGCCCGTTCTCGACGAGTCCGAGGACGTCCCACTCGGTGACGATCCCGACGACGTCCGAGCCGCGAACGACCAGCACGCAGCCGACGCGTTCTGCACGCATCAGTTGAACGGCGTCGAGGACCGTGTCGGACTCGCTCGCTGCCACGTACGCTTTCGTCAAGACGTCCCTGACCGACAGTTCCGATTCCATGTGTGAATAATTCGCAGGGACGGTCTAAAAGCTACCCCCGGCAGGCTTTTCAAATCGGCCGACGAAGGTACGATTTCTGTGCAGACGGCTGCCGGCATCGTTCGTTCCGATCGACGAACGGGACGACTATGCGAGCTCTACTCGCGAGCCGTCCGCGCGGCAGGTCTCGAGCGCGTGCTTGGCGGCCATTCCGGCGACGTGGGCGGTCTCGCCGTGTCCAGCGCCCACCTGGAGTTTTACGTCGACCGTCTCCTCGACGTGGGCGATGGCGTCCTCGTACGCCGCGCGACCGAGGTCAGGACAGACGGCGATGACGTTGTCGCCGCCGACGAAAAACGAGAGGCTGTCGTGGGCCTGGCGCATGTACTTCATGAGTGCGGCGTAGCCCTGTTCGATCTCGATGAACGTATCGAAGGCGTTGAGTTCGTCGGTGTACGTCCCGGTCGCGTTGACGACGTCGAAGTGAGCGATCGTGACGTCCTCGTCGGTGCGGTGGGGAGCCTCGACGACGCGGCCATCGAGGACTTCCCGTCGGTGTTTGTCCTGTGCGCTGCCGGCGTCCTGTACGAGCGCGGTGGCGTCGGAAAGCGCCTGGACGGGGGTCGTCCCGGTCGCGACGCCGAGGCTGAGCGTCACGGGGTAGCGGTTGCCGACTGACTCCTGGAGCAGCGCGTGGTCCGCCATGTCGAGGCCGTTGGTCACGGCGATGATGTTGTCGAATCGGGTGAAGAAGGTGTAGCCGTCGCGGTTACCGACGAACTGAGAGATGTCGGCGTACAGCCGCGACTGGAGTGTCTGGAGGTCGGCCTCGCGTCGTGGCTGGGGCGTTACCGTCCACGGGCCGTAGTTGTCGATCTGAACGAGCGTAACCTGCGTGTTCGTCACGGTACTCGAGCGTTTCGGCCCGCTTCGTATAAGTGATACGTAATCCAGATTCGTGATGAGGGCGTGACGCCCGAGGGCTCACGCCGGCTTCTTCTCGGGGTCCGGTCCGACCGGGTGGTAGTCCCAGAACTCACCCTCGCGCATCGCCGCGCCGACCGCTTTGTGCATGTCGACGATCGTCTCGAACTCCGCTTCCTCGACGTAGGCGAAGATATCGCTCAGCGCGACGACCTTCTGGTGATTGACCCGAATCGGGTCGTCGCCGTACTCGGCGACGAACTCGTCCCGGGAAAGCGGGAAGTCCTCTTCCTCGTCGACCTTCTTGGCGATGATCGCCATATCGTACTTGCGCTTGCCCTCGCTCCCCTCCTCGCCGTCGGGATCGTGTGGCCAGTCCATACCACGAGAAGGGAGTGGCCGGCGCAAAAACGTTACCTTCTCCGCGGATTCGGCCGGCGCGTCCGGAGTCAGTCGTCCGCCGTCGTCTCGGCGTCCGCGGTCGCCTCCTCGAGGACCTCATCCTGGTGTTCGCCGAGCAGCGGCGCCCGACCTCGCACGCGCGGGGGCGTCTCCGTCATCTTGATCGGATTGCCGGCGATCTCGACCTCGCGGTCGGCGCCCGGCTGTTCGACCGGGACGATCATCTCGCGGTCGTGGACGTGCGGATCATCGAAGATGTCCTCGGTGTTCTGGACGGGGGCGACCGGGACCTGACCCTCGAGCGCGTCACAGATCTCTGCGGCGGTTCGCTCGGCGGTCCACGCGCCGATCTCCTCGCGGAGGTTCTCGCGGTGTGCGAGGCGACTCTCGCGGTCGGGGTACTCCTCGGCGAGGTCTGGTCGGCCGATCTCCTCACAGAGCGCGGTCCAGTGGTTCGTCCCGAAGCCGGCGATGACGACGTGGCCGTCGGCGGCCTCGAAGGCGTCGAACGGAAAGAGCGTCGGGTGGGAGTTGCCCTGCCGGGTCGGCGCTTCGCCCGTGTACGACTGCTGGTAGATCGCGCGCTCGGTCATGCTGATCATCGAGTCGTACAGCGCCGTGTCGACGTACTGTCCCTCGCCGGTCTGTTCGCGGTAGTAGACCGCGCTCAGGATGCCGATGCAGTTCAACGTCGCGGTGAACAGGTCACCGATGCCGGGGCCGACTTTCGTCGGTGGGCCGTCTGCCTGGCCCGTGATCTCCATGACGCCACCGAGCGCCTGGGCGATAAGGTCGTAGGACGGCTGGCCCTGTCGGTGGGTCTCGCCGGTCCGTGGGTCGCCGAAGCCGCGAATCGAGGAGTAGATCAGTTCGGGATTGTGCTCACGCAGCGTCTCATAGCCGAGGTCGAACTTCTCCATCGTGCCCGCGCGGTAGTTCTCGACGACGACGTCCGCCTTCTCGACCAGCGAGAGAAAGGCCTCGCGATCCTCGTCGTCGCCGAGGTCGAGCTCGATGCTGCGTTTGCCGCGATTGACGCTCTGGAAGTAGCCGCCGTAGGCTTCCTCGTCGGGATCGTCGGCGAACGGTGGGTTCGGGCGGATGAAGTCGCCGCCAGGTCGCTCGATCTTTACGACGTCTGCGCCCATGTCCGCGAGCAACATCGTGCAGTACGGTCCGGCGAGCACCTGCGTCAGATCGAGGACGCGTAAGGTAGAGAGCGCTCCCATAGCCTCTCGATGTATGGACCGCCTCAAAAACCTTTACGATAGATCATGATGATGTTCACACGTACCACTCGAGGTGTGAAACCATCCCTCACTGAGAGAGTGGAAGGCTGTATAAGGAGTATTATCATGAAAAACCATTAGAGTTAAGTCCCTATTCCTCATGGTCGATCATACAATGCCCAGAACGGTCGTTCTCGGTGTGATCGGCTCCGACGCGCACGTCGTCGGAATCACGATCCTCGAGCAAGCGTTCAGTGCAGCCGGCTTCGACGTCGTGAACCTCGGTGTCCAGACCTCCCAGGAGGAGTTCGCCGAGGCCGCAGTAGCACACGACGCCGAGGCTGTACTGGTCTCCTCGCTCTACGGTCACGCCGAGCAGGACTGTCAGGGCTTTCACGACGTCCTCGACTCCTACGGCATCGACGCGATCACCTACATCGGCGGCAACCTCGCGGTCGGCCAGGACGACTTCGAGGAGACCCGTGCGACGTTCGAAGCACTCGGGTTCGACCGGGTCTTCGACTCCGAGACCGACCCCGAAGAGGCGATCGCGGCGCTCGAGCGAGACCTGCAGGTGACGACGACGGAGCGAGAGCGTGCCACGATCACGTCCTAGACGAGCTAGATGATACGAGACGAACGCATTCCTTCCGACGAGCTACGGCGTATCGACGACGAAATCCGATCCGACTGGCCGACTGGCGCGGACGTCGGCTTCGACGAGGCGATCGCCTATCACGAGTCGCTCCCGCGCGAGAAGCGATTCGCGGAAGTCCTCGAGTCGGCCGACAACCCGCTGTTGCAGCCACGGGCGGGCGTCCCACGGCTCGAGAGCCAGATCGAGCTCCTCGAGTATCTCCACCGCGAGGGCGAGGCCGATCTCCTCCCCACGACGATCGACTCCTACACCAGGGACAACGAGTACGGGAAAGCCCAGACCGGCCTCGAGAAGGCCCGCGAGACGAACGAGGACACCCTGAACGGCTTTCCGGCCGTCAACCACGGCGTCGACGGCTGCCGGGACCTGATTGAGGCGATCGACGCCCCGATCGAGGTCCGCCACGGCACGCCCGACGCCCGCCTGCTCGCGGCGATCACGTTCGCGGGCGGCTTCCAGAGCTTCGAGGGTGGGCCAATTTCGTACAACATCCCGTACACGAAAGAACACGGCCTCGCCGAGACGATCGAACACTGGCAGTTCGTCGACCGGCTGGCCGGCGCCTACACCGAACGCGGCGTCCGGATCAACCGCGAGCCCTTCGGCCCCCTCACAGGGACGCTCGTTCCGCCGTCGATCGCGATCGCGATCGGGATCGTCGAGGGCCAGCTCGCGGCCACCCAGGGCGTTCGGTCGGTCACGCTGGGCTACGGCCAGGTCGGCAACGTCGTCCAGGACGTCGCCGCCCTGCGCGCCCTGCGGAAACTCGCCAACGAGTATCTGCCCGACGAGGTCGTCGTCACGACGGTCTTCCACGAGTGGATGGGCGGCTTCCCGCCGGACGAGGCCCGCGCCAACGGCGTCATCAGCCTCGGCGGCATGACGGCGGCGATCGCTCGCCCCGACAAGGTCATCACCAAATCTCCCCAGGAGTTCCAGGGCGTGCCGACGATGGAGGCGAACGCCGCCGGCTTGCGAACGACGAGACAGATCATCGATATGGCGATCGAGCAGAACATCGACATCGACGGCGTCGACGAGGAACAGGAGCTGATCGAACGCGAGACCCACTGCCTGATGGAGACGATTCTCGACCACGGCGACGGCGACGTCGCGTGGGGCACCATCAAGGCCTTCGAGTCGGGCGCGCTCGACGTCCCCTTCGCCCCCAGCGACAGCGCACAGGGCTCGGTGCTCCCGGCTCGAGACGACGACGGTCGGGTTCGCATCTTCGAGTGGGCCGACCTCGAGATGGACGACGAGATCAAGGAGATCCACAAGGCTCGCCTCTCCCAGCGAGCCGAAACCGAGGGACGCGAACAGTCGTTCCGAATGGTCGCCGACGACGTCGACGCGATCAGCGACGGGAAACTGATCGGCCGACCCAGCGGCCGTGGCCGCGGCGCCGGAGGTGTTGGCAATGCGGATTGAGGGCGTCCACGCCACGCCCGGCTTCTCGGGCTTTTACTTCGACGATCAGCGCGCGATCAAGGGGGGCGCGAGCCAGGACGGCTTCGCCTACGTGGGCGAGCCCGTCACCGACGGCTTCGACTCGATCCGCCAGGCCGGGGAGGCCCTGCTCGTCGAACTCGAACTCGCCGACGGCACCGTGGTCCGTGGCGACTGTGCTGCGGTCCAGTATTCGGGCGCCGGCGGACGCGATCCACTGTTCCAGGCCGAGGAGTACGCCCCCGTCGTCGAGGGGCCGGTCGCCGAGGAACTCGTCGGGCGCGATGCAGCGGACTTCCTCGAGAACGCCGAACTGCTCGAGGAGCTGGACGTCGAGGGCGATCGCTTACACACGGCGATCCGCTACGGCGTCTCCCAGGCGTTGCTCGCCGCGGCCGCTGAAGCTGAGGGGACGACCCGGACGGACGTTCTGGCCGACGAACTCGGGACCGAACCCGCCACCGAACCCATCCCCGTGTTCGGCCAGAGTGGCGACGACCGCTACGTCAACGCCGAGAAGATGTTCGTCAAAGGCGTCCCCGTTCTGCCCCACGGACTGATCAACGCCGAGGAGAAGATCGGTTCGGACGGCGAGACGCTGCTCGAGTACGTCGAGTGGCTGGTCTCCCGCTCTGCGGAACTCGGCCCCGACGGCTACGAGCCCCGTCTCCACATCGACGTCTACGGCATGATCGGCGAGATCTTCAGTGCGCCGTACGACCGCCCCGAGGTCGTCGACTACTTCGCCGCACTCGAGGACGCCGCTGGCCCCCTGCCGATCCAGATCGAGGGCCCGATGGACGTCGGCGATCGCGAGGCACAGATCGAGGCGATGTGTGAACTACGTGATGGCCTCGCCGAGGCCGGCGTCGGCGTCGACCTCGTCGCCGACGAGTGGTGTAACACCTTCGCGGACGTGCAAGCGTTCGTCGACGCGGGCGCCGCCGACGTGGTCCAGGTGAAGACGCCGGACCTCGGGGGCATCCAGCGCAGCGCCCGAGCCGTCCAGTACTGTGACGGAACCGACACCCGCGCCTACCTCGGCGGCACTTGCAACGAGACCGAGACGTCCGCACGCGCCTGCGCTCACGTCGCGCTCGCGACGAACGCCGCACAGGTGCTCGCGAAACCCGGCATGGGCTTCGACGAAGGCTACATGATCGTCGAAAACGAGATGCGCCGCACGGTCGCTCGCCGCGCACGCGAGCGACGCGAGATCGAAGACGAGGTGACTGCAGATGACTGATTGGACAGATCCAGATACGTTCACACAGGCGCTTGAACAGGCCGAGACCAAAGCGAAGGGCAACTGCTTCGAGGACTTCGAGGAGGGCCAGGTGATCGACCACGACCCCGGTCTGACGCTCACCCGCCACGGCAACGAAGCGTGGATGAGCCAGACGCTCAACCACGACCCCGCCTACTGGCGCCAGGACGCCGCCGAGGCGCGTGGCTTCGAGGAACCTCCCGTCCACCCCGACTACCTCACCGCCGCCACCCTCGGCATCACCGTCGAGGACTTGAGCGAGAAAGGCGGCTACTTCCTCGGACGCACCGACGTCCGGTTCCCGACCGACGCGGTCTACACGGGAACCGAACTCCACGTCGAAAGCGAGGTCGTCAACAAGGCCTCCTCGAGTTCCCGCCCGAACTACGGCATCGTCTCCTGGCGAACCCGCGGGAAGGACGCCGAAACCGGCGAAGTACTGTGTTCGTACGAGCGCACGAACATGATCCCGCGGCGAAAGCCCCTCGAAACTGATGGAGGTGCAGTCGAGAACGCCGACGAAGAGGAAGACGAGGGGCTCCCCGCGGAGTTCATCAATCCCGACGGCGGCTACTTCGAAGACTTCGTCGAGGCGTTAGAGGAAGCAGCGGGTCGAGACGCCGCCGTCGCTTACCGCCACGAGCGCGGGCGCAGCCAGGACGACGTCACCGTCGCCTACCTGCCGCTGTCGACGCTCAACACGGCGAAACAACATCACAACCTCGACGTGATGGCCGACTCGCCCTCGGGCGACATCGTCACGTACGGCGACGTGACCCGCTCGACCGCACTGGGTCACGCGCGTTCCGACGAACAGACCTACCGCGAGGTCGGCTTCGACGACGAGACGTTCCACACCTTCGTCACGCCCGGCGACACCGTCTACGCCTTTACTCGAGTACTCGACGCGGAAGACAGCGTCGAGGAAACCTCGACTGGCTCTCGGACGTCGTCCGAGAACGACGGCGACGTCGCCGGCACCGTCCGCTTCGAGCACATCGCGTTCAACCAGAACGACGAGCCCGTCTACTCCGGAATCCGGACGGCGAAGATCTGTAAGCGAGGGAACTGAACCGACCGATAAACGCAACGATTACACATTACCTATCGAACCTACGAAATACATGACCGACGTTACACTCTGCCGAACCTTCCAGACCGCACCGGCCGCCGTCCCGAAAGACGACACGGCGAAATACCTCCGCTCGGGCCTCACCGCCGAGGGCTTCCAGGCGCCCGACTGGCTCGTCCCCGACATGGAAGACGGGACGGCCCCCGACATGAAAGAGACGGGCCTCGAGAACACGATCGAACTCGTCCCCGAACACGAGTTCCCCGGCGAGATCTGGCCCCGCGTCGAGTGGAGCTACGAGGACGAGGCGTTTCGCGCCCGCGGGCGCGACCAGATCGACCGACTCGTCGCCGAGATCGGTGACGAGATCGACGGCGTCGTCGTCCCCAAGGTCGGCCGCCTCGAGGACGTCGAACGCGCCGCCGAAGCGATCGCAGAAGCCGAGGCCGAACACGGCCACCCCGACGGCTCGATCGGCATGTCGATCATCGTCGAGACCGGTCGCGCACGCTCCGATCTCCGCGAGATTGCGAAGTTCGGCGCCGACTCCCGGCTCACCGCGCTCGTCTTCGGTCCCGTCGACTACGCCGCCGAACTCGGCGCGCGCGACCTCGGCGACGGTCGCCCACGCTGGGATGGGCTCCTGGAACGCCTCTCGAACGAAGCTAGCGCCGCCGGCCTGCTCGCCATCGGCGGCCCCTTCGACGATCTGTTCAAAGAGCGCGCCGGACTGACCTACTACAACGCCGACGGCTACGCCGACCAGGTCGAACACGAGGCCCACCTCGGACTGGACGGCTCCTGGTCGCTCTATCCGAAACAGACGATCCAGGCGAACACGATCCACATGCCGACGCCCACGGAACTCGAGCGCGACGTGAGCAAGATCGAACGCTTCAACGCAGCCAAACGCGAGGGTACCGGCGCGGTCACCTTAGACGGCCAGATGGTCGACGAGGCGACGTTCAAGGTGTTCCGCAACTCGATCCAGCAGGTGCGCACGATCCACGGTCGACGGCCCGAACAGGCCGAAGAGCGCTACGACGGAGCCCTGCTCGAGCGCGCGCTCGACCTCGAGCTGTCGTACCGATAGGAACGAGTCGGCCCCGTTTTTCTCGAATCCGAGGTCCCGAACGCGAGGCAGTCGCGCACTCGAGGACGATGTCGCGAACGCGAGCACGCCCGGCCGTCCCCTCCGTGGTTACAACCCCTGGTAGGGGCCCGCCTTCGCCGCCGTCAACCGCTCGACCTGTTCCGCGGAGAGTTCGATCGACGCGGCCGCGAGGTTCTCCTCGAGTTGTTCGACCGTCCGCGCCCCGATGATCGGCGCGCTGACGCCGTCGCGGTGGAGCAGCCACGCGAGCGCCACCTGCGCGGGGGAGGCGTCGACTTCCGCGGCGACCGCGTCGAGTTCGTCGTGTACGTCGAAGTTCTCCTCGGTGAGGTACGACTCCCGGAACCGGCTCGACTCGGCCACCCGCGAGTCCGTCGGCAGGTCCGCCTCGCGGGAGTACTTCCCGGTCAGAAACCCCTGCCCGAGGGGACTCCACGGACAGATCGCGAGCCCGCGCTCGCGCGCGAACTCGAGGTAGTCGCCCTCGATCTCGCGGTCGACGAGGTTGTACCGCGGCTGGAGGACGGTGAACGGCTCCCAGCCGTTGGCCTCGGCGATGGCGTTCGCCTCCGCCACCTTCCAGGCGTTCGGCCGCATCGTCGACGCGCCGAGGTAGTGGACCATGCCGGACTCGACGAATCCGTTCAGCGTCTTCAGTAGCTCCCGGGTCGGCGTCTCGTCGTCCCAGCGGTGGATGTAGAGGACGTCGACGTAGTCGGTGTCGAGGCGCTCGAGGAGCGCCTCGAGGCGGTGGCGGAGGTTCTTCCGGTTCGTCCCCACGCTGTTCGGATCGCCATCGCGGATCCGCCAGTAGATCTTCGAGGCGATCGTATATCGCTCCCGCTCGCGCTCGTCGAGCCAGTCGCCGATCCACCGTTCACTGTCGCCGCCGCCGTAGACGTCGGCCGTGTCGATGTACCGACCGCCAGCGTCGGCGTAAGCGTCGAGCAGTTCGTGCGCGCGCTCCTCGGTGATCTCGAGGTTCCCCGCCTCGGTGGTGCGGCCAAAGCGCCAGGTCCCGAACTGGAGCTCGCTCGTGTGTATGCCGGTGCGACCGAGTGGCTCGAAATCGAGGTCGGCGTTCTCGAGTGACTGTGTCATCGACTAGTGGTTGCCGGCTGACGCGGAAAAACGTACAGGATGCGGCGATCACGACGTGTCGTCTCCGCTCGCCGGGGACTGAGTACGGTGCGGATGGGATTTGAACCACGGGAAGACGGTCGGCCTCACGCCGTTCGGCCGCTGCGACTTCCCTGATTCAAATCCCACCGACCTCGCTGTCGCTCACGAATTGTTCGCGACTGAGCGGAGCGAAGCTCCGCGAGGTCCAAAAGAGCGCTCGCGCTCTTTTGAAGACAGCAACGGTGAGGATGGGATTTGAACCACGCCCGAGAACCTGCGCGAAGCGCAGAACCTCGGTCTGATTCAAATCCCGTGTTCCCGCTTTGCTCCTCACGTCCGTTCGTCACAAAAGCGGTGAGGATGGGATTTGAACCACGGGAAGACGGTCGGCCTCACTCCGTTCGGCCGTTGCGACTTCCCTGATTCAAATCCCACCGTTCCCGTTTTCCGCTCGAGCGACTCCTCGCTTCGCTCGTCGTGTGTGCTCGCGGAAAACGGTGAGGATGGGATTTGAACCCATGAGGCTTTCCAGCCACCTGCTCTCAAGGCAGGCGCGTTAGGCCGCTCTGCCACCTCACCTCGAGTGTGAGTTTTCCACCGACTCAAAAAGCATTGTCGGTCTATTCGCGACCGAGCGTCGGGCCGTCTTCGACGGTCAGGCCGAGGTCGTCGACGACCAGTGCGGTCGCTTCGGGGATCGGCCGGCCGGCCGCCCGGCGGGCCTCGAGGCCGGCGATCGTCGCACAGAGGCCGGTTTCGGTCGTGATCGTCGGGATCGCCGGGGCGAAGCCGACGTCCAGCCCGGCCGACTCGCCGCGGCGGGCGAGCGTCTCGAGCGCTGGCGGCTCGTAGGCGTCCGTAAAGTCGATCGGGTCGGCGAAGGCGGCGAAGTACACCGAGCCGTCGCCGGCCGGGCCGAGCACCACCTCGGTTCGGCGAACGGACATCGCCGCGCCGTCGATCTCGGTGCGAGCCACCAGCGGGGCCGTCGGCTCGAGGACGCCCACGCTCGCCGCGTCCTCGCGATTCAGGAGGTGGGTGACGGTGTTGCCGACCCGTGCGGCTCGCGTCGAGCCGACCTGACGCTCGAGGCGGAATTCGGCGTCCTCGCCGAGCGTGTCCTGTACCAGGTCGCGCACCTCGGCTTCGGGGTCGCCGTCGTCGAACGCGTCGGGCAGCGTCTCCTCGTCGCGGTAGTTGACGAGGAGGTCACCGCCGCTCGAGCGGGCGGCGTGGAGCACGTCCATCGTCGCGGCCTCGGCGAGTCGTGTCACCTCGGCCGTCGACAGGGGCGTCTCCTCTGTGAGCGACGACAGGACGAGTCCCTCGCGGGGCGGGGGTACCGGAACGACGACGATCATACCTCACAGTGGGCGCGTGAGTGTCTTGAACGCGGCGCTTGGCGACGAGTACGTTTATGTGCCACACAGACCAGGTGAGCGATATGGACGAACGACGACTCCTCGGACTGCTCGGAACGCTCGTCATCGCCGCGACCGCCGTCGTCGGGCTCGTGGCGTTCGTCACGAACTACGGACTCGATCCCGCCGACCCCGCCCTGCTGGTCCCGACGGTCGCGACCCTCGCCGTCGCGGCTGGCTTCGTGCTCGTTCTCAGCGGCCTCGGCTCGAACGCGAGCGGCGGCGTTCGAAGCTCCTACTGGTAACGACGCCGGTCACCGCTCCTGGCGGCCTTTCGTCTGTCGGTAGTCCGACGCCATCAGCGCCGCGAACGACTCGAGCCACGACTGGATCTGCTCGTCGCTTTGTTCGTGGGGATCGATCATGGGAACGAGTTCGAAGCCGCGCCCGCGGATCGCGGTTCCGTGCTGTGCGACCACGTCGAGGTCGTCGACGGGCGCCGTGGTGTACTCCTCCCCAATCTCGTGGAGGGCGCGTTCGCCGATCGGGACGATGATCTCGGGGTTGATCATCCGGATCTCGGCGTTGAGAAACGGCTCGCAGTTTTCGATCTCGTCGTCGGTCGGCCGCCGGTCGGGGTCCCGACAGCGCGTGAGATTCGTCAGGTAGACGTTGACGAGTTCCGGCCAGTCGGGATCGGAGTCGACGCGACAGAGGCCGAGGCGCTCGAGGAGCCGCCGGAACGGCGCTCCGTCGTCGCCCGCGAACGGGACGCCAGCGGCGTCCGCGCCGGGGCCGGGTCGCTCGCCGACGAACAGGAAGTCGGCGCCGACGTCGCCGTAGCCGTGGACGACCTGTGTGCGCGGCTCACAGAGCGCCGGACAGTTCCGGCAGGCTTCGTCCATGCCGAACGGGTTCTCACGGGAGTGTTGGTTCGCGTCCACATCCGTCCTTGGCGTCCGAACGCAAAAGGGGTACGCTCGAGTCGCTCAGCGCTCGAGGCCGCCGCGCTCTTTGACCTCGAGGATAAATTTGACGTTTCGGACGATCTCCTCGGGCGAGGTCTCCTCGGCGTCGTCGTAGAGGTCGCTCACGCGATAGAGGATGTTCGCGAGCTGTTTTCGCTCGGAGCTGTCGCCACGGACCTCGTCGGCGATTTCCCGGAGGAGCGCGACGCGCTCGGGGTCGGGCTCGAACTCCGGATCGTCGGGGTCGTCTCCGTCCGTCGCGTCGCTCATACGTCCTCGAGTTCTGCCGGTGGCATTCGATCTTCGACCGTCGAGGAGACGGCCTGGCGGTGAACGACGCCGGTGTTGTTCGCGATCGCCTCGGTCACCTCGCGCAGCGCCTCGCCGGTGTCGCTCTCCTCGTCGAGGACGGCCGGGTCGCCCTCGTCGCCGCCTTCCCGGACTCGAGGATCGAGCGGGATCGAGCCGAGAAACGGCAGGTCGTGGACGTCGGCGAACGCCTCGCCGCCGCCGGCGCCGAAGATGTCGTGGTGTTTCCCGCAGTCGTCACAGACGAACGTCGCCATGTTCTCGACGATGCCGAGGACGACGGTCTCGTGGCGGGCGAACATCTGCAGCCCCTTGCGGGCGTCGTCGAGCGCGACGTCCTGGGGCGTCGTCACGATCACCGCGCCCGTGACGGGGATCGTCTGGAGCATCGTCAGCTGCGTGTCGCCCGTCCCCGGCGGGAGGTCGATCACGAGATAATCGAGGTGACCCCACTCGACGTCCTCGGTGAGCTGGGTGATCACCTTGTGCACCATCGGTCCCCGCCAGATGACCGGGTCGTCGTCGCCGACGAGGAAGGCCATGCTCATCAGTTTCACGCCGTACTTCTCCGGCGGGATCAGCGTCTCCTCGGCCGTCGCCATCGGCGGTTCGTCGGCGTCGACCATCCGCGGCACGTTCGGCCCGTAGATGTCCGCGTCGAACAGCCCGACGCGGGCGCCCAGTTGTGAGAGGCCGGCGGCGAGGTTCACCGCGACGGTCGACTTGCCGACACCGCCCTTCCCGGAGGCGACGGCGATGACGTTCTTGACGTTGGGCAACACCGTCCCCTCGGCCGCCCCGGCGTCGTCCCGACCGGGAACGCTCGCGGAGAGTTCGGGGTCGACTCCCTCTTCCATGAGCACCGATCGCACGTCTCCCGCCATCGCCGTCTCCGTCGGCGAGTAGGGTGCTCCCAGTGCGAGGTCGATCGCGACCTCGTCACCGTCGATCGAGACGTCGTTGACGAGCCCGAGCGAGACGATGTCGTCCCCGAGCTCTGGATCCTCGACCGCCCGCAGCCGGTCACGTACGGCGGCTTCGTCCATGCCTGAGCATGGCGGGTCGGGCGCGAAAAGCGTTGTGGGTGCCGGAGCCGGTCGCTCAGGGCCGAAAATCGAACCGGGGCCCGCCGTACGTCGGCGGGTCCGGCTCGAGTTCGACCCCGCGTTCGAAGCGAACGAAGTTGAGGTAGAACGGGCGGCCACAGCCCTCGACCGGCTCACCCTCGAGGTCGGTCGTCGGGCCGTCCTCGCCACAGCGGAAGGCGACGCCGTCGGCCGCCTCGAGGTCGTCGTTTCCCGGCTCGGCGTACTCCCAGCCCGGCTGGGGGATGGTGGTGACGGATTTGTCCGCGAGGTCGGGACGACGCTCGAGGCGCGTGACCGCGTTGCAGTGGGGGCAGGTGTAGCTGACGGTGACGGTCATCGACCATGGTAGGGGGTCAGCCGACCTAAGAACTGTGCCCTGCTGGCGACGGCGTCGCGTCGGCGCACCGTCGGGTGGCGGTAGGGTCAAGCCGTAGGTGTCGTTCGTTACTGGTCGGTACACATTCGATTGGTGATAGTAACCCAACTGCGGACTATATCTGGAGCCGACCGGAACGATGCCTGTCGTTTTCATCCCCGTTGTCCGGGACAACAAATTTAACTCTCGGCGTAGACCCCTCAGTTATGAGACATCACGTCTACAGCGGTGGCGCGGGATCGAGCGAGCCGCTTCGAATCGGGCTCAACGGCTTCGGACGGGTGGGCCGGAGCATTCTTCGCGCGTCGCTGACCGACGACGACGTCGAGATCGTCGCCATCAACGACGTGATGGACGACGACGACATGGAGTACCTGCTCCGGTACGACTCGGTCCACGGGCGGCTCAGCGGGGTGTCACGTGAGGGAAGTACCCTCTACGTCGGCGGCCAGGAGATCCAGCTGTGCTCCGAGCCCGAGCCGTCCGAACTACCGTGGGACGACTTCGACGTCGACGTCGCCTTCGAGGCGACCGGCCTCTTTCGCACCCACGACGAGGCGGCCCAGCACCTCGAGGCTGGCGCCGACAGGGTCGTCATCTCGGCCCCGCCGAAAGGCGAGCGGGAGGTCCCGATGTTCGTCTACGGCGTCAATCACGAGACCTACGACGGGGAGGCCGTCGTCTCGAACTCCTCGTGTACGACGAACTCCGTCGCGCCGGTTCTGCAGGTGCTCGAGGAGGAGTTCGGCATCGTTTCGGGCCTGCTCCTGACCGTCCACGCCTACACGGGGAGCCAGGGCCTCGTCGACGGACCGATGGAGAAGCGTCGTCGCGGCCGCGCCGCCGCCGAGAACATCGTCCCGACCACGACCGGGGCGGCGATCGCGGCCACCGAAGTACTGCCCGAACTCGAGGACAAACTCGACGGGATGGCGATGCGCGTCCCGGTCCCGAACGGCTCGATCACCGACCTCACGCTCAACCTCGAGGCCGACATCACGCGAGAGGAGGTCGCCGACGCCCTCCGCGAGGCGGCCGACAACAGCCTCGCCGGCGTCCTCGGCTACACCGACGAGGAGATCGTCTCGCGGGATATCGTCGGCTTGCCGCTTGCCTCCTACGTCGACCTCGATTCCCTGATGGTCGTCGCCAACGACATGGTGAAAGTGCTCGCGTGGTACGACAACGAGTACGGCTTCTCGATGCAGATGCTGGCGCTCGCGAAGTACGTCGCCGCCGAAACCGAGGCCATCGACCACGACGAGGCGGTCGTGCGCTGATACTGACGTCGTCTGACTCGGCTTCCAACCGACTGGACTGATCTACCCACTCATGCCCACGTTTCGAACCATCGACGACCTCGAGCCCGGACAGCGGCTGCTCGTCCGCATCGACGTCAACGCCCCCATCGAGGACGCGGTCGTCCAGGACGACCGCCGGTTCGCCCGCCACGCCGAAACGATCGCCGAACTGCTCGCCGAAGACCACGCGATCGCCCTGCTCGCCCACCAGGGTCGGCCCGGGAAGGACACGTTCGTCTCGCTCGAACGCCACGCCGAGCTCCTCGCCGACCACCTCGGTCACGCGGTCGACTTCGTCGCTGACACCTGCGGCGAAGACGCGCTCGCGGCGATCGACGCCCTCGAGCCGGGCGACGTCCTCCTCCTCGAGAACGTCCGTATGTGTGAGGGAGAGCTCCCTGAAGCGGACCCCGAGGTCAAAGCCGAGACGGAACTCGTCCGAACGCTCGCCCCCGAGTTCGACGCCTACGTCGGCGACGCGTACTCGGCGGCCCACCGGTCTCACGCCTCGATCGTCGGTTTCCCCCTCGTGCTGGACGCCTACGCGGGGCGCGTGATGGAAGCAGAGTACACGGCGAACACCGCCCTCCAGGACCGGCCGTTCGACGGTCCGGTCACACTGGTGTTGGGCGGCACGAAAGCTGAGGACACGATTCCGGTCGTCGAACGCCTCTGTGACACCGTCGACCGGTTCTGTCTCGGCGGCGTCGTCGGCGAACTCTTCTTGCGCGCCGACGGCCACGACGTCGGCTACGACGTCGAGGGAACCGACCTGTTCGATCACCAGTGGGACGACCACCGGGAGGCGATCGAGCGTATCCTCGAGTCCTGTGGCGACCGCCTCGTTCTGCCGACCGATCTCGCCTACGACGACGACGGCGAGCGCGCGGAGACGTCCCTCGAGGGCGTGACGAAAGAACGGCCCTTCCTCGACGTCGGCGCCGAGACGGCCGATCGCTACGCCGACCTCGTCGCCGACTCCGCCGCCGTCTTCGTGAAGGGCGCACTCGGCGTCTTCGAGGACGACCGGTTCGCCCACGGCACCGTCACGGTGCTCTCGGCGATCGCCGACGCCGACTGCTTCTCGGTCGTCGGTGGGGGCGATACCGCTCACTCGATCGAACTGTACGACCTCGAGGAGGAGGACTTCTCGCGCGTCTCGCTCGCCGGCGGGGCGTACGTCCGCGCGCTCACCGGCGAGCCTCTCGTCGGGATCGAGGTGCTCGAGCACGAGGACTGAGCTAACGGTCACGGTCGTCGAATCGCCACCCTGCTCTCCCCGCTCTATTATGCCGGCGGTCGTGGACGGCTGACGCATGACGGAGCTCGTTACGTTCGGCGAGACGATGCTCAGGCTGTCGCCCCCGCGTCACGAACGCCTCGAGACCGCGGCCACACTCGAGGTCCATCCCGGAGGTGCCGAGAGCAACGCGGCGGTCGCCGCCAGTCGTCTCGGAACGGCTGCAACGTGGCTCTCGAAGCTCCCTGACTCCCCGCTCGGTCGCCGGGTGACTTCCGGCCTGCGGCGGCACGGCCTCGAGGTCGACGTCGTCTGGTCCGACGCGGGCCGGCAGGGCACCTACTACCTCGAGCTCGCGGGCGATCCACGGGGAATCGACGTCGTGTACGATCGAGCCGACGCCGCGGTGACGACCGCGACCGCCGACGAGCTGTCCACCGAGCCGATTCGAGACGCCGAACTATTCTTGACCAGCGGAATCACACCGGCGCTGTCGTCGACGCTCGAGCGAACGGTGGGTGAGCTGCTCACAATCGCACGCGAGGCGGGCGTCGAGACCGCGTTCGACGTGAACTACCGGCGGAAGCTGTGGTCCCCGAAGACAGCCCGTGAGACGCTCGAGGGCTACTTCCCCCTGATCGACGTCCTCGTCACGCCGCTCCGTGACGCCCGTGCCGTCCTCGACGAGCGCGGCGACGCGAGCGAGATCGCCACGGAGCTCACCGACGAGTGGAACTTCGAGACGGTGGTGGTGACGTGTGGCGCGGACGGCGCCGTGGCCTGCCGGGACGGATCGCTCGTCGACCGACCGGCGTTCGAGACGGAGACGATCGCCCCGATTGGGACGGGAGACGCCTTCGTCGGCGGCTTCCTCTCGAGCCGACTCGACGGCGCCGACCTCGGAGCGGCGCTCGAGTACGGGGCTGCAGTTGCCGCACTCAAGCGGACGATTCCGGGAGACGTCGCGGTCGTCGAACCGGAAGCCGTCGACCGAATCGTGGCGGGTGACCACTCGACGATTTCCAGGTGACGTACCCGCGCCGCCGTCCGTCGAGTGGCATTGCCACTGACGTCGACCAGGGCATCTCGATGGTGAAACCGGGACGCTCGCGTCTCGACGGCCCATGTGGCCATAATACGAGTTCGATACTCCATATATTTCTACCAGGACGTTTGGAATAATTCACTCATAAGTTATGGGAATTCACGCCCCAAAGTATGGGTCATAGACGAATCCAATATCAGCCTATTATAGGAAAGGCTTATATACTAATCTCCCATAGTATGAGATAGATTATGGCTGGATATTACGACATTGTACTTGGGCTCGTTCCGGTTGCACTGCTAGGGATCACTGCAGCGCTCACTGTCGTCGGCGTCTCGCTGACGAGTGCCGTCCCGATCGGTGCGTTCGTCGCGCTGGGAATCATCGGCCACTCGATGTTCGTCAATTCACCGGTCGATCAGCGCGACGAGAGCGGTCCCTCCCACACCCCAGCCAGAGCGGACTAACTGCCCACTTCTCCTCCCTTTTTCACTCAGTCGGTCGTTGGTTCGGTATGACCGAGACGCTGTTTCTCACCAGTGCAGACGTCACCGACCTCGTATCGCCTCCCGACTACGTCGACGCGGTTCGGGAGGGCTACCGCCAGCGCGGTGAGGGTGGGGCTGCCAAACCTCGCCAGCAGTTCTTCCGGGCGGATCCCGACGGCCTGTTCACGAGCTACGCCGCCATCCTGCCCGAAACCGGAGCGATGGGTGGCTACACGTACTCCGCCGGGTTCGGTGCGGGCGACGCCTGGTTCGTGACGCCGCTTTTCGACGCCGAGTCGGGCGAGCCACTGGCCATCATCGACGGCGCGAGCATGAACCCCTTCAAAACCGGCGCGGCGGGGGCCGTCGCCGTCGACGAGCTGGCCCGCGAGGACGCCGAAACGATCGGGATCATCGGCACCGGCCCCCAGGCCCGCGGCCAGCTGATCACGACCGCGACCGTCCGCGACTGGCGCGACGTTCGCGTCTACTCGCCGACGCGCGAGCACCGCGAATCGTTCGCCGCCGAGTTCGACGCCGACCTCGAGGCCAACGTCTCCGCCGTCGACTCGAGTGCCGAGGCCGTCACCGGCGCGGACGTGGTGATCACGGCGACGACCGCGAGCGAGCCAGTCGTCGACGGCGACCTGCTCGAGCCCGGGACGCACGTGACGGCGATGGGGCAGTATCACCCCGAGAAGCGGGAGCTCGACGTGCCGACGATCGAGCGGGCGACGTACGTTCCGGACCTCACAGAACGGGTCACGCAAGATGCAGGGGCGTTCATCGCGGCGCTCGAGGCGGGTGCGATCGAGGCAGACCACGTCCACGCCGAACTCGGCGAGGTCGTCGCCGGGATCGCGCCGGGTCGGACGAGCGACGACGAACTGACCGTCTTCGACAGCGGTGGAACGGGCATCGAGACGGTCGCGGCGGCGCACCTGCTCTACGAACGGGCGCTCGAGGCGGGCGTCGGGACGGAGATTTCGTTCGCACCGGCCAGCGAGGCGCTGACCGGGCGGTTGTGAGCCGGTCGGGACCGAACGGTCGTGAGGCAGCCGGGACCGAACCGATAAGCGATCGCGGTTCCAACGCCGAGTATGCTCCGCGAGAGACGCCGGTCCGTCGTCGGAATCGTCGCGTCGGTGGTGGCCGTCCTGTACCTGCTCGGTGGCTTCCTCTGGGTGACCTCGTACGAAGGCACGTCCGCGTTCGTCGTGGGCTTTTTCGCGATCCACGTCGGGCTGGCGATCGTCGGCACGGCTGGCACGCTGTTCGGCCGTGGCGTGCCGGCGATCGTCGCCGGCTTCGTGAGCTTTTCGCTCGCGTTCTGGCAGGCGAGCTTCTGGCTGGCAATCGTCCCGGCCGCGTTCGTCCTCGCCGGGGCAGGGTTTATCGTCGCGGACGCCGAGGCCGAGGAGCCCTCGAGGGCGTGACTCTTGCAGCCCCCCACTCAGAACGACTGATGTGACCGCGTCGATGCAACGGCGGGACAGTTCACCGTTACAGCGGGAAACGGTCCCACGAGCCAGTGGCAGCCACCAGGCAACCTGCCATTACTCGGTTACGGCTCTGAAAACCGCCGCTGGGTTCAAGCGGATCGCCTCCCTATACCGAATATGTCCCGCGCGGCGGAACTCGAATCCGTCCTCGAGGACGCCGGATCACTGGCGGTCGTCACCCACGACAACCCCGATCCGGATAGCCTCGCCAGCGCCGTCGCCCTCGAGAGGATCGCCGACGCCTGCGGGGTCGAGGAGATCGTGATCGTCTACGGCGGGGAGATCTCCCACCAGCAAAACCGTGCGTTCGTCAACCTGCTCGAGGTCGCTGCCCGACGCATCGACGAGGTCGATCTCGAGGCGTACGACTGTATCGCGTTCGTCGATCACTCACGGACAGGGGCCAACACGGAGGTGCCTCGATCGATCGACCCCGACGTCGTCGTCGATCACCACCCCAACGGGGCCGTCGATGCCGCGTTCGCCGACGTTCGCGTCGAGTACGGGGCGACGTCGACGATCTTCGTCGAGTACCTCACCGACCTCGAGGTGGCGATGACGAGACGGGTCGCCTCGGCGTTGCTGTTCGCGCTCCATCGCGAGCGACTCGATTTCATCCGCGAGCCCACGAAACGGGAGTACGAGGCCGCCCTCGCGGTCTATCCGGCCGCAGACCTAGAGTTGCTCGAGCGGCTGTACGGCACCGCGTTCACGTCGGCGACGATCGACGCGATCGGGCGTGCGATCGCGACCCGAGACCGACGCGGCTCCTCGTTGGTCGCCTCCGTGGGGCGAACCACGGAGACCGACGCGCTCCCACAAGCGGCCGACTACCTCCTCAACGTCGAAGGTGTCGACACCGTCCTCGCCTACGGCATCGTCGACGGCACGATTCGGATGAGCGGCCGGTCGATCGATCCGCGGATCCACATGGGCGAGACGCTGAAAGCGGCGTTCGAGTCGTTCGGCTCCGTCGGCGGCCACCACGACATGGCCGGCGGCCGCATCGACCTCGGCCTGTTCGCCGACCAGGGCGACGACGAGGCGGACTTACTCGAGTTCGTCGGAACGCGGATCGAGCGGCGCTTTTTCGACGCGCTCAACCTGAACGGCGAGTTCGACGACGAGAGCTGATACGGCCGGAGAAAACGGTTCACTGAGTGTTGTCCAGGAGTATGAGAACGGCGACTGCGTTGGCGCTCGGACCGACGGTCCTCCCGTCACGAGACGGCTCCACACTTTAGTGGATGGTCAGGGTACGGTGTGACGTATGCCCGCTGCACTGTTCGTCGTCAGCGAGGAAGGCTACTGGGGAGAAGAGTGTATCGTGCCCCTCGAGCGACTCACCGAGGCGGGCGTCGAGGTGACGGTCGCGACGCCGACCGGTTCGCCGCCCGTGATCGACGAGCGGTCGGTCGATCCGGCCCAGGTCGGTGCGAAAGAAGCCGAGCGCCTCCGGACGGTTCACGAGACGGACGACCGACTGACCGATCCGATCCCGATCGCCGAGGCTCGCGCCGACGACTACGACACCGTCGTCTTTCCCGGTGGGCACGGCACCGTCTGGGACGTCAACCAGGACCGTCACGCTCGCGAACTGCTGCGCCAGACCCTGGAGGGCGACGGCACGGCGCTCGTGATCTGTCACGCCGTCGGGCTCCTCGCGTTCGCCCGGGACCGCCACGGGGCGTTCCTCGTCACCGGCCGCGCGGTTACCGGCTTCCCGAACGAGTGGGAAGCAGACATCGTCGACGAGACCGACCGACTGCCAGACGGGCGGAAACTCCCCTACTGGGTCGAAGACGAGGTGAAAGCGGCGGGCGGCGAGTGGGACGCCGAACTCGACGCCGACGTGAGCGTCACCGTCGACGGCGACCTGATCACCGCCCGAGGACCGGGCTCTTCGCGTGTGGCTGCAGAGACGTTGCTCGAGGAGCTGTAGTACTCGTTTCGGCGACCACTGTCGTCCACTCGAATCGCTCGATTGTTGGATCCAGGTGCCGTTCGAGTTGGCCGAAAATGCAGCGGTCTCTCACCAGAGACGATCGGTACCTCTTCAATATCCGTGGCGATATCGGCAATTCCACCCGTTTACGCGCGGTTGTAGTTAGAATTCACGTTCTGAAAGTGGGTCCATACTCTTCTGGATAAAAAGTAACAACTGAATCCTAAATGGTGTCTATAAACATTTAAGGTATCTTGGTGTTATCTCGTGTCATACTATGACAATACGACCGGACGACGCCTTCGGCCACGAGGGGTTGAACGCGCACGTCGACGCCGATGCACTCCTCGACGACATCGCACTCGACGCCGAAGAGATCGCGTGGCGGAAGGAATTCATCCAGTTCGACGAGGAGGACGAGCGTCGACTCTCGGATCTCGAGTCGCTGTTCCGGGATCGCCAGAACGAGATCGCCGATCGGTTCTACGAGAACCTGACGAGCTACGATGGCTCGCTCGAGATCATGGGCCGGTCGCCGAAGGGGATCGAGGCGTTGAAACAGACCCAGCGTGCGTACCTCGTCTCGCTCGCGACGGGTGCCTACGGCGAGGAGTACTTCCGGAATCGGGCTCGGATCGGGAAACTGCACGAGCTGATGAACATGCCGATGAAGTACTACGTCGGCCAGTACGGCGTCTACTACGATCTCATCCTCTCTGAAATCGACGAGCGGGTCCAACGCCAGACGGTCGACGCGATCGAAGCGTGGGCCGACGAGGAACTGGGATCGAAGGAGTCGACATCGGGGTTCGTCGATCGGTTCCTCGGCGGGGGAGCCGGGGGTGACGAGGCCGACGGGCTCGACGAGACGCTCGAGGAGACGGTCCGGGAGTCGATTCACGACGGAATGGCCGACATTCTCGCCGTGCTCCGGATCGTCAACCTCGATCTGCAGGTCGCCACGGACACGTACTTCGAGAGCTACAGCCGAGAGCTCGATCAGGCGGTCGAGCGACGGAACGCCCTTGCCACTTCGGTTCAGCGCGACGTGTACGCGCCGATCGAGGAGCTCGACGACGCGTCGTCGTCGGTCGCTCGAAGCGCACAGACGATCAACGACCTCGCAGCGAGTCAGGCCGACGACATGGACACGATCGCCGACGAGGTCGAGTCGCTGAGTGCGAACGTTCAGGAGATCGCCGCAACCGCCGAGTCGGTCGACCAGGTGAGCACCGACGCCGAATCCCTGGCGGACAGCGGGGTCGAACAGGCGAACGCGGCGCTCGAGGAGCTAGAGGCGGTCCAGTCGGTGGCAGCCGAACTCACCGAGACCGTCTCCCGCCTCGAGGAGCGAACGGCAGCCATCGACGAGGTGATCGATCGCGTCGACAAACTCACCGAGCGGACGAAGGTGCTGGGGACGAACGCCTCCGTCGAAGCCAAGCGCGGTGAGAACGCCCAGGGGACGCTCGAGGTCATCGCGAGCGAGGTGCAGTCGTTCGCCGGCCAGACCCAGACGGATCTGGAGGCCGTCGAGCGGGAGGTCGAGGAGATCAAGGCGGTGGCGACCGAGACCGTCGACCGGGTCGAGGAGACGACCGACCGGCTGGCGACGGGCGTCGACCGAGTCGACGACGCGGTGCTTGACTTCGAAGCCATCCACGACGCGACCGAGCACACGTCGGAGGGGATCGACGACGTCGCGACCGCGGCGGCCGACCAGGCGAGCAGCGCCGAGGCAATCTACCGAACGATTCAGCAGTCGGCGCAGAAGGCCGACCGCGTCTCCGGAGAAACGGAGTCGGTCGCCGCGGCGACCGAAGAACAGACGGTAAAGCTCTCGGAGATCGCCCGCTCCGTGGGAACGCTCACCTCCATCGACGACGTCGAGCGCCGGCCCGTGTACGAACGGTAACACGAAATCGGCGGTCGCCGTGACGACGCGACCGGCGCTCGCGGCGACGCCGACTCGAGCAGCACAGCGCACGCCGCGACGGCAGATCGCTGTCGACGTTGCGTGTGAGTCTGAACCGCTGTCGACGTTGGGTGTGGGTCCGGATCGCTGTCGACGGTGCGTGTGGCCCCGGCCGACGGAACGCTTTCGAGGCACGAGGACGACGCCACCGGTATGGATTCGATCGAAGAAAAACGCGTCTACGACGAGCGAGACGGGGCGACCGCGGTGTACGTCGCCAGTGCGACCGGGCTCTGTCGGGTCCGCGTCTCCGACGACGCCGTCGGAGCGTTCGGGCTCGTCGAGCGCTGTGCCAGCCGAGACGTCGCCGCGAGAGCCGGCGAACTGGCGGTCGCGACGGACGAGGACGTGCTCGTGACCGAACGGCCGGCAGCTCCGAACGGCGTCGAAACCGACGTGGCGCTCGAGGAGACCGGATTCGGCCCCGCAGTCGCCGTCGGCTACGACGACGACGTGCTCGTGGCCGCCGCCCCCGACGGACGCGTGGCCCGGTGGGAAGCAGACGAGTGGGTGTTCCTCGAGCGACGCTCGAGCGCAGACGTCAGGGCGATCGACGGCGACCTGGTCGCCACGGCTGACGGGGTCGTTCGTCACTGGGGCGGGTCGCTCGAGCCCGCCGGTCTCTCGGCCGTTCGCGACGTCTCGGTGGCGGGCGTGCCGCTCGCAGCGACCGACGACGGCCTGTACAAGCTGGGTAACGGCTGGATGCGAGAGCGTTCGGGCCCGTTCGACGTCGTCGCAGCCGACCCCCGATCGAGCCCCGGCGAACTCGAGCGTGCCCACGCAGCCGCCGGCAACACGCTGTACGAGCACGACGACGGCGAGTGGCTCGAGTGCGAGCGCGCGGACGCCGCGATCGTCGGCGTCGGTTACGGCGAGACGATCTACGCCGTGACCGAGGACGGCACGTTCCTCGCGGTCGGCGATGCCGGGTGGCGATCGCACTCGCTTGGCGTCGTCGACGCGTCGGGACTCTCCGTCTCGAGGGCGCGCGAGACCGACCGCGTCTGACGAGCGGCTGTCGATCGTCTTGCGGGAGAGTTATCATCCACGATGCCCATTCGCCCAACTGAATGAGTGAACTGACGCGACGAGGGCTGCTCGCAGGGGCGGGTGCGGTGACCGCGGTGACGGTCGCCGGCTGTCTCGGCGAAGACGACGACCCGAGCACCGGCGCCGACGGCCTCGACGGGACGGACGCAACCGGTGACGGCGACGCAGAAGCCGAGACCGAAGCGGGCGGTGACGACTCCGCCGGAACCGTCCTCGGCGAGATCGTGGTCGAGAATCTGGACGACGGCTCGCACGTGGTCGACGTCCTCGTCGAGCTCGACGGGGAGATCGAACACTGGTCGACACACGACCTCGAGGCGGGCGGAGAAGGGGTAACAATCGAACCCGACTGGCCAGCGGACGCGGGCGAGTTTCGGCTGACAGTCCGGCTCGACGAGGAGGAGTTCACCGAGGTTACGCCCGCACAGTGGAACGACCCCAGCTGTCTCGCCGTCCTCGTGCTGGTCGGTCGCGATGGCGGACTCAGGATCACGGGCGACACCGCGAGCGGCGCCTGTGAGCGCGACGCCGGTGGCGAGTGATCGGGAGCCGACGCCGTCGGCCGATCGACGAGCCGGCTGCCAAACGAAAACGGGTTTAGTCCCCGGACTGTGGCTTCGAGCATGATCGTCACCGGATCCGCGTCGCAGGCACTCGCTGCGGCGCTCGCACGCGAACTCGAGGAACCGCTGGCTCCCGTCTCCTACGACCGATTTCCTGACGGGGAACTGCTCGCGGCGGTACCGGGATTCGACGCCGACCGCGCCGTAATCGTCGCCTCGACCGTCTCGAGCGAGGCCCACCTCGAACTGCTCCAGCTCCAGGACGCGGTCCGGGAGGCCGGCGCCGAGGAGGTCGTCACCGTGCTCCCGTACATGGGCTACGGCCGCCAGGACAAGGCGTTCGATCGAGGCCAGCCGATCTCCGCGCGGGCGGTCGCACGAGCCATCTCGACCGGTGCAGACCGGGTGCTCACCGTCAATCCGCACGAGGCAGCCGTCTGTGACTTCTTCGAGCCGGTCGCGGAGACGATCGACGCGGCGGGACGCCTCGCCGAGCCGCTCCCCGACGACCTCGCGGAGCCGGTGTTCCTCTCGCCCGACGCCGGCGCGATCGAGCTGGCGGAGACGGTCCGGGACGCCTACGGCGAGGGCGACGTCGACTACTTCGAGAAGGTCCGCCACTCGGGCACCGAGGTGGAGATCACCCCGAGCGACGTCGCCGTCGAGGAACGAGACGTCGTCGTCGTCGACGACATTATCGCGACCGGCTCGACGATGAGCGAGGCCATCGCCGTCCTCGGCGAGCGAGGCGTTTCCCGCGTCTTCGTCTCTTGCGTCCACCCGCTGCTCGTCCGGGACGCCTACGCGAAACTCTCGAGCGCCGGCGTCGAGGCCATCTACGGCACCGACACGATCGAGCGGCCGGCGAGTGCGGTCTCGGTCGCCCCCACGGTCGCCACCCACCTCGAGTGAGTGCGTCCTCGCCGCGCTGACTGTCGTCGGATCGTCGAATCGTTCGCCGGACGCCGTTCGTTGATCGGACGATTGATGTTGGTTCATTTCTACTGACGTGATAGCAACGATGAACGAAGGCGGTACTCACGATCGACGCTCGGATCGCTCGCCGCATCGTTTCGCGAACTGGCGGGCCGGTATCGACGATCGAACGGCGTTCGTCGGCCGTACCCCGGCGAGTCGAGCCGTCGACTGATGCTGGGAACGTTGCTCTGGATCGGCGTCGGCGTCGTGGCCTTCTCCGTCGTCGGCTGGGTGCTCGAGGCTCGTGGTCGGCTGCCCGACTGGATCGACGCGACGGGGCCACTGGTCACACTCGAGACTCGAAGCGGACTCGGGGTGCTCGACGGACTCGCAGGGCCCCGGTACCGTCGGCCGTGGCGAGCGTGGACCAACGGCGGCGTGATCGTCTCGCTCTCGCTGGTAGTGGGGACGTTCGCGCTCGTCCTGATCGCAGGCTACGCCGCGACGACGACCGATGCCGCGAGCGAGGTGGCCCAGCCTCGAAACGCGCTGGCGATCCCCGGCGTCAACGACTTCCTGCCGCTGTCGGCGGCGCCAGAGATCGTCTTCGGCCTCTTCGTTGGCCTGTTCGTCCACGAGTTCGGCCACGGCCTGCTCGCCCGCATCGAAGACGTCGGCGTCGAGTCGGCGGGCCTGATCTTTCTGACTGTCGTTCCCTTCGGAGCGTTCGTCGGACTCAGTGAGGCGGACGAGCGCGCCGCCTCGACGCGGAGTCGAAACCGGATCTACGCGGCGGGCATCGCGAACAACCTCGCGCTGGCGGCTCTCACGCTCGCCTTGCTCGTCGCGCTCGTCTCGACGTCGATCGTCGCGATCCCCGGCTTCGCGGTCGGCGGCGTCGCGCCCGGCACGCCCGCCGAGGAGGCCGGCCTCGAGCGTGGCGACGTGATCACCGCCGTCGACGGCGCCCCCATCGACGGCGACGACGACCTCCGTTCGGCTCTCGCCGGTGCCAACCGAACGGTCGACCTCGCGGTCGAAGGCGACCGGGACGGCACCGAGACGGTGTCCCTCGAGCGGTCGGTCGTCGTGGCCGGCTCGCTGGCAGCCGACAACTCAGTCGACGCCGGCCCGGCCTCGCTCGAACCCGGCGACGTGATCACCGCCGTCGACGGGTCGCCCGTCCACACCGAACGCGAGTTCGCCGACGCACTCGCGAACGACACGCACGCGACCCTCAAGACGGACGACGGCGAGACGACGATCGTCGCCGGGGTCGCCGTCGCGGCGGTGGCCGACGACGGACCGCTCGCAGCCGCCGGCGCCTCCGAACCGGACGACTCCGAATCGCTCGTCCTCACACACCTCGACGGCGAGCGACTCGTCGGTGCCGACGACCTCTTCGACGCCCTCGCCGCGTCCGACCCGGGCGAGACCGTCACGCTCGAGGCGATCGTCGACGGCGAACGTCGAACGTACGACGTGACCCTCGGCGAGCGCGACGGCGCGGCGTTCGTCGGCGTCACGCCCATCGCGGGGACGGCCGGGATCACGGTGACCGACTTCGGGGCAGCTGCCCATCCGAGCGACCAGCACCTCGCGATCCTCCGCGGTGAACCCGCCGCCGACGGCCTCGGCTCGTCGGCACTCGAGCGCGTGCTGGCGATCGCCTTCCTCCCGTTCGCAGGCGCGATCGGGGGCCTCTCGACGGCGAACTTCGCCGGCTTCGTCGGCACCACCGCCAACGTCTACGCCGTCACGGGGGCACTCTCGTCTCTCGGCAGCGGCGTCTTCGTCATCGCGAACCTGCTGTACTGGACGTGGTGGCTCAGCCTGTTGCTCGGCGTCTTCAACTGCATCCCGTTTTACCCACTCGACGGGGCGAAGCTCCTGCGGACGTCCCTCGAGGGCGGTTGCTCGCGGCTCTCGATTCCCCGTCCGGAGACGGTCGGCACCGTCGGGATGACGCTCGCCAGCGTGCTCGTCCTCGTCGCGATCGGGCTCGTGTTCGTGGGACCGGTGCTGTTCGGCTGAGCGGTCCGAGGGCGACTCCCGATCGGCGGCGCAGGATTCGACCTCGCGTCGACAAACTCACGATCCGGCCCGTGACGACTCACGCCGGTGACCTCGCCACCGTCGACGTCGATACGGAAAATTGCCTCGCTGGCTTCTGACGCTCTCGAGGGGCTCAGGCCGTCGACTCGGCCAGCGGCGAGATGGCGAGTTCGACGTCGATGCCTTCGACGTCCCACTCCTTGCGGTGGCCGTCCTCGACGGTCCCGAGCTCGTCGGCACGCACTTCCTCGCGGATCAGGTCCTCGCGCTCGGCGACCAGCTCGGCGATCCGGTCGTCGTCGACCTCGAGCTCGAGTGCGATCCGCTCTTCGACGTCTAAGTCGAGCTCTTTGCGCATCTCCTGGACGCGGCGGATGACCTCTCGGGCGTAGCCCTCGCTCTCGATGTCGTCGGTGAGCGAGGCGTCGACGTAGACGACGCCGCGGTCGTCGCCGTTCAGGCCGAAGGCGGTGCCGGCGACGCTGTCGGGCGTCTCGGTGACGAACGAGACCATCTCCGCCTCGAGTTCGACCGGCTCGGCGAGCGCGTCGTTTACGGCCGCCTCGAGCGACTCGAGGGTCGGCTCTTCGATCCGGGTCTCGTTGAGCGCGGTCATGACCTCGCCGGCGCGCCCACCGAATGCGGGGCCGAGTTTGCTCATGTCGGCTTCGGCGCTGTAGGCGAGTTCGCCCCACTGCTGGTCGGGGGAGACGAGTTCGACCTCGCGGGCGTTGAGGCGGTCTTTCAGGAGCGCCTCGTGGCGGGACACGGCGTCGACGACGCGTTCGTCGTCGGCGGCGACGACCACCCGCGGGACGGGCCAGCGCAGCTTTCGCCCGGCCTGCTGGCGGGCGTTCGCGCCGGCTTCCTCGATGGCGCGCAGGAACGAGACGTCTACCTCGAGTTCCTCGTCTTCCCAGTACGATTCGACAGCGGGCCAGTCTTCCATGTGGACCGTCGGATGGCGTGACTCGCCGGTGAGCGTGCCGTAGATCTCCTCGCTGACGAAGGGCGCAAAGGGTGCGAGCAGGACGACGACCTCGCGCAGGACGTGGGCCATCGTCGTGTAGGTGGCCCGTTTGCTCGGGCTGTCGCTCTCCTCCCACATGCGTTCGCGAACCGCCTGGACGTAAAAGCGCGAGACGTCCTCGACGAGGAAGTCGAGGAGGGCCTCGAGCGCTTTGTCCTGGCGGAATTCATCCATCGCCTCGGTCATCTCAACCTTCGTCGACTGCAGGCGAGCGAGCACCCACTCGTCGACGAGTTCGAGGTGGTCATCCACCGCCTCGAGGTCCGCCTCGGCGGGGTCGAAGCCGTCGAGGTCCATGTACGGCAGCGGGAAGCGGAAGACGTTCCACAGCGTCCGGAGGTGGTTCTCCATCGTCCGCATGCCGTCCCACGAGAAGCGCATGTCGTCGCCCTGTGGGTTCGCAGCGAGCAGGAACATGCGCATGGCGTCGGCGCCGTGGCGGGAAATGGCCTCGCCGGGTTCGACGACGTTGCCGACCGACTTGGACATCTTCCGACCGTCCTCGTCCAGTGCGTGGCCGTGCATGAGCACCTTGTCGTAGGGGACCTCGCCCATCGCAGCGGTGCCCATCCCCAGCTGGGACCAGAACCAGCCGCGAGTCTGGTCGTGAGCTTCGAGGATGAAGTCGGCGGGCCAGAGCTCGTCGAAGCGGCTGTCGTCTTCGGGGTAGTTGAGCGTGCCCCAGGAGGCGACCGAAGAGTCGAGCCAGACGTCGAAGACGTCGGGGATGCGGCTGTAGGTCGTCCCGTCCTCGGTGATCGTCAGCCCGTCGACGGTGTCCTTGTGGATGTCGACCGTCTCGGGGTCAATCTCCTGGTCGACGCGCTCGGCGAGCTCTTCTCGCGTGCCGACGACGATCACGTCGTCCATGTCGCCGGTCCAGCTTTCAGGAATCCAGATCGGGATCGGGATGCCCCAGTAGCGCTGCCGGGAGACGTTCCAGTCGGGAGCGTCCTCGACGAAATCCCGGAAGCGGCTGTCACGCGCCCAGTCGGGATACCACTCGCTGTCCTCGATGTTCTCGAGGAGTTCGTCTTTGACGTCCGTGATCGTGATGAACCACTGGTCGGTGACGACCTGGATAATGCCCGTGTCACAGCGCCAGCAGTGGCCGTAGCTGTGGGTAGTGGTCACGGAGGCGAGCATCGCACCCTCGTCCTCGAGGTCGGCGATGATCTCCTCGTCTGCGTCCTTGACGAACTGACCGGCGTACTTGCCACCGGCCTCGGTGTAGGTGCCGTCGTCGCCGACGGGACAGAACGCCTCGAAACCGAGCTCCTGACCGCGCTCGAAGTCCTCCTCACCGTGGCCGGGTGCGGAGTGGACCAGCCCGGTGCCGTCGCCGTGGGTGTCGACGTAGTCGCCGGCGTAGACCTCGAGGGTGCCCTCGCCGTCGACGTGGTCGGGGACCTGCTCGGCGAGTGGGTGCTCGTAGGACCAGCCGATGAGGTCCTCGCCAGTAAGTTCTTCGACGACCTCGTACTCCTCGTAGCGTCCTTCCTTGAGGACCTCCTCGTGTTTGGCCTCGGAGACGTAGAGCAGTTCCTCTTCGCCGTTTTTCTCCGCACGGACGCCGACGTACTCGCCCTCGGGATCGACGGCGACGAACGTGTTCGCCGGGATCGTCCACGGCGTGGTCGTCCAGATGACGATCGATCCCTCGCGCTCTGTGAGGTCGAATTTGACGTAAACCGAGGGGTCCTCGACGTCCTCGTACTCGACCTCGTTGTTCGCCAGCCCGGTCTCACACCGGGGACACCACGAGATCGACCGCTTGCCCTGCTCGACGAGGCCGCGGTCGGCCGCCTTGGCAAAGCCCCACCAGGCGGCCTCCATGTACTCCGGATCCAGCGTCCTGTAGGGGTCGTCCCAGTCCATCCAGACGCCGAAGGACTTGAAATCCTCCTGCATGGCCTCGAGGTTCTCCTCGGCGAACTCCTTGCAGGCTGCGATGAACGCGTCCTCGCCGAAGTCCTCGATGTCCTTTTTGTTCTCGAAGCCGAGTTCTTCCTCGACTTTCGTCTCGATGGGCAGCCCGTGCATGTCGTAGCCCGGCCGATCGGTGACGTCGTACCCCTGCATTCGGAGATACCGGATGTAGACGTCCTTGAGCGTCTTGTTCCAGGTCGTTCCCAGGTGGGCCGCCCCGGAGGTGTACGGCGGGCCGTCGACGAAGAAGTACGGCTCGGCGTCCGCCCGATGCTGTACGGTCCGCTCGTAGGCGTCGACGTCCTCCCAGTACTCGAAAACCGCCGCCTCGAGCGCGTGCGGGTCGTACTGGTCGTCGACCTCGTCGAACCTGCTCATACGTACCGTGATTCACTCCGGTAGTAAAGAGGAATCGGTCCGACGGACACGACTCCCAGCGTATAGTACTCGTTGAAACGAATTACACCCGGTCACAGCCGAGCGGCCAGCCTCGGCCTCGTTACCGAGGCTGTCCGTTCTACTGCGAGCAGTGTGTAACCCGTTTCAGTTGAGACTACAGACTGGCGGCCAGTCGAGCACGGTAGCGACGCTGCGTCCGAAATGACGGCGCCTCAACAGTAACGGATTGCTCAAAATCGCTATTAGTCGGGCTACGAAGTATCGAATGGGGGACGGACGTGGTGGATGTAACGGGAGCCGATGCAGTGGGGGGTTGGAACGCAACGGTTTCAGGGGGATCGTTGCAGGTGGCGTCAGTTCCGGACGAGACACGCAGGTCACGGCCGTCGTGACCACCGAACGTCCTCAGCGTCCCCACGGACGTGGTCGAACCGATCCCGAGCGCGTCAGACGAATCGAGAGAGAACTTTTCCGTAGCCGACGCCGTAGAGCCCCGCGTACAGCATGACGAGGCCTGCACCGGCGAGCCACAGCGCCGCCATCGAGTCGCCAGCACCGAAGTACTGGAGGCTCGCGTACTCGGCGGCGAGCCCGCCGACGGTCAGGACGGCGGCGATCAACACGTAGAGGAGCACCGAGAACAACTCGGCGAACAGTTCCGATTGCATTGTGGGCCCTACGCGCTCCAACGATCCTAAACCTGTCCCTTCCAGAACGACCCAACTGGGTTCCGTGACGCATACCTGCGCTGCCCTCGAAACGACACCTGTGCCCGAGTTTCCGACGACCCGCCACGTCGTTGCACCCGACTGTGCCCGCTGTCCGGCGCTCGTCGAGTCCCGCGAACGCATCTCCTGGGGGACCGGCGACCCCGACGCGGACGTCCTGGTCGTCGGCGAGGCCCCCGGCTACGGGGACCCGACAGCCGATCGATGGCGAGGCGGCAACTGGACGGGAAAAGCGTACACCTCACGCCACTCCGGCCGCCGGATCCGGACGATGCTCGAGCGGGTCGGCTACGCCGACGACGCCTACTACACGAACGCGGTGAAGTGTTTCCCAGCCTATCCGGACGAGCCGACGACCAACCGCGAGCCCACGGACGAGGAGCGAACGACCTGTCGTCGCCACCTGCTCGCCGAACTCGAGGTGGTCGACCCGGCCGTCGTCCTCACGACGGGAAAACACGCCACGACGACCGTGCTCGAGGCGGAGGATCGGACGCTCGAGAGCTTTCTCGACGCGGTGCTCGAACCGGTCCGGTGTGACCGACTCGACGTCTGGCTCGTGCCGATCCTCCATCCCTCGTATCAGGACGTCTGGCTCGGCCGGCTGGGCTACGAGTCCGAGAGCTACCTCGAGGCGGTCGAAGCGACGCTCGAGGCCTGTCTCGGGTAGTCGATCGGCGGTTTCGCGCACCGACTGCGGTGTTTTGGACTCCCGTACAGAAACGCTCTTCAAATAGAGTTTCGCAAACACCACTATGGTTGCGTTTAGCGACGACGAGATTCGGGCGGTCTACGAGACGATCTACGCTCGCCGGGACGTTCGTCGGTTTCGTGGCGAGCCAATTCCCGACGACGCGCTCGAGCGAATCGTCGACGCCGCCCACCACGCCCCGAGCGTCGGCTTCTCTCAGCCCTGGGATTTCGTCGTGATCCGCGACGAAGGGACGAAAGCCGAAATCGCGGCGATCGCCTCCCGGGCGATCGAGGCCGCGTCGGTCGCCTACGAGGAATCCAGACGCGAAGCGTTCGGACGGCTGAAACTCGAGGGGATCGAGGACGCGCCGGTGAACGTCTGTGTGACCTGCGATCCGACCCGCGGGGAGCCCCACGTGCTCGGTCGAAGCTCGATGCGCCGGACGGACGTCTACTCGACGTGCCTCGCGGTCCAGAACCTCTGGCTCGCCGCCCGCGCCGAGGGGATCGGCGTCGGCTGGGTGAGTTTTCTCTACCCGTCGGAAGTCAGGGAGGTGCTGGGGATACCGCCACACGTCAAGCCGATCGCCTATCTCTGCGTCGGCTACCCCGAGACGTTTCCCGACGAGCCGATCCTCCAGACCGAAGGCTGGCGCGACCGACTCGACCTCGAAGAGCTCGTCCATCTCGAGCGGTGGGCTGGCGCGGAGACGCACCCCCGCAAGGAACTCGGCGTCGACGAACGCGAGTCGAACCCGTCTGCCTAAGGGCGTCTCGGCCCTACGGTGGCGTATGTACCACGACGACGTCGACGACGAGGAGGAAGAACGACGGCGCGCCGACGCCACCCCGATCAATCTCGGCGGTGGCAAGAGCGACGAGGTGCTCGACGCGATCCGCGCCATCGACGAGGAGCTGATCGGCCGGCCGCCGACGCCGCGAGACTGGCGCGACCGGGAGACGCCGGCGACCGAATCCGAGGTACTCGAGCGCTTCGACGGCAGCTGGGACGACGCCCTGGTCGCAGCCGGCCGCTTCAGGGCGAGTCACCGCGCCGGTCACGTCGACATCCTCGAGCAACTCGAGGCCGTCGAAGAGACGAACGAGGCGCTCGCCGAGGAGGGCGTCGACCGCCATCCCACGCTGTTCGAGGTCGTCGATCACACCGGAATCGACCCCGACGAGTTCCTGCTGGTCTTCGACACGTGGTTCCACGTCGTCCGGGGCACCTTCGGCGAGCAGCAACTCGAGCCCGAACACATCACCGAAGAAGAGGTGATCAGGGACGTCGAGCGGATCGCCCGCAAACTCAGTCGGCCGCCGTCGATCACCGACGTGGACGAGTGGGGTGCTTACCCCCGGGTCACCTACCACCAGACGGTGGGACTGATCGACGACATGTACGAGCTGATGGACGACGAGTTGCTGCCGACGAAAGCCGAACTGATCGAGGAGCTCGAGCTACTGGCCAGCGAACTGGATGGCTCGCCGACGATGGTCGACGTCAACGAGCACAGCCAGTATCCCTACAAGGTGTTTTTCATCCACTGGGACACCTGGTCGGACATTCTCGAGGACGTCGACCTGTCCGGTGACAACTGAGACGGAGAGACGCTGCTCGCAGTGTGTACCCCGTTTCAGTTGTTACTGTAGCTCTCGGCTTCGACCCGTTCGTCGAACCGTTCTGCCAGCAGCGACGTCACCGGACCGCCGCCGATCGCGTGCCCGTCGATCGACGCGACGGGACGAAGTTCCCACGTCGTGTTCGTGAGGAACGCCTCGTCGGCCGTGCGAACGTCGGCCGGTTCGTACCAGCCCTCGTGCGTCGAAATGTCCGCGTCGGCTGCGAGTTCGAGCACTACCCGGCGCGTGATCCCCGGCAGCACCGGCCCCTCGAGCGTCGGGGTGTGTAACTCGCCGTCGACGACGAAACAGAGGTTGCTGGTCGCCCCCTCGGCGACGCGCCCCTCGAGGTCACAGAGCAGCGCCTCGTCGGCGTCGGGCGAGAGTTCCGTTCGCGCGAGGATGCCGTTGAGGTAGTTGTGCGTCTTCGCCGCGGCCGGGAGCGCCGCGTCGGGAATCCGGCGCGTCTCGACCGTCTCGACCGTCGCCGGGCCGTCCCAGACCGACTCGCCCTCGAGCCCACCACGCGGGAGCGGCTTCACGTAGACGACGACGGTTGGATCGACCTCGGGCTGTGGCGTGAGTTTGCCCGGCTGGACGCCGCGGGTGATCGAGAGCCGGACGTAGGCGTCCACGAGGTCGTTCGCCGCCAGCGTCTCGTCCATTCGGGCCCGGAGGTCCGCCCGCGAGCAGCCGTGCTCGAGATGGAGATGCTCGCAGGTTCGCTCGAGTCGCTCGGCGTGGGCGTCCCACTCGAAGATCGTCCCGCCGTAGGCCCGCAGGGTCTCGAACGCGCCGTCGCCGTAGCGAAAGCCGCGGTCGTCGACCGAGACCGTCGCCGCCGAGGCGGGGACGAGGTCGCCGTCGACGTGGTACTGCAACTCGCTCATCGGTCGTCTGCGTGTGCGGCCGCCAGCGCACAGAAGTTTCGGATCATGCGTTTGCCCACCGCGAGCGAGATCGCACCACCGTCCTCCCCGGCGCCCGACTCGCGGGTCAGGATGCTCTCGGGGTGAAACTGGACACCGAGGTGGGGTTTCTCGCGGTGGCGGACGGCCATCAGGACCTCGCGTTCGTCGGCCGTCGTCGCCGTCTCGAGCAAGCTCTCGGGCAGGTCGTCGCGTTCGACGGCCAGGGAGTGATAGCGCCCGACCTGGAAACGGTCGGGGAGGCCCGCGAAGAGCCCCTCGCCGTCGTGGTCGACGACGGAGGGCTTGCCGTGGACGACCTCCGGGGCGTGAACCACGGGCGCGCCGTTGGCGGCACACAGCGCCTGGTGGCCGAGACAGACCCCGAGGATCGGGTAGTCGGTCTCCTCGAAGAGGGGGATCGAGATGCCTGCCTCCTGGGGTGTCCCCGGCCCCGGCGAGACGACGATCCCCGTGGGGTCGAGGTCGTGTACGTCAGAGATGGAGAGCGCGTCGTTTCGCCGGACGAGCACCTCGTCGGCGACCTCGCCCACGTACTGGACGAGGTTGTACGCGAACGAGTCGTAGTTGTCGATCACGATGATTCGGGTGTCGCCGTCACTCATCGGCCGACGCACCTCCGTCGGTCTCGACGGTCATCGCCGCCCGTTCGCCCAGGGCCTCGTCGACGGCGGTCACGAGCGCCCGGGCCTTGTCGAGGGTCTCGTCGTACTCGCGAGCCGGATCGGAGTCGTGAACGATCCCCGCGCCGACGCGCAGGTGGTGCTCCTCAGCGTGGCGAACGAGCGTCCGGATGACGATGTTCAGAGTGGCGCGCCCGTCGAAGCCGAAGATCCCCACGCTGCCCGTGTACGGCCCCCGGCGGGTCGCCTCGAGTTCGTCGATTATCTCCATCGTCCGCGGTTTGGGCGCACCGGTGATCGTCCCCCCGGGGAACACCGCTGCGATCGCGTCCGCGAGCGTTACGTCGTCGCGGAGTGTCCCCGTCACGTTCGAGACGAGGTGCATCACCTCCGAGTAGCGATCCACCCGGCGATACTCGTCGACCTCGACGGTGCCGTACGCACAGACCTTCCCGAGATCGTTTCGCTCGAGGTCGACCAGCATCGCGTGTTCGGCCCGTTCTTTCTCGTCGGTCAGCAGGTCCGCCTCGAGGTCGGCGTCCTCCTCCGAGGTCGCCCCCCGCGGGCGGGTCCCCGCGATCGGCTCCGTCCGGACGAAGTCCCCATCGCGCTCTCGCGGACTCCGTTCGCTCGAGCAATCCGAGGTGCGTGGCACCTCGCGCTCGAGTAGCAGTTCGGGGCTCGCGCTCACGAGGTCCGCGGCTCGAAACTCGAGCAGGCCGGAGTACGGCGCGGGGTTCACCCGACGGAGGGCGTCGTAGGCGGCGACGGGATGGACGGCCGCGGGCGCGACGAGTCGCTGGGAGATGTTCGTCTGGAAGGTGTCACCGTCGCGGACGTACGCCTTGACGCGGCGAACCCGGTCGGCGAACGCCTCCCGGCCGCAGTCGCTCTCGAAGGTCGCCGTCGTCGCCTCGACCGGCGGGGGACCGACCGACGGATCGCCCGCCTCGATCCGATGGGCGAGTTCGAGCGCCCGGTCGCGTCCGCGTTCGTAGGCCGCGTCGGGATCGTCACCGACGCGTGGACAGGCGGTGATCCGGAGCGTGGTTCGGTCGCCGTCGCGTGGCTCCTCCCAGGCGGCGAGTCGGTCGTAGACGCAGAGCTCGAGTCGCGGCAGTCCGCGGTCGTCCGCCGCCGTTCCCGGGAGCGCCTCGAGTTCGCGGGCGACGTCGTAGGAGAGCCAGCCGATCGCCCCGCCGGGAAACGGGACGTCACAATCACCCCGGGAGAGGGCCTCGGTGGAGAGGAGGCCCTCGAGTGCCGCGAGCGTCGGCGACTCACCGTCGCGAGAAACCGCGTCGGGACCGACGGTGAGCCGGTCGATCGGGTCGACGCCGAAGTATCCCCAGCCGGCCTGCCCGCCGGTCGTCTCGAGGAACGCGCCCCCGTCGCTTCCGGCCGGACGTGCGCGTCGGTACGCGAGAAACGGATCGTCAACGGTGAGCCTGACCTCGACGGGGATCCGCACGCCAGCGGAACCGACGTCCGTTCCCGACGATCGACTCGCCGTCGTCCCACACCCACCGGCGACACCTGCAGCGGTGCGCCTGAACGCGTCGATCGTCGTGACGACGTACGGATCGCTCATGACCAGGAAATAGACGCGCTGGAGTAACTGTTTTGCGGTATGAAAGGAACCCGAAGCGGGCTCGCCGGTCGGGCTCGAGGGCGGCCGCAGCTATCGGACGCTCGCCCGATCGATCCAGCCCTGGATGCGCTTTTCCGAGAGGCCAGTTTCGGCCGCGAGGGCCTCGGCGTCGGCCGCGGCGAGGTCGGCGACGGTCTCGACGTCGGCGCCGGCGAGCCGGTCGGCGTACGCCGGTCCGATCCCCTTGATCACGTCGACCGGTTCAGCGTCCACTGACGTCGCTTCCTCGGCCGGTTCAGCGTCGCCCTCACTCGAGTCGTCGGCCGGTTCAGCGTCCACTGACGTCGCGTCGTCGCTCGAGGCCGCGTCCGTTTCGTCGGGCGCTGCTGCCTCCGGCGCCTCCTCGGTCGGTTCGGACGGTTTCTCGGTCGTCGGTGCGGCATCTGTTTCGGTCGGCCCCGTCGCTTCCGCGGGCTCGGCTGCCCGTTCCGAACGCTCACGTGGCTCCGTCATCGAGCCGGTGGAACTCGAGGCGGTCGTGCCGGCAGCGGCCGCCTCGTCGGCGGCGCCGGTGGCATCGACGTCGCTCGTTCCGGGCTCGTCGACGCGGTCGTCTGGATCGGCCCGCTCGCGACGTTCCCGCTCGACGGTCACGCCGACGTCCCGCTCTCGCGCAGCGTCCGACGGCGAGTCGCCGACCCCGAGCAGCGACTTCAGCTTCTGGAGGATTCCCATTACCCTGAAGTATCGGTTACTGCACCTAAAGTCGTTTGATCCGGTAGTGTCAATTCTCGCAAGCGCGCACTCGAACCGGGTCGAAGAGTCGATCGAAGCGCGCTCAGAGGGTCGATCGAAGCGCGTCGTTCATCGCCTCGACCGGTGCCGCCTCGCCCGTCCAGCGCTCGAGTGCCTCGACGCCCTGGTAGAGCAACATCCACGCGCCGTCGATCGTCGTCGCCCCGGCGTCGGCCGCCTCACGTAAGAGCCGCGTCTCGAGCGGGCTGTAGACGGCGTCCATCACCACGAGGTCGGCGTGGAGCGCACCGGCCGGAACGGGCGAGACATCTTCGTCCATCCCGACGCTCGTCGCGTTGACGAGCACGTCGGCGTCGGCGAGCAGGTCCGGGAGCGACTCGAGGCCGTGTCCCGTCGCGTTCGGGACCGCCGCGGCGAGGTCGTGCGCCGTCGACTCGGTACGGTTTGCGATCGCGACCGCCGCGCCCGCATCAGCGAGGGCGAACGCGATCGCCCGGCCCGCGCCGCCGGCGCCGACGAGCACCGCCCGCGCGCCCTCGAGATCGGCGTCGCCGCGCTCGAGCGCCCGCAACGCGCCGGCGGCGTCGGTGTTGTGGCCCGTCGGGTGCTCGCCGCCGAAGTCGATCGTGTTCACCGCGCCGATCCGTTTCGCGAGGTCGTCGGGCTCGACGTACTCGAGGACGTCTCGCTTGAACGGGATGGTGACGTTCAGGCCGCAGATCCCCAGGGCGTCGGCGCCGCGGATGGCCGACTCGAGGTCCGCGGACTCCGGTTCGAACGTGACGTAGCGGGCCTCGAGGCCGAGTTCGTCGTACGCTGCCTCGTGCATCGGCGGCGAGAGCGAGTGGCCGACCGGGTTGCCAATGAGACCGAAGACGTGCATAAGCGTTCTTCGTGGTGGCGAACCCTTAATCGGTCTGATCCGACGGCTCGCAGGCCGGCTACGGTCAGCCACGCCGAAGCGGACAACGGCGAAGACGACGGAGTCGAGCCCCAGCAGGACGGAACCCCCAGGTCGTGAAACGGGCTGGTGCTACCAGACAGCGGTGCGTCTGCGCCGTTGATCCCGGTTCCGCACGGCTTATACGCGAATCGGGACTAGTCAACCGTATGATCCTCGAGGGAACCGCCCTCTTTCTCCTCTTGCTCGCGGGCGGGATCGTGGCGCTCTACGTCGGCGCGGAGTTGCTCGTCGCCGGAGCCGCGCGAGTGGCCCTCGGCGTCGGCCTCCGGGCGGCGACCGTCGGAGTGACCGTGGTCGCGCTCGTGACCACCGCGCCGGAGCTGTTCGTCGCGACGATCGGCGCGCTCGACGTCTCGGGGGACATCGGCCTCGGAACGGTCGTCGGCTCGAACGTCGCCAACATCGGACTCGTGCTGGGACTCGCAGCGTTGATTCGTCCGCTCCCGATCAGCCCACTCGTACTCCGCCGGCACGTCCCGTTCATGGTGCTGGCTGCGTTCTTGCTGCTCGTCCTGAGCGTCGACGGAACGATCGGTCGACTCGAGGGAGCGGTCCTCCTCACCGTCCTCGTGGGCTTTACCGGCTATCTGCTGTACTACGTCAACGCCGATCCCGCGCCGGTATCGGCCGAGCCCGGATCGGGTGAAGGGATCACGCTCCGGACCGTACTGCTCGTCGTCGGTGGGTTACTCGCGCTCGTGATCGGCTCTCGGTGGCTCATCTCGGGCGGGCGGGGCCTGCTCGCCGCGATGGGGTTTTCGGACCTGTTCATCGGACTCACCGTCCTCGCACTCGGCACCTCGTTACCCGAGCTCGCGGCCTCGGTCGTCGGCGCGATCCGTGGCGAGACGGCGTTCTCGATCGGGAACGTCGTGGGATCGAACATCTACAACGTTCTCGCCGTGATCGGGATCGTCGCGCTGATCGTCCCGATCTCCGTCTCGCCGAGTACCCTGCGCTTCGAACTCCCGGCACTGGTCGCGTTCACGCTCGTCCTCGTCGGAATGATGGCCCACGGCGACGAGTTGAGTCGCGTCGACGGGGCGATCCTCGTCGTCGGCTACGTCGGCTTCGTCTTTCTCTTATTCCCGTGATACGCGTCACCAGGGTCGCGAGCTGAACGCCGGCGGCTGCGCCGTCACGCCGGATGGACCTGTCGCTCGGCGCTCTCGACGTCGCCCACCGAATCCGAGTCGAGCGACTCGGCGACCAGGTCGGGCGCGCCGCCCTCGAGCGCGGCCAGACAGTCGTCGACGGTGCAGACCGCTGCTCCGTTCGAACACGGAGCCACGCACTCGAGTTCTTCGCCGTCGTAGACGGCGATCGTCACGAACGGGACGACGAGTTTCGTGTAGGACGTCTCCGAGACCATCGAGGAGACCTCGCGTCGGCAGAACGCCGGCTCGAGCGTGTGGCCGGCGTTGTCGGCCCACGAGCGATAGGCCTCGACGACGGCCGCCGTCGGCGCTTCGACGGCTTCGGCCGGCCGGAGCTGTCGACACCCCCAGCTCTCGAGAGCGTACTCGGCGATCTGATCGTCGTCCTCGAGCCGTCGCAACCGGGAGGCGATTCGGTCGGCTGTCTCGAGGACTGGCGTCGGCGTATCGTCTCGAACGCGCAATTCGACTCGTCGGGAGGTGGTTGGCTCGGTCGTCATGGATCACGCAGGGACGTAGTTGCCGCCGGTTCGCTGGACGAGACCGCGCGAAGCGAGGGAGTTCAGAACACTCAGGACCGTGATCTTTTTCAGCGAAAGCGTCTTCTGAAGTTCGGTTGCCGTCGCACCGTCCGTAAGTAAGAGCGAGAGGTACACGAGTTTGCCCTGTGACGATTCGATCTCGTCCGGAATCGGCGTCAGGCGCTGGTCTTCGATAGCTTCGACAGGCATGTTCGGGTGAGCAGGTGCGACCGATTCGTATTGGTATACGCCGTCTACTGGGGTGGAAATCGAAGATTTACCCGGCAGACAGTCGGCTGAAACGATGTGTGTCAATTATCCACACTAGTAGAATACTGATTGGGTCGTAGCATACCAACGGGCGGACCGGGCCGGTGTCTCGGACCGGCGTCTCGGACCGGTCTCCGCCGTCGGTTGCGGACCGGCCGAGCGGAACGTCGATCGCGGGTCGACCGAGCGGAAAACGGAGCGTATTCAGGCCCCCGTCCCGCATCGACTCGTGTGATCGCGATCGTCGAAAGTCGCGCCGACCGCGCCTCCGTCCACGTCTGTGATTACCTCCGTGAGCTCGTCGACTGGGAGCGACGCGGGGACGACACCCGGCCCGACGGCGAAGGCGGCAGCACCTGGTACCGGACCGACGGGGCGGAGCTCCGGTCGTTCGACGACCTCCACATCGAACTCGAGCGACCGGCCGACGCCTTCGAGGGAGACCCCGACCTGCTGGTGTTCGCCTCCCGACACTCGGGCGGCACCGGCCCGCTACTGACCGGCCACTTCACGGGTAACTTCGGCCCGGCCGAGTTCGGCGGCGACGATGGCGAGCTCGCCGCGACGTGCCCGAACGCACTCGCGACGCTGCTCGAGTCGTTCGACGAGTACGCCCCTGCGGACTACGACGTCGGGATGGAGTGTACCCACCACGGCCCGACCGACGTCGGCGTCCCCTCGCTGTTCGCCGAACTCGGAAGCGACGACGAGCAGTGGAACGATCCCGCAGGCGCCGAGGCCGTCGCGCGCGCTATTCTCGACCTCCGAGACGTCGCCCCTCACCGCGACGAACAGGTCGTCGGCTTCGGCGGCAACCACTACGCCCCCCGCTTTACGCGGATCGTCCGCGAGACCCCGTGGGCCGTCGGCCACGTCGCCGCCGACTGGGCGCTCGAGGCGATGGCCCACCCCGAGACCGAACGCGACGTGCTCGCGGCGGCGTTCGAGGAAAGCGACGCCGACTGCGCCGTCATCGACGGCGAGTATCCCACTCTCGAGCGAGTACTCGACGCTCTCGGCTACGAGGTCGTGAGCGAGACCTGGCTGCGCGAGGTCGGCGATCGCCCTCGCTCGCTCGTGACGGCGATCGAAGACGAACTCGGCACCGTCGACGACGGCGTTCGGTTCGGCAGCGAGCGATCGGAGCCGTTCACCGTCGTCGACTTACCGGTGAAACTGGTCGAGACGGCCGAGGGAATCGATCCGGACGAGGTATGGGCAATCCTCGAGAACCGGACCGTCGCCTTCACGACCAGAAACGGTGCGAGCCGCGTCGGCGATCGGGCCGCCGTCCCGGGCGAGGAGGTGCTCCAGGGGGTCGTCGCCGACCTCGCGGCGATCCTCGAGTGCAAGTACGACACGGTGGCCATCGAGGACGACGCCGTCGTCGTGTCGGAGACGGCGTTCGACCCGAAACGGGCGCGTGAGCTGGGCGTCAGCGAGGGACCGGCGTTCGGTCGGCTGACGAGCGGTGACACCGTCACCGTCGACGGCAGAACGGTCGCTCCCGAAGACGTTCACGTCGACCGAACGCATCGGTTCCCGGTTTAGTTCTAGAGAGGAGTGAGTAAAACGACATCTACGCTCGAGTACGTCTGTTCTCAATTGCCGTACTTTCGACCCATAAGTAATCAGTACGGTGTCAGACGGTCGTCTGACGTCTAGGGGAAAGGTAATTACACTCCATCTTCTATACCGGCCAAGGAATGGACTCCATCATCGAAGACGCTATCGACGAGGCCGAGGACGAGAGCCCGGAGGAGTTCGACGCCGAGGCCGACCTCGAAGCCGAAAACGCGAGCGGGACGATGACCGACGAGGAGTTAGCCGACGTACTACAGGACCTCCAGACGGATATCACGGTCGTCGGCTGTGGTGGCGCGGGCGGAAACACCGTCAACCGGATGACCGAGGAGGGGATCCACGGTGCGAAACTCGTCGCCGCTAACACGGACGTTCAGCACCTCGTCGAGATCGACGCCGACACGAAGATCCTGATGGGCGAACAGAAGACCGGCGGCCGCGGCGCGGGCTCGCTCCCGCAGGTCGGCGAGGAAGCCGCCCTCGAGAGCCAGCAGGACATCTACGACGCCATCGAGGGCTCTGACATGGTGTTCGTCACTGCCGGACTCGGCGGCGGTACTGGCACGGGCTCTGCCCCCGTCGTCGCCAAGGCCGCCCGCGAGACCGGCGCACTCACCATCTCGATCGTCACGACCCCCTTCACCGCGGAAGGCGAAGTCCGGCGAACGAACGCGGAGGCCGGCCTCGAGCGCCTGCGCGACGTCTCCGACACCGTCATCGTCGTCCCGAACGACCGCCTGCTCGACTCGGTCGGCAAACTCCCCGTTCGACAAGCGTTCAAGGTGTCCGACGAGGTGTTGATGCGGTCGGTCAAAGGCATCACCGAACTCATCACGAAGCCCGGGCTCGTCAACCTCGACTTCGCCGACGTCCGCACCGTCATGGAACGTGGTGGCGTCGCGATGATCGGGCTCGGCGAGGCCGATTCGGAAGCGAAAGCCGAAGATTCCGTCAAGACGGCACTGCGATCACCCCTGCTCGACGTCGACATCTCCAGCGCGAACTCCGCGCTCGTCAACGTCACCGGCGGCAACGACATGTCCATCGAGGAAGCAGAAGGCGTCGTCGAGGAGATCTACGACCGGATCGACCCCGACGCACGCATCATCTGGGGGACCTCGATCGACGAGAGCCTCGAGGGCAGCATGCGGACGATGATCGTCGTCACCGGCGTCGACTCGCCACAGATCTACGGCCGTCCCGAAACCGAAGCGGTCGGACCGGGCGCGAACGACATCGATTTCGTCGAGTGAGCGGTCATAACCTGCCACAGGGAGTCCATTTTCGCGTCGACGCGCACACTCGAGTAGCCGATCAGCACGCAGCCGTATCAGTACCGCCGTCCGGCAATTTCGATCCATCCGACGCACGGTCGCGGTTGCGCCGGTTACTCGGTACGGTTCAGTCGTCGGCCGTCGCCGGATCGCTCGAAGCGTCGGCGTCGACGTCGTCCTCGATGCTCGGCGGGTACTTTCCGCGCTCGAGTTTGAGGTCCGACTGGGGGCGAGCCATGCAGGTCAGGGCGTAGCGGTCGGCCTCCGCCTCCGTGAGTCCGCGGGCGGCTGGCTGGGTCACGTCACCCTCGAGGATCTCAGCCGAACACGCCAGGCACATCCCGACGCGACAGGAGTACTCCTGGGCGATGCCTTCCTCGAGACAGCGACTGAGAATCGTCTCTTTGTCCGAGCACGTGATCGTCTCGCCGGTGCCGACGAACTCCACGGTGTACTCCGTCATGAGCCTGAATACGACCAGTCCTGACTTTACTGTTTATCTTGACCATCGCCCAGGGCGATCAGTCGGATTTCTGATTAGAACTCGCGGGACCCAGCACACCGAGGGTCCAGACGACTCACTCTTCGGTTTCGTCGTCCAACGACGGCGTCGGCTCCTCGTCGACGTCCGCTTCCGACTCGTCGGGATCGCTCGGTTCGTCGATGTCCACCGCGGGCTCGAACTCTTCGATCGGCTCCCACTCCTCTTCCGCTGACGAAGAGAAACGACGCCGCAGGAGGGCAATCGCGCCGACGATCGCCAGCACGATCCCGATCCGGCGAAGCCGACTCCCACCGGACTCCTCGTCGGCGTCGACCTCGACGTCGTCGTCAGCCGTCTCGATTTCGGGCGATTCCACGTCTTCGGCCACCTCGGTGATGGCATCCGGCGTCTCGAAGTCCTCGATCGATAGCGCCTCCGAATCGAGGTGCTCGCGTTTCGTCCCGACGAGATAGCCCACCGCTGCACCGAGTGCGAGGAGCGCTCCTGCGAGCGGCAACCGACGCCCGCCCGACGATGGTCCCCCGTCTGCCTCCTCGACGGCCTCGAGGATCGGTTCCCGCATCGGCGTCTCCATACCGACGCTCACCGCTTCTTTTACGACGCGCTCTGAAAGCCGCTCGTCCTGTTGCTCCGAATCGGGCATATTGCGCTCGACGACATCACTGTAAATAGTTCTGTCCAACGTTTCGAGTAGTTCACTCGAGCGGGCGTCGGTTACGCACGACTTACGACCGTGCTTCCGGCCAGACAATACGACCCTAACTGATGGTCGACGGCCCGAGATCGCGTGAGACTGTGGCCGGGGAGAGACGCGGACACGATGGGCGCGTGGGCGCGTGGACGACTGGCGCGGCGCTCAGGACCTCTCGGGCAGCCAGCGCACAGTCTCGGCGCTCGAACAACACAATTTCCGTTCGCCACCGAGGAGAAGGGTTCCCATAACGAAGCCGATGGAACCCGTTCGTCCGGTATGAGCGTCTTTCGCCAGCCGAGCGTCCTCGGCCAGACCACGCGGCGTCGGCTGGTCGGCGTGACGGCCGCTCTCTCCTCGGCGACGGTCGAGACGACGGCGGTGGGGGCGTGGTTCGTCCTCGTCGCCGTCGAGGCGCGGACGCTCTCGACTGCCATGGCCGGGCTGGGGATCCTCTTCTGTGGCTCGCTACTCAGAACCGGCGTCTTCGGCGTGGCGACGAGCGACCTCGTCGACTTGCTCCGCCCACGGCGGCTCCTCACCACGATGGTCCTCACGGGGAGCTGGATCGTCTGGCTGCTGATCGCCGAATCGGTCGGTGGTAAACGGGGCGTCGCCGTCGCTGGTCTCTCGCTCGCGCTCGTCCTCACCGGCCAGTTCGCCCTCGAGCGACGTATCTTCCATATCGACGCGGACGACGACCGATCGGCCTCGAGGAGCGTCCCCTCGCCCCCGGGAGTCGTCCCGGCGATCCTCGTCGCACTCGGGGCGTCGGCGCTACTCGCGACGACGTGGTTCACCGACTGGTCGTTCAGGACGACGCTGTTTACCGTTGAGGGGACGAGTCTCTTCGTCGAGTTCCCCGCGTTCTACTTCGGCGTGTTCTCGTTCTGGCTCTGTTCGTTTATCGCCCAGCAGCGCCGCCTCTACCGAACCCTCGATCCGTGACACGCCCTCGGCCGCGTCGTGGCCGATCTCCGCGACGCCCGTCACCGAGCTATAGTAGCCACTGAACGTCAGTGCACACCTGCTCGTAGTGTGTAACCCGTTTCAGTTGTCACTCTACCGCGCGCCGACGTTCTGATCGCTCTCGAAGGAGTCCGGGTCGGGTTCGATTCGTGCGTACTGGACCGCCCGCCGGCCGAGCGTCGCCACCCGGTTCTCGAGTGACTCGTCGACGAACTCGCCGTCGTCGACGGCACGGCGGGCGTTCGCCACCGCCACCTGGTGTGGGATCACCCACGCGTTGAGCGACCGACAGACCGATCGCAGGTGCTCGAGCGCCGTCACCGGGAACGCCCCGCCGGCGACCGCGAGCAGGCCGACCGTCTTGTCTTCGAACTCCTCGAACCCACAGTAGTCGAGCGCGGTCTTCAGCGGCGAGGAGAACGAGCCGTGATACATCGGCGTCCCCAGCAGGACCGCGTCGGCCTCGCGCACCCGGGCAGCCAGTTCCGCGGCGTCGCCAGCGCTCGCTCGGTCGACGTCGGCGTCGAACGCCGGCAGGTCCCACTCCCGAAGATCGAGTAGCTCCGTCTCGACGCCCCCACGTTCGGCTTCCTCGAGCGCGCGCCGGAGCGCCAGGCGGGTGTAGCTGTCCTCGCGGAGGCTCCCACAGATCGCTACGACGCGGATCGGATCGGTGCTGTCGGCGTCGCCGTCGGCCGTCATACCCTCGAGTCGTCGCCGACGGGGAAAAAGCTCAGGCCGATCAGCGCCGAAGCCGCGCGACCGGCTCGCCATCGCGCGTCTCGAGCGTGACCAGGCCGTCGGTCTCGAGGTCGGCGAGCAGTTCCAGCAGCCACGCTCGGCCGTGCTCGCCCTGGGGGTTGTAATCGACTCGAATCCGGGGACCGAGGACATCCAGCTCGAGTTCGTCGTACTCCCGAAGGGTGCGGACGATCCGGCCGCGAAACTGGCGGCGGCTCCCGTCGAAACTGGGCTGGGTGGGCACGTCAGGGGCCGTGAAGTCGCCGCTCGCGTAGGCGCCACACCACTCCCGCCAGGGACAGCCGGCCTCGTCACAGCGCGGCGTCTGGGTGCAGGCCACACCCCCGAGCTCCATGATCGCGTTGTTCCACGCCCGTGAGCGACCGTCGGGCATGAGCGCGGTCGCCGCCCGTTCGAACGCCGCGTCGTCGTCGGGGACGTCGAACGCCCGGTAACAGACCCGTTTGACGTTCGTGTCGACGACCGCGTCGCCCTCGTTGAACGCGAAACTCGCCACCGCGTTGGCCGTGTAGGGGCCGACGCCCATCAGCTCCTGGAGCTCGTCGGGCTCGCGGGGAAACGCACCGTCGTACTCCGCTTCGACTTGACTCGCCGCCTCGTGGAGGTACTTCGCCCGGTTGTTGTAGCCCAGCCGGTGTCCACTCCAGAAGCCCACCACGTCGGCCCGATCGGCCGCGGCGAGATCGGCCGTCGTCGGCCAGCGCTCGAGGAACGCCTCCCAGGCGTCGACCACCCGGTCGAGCTGGGTCTGCTGGCTCATCACCTCACAGACGAGGATCGCGTACGGATCGTCGGTCTCCCGCCAGGGAAACGGCCGATGGTCCGCCTCGTACCACTCGAGCAGCGCCTCGCGGACGGCCTCGAGGTCGAGATCCGCTGGCAACTCGACGGCGTCGTCGGTCATCGACAGGCGTTGGAAGGCCCGACGGTTAGGGGTTTCTCCTCGCCGGTCGGCGGCTCGCTTCGCTCGCTCGTTGAGGAAGGGGCCTTAGCGCCTCAATGCAGGTGAATTCGGCAAGTCACAGAAGTGCAAGGAGGAAGCCCACGACGTTAGTCGGGGGAGGAATCCGACTATCGATGGAGCATGAGGATTCGTTGCTCGTGATCCTGGGAAATAGAATGTCATATATACGTCTAGTTAACATAGTATTCATGCGACAATCAACGCGGCGTCAGCTGCTCGCACTCTGTGGATCGGCCACGGCGATTGGCTTTGCAGGCTGTCTTGGAAACGGCGACGATACCGACGATACCGAGACCGGTGGCGGTAACGGTGGAAACGGCGACGATACCGACGATACCGAGACCGGTGGCGGTAACGGTGGAAACGGCTCCGTGGCGGGCTTGACGCTTGCAGATACGCCCCATACTGGTCGATACGAGTTCGAGGTCACGAACCTGACTATCGAACGGTTCGTCTGGGACGTTCGAGACATAGACGGCGACGAGGCAACCGTCGATGTCACGATCGACGAAGCGGGCTTCGTGGAAGAAGAGACGATTACGGTGACGCCAATTATTCCGGACAGCTTTTCTGATGGCCGGCCGCTCAACGAGGATCTCGATATCGACGACCTCACAAACGCCCGGGTTGGCGATTTGTGGTATCCGATCAACGATTTCGCAAACGTTGATTTATCCACCCTTTCGGTCGGTGATACCTGGGAAGAAACGGCCGGGCTCAATTATGAAGTGACGGGCACCGACAGTCATGCAGGGCTTGATTGTCTGGTTGTTGAGCGTCGAATTTTCGATGAGTTGAGTTTCAAATACTGTGTCTCGACTGAGCACGCGATGATTCTGTCCAGTGCTGATTTTGACGAAACAGGTGCACTACTGCACGAACTGACGCTCACCTCCTACGACGGGTAGTCGATTTCTCTATTCAGGCGATGTCGCGACTCGTGTCGATCTCGACCCGCTCTGAGAGCTGGAGCTTGATCGTCTCGGTGGGTGCGCCGCCGTGACGATACTTGGGAATCGTAAGGAAGTTCTCGAGTTCCGTCGCACCGACCCGCGTCTGGAGGTTGAAGACGGCGTCAGCGACGTGCTCGGTCGTCGACCGGTTCGCGGGCTGATCGTCGGCTTTCAGGCAGTGCAAGATCGCGATGCTCCGGGTTTCGAGCATCCGGTCTTTGAGGGCGTTGAGAAAGTCCACGTACGCCTCCCGGTCCGTGCGCTCGAGGGGGTCCATCGGATCGACGATGAGGTTCGCCCCCTCCGGGAGCGCGCCGATCAGTCGCGTGGCTTCCTCGAGCGGATTCTGGCTGTCGATCCGTCTGACGGTTGGCGTCCCGACTCGGGCCATCGACGAGTCGACCGCGTGTCGGATGGACTGATCGGAGCGCTCGGTCGAGATGTAAAGCGTCCCCCGGGCGGCCGTGAGTTCGTACAGGAGTAGCTCAGACTGGCTGGCCGGCGCTGCGGTGTACGCCACGACACAACCTGGTGGCAGACCGCCGTCGAGTTTCCGGTCTAACACGTCGATTCCGGTGTGCAGCCGACCCTCCATCGATTGTGTGGTATTACCGTACTCCACTGATAACTCTTTACCTTGGCTTCAGATCGGGGCCCGTTCGACTCGCCGTGCGGGGCCAGCAGTCGACGCCGTGAGACGGCCGCCGGAAACGCTCGTCGGCTCATCGCAACCAGTCGTAGAATCGTCGGTCGGAGCCGATCTTCGTTCGACCGATGGATCCGAAATCGGCGTCCCGACGCGGTGACGAGCCGTCCAGCCTGTCAGCACGGCTCACGTCGTGGCTGGCTGTGGCCACCCGAATGGAGAGATTCAAGGGGCACCGGAGAGCCGTAACGAACGGATGCGCCACGATCACCTCATCACGAGCAAGCAACTCGCTCGCGAGGACGTCGAGCTCGTCCTCGATCGCGCCGCCGAGATCGACGCCGATCCGGCTGCCGTCGCGGAGCGACACGCGGGGAAGTTGCTCGGCCTCCTCTTTTTCGAGCCGAGCACGCGAACGAAGATGAGCTTCGAGACGGCGATGAAGCGCCTGGGTGGCGACGTCGTCGACATGGGCTCGATCGAGTCCTCGAGCGTCAAGAAAGGCGAGAGCCTCGCCGACACCGTCCGGGTCATCGAGGGCTACGCCGACGCGCTCGTCCTGCGTCACCCGCGAGAGGGAGCGGCGAAGATGGCCAGCGAGTACGTCGACGTGCCGCTTTTGAACGCCGGCGACGGGGCGGGACAGCACCCGACCCAGACCTTACTCGACCTCTACACGATCCGCCAGAACGCCGGCCTCGAGGACCTCACCATCGGCGTCATGGGCGATCTGAAGTACGGCCGGACGGTTCACTCGCTCGCGTACACCCTGACGAACTTCGACGCCCAGCAACACTTCATCAGCCCCGAAAGCCTCCAGTTGCCCCGAGAGGTCATCTACGACCTCCACCAGGAGGGCGCGACGGTCAGGGAACACGACGGGCTCGAGGCGGTCCTCCCGAACCTCGACGTCCTCTACGTCACCCGGATCCAGCGCGAGCGGTTCCCCGACGAGTCCGAGTACCGGCAGGTCGCCGGCGAGTACCAGATCGATCTCGAGACGCTCGAGGACGCAGCCGACGACCTGACCGTGATGCACCCGCTCCCGCGCGTCGACGAGATTTCGCCGGCCGTCGACGGCACCGACCACGCGGCGTACTTCGAACAGGCACACAACGGCGTGCCGGTTCGCATGGCGCTGCTCGACCTCCTCCTGGGTGATTCGCCATGAGCGACGACCACGAACTCCGCGTCAGCAAGATCCGCGATGGAACCGTCATCGACCACATCCGCGGCGGGCAGTCGCTCAACGTCCTCGCGATCCTCGGCATCGACGGGAGTAGAGGCGAGGAGGTCTCCGTCGGCATGAACGTCCCGTCCGACCGGCTCGCGCGCAAAGACATCGTCAAGGTCGAAGGCCACGAACTGAGCCAGGACGAAGTCGACGTCCTCTCGCTGATCGCGCCCGACGCGTCGATCAATATCGTCCGCGACTACGAGGTCGTCGAAAAATCGCGCGTCGAACGGCCCGACGTCGTCGAAGCCGTCCTCGAGTGCCCCAACCCCGGCTGTATCACGAACGCCGACGAGCCGGTCACGACGACCTTCGAGGTGCTCGAGGACGGCGTTCGGTGTGCGTACTGTGGAACGATCGTGCGTGAGCACATCGCCAGCCACATCCAGGAGTGAGACGAGCGATCGCTCACCCGCTGTGGCTCGACGCGCGGCCCGGTTTGCCAGCGATGACTTCTCCCATGCAACCGAACCTCTAGAAAAATCTAAGTGCGTGCCGGTCGACGATACTGACGTACATGTCGCGAGCCATTAAAATCCTGATCGCCCTGGTCGTAATCGCCCTCGTCTGGAAAGTCGTCTTCAGCAGTTCGACGGACCCCGAGATCGAGTACGACCCAGTCGAATAACTGAGACCGAACGCCTTACTCTCTCCAGGCCCTCCGGTCGGGTATGTATGGAGTCGTCACCCGGAACGCCGAAGAGGTGACCTGGGACGCGTTCGATCGCGGTTTCTACGAAGTCAAAGACGTCACCGGCAGGTCCGCCGAACCGCTCCCCGAGGCCGTCAACATGGTCTCCTGTTTCGGGGACAACGCCGCCGCCGACGCCGACCCCTCGCTCGTCCCCGTCGACGACGAGGGCAACCGCGCCACTCGCGAGCAGCCCTACTTCGACTGGGCGTACGTCTGCCCGACCCGCGAGGAGTACCGCGAGGGGCTACTCGAGATCGTCGACGACTGCGTCGCCGCGAACGCGGACGTCCGCCTCGACGACGTCGGCTTTCCGCGCGCGGAGTACTGCCACTGCGATCGCTGCGCCGAAGCGTTCGCCGCGAGCGAGTTCGACGACCGCCTCGAGTGGCGAGCGAGCGTCATCACCGACTTCGTCTCCGAGGCCGCCGATCGAATCCCAGGTCGCGTCTACCTGACGCTCTACCCGGACCCGTACCCCGGCCACCTCTACGAACGCGCCGGCCTCGACCTTCCGGCGCTCGCAGCACACGTCGACGAGTTCGTCGTCCCGCTCTACGATACACACTACGGGACGACCTACTGGCTCGAGACCATCGCGAAGGGCTTCCAGAGCGCACTCGAGACGCCGTTCAGCATCGAACTCTACGCCGTGAACGTCGACGTCGATAACCTGATCCACGCGACCGAGGTCGCCGACGCCTACGGGAAGGACGTCTTCTTCGGCTACGACGCGGCGAACGCCCAGGCAGCGCTCCGTCGGCTGTCAGCCGAGGCGCGCGAGGGTGTCACCCACGGAGAGCCCGCCACGGAAGAGTGACCTGACGGCAGGTTCCGTCGTCGCGGCCAGCGCAGGTCGTCACTCGAGCATTCGCCGCCGCCAGGCGAGCAGTTCGTCGCGGTCGCGCGTGTCCTCCGGGAGTTCCTCGAACCAGCGCGCCATGGATATCTCTCCGTCGGGATCGGTCACGTCGAGTTCGAGCGTCTCCGCGCTGGCGGCGAAGATCGGGAGGACGCCCCAGGTCCGGTAGCCGCCGGTGGCGAGTTCGATCCGGGTGAGCATCGCGAGTCCGTCGTATCGCGCCTCGACGCCTGCCTCCTCGGCGAGTTCGCGGCGGGCCGCCTCGAGCAACGATTCGTCGCCGTCGATCCCCCCGCCGGGGAGCACCCATCGGTCGACCCCCTCGTGGCGAACCAGCAGGAGTTCGCCGGAGTCCCGGTAGACGATCGTATGGACGCCGTACGGAAGCCCCGTACGTCTGATCCGCTCGAGGAGCGTGCTGAATCGATGTCGTGAGATGCGGCGCGTCCGCTCGCGAGGGAGAAACTCGTCGTACCGGTTCTCGAGGCGCCGGTAGAGCTCCGCCGACCGACGGGCCGCCTCGTCGGCGCGCAGGGTCAGTTCGTCGACCGACATCGAACCCTGGTGACGTTCGGGTCGTCGGCAACTGATACGAGGGGCGCGGTGAACGGCGAGGGCACTGTCATTGTCGACGATTCACCGGCGTACGGGAATAACGCTTCGGTACCCGAAACCCGTCCGGGCCGAGTGCACACCCCGTCCGGCCGACCGAGACCGACACGAGCCGTTCGGGGCACACTGTTTTGCCCGTTGGTCTCCTCTTCGGAGGCATGTACCGGCGAATCCTCCTCCCGACTGACGGCGGCGAGGCGACCGACGACGCACTCGAGCACGCCGTCGACCTCGCTGGGCAGTACGACGCCGAGTTACACGTCCTCTACGTCGTCGACGCGAGCGTCGTCACGGGTGACATCGAGGTCGGAACGATCGTCGAGGAATTCGAGTCCGCGGGCGAGCACATCCTCGAGGACGTCGCCGAACGGGCCCACGAGGCTGGCCTCGAACGGGATCGAATCACCACGAAACTCGCGCGCGGGACGCCACACCGGACGATCCTCGAGTACACTGCGGACCAGGACGTCGACCTGATCGTCATGGGAACCCACGGCCGGACGGGGATCGGTCGCTATCTCCTCGGGAGCGTCACGGAGCGAGTCGTCAGGCTCGCTGACGTCCCGGTGGTCACCGTTCGGCGAGCGAACTCCTGAGGCTGACGGGGACGAGACGAGCCCAGTCGTCCGGCCGACCCCGGCCGGGCCGACGGCCTCACCTGACGACCGTGACCGGCACGGGTGCCCGACGGATGAGTTCACTCGCGGTGCTCCCGAGCAGCGACTCGGCCCGACCGGACAGTCCCCGGTGGCCGACGACGAGAACGTCGTGGACGTCGGGGTCGGCGTACTCGACGATGGTCTCGACGGGACTACCGTACAGCAACTCGGTGTCGACGTCGACCCCCGCCTCCGAGACCGTCTCGGCGGCGCGCTCGAGGATCGCTTCCCCGCGAGCTTCCGCCTCCTCGACGTTCTCGACGATCAGTCGGCGCTCGGCGTCGGAGAGCGACCGGGTCGGCTCGAGGCCACCCGACCGGATCCGCGGCTGGACGGCGTTGACCACGGTCAGGCGCGCACCCGCGGCGGCGGCGAGGTCGATCGCGTGCTCGAGTGCCTCCTCGCTCTCCGTGGAGCCGTCGGTTGCAACGAGAAAGTGCATTGGGTTCACCTCGGTTACACGCAGCCTCGAGAAGCATATAGTTCTGTGGGCACCTCGACAGCGACAGCCGATTTCGGGTTTTCCTTTATCACCGTGCGAGCCGTACTCGACCGACTATGGCCACCTCCCTTCGGCTCGGGTTGACCGGCGACGTCATGCTCGGTCGACTCGTCGACGAGCGTCACCGGAACCGATCCGTCGGCGCCGTCTGGGGCGACCTCCGCGAGCACCTTCGCTCGCTCGACGCGCTGGCGATCAACCTCGAGTGTGCGCTCTCGACGCGAGGCCAGCCGTGGACCCTGACGCATCGTCCGTTTCACTTCCGCGCCGATCCCGACTGGGCCGTCCCCGCCCTCGAGGACGTCGACGTCTCGTTCGCCGCACTGGCGAACAACCACGTCCTCGACTTCGAAGAGCCCGCCCTCTACGACACGCTTTCGGAACTCGAGGACGCCGGCATCGCTCACACGGGCGCGGGCAGAGACGAGACCGAGGCGTTCGAACCAGCGACGATCACCGTGGGCGACCTGCGGGTGACGTTCGTCTCGTTCACCGACAACACGCCCGAGTACGCCGCAGCGGGGGACGAGCCGGGAACGGCGTTCCTCCCGATCGAGGACGACGAGGAGGCGGCTCGAGAACGAGCCCGCGAGGCGCTGCTGGCCGCGCGGGACGAGCGGTCGGACCTGCTCGTCGCCTCGCTGCACTGGGGACCGAACATGGTCGAAGAACCCGCACCGGCCCACCGCCGGTTCGCTCGCTTTCTCGTCGAGGAGGGCGTCGACCTGATCCACGGCCACAGCGCACACGTCTTCCAGGGGATCGAGGTGATCGACGGCGTCCCCGTCTGCTACGACTGCGGCGACTTCGTCGACGACTACGCGATCGATCGTCGGCTGCACAACGATCGGAGCTTCCTCTTCGAGGCCCGGCTCGAGCCTGACACGGGCGAGATCGGCGAGCTGCGCCTCTTCCCCACCCGGATCGACAACTGCGCCGTCTACCGGGCGACCGAACCCGCCGCCTCCTGGTCGCGCGACCGGATGCGCGAGCGCTCCGAGCCGTTCGGCACGAGCTTCGAGCGAGACGGGGAGGAGCTCGTCCTCGAGCTGTGATCGGGCCAAAATCGTGGCAGCTTTTAGCGCGTCGGCACGCACCCACCAGTATGGCACTCCCGACAGCGCTCGAGGCGGCCGACGGGCCGCGAGCGATCGACACGCACGCACACCAGCCCACCAGCGAGTTCCTCCACGACGCGGGCGGCCAGATGATGAAAGACGCCGCCGACCGCTTCGGTACCGACCTCGAGACCGATACCTACGAGCACATGATCGAGGAGTACCACGAGGTCGGCGTCGGCCGTGCCGTCCTGCTGGGGTGGGACGCCGAGACCAACACGGGCAACCCACCGGTGCCCAACGACTACGTCGCGGAGGTGCGCGACGAGTACGACGACTTCTTCATCGGCTTTGGCTCCGTCGACCCCCTCAAAGACGACTGCGTCGAGGAGGCGATCCGCTGCGTCGAGGACCTCGACCTCGTCGGCTTCAAGTTCCAGCAGATCGCCCAGGGATTCGACCCCTCCGCGCCCGAACACCGAGAGCTGTGGGCGACGATCGAGGGCCTCGAGGTTCCGGTGGTCTTCCACGGCGGCAACTCCACGCTCGGCGCCTGTTCGCCCGGTGGACGCGGCCTGAAGATCAAGTACGGCAACCCGATGCTGATCGACGACGTCGCCGCGGAGTTCCCCGAGCTCCAGATCCTCATTGCCCATCCCGCCTACCCCTGGGAGAAAGAACAGCTCGCCATCTGCCAGCAGAAGGGCAACGTCTACATGGACCTCTCGGGCTGGATGCCCAGGTACATCGACGACCAGGTGCTCCACTACGCGAAAACCCTGCTCAAGGACAAGGTCATGTTCGGCACTGACTACCCCATGCTCGAGCCCAAGCCGTGGCTCGAGCAGTTCGCCGAGCTCGAGTTCCCCGAGGAGATTCAGCGAAAGATCCTCTGGGAGACCGCCGAGGAGTTCCTCGGATTGTAGCGCCCGACGGGCCAGTCGGCGGCCGACTCGAGTTCGACGGGCCGCGGGCTACGGAAGCTGAAATAGCGAAACCGATCGGTGCAACCGAACCGATTCTCCGGAACCGTGCTCGAGTCGCCGATCAGACGACGTCGTCGCGGTCGCGATCACGGTCGCGGTCGTCGTCGCCGAGGAGTTCGTCGTCGTCGTCGTCACCGATCAGGTCGTCATCGTCGTCGCCGATCAGGCCCTCGTCGTCATCACCGATCAGATCGTCGTCGTCTCTCATGCCGGTGTCGTCTCTCGTCCCGGTTCCACCTCTCGTCCCGGTGTCGTCGTCGCCGATCAGGTCGTCGTCACCGTCTCCCATGAGACCTTCGTCGTCGTCGCCGATCAGGTCGTCGTCATCGTCGCCCATGATGCCCTCGTCGTCTCTCATGCCGGTGTCGTCGCCGATCAGGTCGTCATCGTCGTCTCTAACGCCCGTGTCGGTTCTCGTCCCGGTGTCGGTGCCTGCTCCCGACCCCATCTCGGTGTCGGTCCCCGTCGATCCACCGGCGCCCGAGAGGTCGCCCTCGAGCCGAATGTGATCGTCGGTGATCTCGGCCACGGCCGTCTCCTGCAGTGGGTAACTGTCGTCTCCCGACCCTTCCCAGCCGAGTTTGGCCTTGATGGTCTCGAACATCCCTGGATCGGGCTCGACGTGGGCGGTGCCGTGCTCGATGGCCGCGACGATCCCCACGTCCTCGCCGTTCGCGTTGACCACTGTCTTGCCGACGTCGTCGTCAGTGAACTGTGCGGACATAACGGTATAGCGAAGGGCCCGTCGCGGGAAGTCGGTGATGCTTTCGCATGCCTGTCGTGCGAGCGTCGATCGAACACCCTGCACCCACTCGATTCCGTTCCCGTCAGTTGAAGTCGGGTTTCCGTCCCTCGAGGAAGGCGCTGACGCCTTCCTCGTGGTCGTCGGAGCTGTAGGCTTGCACCTGAAGCAGGTTCTCGTAGTCGAGCGCCTCGGACCAGCTCCGGCCGAGGTTCTCGTGCATCGCCTGCTTCGTCAGCCCGATGGTGAGCGTCGGCCGCCGGGAGAGCGTCTCGACGAGCTCGTCGACGCGGTCGTCGAGGTCGTCGGCCGCGACGGCCTCGTTGATCAGGTCGAGGTCGGCAGCCCGCTCGGCGTCGAAGAACTCGCCGGTGAACGCGAGCTGTTTCGCGGTTCGCAGCCCCACGAGTTCGGGCAGGATGAACGTTCCACCCGTGTCGGGGATGAGGCCGACGCGAACGAACGCACAGGAAAAACGGGCATCAGGAACGGCGTAGGCGAAATCCGAGAGCGCCGTGATAGCGAGCCCCGCCCCCACCGCGTCGCCGTTGACCTTCGCCACGATCGGCACCGGACACTCGAGCATCTCCTCGACGATCCGGCCGAAGGTCTCACAGATTCGCTCGTAGGCGTCCTGTGGCGTCTCGCGTCGCTCGGCCATCGCCTCGATGTCCCCGCCGGCGCTGAAGGCGTCGCCCTCACCCGTGACGACGACGGCGTGGTGGTCGTCGGGATCGGCACTCGCGACGTGCTCGGCGAACTCGACCGCTGTCTCCATCGAAAACGCGTTCAGGACGCCGGGCCGGTCGAACGTGATCCGTAACACTCCGTCAGCTTCGTCGACGTGCATGACTCGAGGGTGCTCGTCGCGAACCTTAACTGTGCCCGTCTCGGCGACGGGGTGACTCGCCGGCGGGACTCGAGTCAGTCGTGGCGGCCGTGATCGAAACTGGCGTTCCAGACGACGAAGGAGACGCGGCGTCGACGCACGCTAGCTGTTGTACGGCTCTTCGTCCCGGTGGTGGTCGGGATTTACGTTCTCGAGGGCGTCGTTCTCGCGCTCGTCGGACTGGTGTTCGATGTCCTGGCGGCGCTGTTCTTCCCGTTGCTCGCGTCGGGCCTCCTGCTGGGCCTCGGTGAGTTCCTCCTCGTCGATCTCCTCGGCTTCCTCGGCCTCGGGATCCTCTCGCTCGAGTTCGACGTCGCGGCCGTGGTCGGTGGATTCATTGGACATAGTGCTCACGCCCGTGGCGGTAGCGCAGTGAGGTGAAAAGCGGTTGGCCTTGCGAGCACAGCGTCGGGTCCGACTCGGCTACCAGGGCTCGCCCGAGGCGAGATCGATCTCGCTGTCACCGCGTTCTGCGGGGCAGACGTCCGCGAGCACGCACTCCTCACAGGACGGGTTCCGAGCCGTGCAGACCGCCCGACCGTGGTCGATGCAGAGGTGGGTGAACTGCTGCCAGTAGCCCTCGGGGACGACGCCCATCAGGTCCGCCTCGATCGGCTCGGGATACTGTTCCTCGGTCAGCCCCAGCCGACGCGAGAGTCGTTGCACGTGGGTGTCGACGACGATGCCCTCGACGACGTCGTGGCCGTGCTGGAGGACGACGTTCGCCGTCTTTCGCCCCACGCCGGGGAGGTCGGTCAACTCGGTCATCGTGTCGGGCACCTCGCCGTCGTGTTCCTCGAGGATTTTCGCACACGCCTCGCGGATGTATTTCGCCTTGTTGTTGTAGTAGGTGATCGAGTTCAGGTCCTCGGCGAGTTCCTCCTGGGGAGCGTTCGCGTAGTCCGCCGGCCCGTCGTACTTCGAGAAGAGGTGCTCGGTCTCCTGGTTCACCCGCGCGTCCGTACACTGCGCCGAGAGGATGACGGCAATCAGCAACTCGAGGCGATTCGCGTACCGAAGCGAGATCGTCGAGTCGGGGTAGGCCTCCTCGAGTCGCTCGATGACTACATCGGCCTGTTCCTCACGAGTACCGCACGGCGTTCCCATATGGGTGGGGTGGGAGGCCCGTCGTTTGAGCGTTCGGGTTCGCTCCCGGCCTCGAGCCGGCGACCGACGGCAGGTTCGACCGACGTTCGTCGAGTCGTGACCTTTATGCACCCATCAGACACCTGTCTGGGTATGAAAGCGACGGCCATGGCCCACCCGATCCAGGGGCTGGTCAAGTACCACGGGATGCGCGACGACATCGAACGGCTGCCCTACCACGACAGCATCAGCGTCTGTACGGCCCCGAGCCACACCCGGACGACCGTCGAGTTCTCGATGGACTACGACGACGACGTCTACGTCGTCGACGGCGAGGAACTCGAGGGTCGCGCGTTCGAACGCCTCGAGGCCGTCGTCGACAAGGCGCGCGGGATGTCCGACGCCGCCCACACGGTGTACCCGGTTCGGATCGAGAGCGAGAACAGCTTCCCGTCGAACGTCGGGCTGGGCTCATCCTCGTCGGGCTTCGCTGCGGCCGCAGTGGCGCTGGCCGAGGCGGCCGAACTCGACGTCACCCGCCAGGAGATCTCGACGATCGCCCGCGTCGGCTCAGCGTCGGCCGCCCGCGCGGTGACGGGTGCGTTCTCCCAGCTCTACACCGGGCTCAACGACGAGGACTGCGTCTCCCGACGCGTTCCGACGAACCTCCACGAGGAGCTGCGAACGATCGTCGCGCTCGTCCCCTACCACAAACACACCGAGTCGGCACATCGGGAGGCCGCCGACAGCCACATGTTCGAGGCGCGGATGGCCCACGTCCACGGCCAGATCGCCGAGATGCGTGACGCCCTCCGAACGGACGACTTCGAGCGGGCGTTCGAACTCGCCGAGCACGACTCGCTTTCCCTCGCCGCGACGACGATGACCGGACCCTCCGGCTGGGTCTACTGGCAGCCTGCCACCCTCGCCGTCTTCAACCGCGTGCGCGAACTCCGCGAAGAGGAGGAGATTCCGGTGTACTTCTCGACGGACACCGGCGCGAGCGTCTACGTCAACACCACCGAGGAACACGCCGAGTACGTCGAAGCGGAAATCTCCGACTGCGGCGTCTCGACGACGACGTGGAACGTCGGCGGCCCGGCCCGGCTGCTCGAGGACGAGTCGGACCACCTGTTCTAGCCGGCACCGGGCGACTCGGGCACCGCGTTCCCACCTCGATCACGCAAGGCCGTACTCGAGTGCCAGCTACGTCACGCAAGGCCGTACTCGAGTGCCAGCTACGTCACGCAAGGCCGTACTCGAGTGTCGGCTACGTCACGCAAGGCCGTACTCGAGTGTCGGCTACGTCACGCAAGGCCGTACTCGAGTGCCAGCTACGTCACGCAAGGCCGTACTCGAGTGTCGGCTACGTCGGTGCCGCGAGGTGAGCTTCGCTCGCGGCCGTAAAAATGGATCAGCCGCCCTCGCGTGGTTACTCGACGGCGAACGTCACCGTCGCCTCGGCACCGCCTGCGAGCGCGTCGACGAGGTCGCGGTCGAATCCTTCGGCGGCGAACTCGGCGCCGACCATCACGGTCCGGTCGTCGACGTACTCACTCGTCCGGCCGACCGCGCTGCGTTCGTTCGTGAACTCGAGTGCTGGATCGCCCCGCCCCGTGACCGTCTCCTCGTGACCGCCCGCGGCGATCGTCATCGTTATCGTCGCGTCCGGATCACGACACGCCTCGACGAACGCGGGGTCGAAGTCGGCGGGCGCGCGGTCGGCCTCGATCGCGAGGATGCAGTCGCCGGCGGGCGTGAGGTAATCGTCGGTCGTCACCTCGAACGTGCTCGCGTGGGCGGCGCGGACGTGTTCGTGTCCCCGCGCGTGGATGTGTTCTTCGAGCACCATCGCTAGGCCTTCGCCTGCCAGCTTCGGACGCGGTCGGCGCTGACGCCCTCGACCTCGCCGGCGACGTCGTCGGGGTCGGCGGCTGTCAGGTCGTCGAGACTTTCGATACCGGCGTCGGCGAGCTTTTCGGCCGTCTTCGCGCCGATCCCCTCGAGGGACTCGAGGTCCGAACCCGACTCGCTCTCGCGGGCCTGAAACTCGCGATAGTTACAGATGGGACAGCCCAGCTCCCAGGGCTCGTCGCCGTTGTGGATCACGAGCTCGGGCAGGTCGTGTTCGTCGCAGTACTCGTCGGTGACCTCGATCTCGCCCCGGCGGGGCAACGGCAGGGAGTACTCACAGTCGGGGTAGCGGGTGCAGCCCACCAGCCGAGAGCCGCTCTGGAGGGTCTTGATGGCGAGTTCGCCGCCGTGTTCGGCTCCGCAGTCGGGGCAGTCGCCGATGATCGGCCCTTCGCCGGCCTCCTCGGCCTTACAGAGCGGACAGCCGTGGACGAACGTCCCCCGGCCGGCGAGCATCTTGACGTGGTGGAGGTCGTGTTCCTCGCAGGTCTCCTCTAAGATCAGCGGCTTGCCCGTCGACGGCAGCGGGAGGGTGAACTCGCAGTCGGGGTAGCCGTCACAGCCGACGAAATACGAGCCGTAGCGGCTCCGGCGAACGAGTAAGTCCTCGCCACACTCCGGACAGGGGCCGAGGCGTTTGTCGGCTTTGAGCGACTTCCGGAGGTGGTCGCCGATCTCCTCTCTGGAGTCGACGAGGTCGTCGAAGATCGTCTCGAGCATCTCGCGGGATTCGGCGGTGACGTCGTCGAGGGTGGCCTCGCCGGAGGCGATCGCGTCCATGTCGGCCTCGAGCTGGGCCGTCATCTCCTCGCTGACCACGCGGTCGGCGTAGTTCTCGGCGGCGTCGACGACCGCCATCGCGAGCTGGGTGGGTCGGGGCGGATCGCTCTCGATGTAGCCACGGTCGTATAATTTTTCTAAGGTATTGTGTCTCGTACTTTTCGTGCCGATCCCCATCGCCTCCATGGTCTCGATGAGTCGCGACTGGCCGTACCGCCGGGGCGGCTGCGTCTCTTTCTCCTCGAGGTCGACCTCGCTGACGGCGAGTTCTTCTCCCTCCTCGACGGCGGGGACGTAGTTTTCGCTCGTGCTGTAGTACGGGTAGACGGCGTGGTATCCCGGCTCGACGAGGCGCTTGCCGTTGGCCTTCAGCCGGCGGTCGGCGGCCTCGGCGACGACCTTGAGGTGTTCCCACCTCGCGGGTTCGGCGACCGTCGCGTAGAAGCGCCGGACGACGAGTTCGTACACCTTCCACTCGTCCTCGTTGACGTCGCCCCCGCGAGTGGGAATCTCGCCGGTCGGGTGGATCGGCGGGTGGTCGGTCGTCTCCTCGTCGCCCTCGGTCGGGACGAGGTCGTGATCGGACTCGAGCAGCGACTCGGCTGACTCGCCGAGGACGGCGTGGCCCACGAATTCGTCGAGCAGCGTTTCGGGGTCGAGGTCGTCGGGGTAGACGGTGTTGTCCGTCCGGGGGTAGGTGATGTAGCCGGCGGTGTAGAGGTCCTCGGCGATGGACATCGCCCGTTTGGCCGAGAAACCGATCGCGCCAGCGGCGCGGATGAACTGCGTGGTGTTGAACGGCGCCGGGGGTCGGTCAGTTCGCGTGCGACGGGTGACGTCGACGACCGTCGCCGCGTCGGCACTCGAGAGCGCCTCGTAGGCCGCCTCGGCGTCGGGCGCTTCCCAGACGCGCTCGGCCTCGTTGCCGTCCTCGTCACGGTAGAAGTACTGCGCCTCGAAGGGCTCGTCGTCCTTGGTGAGGTCGGCGAACAGTTCCCAGTACGTCTCGGGGTCGAACGCCTCGATCTCGCGTTCGCGGTCGACGATCAGCTTGAGCGTGGGCGACTGGACTCGGCCGACGGAGACGAAGTCGTTGCCGAGTTGGCCCGACGAGAGCGAGAGAAACCGGGTCAGCGAGGCGCCCCAGATCAGATCGATGATCTGGCGAGCCTCGCCGGCGGCGGCGAGGTCGAAGTCGAGGTCGTCCGGCTGGTCGAACGCCGACTGCACCTCGTTCTCGGTGATCGAGGAGAAGCGCACGCGCCGGATCGGGACGTCCTCGTTGACGTCGCGGACGATCTCGTAGGCCTCCTTGCCGATGAGTTCGCCCTCGCGGTCGTAGTCGGTCGCGATCGTCACGAGCTCGGCCTGTCGGGCGAGGATGCGTAACGTGGCGACGATGTTCTCTTTCGTCGGCGTCTTCTCGATCGATGCGTCGACGAGCTCGACGGGTTCGACGTCTCGCCAGTCTGCGTACTCCGGTGGAAAATCGACGCCGACGACGTGGCCCGAGAGCCCCACGCAGCGCTTGCCGCCCCACTCGTAGACGTTGACGCCGCGTTCCCTGGTGGACTCCATCGAGCCGCCGCTGAGAATGTCGGCGATCCGCCGTGCAGCGTTGTCCTTCTCGGTAATAATCAGCTCCACGGCGGTTCACCTCCCGGTACGAGAGCCTCGGTCATCGTCGCCCGGTACGTCCGACCGTCGGATAACCCTTTCGGGCGAAATCGGCGGACAGCGCGGACGTACAGGCGTCCTGCGGCCGTTCGAAGTCGGAAACTACCGGTCCGCGGATACTGCTGATCGATGGTAGCTGGCGGTCTCGAGGGAGGAGTCGATGCTGAGCGGACGGGAGCGGAGGTCGTCGTCGTCGGTTTGACCCCGCCTAGAGGACGAAATGTCGGCGATCGATCCACTGGACGTCCGAAGGGGCAGTCGACCCGCCCGTGTCGGGCTGGCTCGAGAAAGTGCTGCCTAGCCGAGTAAGGTGACGGTATTCGTGTCCATCAGCCCCCACAATACGTACAGACGATGGATTAACGACTGGAACGGTGGCTTTCGCTTATGTCAGTCGATTCCGATTTCGAGCCACTATGGACGACGGAGCGACTGTGGGCGACGACGGTGGGGGTGGCGAACCGACCGCAGAGGGTGCTGTACCCGAGTCGCCAGTCTCGTATCCCGACGGTGGGTGCCACCGGTTTCGGTGGAGTTGTGACCGATCCGTGACCGACCCGAATTCCGCGACCGAGCCCAACGACCAGCCGGCAGCGGTGACGGAGCTGCTGTCGACGCTCGAGCAAGGCCACGTCACGGGGGTGCACGTCGGCGATGGCGCGTGAGCGGAGCCCGATCGACGTCGGCGTGATCGGCGTCGGAACGATGGGGAACCATCACGCACGGGTGTACGACGCCCTCCCGACGGCGAACCTGGTAGGCGTCTCCGACGTCGACGAGCGACGGGCGAGGCGGGTCGCTCAGAAGTACGAGACGAGCCCGATGGCGTTCGACCGACTCCTGCGCTCGGTCGACGCCGTCTCCGTCGCCGTCCCGACGGCACACCACTACGACGTCACGACGGCGTGTCTCGACGCAGGCGTCGCCCCGCTCGTGGAGAAACCGATCGCCAGCGACCTCGAGGAGGGACGGCGCCTTCGAGCGGCGGCGGCTCGAGCGGACGTCCCCGTCCAGGTCGGCCACGTCGAGCGATTCAACCCGGCGGTGACCACGCTCGAGGAGATCGTCTCCGACCTCTCGATCGTCAGCGTCGCGGCCGAACGGCTCGGGCCACCACCCGACCGACGGATCGACGACAGTGCGGTGCTCGATCTGATGATCCACGACATCGACGTCGTCTGCTCGCTGCTCGGGGAGACGCCCGAGACGATCGAGAGTGCCGGCGTTCGCGACAACCGGTACGCGTCGGCGCTCCTCTCGTTCGACTCGGGTCGAGTGGCCTCGCTGACGGCGAGCCGGCTGACACAGCGCAAGGTCAGACGCCTGCGACTCACCGCCAGGCAGTGTCTCGTCGAACTCGACTACACCGACCAGTCGATCGAGATCCACCGCCGATCGTACCCCGAGTACGTCGAGCGAAACGGCGACGTTCGGTACAGACACGAGAGCATCGTCGAGCGCCCGCAAGTGTCGAACGACGAACCGCTCCGGCGGCAACTCGAGTCGTTTCTCGAGGCCGTGGCGACGAACGACACGCCAGCGGTGACGATCGACGACGGAGTGGCTGCACTCGAGATCGCACACGCGATCGACGAGAACGCCCGCCGTGAACAGCGTCGGACGGAGATCATCGATGACTGATACGAGGGCCGAAAGAACGCACCGACAGCTGTACGGCGTCGAGCACTCGGATGAGTTACGCGAGTCGCTGACGTCGGGGGCGATTCCCGTCGCCGTCTACGGCCTCGGAAAGATGGGGCTTCCGCTGGCGGCGACCCTCGCCGAGACGACGGGGAACGTCGTCGGTGCGGACGTCGATCCGGCCGTCGTCGACGCCGTCAACGCCGGGGAGTCCCACGTGAAGCGGGAACCGGGGCTGGACGAGCTCGTAGCCGAAACCGTCGCCGAGGGCGCGCTCACGGCCACGGCAGATCCACGAGAGGCGGCGGCGGCCGGCGCGGTTCACGTCGTGATCGTCCCGACGCCGATCACCGACGACCACGAGCCCGATTACTCGATCCTCGACGACGTCGTCGCCGACGTCGCCACGGGGCTCGAGCCGGGTGACCTCGTGATCGTCGAGTGTACGGTCCCGCCGCGAACGGCCGCCGACCGCGTTCGCCCCGCGCTCGAGGAGGCGTCGGGGCTCGAACGCGGCGAGTTCGGCGTGGCGGTCTGTCCGGAACGAACGTCCAGCGGGCGGGCACTCGAGGACATCCGGGGCGCCTATCCGAAAGTCGTCGGCGGTGTGGACGAGGAGAGTACCCGCGCAGCGGCGATCCTCTACGAGGCGCTCACCAACGCGGCGGTTATCCGGGTCTCCGACGCGACGACTGCGGAGGCGGTGAAGGTGTTCGAGGGCGTCTACCGTGACGTCAACATCGGCCTCGCGAACGAGCTCGCGCGATTCACCGACGACCTCGAGATCGACGTTCGGGAAGCCATCGAGGTCGCGAACACCCTGCCGTACTGTGACATTCACGAACCCGGGCCCGGCGTCGGCGGTCACTGCATTCCGTTCTATCCGTACTTCCTGATCGACCCCTTCGAGACCGACGCCCCGCTGCTCGAGGCGGCCCGTACGGTGAACGATTCGATGCCGGCGTTCACGGTGGCGAAGCTCCGCGAAGAGTTCGCCGCCGAAGGCGTCGACCTGTCGGAGACGTCGATTCTGTTGCTCGGGTTGACGTACCGTCCCGGCGTCGAGGAGATTCGAGCGTCACCCTCGCTCGCGATCGCCGAGCAGCTCTCCGGGGCGGGAGCGACCGTCTACGGCGTCGATCCGCTGCTCGACTCGTTCGAGACGTTCGATCTCGAGGCGCTCGCGCTCGAGGCGGTCTACGACAGCCCGTTCGACGGCGTCGTGCTCGTCACGCCACACGAGGAGTTCCAGTCGATCCGGTGGGCGGACCTCGAGCGGGAGTCGGGGACGCTCGTCGTCGTCGACGGACGGGACGCACTCGAGACCGAGGCGGTCGCGGGGGCGGGCCATCGCGTGTACACACTCGGAAGCGATGCGTCCGGCGGCGATCGTGAGGATGCTTCAGGCGGCGATTACGGGGGTGGACGCGGTGTATAGGGGGCACACGGTTGGCGTCGTGGTCCCCGCGTACAACGAAGCGGGGTTCGTCGGTGAGGTGATCGAGACGATGCCCGAGTACGTCGATCGGGTGTACGTGATCGACGACGGGTCGACCGACGGCACCTGGTCGGAGATCGACGCCGCAGCGCAGAAAGCGAACGATGAGTACGGAAACGACCGGGCGGCGCTTGCCGCGACCGATGGCGGGTCGCCGTTCGAGACGCGCGTCGTTCCGATCCGACACGAACGCAATCGCGGCGTCGGCGCAGCACTCAAGACCGGCTACCTGGCGGCGCTCGAGGACGACCTCGACGTCACGGCCGTCATGGGCGGTGACGGACAGATGGATCCCGACATCCTGCCGCGGTTTCTCGACCCGATCATCGACGGCAAAGCCGATTACACGAAAGGAAACCGACTGCTGTACAAGGAGTTCCGGCAGGGGATGCCGAAGTGGCGTTTTCTCGGCAACGCGATCCTGACGTTCCTGACGAAGATCGCGAGCGGCTACTGGAAGATGATGGACCCGCAGAACGGCTACACGGCGATCTCACACCACGCCCTCGAGAACGTCGGCATCGAGTCGATGTACGAGTACTACGGCTACTGTAACGACCTGCTGGTGCGGCTGAACGCGAAGGGGATGCGCGTCGCCGACGTCGCGATGCCCGCCGTCTACGGCGACGAGGAGTCGAGCATCAGGTACGCCACCTACATTCGAAAGGTCTCGAGCCTGCTGCTCCGTGACTTCCTCTGGCGGCTGAAAGTCCGCTACCTCGTGCTCGACTTTCACCCCCTCGCGCTGTTTTACGTCATCGGGGCAGTCACGGCGCTTCTCGGCACGGCCGGCGGACTCTGGTCGCTGTACGCCTGGACGATGTACGGCCACTCGCTGTTCGTCCGTGGCTCGCTGAGCATGCTGTTGCTCATCACGGGGAGTATGTTCCTCATGTTCGCGATGCTGTTCGACATGCAGGCGAACGAGGCCCGAGAGGTGCAGATCCATGACTAGAGACTTCACGTTCGAGATGTACGAACGGCTGTTAGACACCGGCCTCGAGGCCGGCTACGACCACCTCACCGTCCGGGAGTACCTCTCCCGGGACGAGCCGCCGGATCGGTTCGTCGTTCACCGACACGACGTCGACAGAAAGCCGGAGAACGCACTGGCGATGGCCGAACTGGAAGCCGAGTACGGAATCTCGAGTACGTACTACTTCCGGACGATCGAGAAGACGTTCGAGCCGTCGCTGATCGAACGGATCGAATCGCTCGGCCACGAGGTCGGCTACCACTACGAGGATCTGGACCGAGCCGAGGGCGACCTCGAGCGAGCCCACCGATCGTTCACGTACGAACTCGAGCGCCTCCGGGACGTCGCGACGGTCGAGACGGTCTGTATGCACGGCAACCCGCTGACGAAACACGACAATCGGGAGCTGTGGGCCGGCCGGTACGCCGTCGACGACTACGACCTGCACGGCGAGGCGTACCTCTCGATGGATTTCACCGACGTCACGTACTTTTCCGATACGGGGCGGACGTGGGAAGACGGGGCGTTGAAGATCAAAGATCACCCCGTCGGCCGAGCGTCGAAATCCGTCCAGGTGGCCGACACCGACGAGTTGATCGCGCTCCTTGCCGCCCGATCGATCCCCGCGGTGTGCGTGCTCAGCCACCCGAACCGGTGGGCGCGAACGACCCCGGAGCTCGTCGCCGAGACGGCGAAAGACCTCGCGGTCAACGTCGCGAAACGCGGACTCAACGTGGTGAGATAAAGTGGCGACGATCGCGATCGGACTGGACGGCGCGAACTGGACGTTACTCGAGGAGTGGCTCGCCGAGGGCGCGTTGCCGAACCTCGAGCGCCTGATCGAAACCGGGATCGGCGGCACGAGCGAGAGCTGTTTGCCGCCGTTGACGGTCCCAAACTGGAAGTGCTATGCGACGGGGAAAAATCCCGGGAAGCTCGGCGTCTTCCGATTCGACAGGATCGACACCGAGTCACAGACGCACACGTTCCACGACGCCACTGACTTCCAGAGTGCGGAACTGTGGGACTACCTCAACGACGACGGTTACACGACCGGAATCGTGAACAAACCGTCGACGTATCCACCGAAATCCGTCGACGGCTTCGTCGTCGCCGGCGGGCCGGACGCGTCGGAATCGGAGTATCGGTCGCTCGAAACCGGCTTCACCCACCCACCCGATCTCGCAGACTCGCTGCGGGAGGAACTCGACTACTCAGTTCACCCGTCTCCGATGATCTCGCCGTCCGAGAAGGGAGCACAGGAAGTCGACGCGATACTCGAGCTCATCGAGTCGCGGTTCGAAGCTGCCGAGTGGCTGCTCCAGCGCGAACAGCCCGACTTCCTTCACCTGACCGTCTTCTACAATATGGCCCTCCAGCACTACTTCTGGCGGGACGAGCCGGTGTTTCGAGCCTGGAAGGTGATCGACAGAAACCTGGCCCGGTTCATGGACGACGGCCACGATCTGATTCTCCTCTCCGATCACGGCACCTGTCACGTCGAAACGGTGTTTTACGTCAACGTGTGGCTCGAGGAGCACGGCTACCTGACGACGACGGCGAGCCTCGATCGGTGGCTCGGACGGGCCGGGGTGACCAGAGAGCGTGCGCTGTCGCTCGCCAAGCGGTTCGGAATGGTCGACGTGCTCAGCACCGTGGTTCCAGAGCGCGTGCAGAAGATCGTCCCGTGGGAGGAAGGCGTAAAGCGCGATCGGGTACTGTCGGCGATCGACTGGGAGGAGACGCGTGCCGTTGCCAGTACCCAGGGGCCACTCTACCTGACGCTCGAGCCCGATTCGCCCGCCTACGAGCAGACGCGGGAAGAACTCATCGACGAGCTTCGGGGGCTGACCCACCCCGAGACGGGCGACCCGATCATCACCGACGTCCATCGTGGCGAAGAGTACTACCGGGGGCCGTACGCCGAATCGGCACCCGACTTGCTCCTCGAGCAGGGGCCGAACGTCCACACGAGCGACGCGATCGGCCCGCAGTCGTGGCACGCGTCGACCGGCGTCTGGAAGGGCGGAAACATGCCGAACGGACTCTTCCTGCTGAACGGCCCACGGTTCCGTGAGGGAGGGCTCGACGGCCACGCCCGGATCGTCGACCTCGCGCCGACGATCCTCTACGCGATGGACGTGGCGATCCCGATCGACGTGGATGGCACCGTCCTCGACGTGTTTCCCGAACGCGTAGACGACCACCTCGAGTATCGCCAGCCACTTTCGGGCTCGAGCGGCGACGGGCGAGACGCGACCGAAGAGATCGAAGAACGGCTCACGGACCTCGGCTACCTCGAGTGAGCGATGCGGGTCCTGTTCGACGTCACGCATCCGGCACACGTCCACCTCTTCCGAAACGTCATCGACGAGCTACAGGCGCTCGGCCACGACACGGTCGTCACCTCGAGGGAGAAAGACGTCACCGTCGACCTGCTCGACCACTATCGTATCCAGCACCGGGTCATCTCCGCTCAGTCGAGCGGTGTGCCGGGCACAGCCGTCGAGTGGCTCCGTCGTAGTGTCCGGCTCTTGCAGATCGCAAGGTCGGTCGACCCGGACGTCGTCGTGAGTCGATTCAATCCGGCGTCGACTGCGGTCGCGTCGGCGCTCGGCTGTCCGTGCCTGCTGTTCGACGATACGGAGCACAAACCGGCGGCGCTCAAACGGATCACGTATCCGCTCTCAGATCGCGTCTACACCCCGACCAGTTTCGACCTCGAACTCGGCGCCAACCAGGTCAGGTACGACGGCTACCACGAACTCGCGTACCTGCACCCGGATCGCTTCGAACCAGATCCGACGGTCCTGGCCGACGTCGGCGTCGACGAAACGGACCAGCTCGTCGTGGTACGACTCGTCTCGTGGCTCGCACCACACGACGTCGGCCAGAGCGGGTTCGACGACGTCCTCGACGCCGTTACGACGCTCGAGGCCGCCGGCGCAACGGTCGTCATCACCGCGGAAGCGGACGTCCCCGACCGACTCGAGCGCTACCGCGCGCCGGTGGCGGTCCACGAGATTCACGACCTGCTGTACTACGCCGACCTCTTCATCGGAGAGAGCGGGACGATGACTATCGAAAGCGCCACCCTCGGCACGCCGGCGATCTTCGTCTCGTCGATCGAACTCGGCGTGATCGAGGAACTGCAGGAGGAGTATGGACTCGTATTCAGTTACCGAGACGGCACGAAACACCGGCTGGGACTCGAGAAGGCGGTCGAGATACTGACCCACGGTGACGAAAGCCAGTGGGGGCGACGACGGGAACGGCTGCTGCAGGAGAAGATCGACACGACCGAGTTCGTGGTGAACGAGATCCGCCGTTACGATCGCGACCGATAATTCGTTCCGTCCCCCACTTTGAGGACGGGCTTTCGAGCACAATCCCTCGTTTCTTCACTCGGCATACGGACCGCTGTACGTCATCACCGGCGTAACCGCAGGACGGTCGCGGTTGCGCCGGTACATCGGTACAGCAATCCGTCTCATAAGGACCATTGTAGTTACGTACCGCCGATCGCCAGCGGTGGGATCGTCGGTAAATAGTTACAACACTCCCTATCAGCCCCCGGTCACCCCACCCGCCGACTGATTCGAAGCGATCCGTCGATCCTCCCGTTCGGGTGAGTCTCCGTTCGCACACACAGTTCTATTACTTACTAGGACAAGATATCTTAACCATGGTGGGAAGTAAAAGTTTATGTTCGTATGATGGGCTTACTCGAGTCACATGGCACGTAATCGTTCGATGCCTGACGGTGAACACCCGGTTAACGTCGATTCGCGGACTCCGAAGCCGATCGGACGGCGGTCGTTTCTGAACCTGGCGGGCGGCGCGGTAGCTGCCACCGTGGGAGCGGCGGGAGCGAACCCGGTCTCGGCCAGCGACGGCGACGACGTCGACGTCGTCGAGATCGATTACGACCGGCATCGTCGGCCGTCGGACGTCTATCGCGTCTGGACGTGCGAGGCGGGTCAAGCCTCGTTTACCAGCGACCTCGCCTACGACGGGGAGCAGGCGCTCGAGATCGCCCTCGAGGCGGGCGGGAGCTGCGGGACGAACACGCATTTCGATATCGCAGCCGAGTTCGGCTACCAGCCCCAGGAGATCTATGATAGCTTTATGATTAGATTATCGGACGACTGGACGATGGCGCCGGACGATCAATGTAAGATTTCGCGAGCGGCGCTGTCGTACTCGGCCGGCGACGGCCACTCGGGTGGCGGGCTACCGAACGGCGCGAACGGATGGTCTTCGGGACTCGTGATCGCCAACCGAGGGGCCAGGCCGAACGGCCAGTACAACCTCGCCTCGTACGTCTACCACATGGACGGCGGTCGCGAGAACTCCGGGCCGTGGGAGACGACGAGAATCACGCCGGGTCGGTGGCACCGCATCGAACAGTACCTCAAAGTAAACTCGACCGACGGGAACGGCGCTGCGACGAACGACGGCGTCTATCGCGTCTGGGTGGACGGTGAGCTCGGATTCGAGCGAACGAACTACCGGTGGACGACCGACACTACCGCCAACGCGATCGAGTACTGCGGGCCGTACATCCGCTACGGCGGCGGCGAGACGGCACCGCAGAATATGGCCGCTTACTACGACGATCACGCGATGGTCTTCGGAACTGACCTCGACCTCGAGCAGCTGCGCTGAGTGGTCCGCGGGACTGTCCCCGTTCTCCTGCTCTCGCCACGACGACGCTCCACTGATCGCAACGTCGATCGCCGCCGTCGTTTCACCTCCACAATCATAAATAAGAGATACCAATTTTGAAAATTATAAATAATATAGCTAGTAATATAATTATAGTACGGAAAAATCAATAGTCATTGAATCCAAAAGTTTATGGCGGCCTGATTGTCTTACTCGAGTTGCATGGCACGCAACCGACCGGTACTGGATAGCGACCAGTATTCCAGCGCGGGCGAACGGAGCGGGGCGCTCAATCGGCGTTCGTACCTGAAACTAACAGGGGGTGCAGCAGCCGCAGCAGTGGCGAGCACCGCCATCCCCAGCGTATCGGCGAGCGACGACGATCTCGACGTCATTTCGATCGATTACGAGCAATACAATCAACCGTCCGACGTCTACCGCGTCTGGACGTGCAACCCACGTCAGGCGTCGTTCACGAGTGAGCAGGCACACTCCGGCTCACGAAGCCTCGAGATCGCTCTCAGCGCGGGTGGAAGCTGTGGAACGAACACACACTTCAACGTGGAGAACGAGCTCGGCTACCAGCCTCGAGAGCTCTACGACAGCTTCATGTTCAAACTCTCGGACAACTGGCGGATGGCCGACCGGGACCAGTGTAAGATCTCTCGAGCGGCGATGTCGTACTCCGCAGGGGACGGTCACTCGGGTGGCGACTCGGCGACGGGGACCAACGGCTGGTCCGCGGGGTTAGTTCTCGCGAACCGCGGCGCCGGGGCACGAAACGGTGGGCCGTACAATCTCGCTGCGTACGTCTACCACCTGGACTCCCGTGCACAGGACAACTCCGGACCCTGGGAGACGGCGATGATCGAACCCGGCCGGTGGTACCACATCGAACAGTACGTGCGGCTGAACACCGTCGATTCGAACGGCAATCCGAACCGGGACGGCGTCTACCGCGTCTGGGTCGACGGCGACCTGGCGTTCGAACGAAACTATCGGTGGACGACCGACCTTACTAACAACGCGATCGAGTACTGCGGGCCGTACATCCGCTACGGCGGCGGCGAGACGGCACCGCGGAACATGGCCGCCTACTACGACGATCACACGATGTACATCGGCGGCATGCCCGACTCCAACGAGCGGTCCCCCGACGCCGGCGATCGCCCGGACGACGACCCCGATCCGCTCGAGGAGTACGACGAGCGACTCACGTACAGGGATCCGGAACAGGAATCGGACTATCGCCTCTACGTCGACGGCGAGATCATCCAGCACGACTGGAGTCAGGCGACGTTGAACGACACCGTCGAGATCACCGAAGAAGGCGGCTACCAGGTCGTCACCGCGACGTCGCCGGCGGAGAACGTCGACGGCTACGTGTTCAACGGCGACGTGGTCGCCATCGCCTCGGAGTACGAGCCCATGATGTGGATCTCCGGCGAGCGGATCTACGCGGACGATTACCCGGACGTCCCCGCAGATCTCGAGGAAAACGTCGACGACGAGGGGCCGTCCGAGGACGAGCCTGAATCGCCGGACGACGACTCCGCCAGCGACGACCGAGAGTCCACTCGGCTCACGCTTCGGGAGTACCTCGAGTGGCTCCGCCAGCAAAACTGGTTGTAAGGAATCGTACCCGGCCGATCGGGTTCGCGTCGGTCGCAGTCGTCCCGGAGCGTGATCGTGGCGGGGCACGCTCGAGTCGCGGCTCGTGACCGTCTCTTGGTCTGTACAGTCCGTTGCTTGGTTCAAGCACGGCTGTTTCGGCCATATTATACCTCACCGACACCTTTTTCGGACTCGTATCGTAGGGACGCGCATATGTACGTCGCCAGTATCCGCCGTTCGTTCCCGTCGATCGGTTCGGTCAGCGACTCGAGGCGACGGAGGCGACGCTCGAGGACGAACGGAACGCGTCCCGCCGGTCGGGCCGCGAGGCGAGGCGAGTGGATCGTCGCCACGGGCCGACCGAACGCGGTGGCGTGACGCCCGATGGGACTCACCGTGCGCGACCGCTGGGGAGTCGGGGTCCTCTACAAAGTCGCCATCGTTGGACTGCCGGTGCTCGCACTCGCCGGCGTGCTCGGGCCGCTGTGGCTCGGGGAGCCGAACCTCTCGGTCCTCGGTAGCTACCTGGCCGTTCCGATGGTGCTCGCGTCGATCGTCGTCGTGCTGGTTCGCACGCCGAGACGGGCGTCGGTTCGACGCGAGGTCGACTGGCGACTCCCCTCGATCCTGTTTCACCTCTCGGTGAGTGCGCTCGTGATACTGGTGACCGTCTCCGAGGTTCGACCGACGGTCTTCTACGTCGGCGTCGCGTTCACGTACGTCCTCGTCTTCGTCCTGGTCGTGACGTCGCCGACGGGGAGTGCAGGACGGGCGATCTGCCTGTACCACGCGTCGGTCGCGGTGTTACTCGTAATCTTCAGCGTCACGCTGAACTACGAGCTGTTCGTCGGTCGAACCGATCTGACGGGCCACCTCTCGTTTACGACCGCGATCATCGAAACCGGACGGACGCGGATTCTCTCGCGGACGTACGAGCCGTTCCTGCTGTGGCACGTCTTTATTGCCGGAACGTACCGGCTCTTCGGCGGCTGGGTGAGCCCACACACGACCACGTTTCTGCTCGGTGGCCTCACCTTCAGCGCGGGCGTCCCCGCGATGTACGCCCTGACCCGTCGCATCTATCCGAACGAACGCGCCGCCTTGCTCTCCTGTCTGATGATGATTAGCTTCCCGCTATACATTTTCTACGGCATGTACTCGATCCCCCGGAGCGTGACGTCGATCCTGTTTCTCATCCTCTTGCTCACGCTCACGATCCTGCCGACGGCCCAGACGAGGATCGTCAGCCTCGCACTCGTCTCGGGCATCGTGATCTACCACCCAGTGTCGATCCCGTTCGTGGCGGTAATCCTCTCGATCCTGTACGTCGCCGAGCGAGCGATCGGAACGCGAGCGCGGATCGTCGACGGGTTCGTCCTCGGCGCGACGGCCCTGATCACGTGTCTCTACTGGCTGTATCGAGCGGACTTTCTCACCGCTCGATTGCTCTCGACGGCAGTCGAGGTGTTCACCGGACCGGCGCCAGCGACGGCCCCATCGGGCGTCATCACCGATCCCTGGGTCGAGGTCGCAAACTACGTCCCCTACTCGTTTCTGTTGTTCTTCGCGCTGCTCGGCTTCCTGTTCTGGTTTCGGGACGAGCGGTCGGCTGCCTCCCCGTTCGCCGCGGTCGGCGTCGTGACACTGGCGCTGGTTCCGCTCGTCCTCCCGGGCCCCACCCTCCTGCTCGACTCGCTGGCCGGCGTCAACGTCGGCCGGTTCGGTCACTACGGATTCATGTTCATCGCGCTGACCGCCGGTGTCGGCGTGTCCGAGGTGGGACAGCGCGGCGGGCTCGTGGTGTTCTTGCTCCTGCTCGTGCTCACGTCCGGGCTCGCGTTCACCGCCGTCTCCAACGACTTCGTCGCGTCGGACAACCCGGTCGTCGAACGACCCTTCTACACGTACTACCTCTCGGAGAACGAACGACAGTCGTTCTCGACGATCGACGACGACTACGACGGCCTCATCGGATCCGACCGGGTCTCCTGTCGCTACCTCTCAGAGCTGCAGGACTCGAGTTGTAACATGGTGCTCGTGGAACCGGGCGAGGAACTGTTCGCCCCGTACGGGGGCGTCCTCATTCGCGACGGCGAGCGCGAGAAGCGACCGCTCCAGTTCTCCCAGTACGTCTCCGACGACGAGTTCCCCAGTGACGAACTGGCGGCGCGAAACACGGTGTACGACTCTGGGGACGTCTCGTTTCATACGTGAGCGTTCGGACTCGTCGACGTGGCGCAGTCGCTCGTCACGTCCGTTCATCGCAACATGCGCCGGCCGGGATTTGAACCACCTGAAGACGGTCCTCGCTCACTGGCGTTCGCTCGGCTGCGTCTTCCGTAATTCAAATCCTGCGACCGCAGTCGCGACTCACGAATTGTTCGTCGCGACATGCGCCGGCCGGGATTTGAACCCGGGCCATGAGCTTGGAAGGCTCAGGTCCTGCCACTAGACCACCGGCGCTCGCTTCGTTCGAAGCGCATCTCTCTCTTTTCGGCGTTCGTTTAAGGGCGTTTCCTTTTCGGTCTCGAGTTGCGTCACGCTCGAGCACACCACGCCCATACACCACGACTACGCCGGGGGCACCGGCTCGAGTCACGCACGGCCTGCGACCTCGGCGTAGCAGTTTCCGCTCGAGACCTCCCACTCCCGGACCACGAGGTCGCTTTCCTCGAGGTCGGCTTCGAACTCCTCGGGGGCGTAGATGTGGTAGAAGCGGTCGACGGGTTCGCCACCGGGGAGAGTCCACTCGACGGTCGTGTCGAACCCCTCCTCGGCGTCGAAGCGGTCGTGGGCGGTCGACCAGGCGCTGACGAGCGCGCGGCCGTCCGGAGTGAGGACGCGCGCGAGTTCGTCGAGACTCGCCAGTCGACTCTCGCGCGTGGGGAGGTGGTGGAGCGTCGCGACGTACACCGCGAGGTCGACGGTATCGGTCCGGAGGGGGAGGGTGGCGGCGTCTCCCTGGACGAGGTCGACCGCGAACGCCCGGTCGGTCGCCCGTTCGCGGCCGGTTTCGAGGAGGCCGCGGCTGACGTCGAGGCCGATCGTCCGGTCGACGCGGTCGGCGAGGAGTTCGGCGTGGCGACAGTTTCCACAGCCGACGTCGAGGCCGACGCGCCCGGTGGCGTCGGCGACGAACGATTCGACCTCGGGCCAGGCGTACTCGCGGGTGGCGGCGAAGTGGGTCGCGATGCGGTCGTAGGTGTCCCTGACGTCGGCCCGACGATCCATACTGCCCGTGGTCCGGGACGGCTCAAAAGCGTGGCGACCCGCCACCGTCTGGGCGTTACGTTCATACCCCGTCAGTCCCAAGCGGACGTACGGAATGAGGCGCGAGCACTTCACGCTGGACGTCAGCAACGTCGACTGGGTCGAAACCGGCGGAGAACCGCAGAAACCGTCGGTATCGATCGATTTTACGGGTCCAGCGACGACACTTCGCGAGCGCCTCACTGGCCTCGACGGCGAGCCGCTCGAGGCCGGCGAAACCGACGTCGCCCTCCGACTGCAAGAGCCCCTCGACGACGACGCAGCGGGCGTCGTCAGCGTGACCGATCGGCTCACGGGTGATTTCGTGCTCGAGCTCAACGAGGACGCCGAGAACGTCCTCACGTTCATCCGGGCGGCCCGCAACTACGGCGAGTCGGCGAGCGACGACGAGGGTCGCTACGAGGTGTCCATCACGATCGACGGCGAGGAGTTCGTCACGTACGACAAACGAACGTTTCTCGTCTACGACGACCAGGGCAACCTGTTGCGCGGGCACAGCCTGATCCCCAGCGGCGTCGAACTCTGAGCCGGCCGTTCCTCGACGTGGAACGAACCGGTATCTATAAGTGTTTTAGGCCCGCCTAAATCGAACAGAGAGAATCGACGATGTCGCAATCGAAACTCGCGCGGAGGGCGGCCCAGACGACGGTCGACGAGCCGTCTGCCGGGACGAGCGCTACCGTTCTCGAACTCGAGGGCGTCGAGAAATGGTACGGCGAGGAGTGTGTGATCTCTGACCTGTCGCTCTCGGTTCGCGACGGCGAAATCCTCACGTTGCTCGGTCCCTCCGGCTGTGGGAAGACCACGACGCTTCGGCTCATCGCTGGCCTCGAGCGGCCCGACGGCGGCGAGGTCCGGCTTCGGGGCGACTCCGTCGCCGGCAACGGCTCGTTCGTCCCGCCCGAAGAGCGCGGCGTCGGCGTGGTCTTCCAGGACTTCGCGCTGTTCCCTCACCTCACCGCCCACGAGAACGTCGCGTTCGGGTTGAAAGACTGGCCCCGCGAGGAGCGCGAGGCCCGCGTCGCGGAGCTGCTCGAGCTGGTCGGCCTCGAGTCCCAGGGCGAGGCGTATCCGGAAGAGCTCTCCGGCGGCCAGCAACAGCGGATCGCTCTCGCCAGGTCGCTCGCGCCCGAACCGGAGATGCTGTTGCTCGACGAGCCGTTCTCGAGTCTCGACGTCGACCTCCGGGTCGAGATGCGCGAGGAGGTCCGCCAGATCATCAAGGAGACCGGCGTGACGGCGATCTCGGTCACCCACGACCAGGAGGAAGCGCTGTCGATCTCCGATCGGGTCGCGGTGATGAACGATGGGTCGCTCGAGCAGCTGGGCCGCCCAGAGCAGGTTTTCCAGCAACCGAAGTCACGGTTCGTCGCTGGCTTTCTCGGTCACGCCAGCTTCCTCTCGGGACGGGTCCGCGGCGACCACGTCGACACCGCTCTCGGACGCGTCCTTCGCGACGACGTCAACGGACTCGCCGAAGAGTACGACGGCACGACCATCGACCTGCTCGTCCGTCCCGACGACGTAACCGCCTCCCCCACCAACGGCGCCGAGGCCGACGGAGCCGTCGTCTACCGACGGTATCTCGGACCGACCGTCCTCTACCGCGTCGAGCTCGACGATGGCGACGTTATCGAGTGCATGCACAACCACTCCGATCGGATCGAACTCGACGAGCGCGTCGCCGTCCGCGTCACCGCAGACCACGAACTCGCCTGGTTCCCCGCAGACCAGCGCGAGAGCGACGACTCGGTCGTCGCCGACTGACCGGCGTCAGTCACCGTTCGACCACGGTCGCCCCCTGGGGTAGGATCACCCTCCGCTCGAGTAGCCAGTCACTATCGAGCGGCGTCGAATCGGACGGCGCTGTAGCCGGCCGTTAGACGTGCTGTAGCGTCGCTCTGGGGCAGTTTTCATCCGGCTACTGGACCACCAGCGAACGCATAACAAAGGGTGGCGCTCGGTTCGACTCACGTGCGGGGATCGACGACCCCGCTGGGTACACGCTCGAATCAGACCACGACGCGCCTACTGGCCGATCATCGTGCGTTCGTGCCCGGACGCTCGGACGTGGACTCGCCCCCGCGTCGAGTGCGCTCATGTCTCTCATGCCAGGGCGGACTCCCCACCGCCGCCCTGTCACACGCTCCACGGACGAGGAGCCAGTTGCCACGCCGCTCACCCTATCGACAGGCACGAGTCGCATCCCTGGAACCACGTGGACGCCCCGGCCACGGTGAAATCTTCGTTTCACCATCCCTCGGATATATCTGGGTCGTCTACCTGACAGTAGGTATGGGCGTGACACGGAGACGGATGGTTGTCGGCGCATCGCTGGTCGGGACTGCGACGCTCGCCGGTTGTCTCGACGACGACGCAGCTGCCACACCGGGCGAGCCCGACGGCGGTGATGGAAGTGACCACGGTGAGGAGCCGAACGGCGACGACGGGCAAGCCGACGCGAGTGCTGACGACGATGGAACGGAGACCGGCGACGGTCACGAAAAAGCGACCGACGGTGGTGACGACGAGAACGGCGATGGTGGCGAGGAGGACGGTGACGGGTACACGCTCGTCGAGTACGAGACGATCTCGTACTCGATCAACGTCGGCGAACCCCACGTCGAGGCGCTATCCTCGGCGACCGAGGCCGAGGAGGCGATCGAAGACGCGAGGACGAACGGCGAGCTCGAGGCGTTCGTCGACGAGACCGACTTCGACCGGTCGACGCTCGTCCTCGTCCAGGCTCGAGGGCCGAACCTCTGTTACGACGTCGAACTCGAGACGATCGACGTGGGTCCTGCCGGCCTGGTCGTCGACGCACGCGTCGTCGACACGTCGGCGCCGGACGAGCTATGTGCACAGCAACTCCACTATCCCACGCTCCTCGTTCGTGCGGTGTTCGAGAACGAGGTTCCAACGTGTGGGTCAGTAACGGTCACCGGAGCAGACGGAAGCAGCCACGACTTCGAATACGGTGTCGACGGCGACGACGGGGCCGAGTGAGCCGCCCACTAGAGACGACGCCCCTCGAGACGATCTCACAGTGTTTACGGTCCCGGCCTCGAATCGACGGACATGCGACTCGAGGAGTACTGGGGAGTCGGGCCGAAGACGCGCGAGACGCTCGTCGAGGAACTCGGCGTCGAGCGGGCGGTCCGGGCGATCGAGAGCGGCGACGTTCGCACGCTGTCGGAGGCCGGTCTCCCGCGCGGCCGGGCGACGCAGATCCTCCGTCGAGCCACCGGCGGCGACGGCATGGAGATACTGGCGACGAGCGACGCCCGCGCCGCCTACAAGGAGCTGCTCGACCTCGCCGTCGAACGGGCGGTCACCGAGCGCGCGGCCGACCGCATCCGCGTGCTCACGCCGTGTTCGACCCGCGAGGAGATGGACGATCGACTCGACGCCGTCCTCGAAGCGCGGGATGCCTGGACCAACTTGCCCGAGGACGACCGGGAAACCGTCCTCGAAGCCTACAAGCGATACGACGAGCGCGACGAGAGCGAACTCGCAGCCGTCGAGGCCGCCCTCGCCCTGCTCGAGGCCGAGATTGACGCCGGCCCCTTCGAAGCGATCGCCGATCTCGAGCGGGAGGCGCTCGAGGAGGCGGCGGCCGCGCTGTCGGCGCTCGAGGGTGGCCGCGTCCGCGAGGGGACCGACGACGAACTTGACCGGGTACGGACCGCGTTAGGGGCCGTCGAGGACCTGGACGCGAACGCACTCGAGCTGATCGACGAGCTCCGGTCAGAAGGCGTCCGCGACGTCGACCGGTTCAGGGAGGCGTTCGAGGATCGAGTGCTTCGCGAGACAGACGTCACGATCGACCAGGTTCGAGCGGCGATGCCGACCGACGCGGCCGACGCGACGGACTTCGTCGGCGGGACCCTCCGGAACCTGCGCACGTCGTTGACCGAAGCGGTCGACGAACGCGAGGCGGCGGTGACACGCGACCTCGAGGCGTCGATCGCCGACGCCCGCGCGGAGATCGATCGGGCCGTCTCGGCGGTCGACGAGATCGCACTCGAGCTCTCGCTCGCTCGCTTCGCGCTCGCCTACGACTGTACGCGGCCGACGTTCGTCGGCGACGAAGCGCCACGCGCCTCGGACCGGGCGAGCGCGGGATCGACGCGAGACGACGGGGCTGGCGCCGTCTCGGTCGTGAACGCACGAAACCTCACGCTTGCGGCGGCCGACGAGGCGTCGGTCCAGCCCGTGACCTACGCGCTCGGGAGCCACACGGTCGGTGCCAAGGAGGTGCCCGAGGCGGCCGACTCGACGCCCGGCGACGAGCGCGTCGCGGTGCTCACCGGCGCGAACAGCGGCGGGAAGACGACGCTGCTCGAGACGCTCTGCCAGGTGGTCTTGCTCGCCTCGATGGGGCTGCCGGTGCCCGCCGACCGCGCCGAGGTGACACCCGTCGACGCGCTGGTCTTTCACCGCCGTCACGCCAGTTTCAACGCGGGCGTGCTCGAGTCGACGCTGCGCTCGGTCGTCCCGCCGCTTTCCGGCGGTGGCCGGACGCTCATGCTCGTCGACGAGTTCGAGGCGATCACCGAGCCCGGCAGCGCCGCCGACCTGCTCCACGGCCTCGTGACGCTCACGGTCGAGCGCGACGCGTTAGGGGTGTTCGTCACCCACCTCGCCGAGGATCTCGAACCACTTCCCACGGAAGCGCGCGTCGACGGCATCTTTGCCGAGGGGTTGAGTCCGGAGCTCGAGTTGCTCGTCGACTACCAGCCCCGCTTCGGGACGGTCGGCCGGTCGACGCCCGAGTTCATCGTCTCGCGGCTGGTCGCGAACGCCAGCGATCGATCCGAGCGCGCCGGGTTCGAGACGCTCGCGGCGGCGGTCGGTCACGAAGCCGTCCAGCGGACGCTGGCAGACGCCCGCTGGCGGGAGTGAGACCGCCGATCACCCCTGCTCTTCGAACCATCGGTCGACGGCCGCGTCGTGACGGACTCCGTCGGCTGCGTCGCCATAGGTGTAGACGTGTCCATCCTCGTCCTCGTAGACGCGCGCCTCGAGGTACGAACTCGCGGCCCGCCTCGGGAAGATGCCCATCGCCACGACGTCGGCGAGCGTGGTCTTGATCGCGCGAAACCAGGTCCGGACCTCGCGGTCGCGCTCGCCGGGTGCCGTGGCGACGATCGCGCCCCGCCCGGACTCGCGGCCGTCACTCCACTCGAGCCAGCAGACGCGGTAGGCGGTCACTGCGAACTCGGGCGAGACGAGGTAGAGCGCCTCGTAGACGCACGGATCGAGGTAGTCGGTGAGCACGCGCTCGAGGGCGACGGCGTCGGCGAGCAGCGACGAATCGACGGCCCCGCGGGCCAGCGGCGCGTCCCGGGAGAGCTCGTCGACGAGGGCGAGCCCGTCGCCGCCCCAGTGGCTGTACCGGACGTCGTAGAGGTAGTCGGGTCGCCGGTAGGCGACGAGCGCTCTATGTCCCATCGCCTCGCGTGGGGCGACCGGTCGCGGTCGGTGCGGCCTCGAGCGTCGGTTCGGCGTCCATCGACGGCTCTGGCCGCCCGTTCACACTTGAACCTCCGGACGGAGCGACGACCCGGCTCGAGCCCGTTCAGGGAACCAGTCGACGGAGCACCGACGAAATGCGGTAGCCGATCGTCCCGTTCCGATAGCCGTTCCAGCCCCGCATGCCCCCGGCGAGCGTCGTCGCGTCGTAGCCCTCCTCCTCGAGGGTTGCCGTCGCCCGTCGCGCCACGACGCCGGCCTTACAGACCGTCACGACCGGGACGTCCGCGGGGATCTCCTCGAGGCGGTCGCGGAGGGCGTCGACGTCGCCGCGGCGCAGGTCGTCGTAGACGGGGACGTTGTGGCTCCCCTCGATGTGGCCTCGCTGGTAGGCCTGACGGGGTCGCACGTCGAGGACGAACAGTGCCTCGCCGTTCGACAGCTTCTCGTCGACGTCCGGTGGACTGATCTTGCTCATTACACCCAATTCTGAGCCGAGTACAGAAGTCCGTTACGGCGTCTCCCTGCACGAGATCGCGGTCGCAGACGAGCACTGGGGCTCTCGAACGCGACGCGACTTGCGGTTTGAATCGAAACTGGAGTCGAACTCACGAGTTCGGCTCGCGGCCACGATCGGTTCGTCAGAGGCAACCGTTTCGAGAGCCGATCAAAGCCGGGATAGCAGAACGTTCGATCTGCATACTAGTTGCCACGCGGGGTATTCTTACAACGTTTGAACTACAACCACCTTAGCTGATTGCCAAGATGGTCTTCTTGGGATGGATCCAGAGACGAACGACGCTGGCGAGCAGCGAGTCGAGCAACCAACAGTGACGCGCCGCCGGTTGCTCGCGACTGGTGGTGCAACGCTCGGTGCGGGAATCGGTATCGCCGGTTGTGTCGGGCTCGACGACGCGGCTGACGAGTCACGGACGGCTAGCCACGAGACGATCACCGTGACCGATCACGTTGGACGGACGGTCACAGTCTCACAGCCGGTCGAGGAGTTAGTCCTGTTGAACACTCGCCTGTACTGGGCGGCGACGCTGCTGGGAATCGAGGACCGTGTGCTCGCGACGACCGGTGAAACGGAGGAGTTCCCGTCGCTCGCCGACAAGCCGGGTGCAGGCTGGTGGCGGGACCCGAACGTCGAGCAGATTATCGAGCTCGATCCAGAAGTTCTCGTGACTCGCTGGACCGGTGAAGGAGCCAGAGAGGAAATCGACGCCCTCGCGTCGAAACTGGAGCCGTTCGACATCGACGTCGTCGCGATCGAACTCGACGGCCTACAGTTAGATGGCGCACGACTGTTCGGACAGCTGGTCGGGAAGGCGGACGAACTCGACGACTTCCTCGAGTGGACACACACGCAGGTACACCAGGTCAAGAACCGGCTCGAGGAGATTCCCGCGACCGACCGGCCGCTCGTCTACTGTGAGAATCAACACGGCGATTGGGAGGGCGTGTACGCTGGCACGGTCCACATCGCAGGTGGTCGGAATCTCCTCGAGTCGGTAGTCGACGACCTCCACGAGCTGCGCATCGGTACGACGAAGACGCTCGACCGCGAGTACGTCATCGAGCAGGACCCCGAATTCGTTCTGATCGACGACTCCGGCGGCCCGCCGGTCACGACGGGGTACGAAGTCGACGACCCGGCTGACGCACTCGCCCTCCGCGAGGAGTTCATGCAGCGCAGTGGAACCGAACACCTCAGTGCCGTCCAGACCGACGAGGTGCACACGGTCGAGTTCAAGACACTCCGAGGCGAGAAGGCCTGGCTCGGCGTCCTCTATCTGGCGAAGCTGTTTCACCCCGACCGGTTCGACGACCTCGATCCAGTGTCGGTCCACCGCGAGTACCTCGAAGAGTGGCTCGGCGTCCCACATCGGGGCGTCTACCTGGCGCCGGCGTACCTATGACGGTCCGAACGGACGAATCGCGCCCCGCCCGAAAGGGCGTCCACTCTGGCGACGACGGCCTCGAGGGCGATCGAGCGGCGTACGTCGACTCGGTACGACGGAAGCTACTCGTCATCGGGTTGCTCGCGGGATCCCTGACAGTTGTTGGCACCGTGTCGCTAACGATCGGCGCCGCAACGGTCGACCACTGGGACGTCGTCGGGCTCTTCCTCTCCGTGTACACGTCGGCGTACGCTCCGGGTGAAACGGCGACGATGATTATCCTCGAGCTCCGGCTCCCCCGGGTACTCATGGCGATGGTGGCCGGCGGTGGACTCGCCCTGGCCGGCGTGTTGCTCCAGGCGCTGCTGAAGAATCCCCTCGCCAGCCCCTACACGCTCGGGATCGGCAGCGGGGCGGGGTTCGGTGCGTCACTCGCCATCGTTCTCGGCGTCGGCGTGACCGGCGCCTCGGTCGTCCCCGGTCGCTGGATGGTCGCTCTCAACGCCTTCGTGTTCTCGCTCGTTCCCGCGATCGCCATCCTCGCGCTGGTTCGACTCAAGAACGCCTCGTCTGCGACCATGATTTTAGCCGGGATCGCGATGTCGTACTTTTTCTCGGCGTCGACCTCGCTGCTCCAGTACCTGGGCTCGGACGAGGAAGTCGCCTCCGTCGTCTACTGGATGTTCGGCAGCCTCTCCCGAGCGAGCTGGGACAACCTCCCGATCGTCGCGATGACGACGATTCCACTGGCGATCGTCGCGCTCCGATGGTCCTGGGACTTCAACGCCTTGCTCCAGGGCGAGGACGTCGCGACCAGTCTCGGCGTCCAGGTAGAACGCATCCGCGAACTGGGGATGATCGTCGCGTCCCTGATCACCGGCGTCACCGTCGCGTTCCTCGGAACGATCGGGTTCGTCGGGCTGGTCGCCCCCCACCTCGCCAGGATGATCCTCGGTAGCGACCACCGCTATCTGATTCCGGCCGCAGTCCTGCTCGGAGCGATCTTACTCGTTAGCGCGGACGCAGTGGGCCGACTCGTCATCGCCCCCGAAGTCCTTCCAGTGGGCATCGTCACGTCGTTCGTGGGCGTTCCGCTATTCTTGTATCTGATCCTCAGCCGACAACGCGAATACTGGTAACTATGAGCGAGACACACACGAGATCGGACGAACCGAATAGACCGTACAGAGCGCGAGAACCGATGCATACTGCCCACGATCACGACGCGACACCGATCGTCGGCGGGTCGTCTAGTGCTTTGGCAAGCCTGCTCTGCAGGGTCGAACCCGTCGCCGAAGGCCGGTTCGACCCCGCAATCGACGCTTGGCGGAGTACTAGAGGAGGCCACCTATGAAACTCGAAGTCAACGACGTATCGTTCACGTACGGGAGCGTCGAAGCGCTCACCGGCGTGTCGGTTTCCGTTGACGCCGGACAGTTCGTCGCCATCGTGGGCCCGAACGGGGCGGGGAAGAGCACACTCGTCCGCTGTATCAACCGGATCCTGACTCCCGATTCCGGGACCGTCTTCCTCGAGGACAGCGCCGTCTGTGACCTGTCGCGAACGGAGCGAGCCCAAACGCTCGGCTACGTTCCACAGGAGCGGGGCGAACGGTTCCCGACGACCGTCTTCGACGTCGTACTGATGGGGAGAAAACCATACATGGACTGGAACCCCTCAGACGAAGACCTCGAACTCGTCTGGGACGTCCTCGAGGAACTCGAACTCGCTGGCGTTGCGAACCGCGATTTCAGCGGCCTCAGCGGCGGGCAACGACAGAAAGTCGCCATGGCCAGGGCGCTCGCACAGGACCCAGAGGTGTTGTTGCTCGACGAACCGACGAGCAACCTCGACCTCAAACATCAGTTACAGGTGCTCGACATCGCGAGCCAGCAGACGGACGATGGCGTCTCCGTGATCGTCGTTATCCACGACCTGAACCTCGCAGCCAGATACGCCGACAAGGTCCTCCTGCTCAATCGAGAGGGGGCCGTCCACGCCGCCGGTGGCGTCGACGTCCTCCGTGCAGAGCACATCGAACCCGTCTACGACGTCACCGTCCGCGTCGAGCGCAACGGACCTCACCGCTACATTATTCCCGAATCGGTCGGTCACCGTCCGACGACGGCCGACGCCGACCGAGCGGATCCGCCGCTGGTCGAGTAACGTTCTCAGACACGGGGATGTGGATTGTAGCCGTCGTCCCAGCGTGACCTGAAATGCAGGTCACAGCAACGGCCGTGGCCGTCGACAGCCTCCGTCGCCGTCAGTCGTAGACGAGCCTGCTATCCGCACTTGTCGACGCGTCACTGCTCGAGGAACCCGAATCCGCGCGTCTCGTTACCACGACGACCGACTCCTCGAGGCAGGTCGAACAGTCGGTGCCATCGTCCGTGATCGAGTGGTATCGGACGTCAAAGCCCGCTCGCCGATAGTCGGCCGCCAGCCGTCGAGCACGGTGCTCGTCCGCAATGAACCGGATCTCCCACTCGTCGTCGATCCCCAGGAACGCTCGAACGGCAGACTCATCCACGGCAATCACCTCGCGATCGGCTCACGTCGACTCACCCTGCTGTTCGTAGAGGCCAGCGCCGAAGAAGGCGGCGCCGGTCGCGCCGGCGATCTGGGTGTCGAAGGCAGGCGTTATCGCCTCGACGCCCAGGGTATCCTCGAGACGCGTGACGATGCCGGGATTCTTCGCGATGCCGCCCGTGATCGCGAACTCGGGTTCGACGCCGACGCGTTCGATCAGCGTCACGATGTTGTCGATGACCGCCTCGTGATAGGCGGCGGCGACCGCTTCGACGGACCAGCCGTCGCGTAAGCGGTCGGTCACCTCGTCTCTCGCGAACACGACGCACGTGCTGTGGACGGGCTCTGGACTGTCCTCGAGCGACAGCGACAGCGGCCCAAGCTCGGTCAGGTCGACCTCGAGCAGTTCGGCCATCGACTCGAGGCCGCGGCCCGTTCCGGCGGCGCACTTATCGTTCATGAGGAAGTCCTCGACTTTCCCCTTCTCGTCGATCTGGATGGTCTTGAGGTCCTGGCCGCCCATGTCGAGGACCGTTCGCACGTCGCCCCCGTAGAGGTAGTTTGCCCCCTTGCCGTGGCACGTAATCTCGGTCAACGTCTCGTCGACGTCGAGAGAGACGCGGCCGTACCCCGTCCCGACGGTGAAGTCGATCCCGTCGACGTCGAACTCGTCGGCCCGGTCCGCGATCGCCTCGAGCGCCCGGTCGGCACTCTCGTTGGGGGTGCCCATCGTTCGCACGGTACTGTAGGCGACGAGTTCGCGATCGACCATGAGGACGACCTGCGAACTCGTCGAGCCGACGTCGATGCCCATCGTGAGCACGCCATCGTCGGACCAGTGGTCGTCCCGGACCCAGACGGACGTCGGCCACTCCCACGGCTCGCGGCCATGGGGCGAGTGATCGTACCAGAGTCCGTCGACCCCTGCGACAGACCGGGGCTCGCCATCGACGGTCGCGGCGTCACTCATCGGCCGACACCTCGTATGCCACGAGCGTGGCCCCGAACGCCGGGACGTACGCCGGGTGTGCCGGCGTCAGGACGGTGGGTTCGATCTCCCGTGAGAGCGCGTCGATGAACGCCGCGTTCCGCCCCACGCCGCCGATCACCAGCACGCGGTCTTCGGCCTTGACTCGACGGAGGAGCGCAGCGTTTCGACGAGCGATCGAGTCGACGATGGTCCGGACGATTTTCGCCGGCGGAACTCCGTCGTGAACGAGACTGATCACCTCGGATTCGGCAAACACCGAACACTGGGCGTTCACCTCGTCAGCGCCACCTTCGACGGTCCTGGCGTCCTCGATCAGGGTGTCGAGGTCACGGTCGAGGTACTTCGGAAGGTCGTCGATGAACCGGCCGACGCCAGCCGCGCATTTGCCGTTTTCGACCGTCCGGTCGACAGTGCCGTCGGCAGCGAGACGGTACGCCGTGACGTTCTTCGCCCCCATCAAGAGCACGTACCGAACGTCGAGGTCGAGCTGGTCGACGGCTGCTGCGACCGCGTCGTTCGGCTCGACCACGTGATCGATCGCGGGCGTCCCCACGGCATCGAGCGACGCGACGGGGACGTCCAGGGCGGCGTCCTCGGCACCCTCCTCGTCCAGCGCCGCGAACGCGTCCGAGATCGTGTCGCTGGCGGCAGCCTGGAGATCGAAGCCGGTCTGTCGTTCGGCCGTGGAAACGAGCTGTCGGTCCCGCACAACGACGGCTTTCGTGTAGTCCGTCCCGACGTCCAGTCCGACCACAGTGTCGCCGTTCGTCACCGACTCGAGGTCGTCGTCGACGTCCCCCTGCGTCCGCGCGGTGGCATGGTCGTGGGGCCGTGGTCCGTCGTCGCCTGCCATCACCACGTTGTCCGTCTCGCGTGTCGGTTCGGCCGTGGACGGGTCGGTCATCAATACAATCCCTCCATCGATGGGGTCGTGATCTCCTCGACGAACGCCTCGACGCGAGTCTTCAACTGTCCCGGTGGCACTCGCCCCTTCTCGGCGACGACGGTCAGTGTTGGAACGTCGAGTTCTTCTTCGAAGAGGTTCGTCTCGTGAGGGATGTCTCGAAGGTGGATATCACATCGCTCTTCGAGCACGATCAGCACCCCATCGACGTCGTACTCGGAGACGAGCGACCGAAGGTGCTCACGCCGGTTGTCCCACTGCTTGCTCGGGTACGGCGGCCGGTCCAGATACCGTCGAGCGATGGCCTTCAGTGGGTCGTCGTCTTTCGCAGGCGGACCCCGAGACGGTTCCGAGACGGGTCGGTAGAAGTCGGTGGTGCCGACCGAGGAGTCCTCGACGACGATCGTCGCGTCGTACTCCAGTTCCCGTTCGACAGTCCGGTACAGCGTTCGATCGTCCCCAACCGCCGTGACGACCATCAGTCGCGCGTCGACGGCTCTCGGCTCTCCAGCACCGTCCTCGAGCTGTGCGAGCGCCGACTCGAGGACGTCGACGTACTCGTGCGGGTCCATCAGCTGGCCGGCCGTGACCAGCGCTGTAGCGTCCGTTCCCGACAGTCGTGGTTCGGGCTCGGCTCGGTAGGCGTAGATGTCGCGTAACAGTTTCCGAGACCGGTCGTACACGTTGATCGCTGCCTCGAGATCGTCGTCAGTCAGTGGCGCGCCGGTGAACGACTCGAGTTCCGCTCGCAGGCGATCGAACTTGGTCGTGAGATACGCTGCCGGTGCGTGGGGACAGGTCCCCCCGTCGGGCGCAGAGGCGTAGTCGACGCCGTGGCGTTTTACCGGAAGAAACTCGTCGCCGGTTTCAGCTGGCGTTCCGTGAGGCATCGCAATGTAGTGGGTGAAGTCCTCCTCGCTTGCGACCTCCTGGACCCAGGCGTCGAACGTCTGGCGTAAGTGCAGACAGACGCTGGCGAGAACGATCCCGTCCGTGTAGTCGTACCGTCCCAACAACCCCTGTGCGAGGACGTCACGGGAGAACGGACAGAACAGCCTCCTGTTGTGGTGTTCGTCTCCCACGGTCACGTCCTCGGGGCGCCGACTTCCGAAAGCGCGTACCGGAAGGACGCCACTCGCCCAGAGAATCTCTCGTGGAACGTACGTGCTCAGGTACGCGACGACGGGCGCGTCGTGCCGTCGTTTCCAGTCTCTCGCATACTCGTGTGGCTTCGTGACGACCGAGAGTGCGTCCGTGACTGCCGGGAACATCTCGGCTGCGTCCGAGTCGGAGCTGTCGCCGTCGTCCGTGACGGCATCTGTAAATGTCGACATGGGTACTTGTACAGGTACGCGTCAGGTCGTGACGCGACAGCAGTGATGTTTGAAACAAGACACCTTGAACAGGCTAGTCCAATCACTGAAATCCCACTCGCCGACTCGTGTGATCGAAGATTCCAGTATCGGCCGCTCGATCACGGGTGACGCGACCGCTCGAGAGTTGACCCGAGTCAACGCTCCTCGAGAAGTGAATCTGACAGCCGCATGAACCGATCGACCAGCGTCTCCGAAAGCGAGGGCGCGACGTGCTCGAGTGCGGTTTCAGTACTCGTCGGCCGAGTCGAATAGAGTCTAACGCGGCCGGATTCGACCTCCTTGTCGACGAGATCCTGTTCGTTCAACTGATCGAGATGGTACTCGAGCGTGCTCCGGGGGAGGTCGAGCCGGCTGGCGACGTCGTTCGGACGTGCCCCAGGTTCGGCGAGCAACGTCACGAGGATCTCTCGAGCGGTCTCACGGCGCAACATCGCGATCGCCCGGCGGTCCCACTCGTCGTACTCCGGGGGGAAGTAGTGTGATCGGCCGTACAGCGACTCTTGAACGATGCAGTCCGACCTGAGGAGCCGGTAGACGTGGTACTGGACCTGTCCGGACGCGATGTTCGTCGACCGGACGAGTTCGTTGAAATGTACTCCTGGATGCGTTTCGATGTGTCGCTCGATCCGTTTTCGTGTGGTTGTCATGGGTTGGATGCCGCCTGTGGAATCGACTGCTCGGGTGGTCGCGTTTCACTCTCGGCTCGATCCGACCGCCAGTCCGCCTGTGGTGTACGTCATCGTGCCTCACGCGGCACACACCCTGATACGGCGTGTGGTTCATGTCCTGCAAGTGTCACACACATTCGTACGTTTCACTATGAAGCCAGCAAAACATCATGAATATGGTCCATTCATCTAAGCGACCGACGTCATTAGACGATCGTACTACAACCCAGCGACACCGACCCACGCCTCGAGTCCAGTTCACCTGACGATCGAACGGACGGTCAGGGAGAGGGATGGAACGCCCGCTCGAGTCGAGGTTCGAAGCCCAGCTCCTCGGAGACCGTCGTCGCGCGCTCGCCGAAGAAGGGGTCGCCGGTAGGCGACGACCGTTTTCTGCGTCGAGTGTGGAAGTCCGTTACGACGACTCATTGAATCAGGTGACCATCCCATTGGGCTGCCGGCCGGGCGAAACGCCGAAGCCGTCCGTTCACGTAGGTGAACGCGAATGTCGTACGACGCGGTCATCTTCGACAACGATGGAGTACTGACGACGCCCACGAGCCGCGAGGCGCGCAATCGGGCCATGCGCGAGGCGTTCGCCAGTGTCGGCATCGCCGACCCGCCCGAAGCGCACCTCGAGACGCTCGTCCGCCCCGACGTCCCAGCCCTTCGCGCGATCGCGGCCGCACACGACCTCTCGGCGGAGCCGCTCTGGGAGGCCCGCGAACGCGCCGCGATCGAGGCCCAGGTCGAGGAGATTCGCGCCGGACGAAAGGTCCTCTACGACGATGTCGATGCCCTGGCTGCCCTCGAGCAGCCACGAGCGATCGTGAGCAACAACCAGCACGAGACGATCGGCGAGATCGTGAGCCACTTCGGCCTCGAGGGGTTCGACCCGTGGTACGGCCGCGAGCCGACGGTGAAGGGGATCGAACGCAAGAAACCGACGCCGTACTACCTCGAGCGTGCCATCGCGGACCTCGACGCGCGAAACCCGCTGTACGTCGGCGACAGCTGGATCGACGTGGCCGCCGCCGACGCCTGTGGCATCGACTCGGCGTTCGTCCGCCGCCCCCACCGAAAATCGTACGAACCGGAGCCAGAACCGACCTACGAGATCGACTCGCTCGAGGCGCTGGTCGACCTCGTGTGACGGTCAGGGATAGGGGTGGAACGCCCGCTCGAGTCGAGGTTCGAAGCCCAGCTCCTCGGGGACCGTCGCCGCGCGCTCGCCGAAGAAGGGGTCGCCGGTGAACAGCGGCTGTGCACCGGGGACGACCGTTCGGACGGCCTCGAAACCGAGCGAGTCGACGTCGCGGGTGGTGAGCCGGGCCGCGTACGGCGTCAGTCCCACGTCGGCGAGCCTCGAGACGAGTTCCTCGAGGGCGTCCCGGCCCGTCGGGGCGGGATCGGGGCCGACCGCCGCGGCGTCGATGCGTCGGTCGACCGTGACGTACGACTGGACCGATTCCGGGAAGTCGGCGTACTCGCCGATCGCCCCGCCCGCGTCGGCAGCGTCCTCGGGGCCGAGCGATCGCAGCTCCATCCAGTTCTGGATCGCCTCCGCAAGCGCCGACCGGGCTGCTGCGGTCGCGTCGAAGTCGGCTGCCGAACCCATGGCGAACGACGGCCACTCGCCCGGAGACTCCCGGTGGACGGCCACGGCCACGACCGGCACGTCGACGTCCTGGGTGACGAGCAACGGCGTCACGGAGAGCCCCTCGCTCCGGGCGCGTTTCTCGAGGGCGGCGAACTCCTCGTCGTCGACGGCGAGGCCGAGAGGCTCGAACGTGGAGTACCACGAGAGCATCGTCGCGTCGCGCTCGACGACCTCGAACAGCCCCGAGAGCAAGGCATCGACCGTCGAGGAGCCGAGTCCCAGACCGGTCGTGATCGCGGGCACGAACCGCTCGCCGGGCGGGGGAAACTGCACGGCTGCGGCGGGGAGGTGCGCGGGTTCGCCCGTCTCGAGATTCTCGCCTTCGACCCATCGACTCTCGGCGGTGGGGTCGAACGCGGGAGCGTCGGCCGGTCGGACGAGGTCGGTCGGCGAGACGGCCTCGTCGAGGGCCTCGAAGCTCGCGTGGACGAAGTCGTCCTCGCGGTAGACGCCCGCACAGTAGCGCTCGAGCGCCTCGCCGACGGCTTTCATCAGCGCCGTGTTCCAGTCGGGGTCGACGCCGGCTGACTTTCGCGCGGCGTCGGCGTCGCTGAACCCCGACGTGTCGGCCGTCGTCGCGAGGTAGTAGGGTGCCGGGAACGACTCGACCTCGCCGAGCCCCTCGACGATGCCGACGCGGTCGTCGATCGCGAGGTCCGCGCGGTCGACCGCCGCCTCGAGTTCGAGGGCCTCGTCGTCGCGCTCGAGGGTCCGGTTTCGGCCATCGCCGCAGTCACAGCCGGGCACAGGCAGGAATCGGCGGCGGACGTGCGGGAGTTCGACGACGCTCCCGAGGATCGTTTGCTCTTCGCCGGCGAACACCCGCACGCACTCGCGACCGGCGATGGCACCCGCGAGGCGGACGGCACTCCGATCACCTTTCACGGCGTCGGCGGGCTCGTCGACCGTGGCCGCGACGCGAGCCCTGAGACACTCGTAACAGCCAGTTTGCGGGGCGAACCCGGAGACGGCGGCGTCGACCTCCGCCAGCGGATGGCCGCCGACGCCGCCGACCTCGACGGCGATCCACGGCGTGTTCCCCTCGAGTGCGGCCTCGTTCGCGGCGCGCAACGGCTGTCCACCGGCAGCCCCACTGACGACGGCAAAGCGCGCGTCGGCGATCTCGCGGGGGTCGGCGTCGCGGACCTCGAGGTCGACCTCCTCGAGCGCGGCGACGACGGCATCGCGAATCGGATCCTCGGCGACGACGTGAACTGTCATAGGCGATGACTCGAGGGCGAGGGGGAAAAACGAACCGGCAGCCGTCAGACGCGATCGCAACCGTCGCTTCTCAGCGCTCCAGCGACCGAGAACGGGCTGTGCTACTGCCCCCTCGCTGAGAGTCGATTTCGCGTGACCCTCCGGTTCAGTGTATTGGGCCAACCAAACAATATTATATGCTGCAACGCGTACGACCGTCTATGAAGGCTGTCTACGCGACGGACCTCTCGGCGGCGAGCCAGGCGGCGATCGAGACCGAGACCTGCCTGCACTGTCTGGGTCGGATCGGCGTCGAGGAGTTTCACCTCGTCACGGTCGTCCCCGCGAACGTCCACTCGGGAATGCCCGGGATCGACTTCGAGAAGCGACGCAAACGCGCGCTCAGGCGGTACCGCGACGTCATCGAAGGCGAAGGGTTCGCCGTCGAGACCCACGTCGTCCGCGGAACGCCTCATCGACGGATCAACGGCATCGCCGAGACGGTCGGCGCCGACCTCACGCTCGTCGGTTCGCGCGGGAAGAGTCCCCTCGAGAACCGACTCATCGGCTCGACGACCCGAAATCTCGCCCGGACGACTGTCACACCGCTGCTCGTCACCCGGATCGAGCGCGGCGTGGACGAACCGGCGGTCGTTCGACGCCACACCTTCCAGCGGATGCTGTACGCCACGGACTTCTCGACGAACGCAGCGCACGCGTTCGAGGCGTTCTCCTACCTCAAAAACGCGACCCAGGAGGCGACGCTGGTCCACGTCGAGACGCCGAAAGACCCCGAGCCGTCGGCAGAAGACGATCCACGAGACCGACTCGAGGAACTCGCCGATCGGCTCGAGGGCTGGGAGATCGACACCAGAATCGACGTTCGGCAGGGTGATCCGGCCGAGGAGATCCTCGCTTCGGAGGCAGAACACGATCCGTCGACGATCCTGCTCGGAACCCGCGGACACAGCCGGCTGCGCCGATTGCTGCTCGGGAGCGTCTCCGAGGATGTCGTCGCCAGGGCGACCGGGAACGTGATGCTCGTGCCTCCCTCCCAGACGGTCTGATCGTCGGTCGTTCACAACGGTGTCCGGCGAGCAGTATGAACGCGCATCGAGCAATCGGTTTCTCTCTCCTCCATATCGGCGTGCTCACCGACGATCGAAGGAAATCGGAGCGGTCGCCGAGGCAGTCGGAGTATGCTGGCCACTGGACGTCAGTGTACACCGGCTCGTGATGTAGCGGCCAGTGCCGGCGAGCGTCCACCGGCACTGGCCGCTCCGCTGTGAACAGTGTGTGACTCGTCCCAGTTGTCACTACTGGTGACCTGAAAACGGTACCACAACAGTCAGCGACGAGCCGATCCCGTTGACCGACGTTCAGCGGCGGCTCACGTGGGCGATCGCCGTCGACAGTTCCAAAAAAGCCGCAACCAACGTGCAGTCTTCCGCGAGGAAGGAGCGTTCTCGACGGTTTCAGTCGCCCGTCAGCGCGTCCTGGCTGGCGGCGCAGTTGTTCGGCCCGAGCTCGAGCTCGAACGCCTCGTCGTCGTCCTCGACGTCGTTCTGGCCGAGGTTGGTGGGGATGATCGTCTCGTAGTTGGCCGGGCGCGGGGGCATGTCGGAGAGGATTAGCTCGACGAACGCGTCCTCGTCCATCGAGAGGGCGTCCATTTCGGCTTCGAGCTGGCCGATCGGCGCAGTGTAGGTGCCGTCCTCGGCGGGTTCGGCGGCGTCGCTGAAGTGAGCGCCACCGACTAGGGTGTCGTCGGGAAGTGGCAGCACACGCTCTTGCAGGCTCTCGTAGAGCATGCTCGCGGCCTCGGGGGCGCCGTCGTCGCCCTCCTCTAAGTCGGGACGGGCGACGCTCTCGGTGAACAACCCGTCGCCGGTGGCGAGCAGGGAGCCGTCGATCAGGTACGACGTCATGTCGGTGGTGTGACCGGGGGTGTAGACGGCCTCGATGGTGACGTCGCCGACGTCGAACTCGTCGCCGTCTTCGGCGAGCGTGACGACGTCGGTGTAGGTGGCGCCGCGGTCGGCGGACTTCTGGGGGATGACGCCCTCGACGCCCTCCTCGGCGAGTGCACGCACGCCCGAGATGTGGTCGGCGTGCATGTGCGTATCCAGGGCGTACGTCAGCTCGACGCCAAGTTCCTCGGCGTCTTCGAGATAGCGGTCGGTAAATGCCCGCAGCGGATCGATCACGGCGGCTTCGCCGTCGTCGTAGACGAGATAGCCCAGGCAGCCACTCGAGGGACGCTGGTACTGGAGGAGCGTCCCGGCGCCGTCGTAGCGGCTGACCTCGACGGCCTCATAGATGCGCGCCCAGCCGTTCATCCCGTCCTCGAGGTGGACGGCGTCGTAGCCGTGCTCGACGAGCGTGCCCGCGACGAACTCGCTGGCACCGCCTTTCGCACAGAGCACGACGATCTCGTGATCCTCGGGAATCGACTCGAACACCGACTCGTCGAGATCGTCCTCGAGGAACTCGAAGTACGCGACGTTAATCGACTCGACGTTCTCGTCGTCGATGTGCCACTCCTCGTAATCCGACGCCATCCGGGCGTCGAGGATGGTGACGGCCTCGCCTGCGTCGATTCGTCCCTTGAGTTCGTCGGGGGAGATCGTCTCGACCGGTACGTCCGGCGTTGGAAGGTCCATGTCGGCCATGTTGTACACTCACCAGTACCGAGCACAACCACTTAAAGTTTTGGGTAGTATTCCCCATATAGTGCAATACTGGTGTTCGAAGGAGCGCCTGGACTCGCACGGACGAAAGAGTATTTTTGGCGTTCAATAGCTATTTCTGGGGCGTGTGTCGACCGACACATATTTATCCAGTGTGTCCAGTAGTGTTTAGTAAGCCCATTACAGGGCACAGAGATAACCTATGAGTTCAGAATTCACCGTTACGGAGACGCTCGACGTGAAAGGACTGTCCTGCCCGATGCCCATCGTGAAGACCAAGCAGGCGATCGACGACCTCGAGGCCGGCGAGGTGCTCGAGGTGGTCTCGACCGACTCGGGCAGCATGAGCGACATTCAGGGCTGGGCCGACGGCACCGACGGCGTTTCCCTCCTCGAACAGGATGAGGGCGACGACGTCTACAAACACTACGTCGAGAAGACGGCCTGAGCGGCGATGAGTACGGATACACCCGCGCCAGCGGACAATTCTGCGGAGCTGCAGGCCCAGCTCGAGGCACTCGAGGAGCGCCTGACCGACCTCGAGGCAGCCGAGGGTGACGACCAGAAGCAGATGACGATCATCGCCACCAAGGGCAGCCTCGACATGGCCTACCCGCCGCTGATCCTGGCGAGTACCGCCGCCGCATTCGGCTGGGACGTCGTCGTCTTCCACACCTTCTGGGGGCTCGACATCCTCCACGAGGAGAAGTCGAAGAAACTCAAACTTTCAGCCGTCGGCAACCCCAGCATGCCGATGCCCAACGCGCTCGCGGCGCTGCCCGGCATGGACGCGATGGCGACGAAGATGATGGCGAAGAAGATCGACGACAACGGGACGGCGACGATCGAAGAGCTCATCGAGCTCTCACTCGAGTCCGGCGTCGACCTCCAGGCCTGCCAGATGACCATCGAGCTGATGGGCTACGACGAAGCCGAGTTCTACGACGGCGTCACCACCGGCGTCGGCGCCGCCACCGCCCTCCAGCACATGGCCGACGCCGACGTCCAGCTCCTCGTCTGAGCCGGCCGGTTCGACTCGATTCTCAACCACTCCGACCGTCGAGCCGACGGTTTCGGCTGGCGGAGATTGGTGTCGGGTGGCCGATAGCACGCCGAACGCGGATGAGCTATGTAATCGGAGGCGAAACGTACGGCGCGTGACCCGCTCTCGCTGTAAGGTATGCGACGCGATCACCACGTACGACGTCTCGCCACCGTCGGGTGACGGCGACGTCGACGAGTACCTCCTCGACCGCTGGCACGGCAGAGGAGACGAGCAGGAAGCCGGCTACCGAACGCTAACGGACTGGTTCAACCGACAGCTACTCCGAGCCGTCTACGAGCGATACGGCCGCGAAACCGTCGGAACTCGCGTCGAGGACGAGTACCGGACACTGACGGCAGAAGATAGTCCTGCGCGACGGGAGCTGATCGAGCACCTCAAGGGCGATGGGATCAACGTCCGAGCGGTTCGTGAGTCGTTCGTCTCCTGGAGTACGATGCGACATCACCTCACGGAGTGTCTCGGCGGCGAGAAACGTCGTCCGGAGGCAACGACCGACTGGGAACGAACGAGCATCGACGTCGCGGTCGATCGAACCGAGCGGACGGTCCAGGAAGCGATCCGTTCACTGGCGAACAAGGACGAGCTGGCCGACGGTGAGGATGCCGACGTCGCCGTCAAAGTTCACCTCGAGTGTCCCGAGTGTCCGGTTCGAGTGACGCTAACCGAGGCACTCCGGCGTGGCTTCGTCTGTCGAGTCCACGGGACGCCGAACTGGGGACGAGAGACCGTGGAGCAGGAAAACGACGACGAGGACCCAACGTAGCGGACGTCGGCGACGTCGAGCGGGGCCACCGTCGTCGGACTGGGGAACTTTAAGTCAGTACCCGCTCGAACCCCAACTGTTCGTGGCATGGTACGGGAATGCAGTACGTCGCAGGCGGGGCTCCACGAAGACACCGACGGCGTCGAGCGGCCGATGACCGACGCGGAGCCGGAAGTAATCGTTCGAACGGAGGCGCACCTGGCCCACTCGGCGGCGCAGCTGTCCGATCCAGTCTCGCCCACCGTCGGCAGCGGTCCACGCGAGACCCAGTGTGAGCAGTTGGACGCCGAGTTCCTCTCCGATCGGGTGGCGGGGCCGGTCGACAACCGACGCCTTCGACGGGGTGGGCTCGAGTCGCGAGCGTCGTCCGACGGAGTCGACACTCGCTCGAGCGACCTGAAGGCGGTACTGACGTCTCCGACCGAAGCGAGTGAGAAATCGAACCTCGAGGTGCGTTCGACGTTCGAGCGTGACGCTCTCGGCGGTGGTCGGTAATGGTCGGCGTCAACAGTTTTCGTGAGTATCTCGGCCTCCTCGACGCTCACGGGATGGTGAACCGAATCGAGCGGCCGGTGTCGTGGAACCTGGAAGCGAGTGCCATCACGATGCTGGCAAACGAGCAGGACGTCGAGATTCCGCTTTTCGAATCCGTGGCCGACACCGATTCGATCGCCCGGCTGGTCGGTGATCCCTACCGGGGAGCCGGCGATCGGCCGTGGGATAAGGTCGCGCTGGGGATGGGGCTCTCGCCGTCGATCGGCGGCGACGAGTATTACGACGAAGCGATTTCCCGGCTCCGATCGCCGATCGACCCGATCACCGTCCCAGCCGAGCAAGCGGCCTGTAAGGAGGTCGTTCGCGTCGGCGAGACGATGAGTTTGCTGTCGTTTCCCTGGCCGTACATTCACGACGGTGACGGTGGACGGTACTCGACGCTCCACAGCTTCATCGCACCCGATCCGAACACCGACGGGGAGAGCTGGGATCAACACCGGCTGATGATCCACGGCCACGACCGGGCGAGCGCGCTGTTGCTCGCGGGCGAGCAGATCCCGAACAACTTCTACTACCAGTACGCTCCTCGAGAGGAGGAGATGCCCTTTGCGGTCGCTATCGGGGTCGAACCGGCGGTGACGTTCGCGTCGCCGCTGTGGGTTCCGACGGATAAAACCGAGGCGCAGTTCGCCGGCGGACTGAAACGAGCCCCGATCGAACTGGTCGAGTGTGAAACGAACGGGCTCCGCGTCCCGGCGTCGGCGGAAGTCGTCATCGAAGGTCACGTGCGCCCGGATCGACAGCTCGACGAGGGGCCGTACGGCGACTACGTCGGCTACATCAACGGCCCTCGCCGATCGATGCCGGAGCTTCAAATCGACGCGATAACCCACCGGGAAGACCCGTACATCCCGTTCTGCGTCGACGGCTGTGCAACGGGCTATACGTTCAACTCGAACGCCTCACTCGAGGTCGCCTGTGCGGGCCCGGACATGACGATCGGCCTCAGAGCCGGCGGGTTCGACGTCGAACGCGTCGGCGTCTGGCAGTACGCCGAAAAGACGATGTACGTCTTTTCGACCGACGTCTCCGAGCCCGGCTACTTCCACGAGGCGGCGAACTTCGTGTTTACGACCTGGGGAATGCTCCACGTCGATTTCTTCGTCTTCGTCGACGGCGACGTCGACCCGCTGGACCAGCGAGCGGTCCTCGAGGCGGTCGCACTCCACGCCGACCCCGACGAGGATTTTCACCAGTTCGGCGTCGAGACGATGCCGAAAGTGCCGTTGAACATCTACCAGACCCCCGATGAGAAAGGCGACACCGAGCCCGGAACGTCGAAGACGCGGACCGCGAAGGCCTACATCAACGCGACGAGACGCGAGCGAGCGACCGGCGTCGAACAGGCGATCTACGCCGACGATCGGCTGGCCGCGCGCGCACGGGAGCTACTCGATCGGGCGATACGTTCCGGAGATGGCGAACGAACCGAGGTGACGGAGACGTGAACAGCGAGTTTCGCGCGCACGTAGCGCAGCTCGGGGCGACCGACGACCTGCTCTCGCTCGAGACGGCCGTCCACACGGTCGATGAGGTTGCGACCGTCGCGTGTGAAGCGCTCAGACGGAACGGACCGGCGGTGCGGTTCGAGTCGACGCCCGGCGCCGTTGGCCTCATCAGCGGGGCGTACGCCGGCCCCGACCAGCTGCGACGGCGAACCCGAAAGCCCTGGACGCGACTCGCGCTCGCACTCGGTGAGCACGACGAGTGTACGTACACCGACCTGTTGCGTCGCATCAATCGCCTTCGAACGTCGACGCCGGTCGAAGAGAATCCACGCGAGCAGCGGGCGGCGACGCCGTCGGAGCTGACGCTCGGCGACCTCGGCTTTCCGGTCCTCCCGACGGGCGACGCACCGGTCGTCACCCTCGGCATCATGTCGGTGCAGACCGACGGCGTCACGAGCTGGTGGCCGGTTCGCGGGCTGGTCAACGGCCCACACCGAATCAGAGTCTCTATCCCGCAGCTTCCGGCGGAGGCGCTCGAGGAACGGACGCCGGTTTCGATCGCGTTCGGCGTGCCGGCTGCAGCGCTCATCGGTGGCTATCTGCCGTGGCTGAAGAGCGTCCGACAGCGAGACCCGTTCCCGCCGACGGCCGTTCCCGACGACGTCCCGGTCGCGGAGACGGTCGGGGGGCTCCTCCCCGCCTCGGCCGAGCTGGTCATCGAAGGGATCGTCGGTGGCGCAGCCGAGCCACTCGGGGAGCCCCTCGCCGGCTGGGAGCGCCTGAGCGACTGTGGTCAGGCGACCGTCGACGTCGACCAGGTCCTCTGCCGGGAGGAGTCGATCGTCCCGTTCGTTCCACTCGGCGCACCGCTGAGCGACGACATCCACATCGCCGGCGTCCTCGAGGCATCCAAGCTGTACGAACGGGTGAACAACTACTGGGGCGTCTCGCCGATGAAGTGGCTCGCGATCCTCCCCGAGGCTCGACTCGGGCTCTGTATCGTCTCCAGTGAGATTCTGTACGCGGGCTTCGAATGGCAGCTCGCGAACGCCCTCTTTACGTTCTCCGACAGTTTCGATAAGGTCCTCATCCTCGACAGCGACGTCGAACCCATGGCGCTCGGACGGGCGCTGGCCGACCTGTGGGTGAAAGCCCATCCCTCCCACGACTGGACGTTCAGCGACGACGATGCGCCAGCGGCGACGGCACCGCTGTACCGGCGCGATGGATCGACCGGCAAACGGCTGTACATCAACGCGACGTGGGACCCCTCCTGGGAAGCAGAGTACATCGCCCCGAAAGTCAGCTTCGAGAACTCCTATCCCGAGGAACTCAAAGCGGAGATCCGTCGGTCCTGGGATAGCTTCGGATTCACCGCGCCCGAGTAAAAAACAAGGATCGGTATTCGAAATAATCCGGTGAACCCAGACAGAGCAGGTGATCCGTCGAAGAAGAACACACCCTCAGGGTGTGTTATGAACGATCCTGTGGCCGTCGCTTCCGCCGTGAGCGTGAGGCATCGGAATCGATGGCCCCTCCCACTGAACCTGACGCAGTCGACCGGTGATATGACGTCGACGACTGCCGGCGCAGAAATTGTATACACATCTGTAAACAGCATACGGTGGCGAGTTTGTGCTCGATAAAAGAGCGTTATTCAAATTAATCCTATGTATTATAGTCAGATGAAAAATCTGAAGCCTGCATATATGTCTTTTCCCGCCGGAAAAGGTTAGTCTCGAAGTGAGATTTATATGGGGGTGGTTGAACCCCCTCTCCCATGACGCAACCACTGCTGGTGACCGAGTTTCTGGACCGGGCTCGTCGCAGCTACGGAGAGCAAGAGGCGATCGTCGCGACGACGGGTGAACGATTTACCTACAGGGAGTTCGGCGACCGCGTCGACCGGCTGGCCGCGGCGCTGCAGGAACGGGGCGTCGAGAAAGGTGACCGCGTCGCCGTTCTCGATCCGAACACGCACTACCACCTCGAGGCCGCCCACGCCAACGTGGGAATCGGCGCGGTTCACACGCCGCTAAATTACCGACTCCTGCCGTCGGACTTCGAGTATATTCTCAACGACGCTCGAGTGACGGCGGTCATCGCGGACTACGAGTACGCCGAGAAGATCGAGGCGGTTCGTGACGAGGTGCCGACGGAGGTGTTCATCACGACCGACGCCGCCGCCGTCGCGGGCGACTGGGAGGACTACGAGAAGGTGATCGACGGCGTGACGACCGAGCCGACCCGTCCGGAGATGAGCGAAACCGAGGTGATCACGATCAACTACACCTCGGGGACGACGGGCGATCCGAAGGGCGTGATGCGAACGCATCGAAGCGAGACGCTTCACGCGTATGCCTCGTCGGTCCACCAGCAGATCCGCGACGACGACGTCTACCTCTGGACGTTGCCGATGTTCCACGTCAACGGCTGGGGACACATCTTCTCGATTACTGGCGCCGGTGGAACGCACGTCTGCACCCGTGGCGTCGACGTCGAGAAGATCTACGAGAGTCTCCGGGACGAGGGCGTGACGTACATGTGCGGTGCGCCGACCGTCCTGGACATGCTCGTCAAGTACCACCAGGACAACGACGTGGACCTCTCGGAGATCGACAACGTTCGAATCGCCACCGGTGGCGCTGCGCCGCCCGAAGTCACCGTTCGAACCATCGAGGACGAGTTCGGCTGGTACTTCAAACACGTCTACGGCGCGACCGAGACGGGGCCGCTCGTCACCACCTCCGACGCCCGTCGGTTCTTCGACGACGATTCGGCCGACCGCTTCGCCGTCAAGAAACGCCAGGGGCTCGAGTTCCTCGGCACCGAGGTGCGTGTCGTCGACGAGGACGGCAACGACGTCCCACAGGACGACGAGACGATCGGCGAGGTCGTCGTCAAGGGCCACCAGGTGATGAGCGGCTACTGGGAAAGCCCCGAGGCGACCGAGGAGGCGTTCTCCGACCGCGTCGAGGGCTACTACCACATGGGCGACCTCGCGACGGTCGACGAGAACGGGATGATCTCCATCCAGGACCGCAAGAAAGACATCATCGTCTCGGGCGGGGAGAACATCTCGAGCATCGAACTCGAGGACGTCCTCTTCGAACACCCGGAAGTCGCTGACGTGGCGGTGATCCCGTCGCCGAGCGAGCAGTGGGGAGAGACGCCGAAGGCGTTCGTTATTCCGGAGAGCGGTGACCCGGACAACCCGGACGTCACGGAAGACGAGATCATCGCCTACAGTCGGAAGAACCTGGCCTCCTACAAGATGGTACGACGCGTCGAGTTCGTCGATCAGTTACCGACGACGGCGACCGGGAAGGTTCAGAAGTTCGAGCTCCGCGAACGGGAGTGGGAAGAAGAAGACAGCCTGATCGGCGAGGGGTAAGCGACGGGTGCCGTTCCCAATTATTGGATTTATGCGCCCAATTCGGCCAATAACCTGGACAGAAACATCTATTTCTACCTAATAGGGTTTGGTTTTTCATTTATTTTCGGAATATTTATTACGGTAGGTGCGGCATGAGGGACGTAGGCAAGAACAATGCCAGAGACTACCAACACGACACGACGAACGCTCCTGAAAGGGGCCGGTGTGGCAGCACTTTCGACGACCGTTGCTGGCTGTGCGTTACTCGACGGCGGCCAGGCCACAGAGGAGGAAGTCGAAGGGATTCCGGACGAGCCGTTCCGGCTCACGCACATGACCTTCGAATCCGGCCCCGCAGCCTTCTACGGGGAACAGGCGGTCAACGCCCTGGAGTTGCTGGTCGACGACATCAACGCCGAAGGCGGACTGCTGGGTGAACGCGAGATCGACGTCGTCGAGACGATCGACGAGGGGGCTGGCGCCGACACGCTGGTGAGCGACACCCAGCGCCTCGGCCAGCAGGACGAGACGGACCTGCTGTTCGGCGTGATCTCGAGTGCGAACCTGCTCGCGGTCGCGCCGACGGCCGACGAACAGCAGCTGCCGTTCATCGCGACGATCGCCGGCACGTATCAGCTGTTCGAGGAGAATCCAGAGATGGAGTACGTCGCCCGAACGTGTGCGACCAACTCCGCCGGAGCCGTGTCGGCTGCACGCGTCGTCGCCGAGATGGAGGACGTCGAGACGGTCGTCACGATCGACCAGGACTACGCGTGGGGACACGACCACCGTGACATGGTGATCGCGGTGCTCGAGGGGCTCCGCCCGGACATCGACATCGTCGAAAGCCGAACGCCCGAGCCGTTCATCTCCGACTACAGCGCGCACGTCAGCGCGATTCAGGACCGCGGGCCCGACGTGCTGATGAGCAGCCTCTGGGGTGGCGACATCGCGACGTTCATGAATCAGGCCGTCGACGAAGGGCTGTTCGACGACGTCGGCACCGGCGTGCTGATGGGGGACACCGGCTCGCCCCTGTTGCAGTCACTGGGCGGCGACGTCCCCGAGAACGTCTTACTCGGTGGCCGAGGTGGCTACCAGTTCAACTTCCGCGCCGAGGAGAACCCCCTCCAGCGCGAGTTCGCCGAGGCGTACCTCGACGCCTACGGCGAGTATCCGGGCTGGGGTGCGTATCACACCTGGCAGGGCGTCCGCGCGCTCGAGGTCGGCGTCGAACGCGTCGTCGACATCACCGGCAACTGGCCGACCGACAGTCAACTCATTTCGGCGATTTCCAACGTTTCGTTCAACTCGCCGGGTGGGATGCACACGATCACCGACTATCAGGCGGTCGCACCCGGCGTCTACGGACGACCGGTGACGTCGGAATCGGCCCAAGAGTACGAACTGACCGACTATCAGGTCGTCTCGCCGGTGGACTGCAACCCACCACAGGGTGTGCCAACGATGGAGTACGTCGAGACGATCACCGAGTGATCGACCGAGCGTAAGAAAAGTTCCACAATGATATCAATATTTGGACAATTATTCAACGGGCTGTACTTCGCCGCCATCCTGTTCTTCGCGGCGGTCGGGTTGACGCTCGTCTTCGGCATCCTCAACCTGTTGAATATGGCCCACGCGGCGTTCTTCGCGGTCGGGGCGTACCTCGGCGTCTGGACGCTCAACAACCTCGGTACAGTCTCAGAATCGATTCTGTTGGCCCTGTTCACGCTCGTCGTCGCGATTCCCCTCGTGGTCACGGTGCTCGCAGCCGCGCTGGACAGGACGGTCTTCGCCCCCCTTTACGACGTCGAGCCGGTGTACCAGCTGTTGGCGACGTTCGGCGTTATTCTGATGCTCGACGACGTTATCAAAATCATCTGGGGAACAGCCCCGATCACCGCCGATCGAGCGATTAGCCCGGCCGCACAGCTCGGGTCAGTCGCAGGTGTGTCGGTGTACCGGACGTTCACGATTCTAACGTTCGTCGCAGTTGCCGCCGGACTCTACCTGATGTTCAAACGGACGCGACTCGGGAAGATCTCCCAGGCGATGTCCGAAGACTACGAGATGGTCGAGATGCTCGGCATCGACGTCGGCCGGGTTCGACTGTTGATCTTCGGCATCTCCATCGGGCTCGCCGCACTTGGCGGGGCGTTGTTCGTCCCGTTCGCCGCCGCCACACCGGGGATCACCCTCGAGTACGTCCTCCTCTCGTTCGCCGTCATCGTCATCGGTGGGCTGGGAAGTTTGAAGGGCGCGATCGTCGCGGCGCTGTTGCTCGGCTTCGTCCGGAGCTTCGGGATCGCCTACGTTCCCCAGATCGAACTGGCGATCGTCTTCGCGCTGATGGCGATCGTCATCATCGTTCGACCCGAAGGACTCTTCGGCGGCCGCGGGGTGGTCGAATGAGCACGCGATTCGCGCTGTTCGATCCAGCCGCCATCGGCGAGGCAGTGCGGACGCCACGGATTCTCGCGTCGATCGGCGTGTTCATCGCGCTCGCATCCGTTCCGGTCGTGACCGGCGACGCCTACCTCACGTACGTCGCGGGGTGGATCCTGTGTTTCGCGATCGTCGCCCTCGGCTACAACGTTCTACTCGGCTATACCGGGCTGTTATCGTTCGGTCACGCGGCCTTCTTCGGGGCCGGCGTGTACACGACCGCCCTGCTGATGCACCACACCGAGGTCCGTGACTTACTCGTCTTGCTCTTCGTGTCGGCGCTCGTCGCCGCCGCGCTGGGGCTCGTCATCGGCGCCCTCTCGTTGCGCAGTCACGAGATCTACTTCGCGTTGCTCACGCTCGCGCTGGCACAGCTCCTCTACGTGCTCACCGTCCGATTCAACAGCCTCTCGGGCGGAACCGACGGCATCTCCGTCGACCGGTTTAACTTCCTCGGGATCCCGGTCGGCGAACTCGCACCGAACGTCTACCTCATGGGCTTTTACTACCACGTGATTCTGATCGTCTTCGGGCTCTGCGTCGTCACGCTGTGGCTCATGATGCGGTCGCCGTTCGGGCTGACGTTGAAGACGATCCGCGAAAACCCAACTCGAGCCCGCTCGACCGGCGTTCCCGTCCAGCGGTATCGGCTCTACTCGATGGTCGTCTCCGCGATCTTCCCGGGGATCGCCGGCGCGCTGTACGCCGTCCACATCGGCCACGTCACTCCCGAGTATCTTGACTGGACGATGTCCGGCGACATCGTGTTCATGACGCTCCTCGGCGGCATCGGGACGTTCATCGGCCCGGCCGTCGGCGCCGCCGGCTACATATTACTCGAGCAGTTCGCCACCCAGTACGTTGGCGGCTACTGGCACTTCACCATGGGTGCCATCATCTTCGTCGTCGTGCTCACGCTCCGCGAACGGGGTATCTGGGGTGGCGCGAAAGATGCGGTCGCGAACCTACGGAGGCGAAGCCGATGACCGGACCAGACACGAGGGCACCGATACTGCGTACTGAGGGCGTCGAGAAGCGATTCGGAAGCCTGACTGCCGTCGACGGCGTCGACGTCGAGTTCTACCGCGACGAAATCGTCAGCATCATCGGCCCGAACGGTGCGGGGAAGACGACGTTTATCAACCTCGTCTCAGGGCTGTTGGAGTTAACCAGCGGCAGAATCGTCTTCGATGGCGACGACGTCTCCGAGCTGGCCCAGTACAAACGCGTCCAGCGAGGGCTCGTCCGTTCGTTCCAGTTGCCCCAGGTCTACGACGAACTCACCGTCTTCGAGAACTTACAGTCGAGCGTCATCACGCGAAACCGGGACAACAACAGGCTGCTCACGCCAGTGACTCGAGACGCCGGTTCGCTCGAGGAGACCGAACAGTTGCTCCGCACGTTCAACCTGTACGAACACCGCGACGAGCACACCGAACACCTCCCACACGGGGTGCGAAAGATCCTCGACATCGCGATGTCGTTCGCGCTCGAGCCGAGCCTGATGTTGCTCGACGAGCCGACGTCGGGCGTCGGGACGAAAGAGAAAAACGCGGTCATGGAGACGATTACCGAGGCCGCCACCGAACGGGGCGTCGGCCTCGTCTTCATCGAACACGACATGGAACTCGTGATGAACTACTCCGATCGCATCGTTGCACTGCACGAGGGCTCGGTACTGATCGACGACGACCCCGAACGCGTGATGAACTCCGAGACGGTCCAGGCGTACATCCTGGAAGGAGGGGTCTAGATGGCCGAGCGGCTACTCGACGTCGAGGGGATCACCGTCGACATCGACGGCGTGCCAGTCCTTGACGACCTCTCGCTTTCGGTCGACGCCGGTGAAACCGTCGGCCTGGTCGGGCGAAACGGAGCCGGTAAGACGACGACGTTTCGGTCGGTGATGGGGCAGGCGAACATCAGGGAGGGCACGGTGTCGATGCGAGGCGTCGACATTACCGACGCCTCGCCGAAAGCGCGCCCCGGCCACGGCCTCGGGTTCGCACCCGAGGATCGGCGGCTGTTCACGACTCTGAGTGTCGTCGACAACCTCCGGATGGCGACCTGGGGGAAAGGTGGCATCGACGAGGCCGGATTCCAGGAACGGGTCGATCTCGTCCAGGACATTTTCCCCGAGATGACGGAGTTCATGGACCGCCCCGCGGGGAACTTAAGCGGCGGTCAACAGAAGATGGTGACCGTTGGTCGCGCGCTGGCGGCCGACCCCGACCTGATCCTCATCGACGAACCCTTCGAGGGACTCGCTCCCTCCGTCCGGGAACGGTTCAGGGAGGGGATCGAGCGGATTCAGGAGATGGACGTCTCCGTCCTCCTCGCCGAATCGAACGTCCGCCACGCCGAAGAGGTCGCCGAACGCTTCTACGTCATCGAACGCGGCGAGATCGTCGACAGCGTCAGCCGGGACGAACGACTCACCGAGCACCCCTCGGTCAAACGAATCTTCGAGGGTGGATAGATGGCCGACAGCCAGCCGACTGACGGCCGACAGACGCGGAGACGGGAGACGTCCCTCGAGGGCGTCCGAGTCGCCGCCATCGGGCAGACGTCGTTCGGCAGCTCCCCCAACCGAACGGCCAGGGACCTGTTCGCCGACGCGGCGGACGAGGCGTTCCGGAACTCGGCGCTCGAGCCCCGAGACGTCGAAGAGGTCTTCTACGGAAACTTCATGGGCGAACTTAGCGAGTCACAGGGACACCAGGCGCCGCTCGCCGCCGACGTAGCCGGCGTCTCTGCACCGGCGACTCGCCTCGAGAACGCCTGCGCCTCCGGCGGCACGGCGGTCCGATACGGCCTCGAGCGAATTCGTTCCGGTTCAGCCGACGTCGTGCTGGTCGGCGGTGCAGAGCGGATGACGCACATGAGTACCGACGACGTGACCGCCGGGCTCTCGACGGCCGCCGACGCCCTCTACGAGATCACCGCCGGCGTCACGTTCCCCGGCGCGTACGCGCTCATGGCACAGGCGTACTTCGCCGAACGCGGTGGGAGCCGGACGGACCTCGCTCACATCGCCGTGAAGAACCACGAAAACGCCCTCGAGAACGACCACGCACACATCCAACAGCGGATCACCGTCGAGGAAGCCCTCGAGGCGCCGCCGATCGCCGAGCCGCTCGGCCTGTACGACTGTTGTCCGATCAGCGACGGCGCGAGCGTCGCGGTACTCACGAGCGACGCGTACGCCCGCCAGCACGGACTCGACGCGCCGATAGCGATCACCGGGTCTGGACAGGCCGGCGACCGGCTCGCACTCCAGGATCGGCCGTCGCTCTCGCGGACGCCGGCGACCGAGAAGGCCGCGACACGCGCGTACAGTGAGGCGGCCGTGACGCCCGCCGACGTCGACTGCGCGGAGGTTCATGACTGTTTCACGATCGCCGAGGCGATGGCGATCGAGGCGCTCGGGTTCGCCGATCCAGGCGAAGGGGTGTCTGCCGCCAGAGCCGGCCTGACGACCGCCGACGGCGACGTCCCCGTCAACCTCTCGGGCGGGTTGAAAGCGAAAGGACACCCCGTCGGTGCGACCGGCGTAAGCCAGCTCACGGAACTGACGCGGCTCCTCCGCGGCGACCATCCGAACAGCGACGCGCTTTCGAATCCACGCGTCGGCGTCGCCCACAACGCTGGCGGAACGGTCGCGAGCACGACCGTCCACGTTCTGGAGGTGGTCGCGTGAGCGTAGCGAACGCGAGTACGCCGGAATCCCTTCCGGAGGTGGTCGCGTGAGCGTAGCGAACGCGAGTACGCCGGAATCCCTTCCGGAGGTGATCGCGTGAACGCCGCTCGAGTCGACGGGTACGACGACCTGCTCGACGCGATCGTGGAGGGCGAGGGCTACTACTATCGGTGTCCGGACGGGCACGCGACGTTCCCGCCGGCCAGGCGATGTCCGGACTGCGGATCGGCAGCCCTCGAGCGGGCCCCGCTTCCGGATCGAGGGACGATCGTCTCTCACACCACCGTACACGTCGCGGGGCCGTCGTTCGTCGACGATGCGCCGTACGTGACGGCCGTCGTCAGCTTCGGGCCGATCAAACTGACGGGAATCGTCAGGGGAGGCGCAGTCGCCGTCGGCCAGGAGGTCGCCGTCGACGTCGGAACGACTGAGACGACCGGCGAGCGCTTCGTGGCGTTCGAACCGGTCGAGAAGTAGTACAGGCGGACGAACGAATACACACAACTAGCAAATTACATGAATTTCGAGTACACGAACGAGCAAGAGCAGATCAAGACCATGGTTGCCGACTTCGTCGACGAGGAGATCGTTCCGGTCGCCGGCGACGTCGACAAGCACGACGAGTTTCCCCACGAGATCGTCGACCAACTCGGCGAGCTGGGACTGATGGGGATGCCGTTCCCCGAGGAGTACGGTGGAGCGGGACTCGACTACCACGCCTACCCCGCCGCACTCGAGGAGATCGCCCGCGGGTCGGGCGGAATCGGGACGATCGTCGCCGCGCACATCTCGCTCGCGGGCAACATGCTCTATGCGTTCGGCTCCGACGAACAGAAAGCGGAGTACCTCACCCCGCTCGCGGAGGGAACCGACATTGGCGCGTTCGCCCTCTCGGAAGCTGGCGCCGGCAGCGACGTCCCCGCGATGGGGACGACCGCCGAGAAAGACGGTGACGGCTACCGTATCAACGGCGGGAAACTCTGGATCTCGAACGGCTCCGTGGCCGACACCGTCACCGTCTTCGCGAAGACCGACCCCGACGCCGGGAACAAAGGAATCTCTTCCTTTATTATCCGACCCGAGGACGACGACGGCTTCATCGTCGAGGGCACGGAGGAGAAACTTGGCGACAAGGGCTGTCCGACCGCCGAACTGCGCTTTGATGACCTCTGGATCCCCGAAGACCGCCTCCTCGGCGAGGAAGGTGACGGCTTCGTCCAGGCGCTAAAGACGTTAAACGGCGGCCGGATCACGATCGCCGCCCGCTCGGTCGGTATCGCTCAGGCTGCCCTCGACGCTGCGATCGAGTACGCCACCCAGCGTGAGCAGTTCGGCCAGCCCATCGGCGAGTTCCAGGCGATCCAGCATAAACTCGCGGATATGGATACGAAGACGCGGGCAGGCCGGTTGCTCATGCACGACGCGGCGGACAGGAAGATCCGCGGCGAGAACTTCATCAAGGAGGCCGCGCAGGCGAAACTGTACGCCTCCGAGGTGAGCCGCGAGGTCGCGAACGAGGGGATTCAGATCCACGGCGGCTACGGTTACACCAAGGACTTCCCCGCCGAGCGGTTCTACCGCGACGCCAAGCTCAACGAGATTTACGAGGGAACGAGCGAGGTGTTGCGGAACACGATTGCACGAGATCTCCTCACCTGAACCGTCTGATATCGGGGTCGTTCACTCGAGGCTCGAGTCCGCGTCGCTCGCCGCGAGGTGTGCAGCGAGGATCGCCGTGTGGACCGTCCGAAGGTCGGTCTCCTGAACCGTCGCCGCCGCCTGGAAGCGTTCGCGGGCGTTCGCCACCGTTTCGGGTGCCGCGGCGAGGTGGACGAGGACGAACGCGTCGGGATCGACGCGGCTCGCGGCCGCGAAGTCGGCGGCGTCGTACAGCTCGGCGAATCGCCGGACGACGTCCGTGAGGAGTTCGTGGGTCACCTCGGCGCCGGGGTCGTCCGCGGGGACCGTCGACTCGCTCTCGTCGAAGTACGTCTCGAGGTCGACCACGCCAGCGTCCTCGTACAGTCGGTCGGCGAGTGCGTCGGCGACCGACTCGGAGACGTAGACGCCCAACAGTTTGTGGTGCCCGGCTCCCGTCATCGGTCGACCGTTCGGCGGCCGAACGTAAAAGTGGGGCCGGTTTGCTCGAGTGAGGCCGGCTGTCGATTCGCTCGGCCTGGACGCCCGCTCATCGGAACTGACGGATAGCAGTCCGTCTCACTCGTCCTCGAAGACGAACGTGCCGTCTTCCTGGACGCGTTCGCCGTCGACCTCGATGAACGAGTCCTCGCTCATGTCGACGATCATGTCGACGTGGACGGCGCTGTCGTTCTGTTCGTTGCCCTCGCCGACGGTGTCGTCGTAGGCTCGGCCGACGGCCATGTGGACCGTGTCGCCCATCTTCTCGTCGAACAGCATGTTGTAGGTGAACTGGTCGATGTCCCGGTTCATGCCGATGCCGAGTTCGCCCAGTCGGCGGGCGCCGTCGTCGGTCTCGAGCACTTCCGTCAGCAGGTCCTCGTTTTTGCCCGCCGCGTGCTCGACGACCTCGCCACCGTCGAACTCGAGGTAGACGTCCGTAATCTCCCGACCCTGGTGGTACAGCGGCATGTCGAACAGCACGGTCCCCTCGACGCTGTCGGGGACCGGTGCGGTAAAGACCTCGCCGCCGGGGAGGTTGCGCTCGCCGTAGTCGTTGAGCGTTGGGTTGCCGGCGACGCTCATCGTGACGTCGGTCTCCTCGCCGCTGACGATCCGGACCTCGTCGGCGGGGTCTAAGATGTCGACCATGTTCGCCTGGTGGGCGCGCTGGGCGTCCCAGTCTTTGTTGACGGCGTCCCAGACGAAGTTCTCGTAGCCTTCGGTACTCATTTCGGCGAGCTGGGCGTTCGCCGGCGCGGGGAACTGCGTAAGACACCAGCGCTTCGAGAGGCGTTCCTCGAGGATGGGCCGGTGGGCCTGGGCGTAGGCCGCGTTGACCTCGGGATCGACGTCGCTCGTCTGGGTAACGTTGTCGCTCGCGCGGATGGCGATGTAGACGTCCGTCTCCTCGATGAGCGCGAGTTCGTGGGCGGGCGTCTCGAACTCGCCGTCCGACGCGCGCAGATACGCCCGCATCCCTCGCTTGCCGGTGCGCTGGCTCGTGGTGACCGGGTTCGCGCCCTGGTCGCCGACCACCTCGTGGAGGGCGACGACGAGGTCTTCGGCGACCGGGTGGGCGTCGATGACGACGTTGTCGCCTTCCTGTAAGTCGACGGAGTGGTTCGCGATGATCGCTGCGTGCTCGCGGATACGCGGATCCATGGACGACAACTTCTGCCACTACCGGCATACCCCTTTCGGAACGAAGGGCGTCGGCGTCCGTCTGCGTCGACTCGATTGCTGGCACGCCCGCCGACCCGGCCGCTGCCACGCCCGTGCTTTTTCCGCGGGCCGTGAAACGCCGCGTACATGCGACGATCCGTTCTCGGACAGACCCCCGAATCGATGCTCGTGGACGACGTGCTCGAGGCGCTCGAGGCGTCGTGGGTGCTCGCCCTCCTCGCGCTGATCGTGGCGTGGTACGGCTCGAAGCTCCTGACCGAGCGCGTTCGGCCGGCGCTCGAGGAACGCGTGCTCCGACCGACCACCGCGAACGCCGTCCTGCTGGTCGCTCGAGCGGGGATCGTGCTGTTCGCGCTCGTCCCGTTCGCCGGACTGTTCGGCTTTCGACCACAGAACGTCCTGCTCTCGTTCACCGTCATCTCGATCGTCGTGGGCGCGATGCTCGCGCCGGTCGCGCGCAGTTACATCAGCGGCCTGTTCATCCTGCTCAACCGCCCCTACGAGGTCGGTGACGTGGTCGAACTCGTCGATCGGGGCGAACGCGGCTACGTCGACGACGTCACCCTCGGCTACACGAAGGTGTTCACCCTCGAGAACTCGTTTCTGGTCGTCCCGAACGAGACGATGCGCGAGCGGGACGTCCGTAACCTCTCGGCGGAGGACGAGCGCGGCCGCATCTCGATCGAGGTCTGTGTCACCTACGAGGGCGACCTCGAGCGCGCCCGCGAGTTGCTCGAGGCGACGGCCAGGGACGTCGACGGCGTCGTCGAGGGCGGACCGCCGATCCGAATCGGCGACACCCGCTACCCCGCCGAACCGACGGCACTGGTCCGTGAGTTCGCCGACCACGGCGTCGTGCTCGAGCTCCGATTCTGGATCGAGCAGCCGTCTCGGACGCTGCCGATCCAGTCTGCGGTTCGGGCGGCCGTCTGGACGGCGTTCGAGGACGCCGACGTCGAGTTCGCGTACCCGCACACTCACCACGTCTTCGACGAGACGAGCGGCCGGGCGCGGCTCGCGTTCGACCGCGAATCCGGCCGGGCCGCGCCGACGGAACGAGAGGAAGAACAGGCGGCGGACTGATCGTAACCGCTCGAGTAAGTGCGTCAGTCGGCTGCCCGTCCGCTCCCCGCCGGCCGCCCGTCGTCACGTCGGTCGCCGACCGATCGCTCGTCCTCGACGAGTTCCCGGAGGAACGAGGTCGTCGCCGCCGTCAGCACGAGCGAGAGCGGGGCCGTGACGGCCAGCCCCAGGAGGAGCGCGACCGGGCCGCCGGGGCTGACGAGGATCGACAGCAGCGGCGAGACGACCAGCGTCACCCCGAGGTGCCAGAGCGCGAAGGTGAGGTACGGTCCGGCGTCGATCGCGAGCCGGTAGGAGCGACCGAACGACTCGAGCAGCGACGCGTCGGCGACGACGAAGAGGAACGGGACGGCGTAGAAGAGGTACGCCAGGACGAGGAAGGCGGGAATCGCGAACACGATGAGCCCGATCGTGGCACCCGGGGCGGAGGCGAGCATCGTCACGACGACGAGCACGAACGCGATCGCCGCGGCGAACAGGACGGCGAAGTAGCCGAGAAAGCGGCCGGCGTACCTGGTGACACACTCGAGCGGGGCGGCCGGTTCGCCCCGGAGCCGCCGATCGATCCCGCCGACGTAGACGGCGTAGACGACTGCGGCCACCACGGCGTAGGCGACGAGCAGGGGGACGAGCACTGCGAGCAGGCCGAATCCGACGTCCGCGAGCGCGACCTCGCCGGGGCCGACCGGCAACTCGAGGGTCACGCCGTCGCTCGCCGAACCCGTTCCCGGGGTGCCGGCCGGATCGGAAGCAGGGCTCGTTCCGGGGAGTTCACCGACTGAATCACCTGAGGATGACGACCCGGGCGGATCGACGAACGACCACAGGTCGAGCACCGGTGACGGAAACTCCGCACCGAGGTTGATCGAGAACTCGCGATTCCCGGAGGCGAGTAGTCGCTCGACGTTGCCGAACTGCATCAGTGACGTGAGTAGCGGAATCGCGAGGAACGCGAGAAGCTCGTCGAATCGACCGACCGCGCGGGAGACGTGTCGCCAGAACGGGCTCCCCCGGTCGGGAGCCGCGCTGGAGGGCGAGGAGGCGTCGGGGCTCACATTCACGCCGACTATAGGTACCACCATAATAGTTTACGGATCGTTGACCGTTTCCGAGGGGGGTCGCCGACACGTCTCGAGGGCGGGCGCCCCAGCTCTCGATGCGGGGCGTTCTCGATCTCGAGTGAGACGAGAACGAACGCGTGGCCGCCGTTGAGCCGTGTCGACAGCGTTAGGGGGCTGCCGACGGGAGTTCGTGGTGATGATCGATCTGCGCTCGGACACCGTCACGAAACCGGACGAAGAGATGCGCGAGGCTGCTCACAGCGCGGCCGTCGGTGACGACGTCTACGAGGAGGACCCGACCGTGACCGAACTCGAGTCACGCGCCGCCGACCTCGTGGGCACGGAGGCCGCCCTCTACGTGCCGACGGGGACGATGGGGAACCAGATCGCCGCTCACGTCCACACCGAGCCCGGCCAGGAAGTGATCGCCGACCGACAGAGCCACGTCGTCAAGTACGAACTCGGCGGGCTGGCCCAGCACGCGGGGGTGCAGGTCAGGATGATCGACGCCGACCCGCACGGCGTACCGACTCCCGAAGCGTTCGACGCGAGCTACGTCGAGGAAGATCTCCACCGGCCCGGCACCGGCCTGCTCTGGCTCGAGAACACCCACAACGTCCGGGGTGGCGTCGCGGTCGACTCCGAAACGATTGCGGCGGCCGCCGACGCCGCGCACGATCGGGGCGTTCCCGTCCACCTCGACGGCGCGCGCGTCTGCAACGCCGCCGCCGCCCTCGACGTCCCCGTTTCCGACCTCACAGCGCCCGTCGACTCCGTCATGTTCTGTCTCTCGAAGGGCCTCGGCGCGCCAGTCGGCTCGATGCTCGCCGGGAGCGAGACGTTCATCGAGCGCGCCCGTCGCACCCGGAAGCTGTTCGGCGGCGGCATGCGCCAGGTCGGCGTGATCGCCGGCCCCGGCCTGTGCGCCCTCGAGAACGTCTCCGACCTCGCGACCGACCACGAAAACGCCCGCGTCCTCGCCGAGGAACTCGACCGCGTCGACGGCCTCTCGGTCGCCGAGCCGGAGACGAATATCGTTCTCGTCGACGTCTCCGACACCGGCCTCGACGTCGAGACCGTCCTCGAGCGCCTGCGCGAGCAGGAGGTGCTCGCCACCCCGTTCGGTCCGACGACGATCCGCTTCTGTACCCATCGCGACGTCGACCGCGCAGCCGTCGAGACGGCGATCGATCGGGTCGCGACGGCACTCGAGTGAGCTCGGAACCTACGGATCGTTATACCGGTAACGAATTACAACGGACCGTACCGTCGTTTGACGCCGTCTCGAGCCCGTTTCGACGATCGTTCCAGCCCGTCGTGCGAAACAACTAAGTGCCGGCCGCTTGGGGTGTCAAGCATGCACAGGCCACTACTCGTCACGGAGTTTCTCGACCGCGCGCGCGAGTACTACGCGGACGACGAAGCCGTGATCGCCACGACGGGCGAACGGTACACCTACGGCGAACTCGCCGACCGTGCCGACCGCTTCTCCGCCGCGTTACAGGACCGGGGTATCGAGAAAGGCGACCGCGTCGCGGTGCTCGACCCGAACACCCACTACCACCTCGAGGCGGCCTACGGCTCGATGCAGGTCGGGGCGATCCACACGCCGCTGAACTACCGGCTCACGCCCGACGACTTCGCCTACATCCTCGCAGACGCGGGCGTAGACGTCATCTACGCCGATTACGAGTACGCCGAGAAGATCGAACCGATCCGCGAGGAAGTGCCGACGGAGACGTTCATTACGAACGACCCGGACGCCGTTTCCGGCGAGTGGGAGGACTTCGAGGAGGTGCTCGAGTCGGTCGACCCCGAGTACGACCGCCCGGAGATGGCCGAGAACGACGTCATCACGATCAACTACACCTCGGGGACGACGGGCGATCCGAAAGGCGTCTGTCGGACCCACCGCTGTGAGACGATCCACGCCTACCTCGTCGCCGTTCACCAGGAGATTGCAGACGACGACGTCTACCTCTGGACGCTGCCGATGTTCCACGTCAACGGCTGGGGACACATCTACGCCGTCACGGGGTTGGGTGCCAAACACGTCTGCACCCGTGGCATCGATGCCGAGTGGCTCTTCGAGACGATTCGCGAGGAAGACGTCTCGTATCTGTGTGCCGCGCCGACGGTGCTCAACATGCTGATCGACTACTACGAGGACAACGACGTCGAAACCAGTGGAGAACACGACGTGCGGATCGCCACCGCGGGCAGCGCCCCGCCGGAGGCCACGATCCGAACGGTCGAAGACGAGTTCGGCTGGTATCTCAAACACGTCTACGGCGCGACCGAGACGGGGCCGCTCATCACGACCTCCGACGCCCGCCGAACGTTCGAGGACGACTCGAGCGCGCGCTTTGCGGTCAAAAAGCGCCAGGGCCTGGGCTTTCTGGGCACCGAGGTTCGTGTCGTCGACGAGGACGGGGAGGACGTCCCCCGCGACGACGAGACGGTCGGCGAGGTCGTCGTCAGCGGCAACCAGGTCATGGAGGAGTACTGGAACAAGCCCGAGGCGACCGAGGAAGCCTTCACCGACCGCGTCGAGGGCTACTACCACATGGGCGACCTCGCGACGGTCGACGAGAACGGGATGATCTCCATTCAGGACCGCAAGAAGGACATCATCATCTCTGGTGGCGAGAACATCTCGAGCATCGAACTCGAGGACGCGCTGTTCGACCACGAGGCCGTCGGCGACGTCGCCGTCATCCCCGCGCCGAGCGACGAGTGGGGTGAGACGCCCAAGGCGTTCGTCGTGCCCGCCAACGGTGACCCCGAGAACCCGCCGGTCTCGGCCGAGGAACTCACGGCGTACACCCGCGAGAAGCTGGCGAGTTACAAGGCGGTCAGGAAGATCGAGTACGTCGAGGCGCTGCCGACGACCGCGACCGGAAAGGTCCAGAAGTACGAACTTCGCGAGCGGGAGTGGAAGGACGAAGACCGGATGGTCGGCCAGGGCTGATCACTCGTCCCGGCGCCCGAGGCTGCCCCACCCGTCGTCATCGCCGGTCTCTCGGTCAGTGTTCGGCGATCCCGTTCGATCCCCCCTGGAACGGTCGCCGAGGCCGCCACGCTCCTGTGCCTCGCGTTCCGCCGTCGCCCGATCGACGACTCTCGGATTCGACGTCTCCTCGCGGATGAGCGCGTACAGTCCGAACGTGAACGCGAGACCCAAAAACAGGACCACGACGACGAGCGCGCCAGCGGACATGATAGAAGACGAATCGTCAGCGAGGCACAAGACATTTATCATCGAGACAGAAGGATCCTCGTATGCAATCGGTCGACGACGATACTGACGAGCACGGCTGTCCGAAGTGTGGCCACACGGAGACGGAGGTCGACGACATCGCGACGACCGGGACGGGCCTGTCGAAGTTCTTCGACATCCAGAACCGACGGTTCCGGGTCGTCTCGTGTACGAACTGCGGCTATGCCGAACTGTACAAGGGCGGCTCAACGAGCGACATGGTCGACCTCTTTTTGGGGTAACGTCTCGGACTGCCGTCTCGAACCAGTCGGGCAGGCTCACCGTGCGTCGGACGTCGCTTCCGCATCGGACCGCGCGCGCTCGAGGAACTCGAGCGCGCGCTCGGGGTCGTCGATCACCGATCGCCGGCACCGAATCGGGTCGCCGCCCGCGCGTTCGACGACGAGGAGGTCGGGCGTCAGCGAGACGTCCGTGACGGCCGTCCAGGGGACGAACCGCTCCCCTCGCGGGCCGGTGACGACCAGGCCACGATCGTGCACGCGGAGTTCGGGGAACGCCGAGGGGTCGGCCCCGACGACCATCGTCTGTGACCACTCGGCGCCGAAGACGACCCGCCGCTGTCGGTCCGGCAGCAGTGAGTGGAGCAAGCCGTCGTCGGTTCCGCCGCCGTTCTCGTCCGCGTCGCGGGCGACGTGTAGCCACTGTGAGAACCCGGCGAAGACGAACGAGACCCCCACGACGAACGTGGCGCCCGCGGCGCCGGCGATCGTTCGCGATCCGCCGGGCGGTCGATACCTCGCCCCGGCGCCGACGAGGAAGATGACGACGGCAACGACCAGACAGCCGAGGCCGAATCCGATCACGCGACGATGGTAGCCGGGGGCCAGCCGGGGAATCGTCGCCCGCGGCTCGTCGGGCGTCAACGCCCGCGCGTATCGCGTTCGGGCCATCGACGCGATGCCATCGGCCGCGAGCAGCCCGCCGACCGCGCCGAAGCCCGTTCCCGCGGCGGCCGCCGCGGGCAGCGACGGAATCGTCAAGACGGCGACCGTGGCGAGAGCGAACGCGACAGGGGGGACGAACGGGAGCGCGGGCGAGCGCGGCCGGCTGCCGAGTCGCTCGGGGAGTCTTTCGAGCCGACTCGAGCCGACCGCGCCGACGAGGAGCCCGACCGTGGCCGCAGACGCGATGCTCCCGACGATCGTCGCCGTCGACGCCTCGAGTGTGAGGGCCGCGGCGACGGTAGCGCCGACGAGCGCGACGGCAGCGTAGACGCCCGTGGCGGCGACGAAGGCGACGTCTGGTGATCCAGGGGCATTGGGACGGTCGACGGCCGAGGTCGACTGCGAACGTGGCATACGCTCGAGGAAATGATAGGCTGGCAGTAGTAAAGTGCGTTCGCCCGGACGGCGTCGATCGAACGCACACACCCACACCAGGGGCGCGTACCCGCCGGGACGACTGAAAAAGGTTAACCGCCTCGGCACACAAGCGTCGACCAACATGGCCACGGACGTCAAGCCCACCCGCAAGAACCTGATGGCGATCGACGATCGGATCGATCTCTCGGAGCGGGGTCACAGCACGCTCGAGAAGAAACGCGACGGGCTGATCATGGAGTTCATGGACATCCTCGATAAAGCCCAGGACGTTCGCGGAGAGCTCTCTTCGGACTACGAGCGCGCCCAGAAGAAAATCAACATGGCCCGGGCGATGGAAGGCGACGTCGCGGTTCGCGGGGCCGCCGCCGCGCTCGAGGAACACCCCGAGATCACGACCGAGTCGAAGAACATCATGGGCGTCGTCGTCCCGCAGATCGAGTCGACGAGCGTCTCGAAGAGCCTCGATCAGCGCGGCTACGGCGTGCTCGGCACCTCGGCGCGAATCGACGAAGCCGCGGAGGCCTACGAGGACCTCTTGGAGAGCATCATCCTCGCCGCCGAGGTCGAGACGGCGATGAAGAAGATGCTCCGAGAGATCGAGACGACCAAACGGCGCGTCAACGCCCTCGAGTTCAAACTCCTGCCCGACCTCTACGAGAGCAAAGAGTACATCGAGCAGAAACTCGAGGAGCAAGAACGCGAGGAGATCTTCCGGCTGAAGAAGATCAAAGAGAAGAAAGAGCAGGAGGAAGCCGAAGAGCGGAAGAAGGCCGAAGCCGACGAGGAGCCCAAGCAGACGGCCGCCAGCGGCGTTCCGGGCGACGACTAGCGCGGATGGCCTGTTCGGCGTGCGGTGGCGCAGTGGTCGACTTTTCGATTCCGACAGACGCACGCGAGTACGCTCCAGGCGACACCGGGGCGGCGTCGATCTGCACGACCTGTCTCACGGTCGACTCGAGCGAGAACCCCGACGACCCCGACTTCTCGCGGGTGAGCGACGCGTTTCCGACGAACCGGTCCGCGGCGGTTCCGCTGGCGCTCGCGCTCGGACGCTGTGACTCGCTCGTGACGAACCGCGCGGCCCTCGAGACGCTGCTCGAGCGCGTCGAGCGTGCAGGCGCGGACCCGTTACTGATCATCGACCGGCTACTCGCCGACCCGTCGATCGAGCCGGCGGTCGACCTCGAGCGCCGTCGTCACCAGCTCGAGCAGCTTCTGTACTGATGCTTCCCTGACTCACAGCTCACGGTTGGTCCTCGCTCGGTTATGGCGGATCGATCGCTTTCGGCTCGTTGTCGTCACAGCCGTGAGTGTAAAACCGCCGGACGTCCCGGTCACGGTTCTCCGGGTTGTCGATCGTCTCGAGGGTCACGTCTTCGACGACGACGTACATATTGAGGTGGGTGAGCGATTCGCCGTGTTCGTCCTCCCACGTCGAACAGAGGTGGTCGGCGAGCGTCTCGGAGACGACGTCGTCCGGGCCGCCACGGCTCACACTGCTCATGTAGAACCGTTCGCGGTACGTGTCGTACTGACGCTGTAGCTCGTCGTAGGGCCGCTCGTACGTCAGCGATCGGCCGTTGTAGGCGTCGATCCGGTCGCCGCTTTCGTCCACCGCCGGGAAGACGTAGTAGCTGTCGGACGTCCGCGGGTGTGGGGCGAAGACGGTCCAGACGGGCTGGCTGACGCCCAGTTTCGACGCGGTGTCGTCGATCCGTTCGGCCGGGCCGTCGTCGTCCTCGAGGCTGTTGGCGACGGGGAGGTGACCGAGCGCCGGAATCACCAGGATCGAGACGACGGCGATGGCGACGACGACGGTGGAACCGATCCTGCCGGCTCGAGCGAGCGAGGCGCGCGTTTCCGGACCGATCCCGAATCGGAGTCGCGGGAACGTCGCTCCGAGTCGCACGAGGGTCGATCGGAGCGGATCGGCCCGGAGCCGACCGGACGAAGCGTACCGACGCAGGGCGGTCAGGTCCTCCCAGAACGGCGACTGCAAGAACAGCAACAGCCCCGCGATCGCGACGTACGGAAACGCCCCGATTCGGACCGTGAGCGCGAACGACGCGTGGCCGCCGACGAACATGGCGACGAGGAGCGTGCGTGCTCGACCGCGCAAGAGCAAGAGGAGCCACGCGAACAGGAGCATGTAGTACCACGTCAGCCCGCCGTACCGGAGCAGCGTCGGGACGTTCCGAGTGAACTCGCCCAGCAGGAACGTCGTGTCGTCGAGCCCCATGATCAGCGGCGTGGCCTCGCCGCCAGTCCATAGCTCCGACTCTCGCTTGTGGTAGCCGTTGAGAACGTACATGTAGACGATCTGTATCAGGATCGCCGCGGAGGCGAGACTCGAGATTTGCTCTCGCGGCCGAGAGTCCGCGTACAGGGCGTCGACCGACCAGCGTTCGCCGAGCGGGAGGAAGATGGCCCAGAAGAGAAGCATTCGAAAGAGCGTGTCGGCGTAGCTGAGAACGAGCGGGTTTCGGTGATCCAGCGAGATCACCAGCAAGAACGAGAGGATCGTCGCGAGTCTCGTCCTGTAGCCGACGATCAACTGGAGGGCGATCAGTACGTGGAGTACGAACAGCGCCGCGATCACGGTCGAGTTCGTCGTGTAGTAGAAGATCGAGAACGCCCCATCGGCTGACATCTGCTGTGCCAGCGAGAGAGGCACGGCTCCGTCTTCAGTGTAAAAGAACGTAAAGTTTCGAGATCGAAGGAGGACGTCCGCGATGATGAGCAGCCCGGCCGACACTCGGAACGCAGCCAGCGCCCGCGTGTCGATCGCCACGAACCCCGGATCGAGATAGACCGACTCACGAGCGCCGCGGCGGAGACGCTGTAAGAGGTGGGCGAGCTCGGAACGTCCGTGTCGTTGCCGGCGATCGTCGGTCATTCGTTCGCCGTCCGGGTCTCCCCAGGACGTACCGGGGTCGTACCACGCAACGGGGCAAAAACGCTCTCCTCGGGTCGACGGTACAGCCGTTCGACTCCACCGTCAACCGGTGCCGTCACCGGCCCGTCCGGGCCGCCACAACGCCGCGACGCGTTCCGCCGCCTTTTAAGGGTGATCGCGACGACGGTTGCGTCATGAAACGCATCGTCAGCACCGACGAGGCTCCCGAGGCGGTCGGGGCGTACAGCCAGGCAACGACGAACGGCTCGCTGCTGTTCACCGCGGGCCAGATTCCGCTGACCACCGACGGCGAGTTGCTCGCCGACGAATCGATCACCGCCCAGACCGAACAGGCGCTCGACAACCTCGTCGCCGTCCTCGAGGAGGGTGGCGCGAGCCCTGAGGACGTCCTCAAGGTGACGGTATTCCTCGGCGACATCGATGACTTCGAGGAGATGAACGAGACCTACGCGGGCTACTTCGACGAGGAGCCGCCGGCCCGCAGCGCCGTCGAGGTGGCGAACCTCCCGAAGGGCGTCGGCGTCGAGGTCGAAGCGATCGCCAGCCTCGAGTGAGCGTGAACCGCCGCGTCAAATCGGCACTCCTGTGGGGCGCGGTGGGCGTTCTGTCCTTTCTCGTGCTCGCCCAGGGGTACGCCCTCGTCGCCGGCCCGCTTGTGACGATCATCCAGGGGGCGGCCGTCGCCCTCCTCGTCGGGGCCGGCGCCGCCGCGAGCGCGTACGTCCTCGAGTACCGAATCGCCGAGTGGGCGGCAGAACGAGCCCGGAAGTGAACCGCCGACGGCGCGGGCGCTTCTCGTAACAGTTAAACGACCGACCCCGCTACGTTCGAGTGAGCCAGGATGGCCGAACGGTAAGGCGCACGCCTGGAAAGCGTGTTCCCTTTCGGGATTCTGGGTTCAAATCCCAGTCCTGGCGTTTCTGCCGCGAACAACTCGTGAGCGGCAGGAACCGAACGAGTGGGATTTGAGGCCCTGGAAGTCGCAGCCCCGGAACGGCCGAACGAAGTGAGGCCGCACGCCCGGAACGTCTTCCTATGGGTTCAAATCCCAGTCCTGGCGTGTCGTGATTCAACACCTGCGAGCGACGCGTAGCGACGAGATGGACGCGAGTCAGCCACGAATCGTCAGGATTCCGTCGTTGACGATGACGTCGGTCGCCTCGGGCGGGACGTCGAACTCGAGGTGCGTCCCGTCGACGACGACGATCGCCGTGTCGTCGACCACGTCGAGCGTCGGCTCGCCGATGACGGGGCCGAAATCGACCGTGACGATGGTCTCGTCGTCGTACTCGCGGACGGCGATCGCGACGTCGTCGCGGTTGCCCGCGGCTGCTTCGAGTTCGGGTGGCGTCTCCATAGCTGGCCGTTGGGCGTCGCCGCCAGTAAGCGTCCTGCACGAGTGTGCCCGCCGTCGCGTACCGAACGACTGGACGGCCTCGTCGATGGGCCGAGCGGGCGAGCGTCGAGACTCCATAGATCGTCCGGTGATGGATTCGCACCCGTCGGCCGAACGGTCGACGACCACCTGTCCGTTCTCTCGACGAGGTACATTCAGGGCCGAGACGTATGTCTCCCGATGGAGTGGAACCGCCATGGGCGAGCCACCAGCCGTCGAGAAGGTCGAGACTGAAGGTGGCTACGTCCACGTCCGATTTCGCGATCCGGATCGGTACGACGAGATCCGAACGCCAGACTGGGCGAAGGACCCAGCGGAGTCCGTCTCGGAGGCCAGCGAGGTACGCACCGGACGGCTCGAGGACGAGGACGACTGGGAGGTCACCAGCGTGTTGATCGAGAAGCACGTCGGCGAGGAAACGGCCGAGCAGCAGGCGCGAGAGATCGTCGAGAAGATCGAATCGTAGCGCGACGCCGTCAGTCGTCGTCGGCCCGCGCCTCGCGCCAGTCCTCGAGGTCGTCGTCGTCGGCGTCGTCCAGCCGCCGCTCGTAGTAGGCCATCGGGTGGGGAATCCGCTCACAGAGGTCGTCTTTGTTCACGCAGTCGCCGTAGGACTGCATCGTCGCACACGAGGGCGGCGAGTACTCAGTCGGCGAGGTCTCCCCGCGGATGTGGTCGGTCTGGTAACGGGTCATCTCCTCGCCGAACGAAGAGTTCACTCGATACAGGTCGACGATCTCGTCGGTACCCATCCCGATGCTGGCCAGGAACGAGGTGATCGCAAATCGGGAGTGGTGTGGGAGGTGCTCACCTTTCTGGACGTCGTCGAGCAAGGCCTTCATACACGGCGGGAACAGGTCGGGGACGACGGTGTCGATCTCGCGGGTGAGATCGAGGTCGGCGAGCGCGTCCCGAATCGCCTCGACCTCTGCCTCGAGCGCCGTCGCGATCGCCTCGGGCACCTCGAACGGCAGGCCGTCCTCGATTCGCTCGCGGATCGCCTCGCGCAGGAGCTCGAGCAGTTCGCCTTCGTCGACCGGCACCTCGCCGTCTGCCAGCGCCCGGTTGACGAGTCGCCACTCGTCGCCCCACAGGTCCGCGGCGAGGGTGAGGTACGCCCCGACGTCGACCCGGTAGCCGTCGTCGGTCTCCCTGACGGCCGACTCAAGGTCGAACTCCGCGAGCAGCGTCTCGCGGTCGAGGCCGGTCGTCTCGACGCTCTTGAGCTCGGTCGTGTCCGCGAGGTCGGCCGTAAACCGGTCGTACGCCGTGGCCGCCTCCGCGCGGGCGTACCGTCGGACGAGCACTCGTTCGTCGACGAGCGAGACGAGTACCCGCGCGACGGGGTAGGAGAGTAACTCGGTGCGTGCGTCCAGCCGCGGCTCGCCCGTGTGGCCGTCCTCGAGGGCGGTGTGAACCCGTTCGGCGGCGCGGTCGACCACGTCCCGATCCTGTTCGACGACCGCTGCGAGGTCGACGGCCGCCGCCGCGACCGACTCGCGGGCGACCTCGAGGAACGGATAGCGGGCGTGCAGTCGCTGCATCGGTCGTACGATACCAGCGAGACGGGTTAAGCCCGACGGTCGACGGCCCCGAGACGGTGCTGGCACACGGTGGCGAGGACCGGTCGGTCAGTGTCGCCTCGAAAGTGACCGGCTTCGGTTGGACGTCCCGTCGGTCGACTCCAGTGGCTCCGTACCGAGGACTCGCTCGAGTTTCCGTTCATACTCCGACTCGGTGAGTTCGCCGGCGACGTACTGCTCACGGAGTCGCTCGAGGTGGGCGTCGGTCGTCAGCTCTTCGGAGGCGCTCGCCGCGTCGGCGTCGTCCGACGCGGAACGTCGACGTGACCAGATGAACACGCGGTAGGAGCCGATCAGCGCGAGGAGCAGTACCGAAAGCGTCACCAGGGGGATGAGCAGCGCCGTCAGCAGCTTGACGACGAGCAATAGCAGCGTCAACAGCACGCTCACCGCGACGAGCACGGCGATAAGTCCGGTGAACGCAAACGCGACGGTACGGAGTCTCATGTTCCCTCCTGGGTGCTCGAGGAGCAAATACCTTACACGGATGAGGTGAATACTCGAGTCGGAGCCGTCAGTACCCCAGCGAGAGCACCAGGTTCGCGACGAGCGCGAGGAGGACCATCGAGAGGAGGCCGGCCAGAACGAGGAAGGCGACGCCCCAGCCGAAGAGGTCGGCGAACAGCCCCGTGCCGACAGAGCCGAGCGCGCCGACGACGCCGTAGACGGTCCTGACGAGGCCGAAGCCAGCCCCACGTTCGGCTTCGGAGAGCAGGTCCATGAAGCGGGGCAACAGTGCGGCGCTCCAGCCCATTCCAGTGCCCACGAGGACGACGGCCGCGACCACCGTCACGGGTTCGGACCCGGCGACGAAGAGTGCGAATCCGACGGCCGCGACCAGCGCACAGCCCGCCGCCGTGGGCTGGCGGCCGTACCGATCGGAGGCAGCGCCGATACCGACCTGCGTGACCCCGTGAACGACGAAGTACGCCGAGAAGACGAGGCCGGCGAGTTCCGTCGAGTAGCCCCGGTGTTCGACGAGGAACGTCGGGAGAAACGAGGCGGTTCCCTGCCAGACGAACGCACACAGGATCGAGAGACAGACCGTGAAAGCGATCTGTCGCCGGGAGAGCAACTCGAGGACGGGTCCCAGCTCGAATCGGTCGCCCATCGGTTGGTCGGGACGACGCGGCGGCGTGGGCCGGACGCGCCAGGCGAACAGAACGAAGATAGGGACGGCAAAGAGCGTCCCGAGAGCGACCGCGGGCCGCCAGCCGTAGGTGACGCCGATCCAGGCGGCGAGGACGGGGGCGATCAGGCCCGCGGCGGGCGCGCCGCCGTTGTGGAGTCCGATGGCGGTGCCGATGTCGTCGTAGGTGCGGCTCAACAGCGCCGTCGCGACGCTGTAGTGGAGGCCGGCGAGGAAGCCGAGGGCGATCGTCGCGAGGACGAAGACGGGGAAGACGGGCGCGAGCGCGATGAACAGACTCGCGGCGGCCGTGCCGCCGATCGCGAGGAGGATGATCGGTCGCTCCCCGAAGCGGTCGGCGGCCACGCCGCTTGGAAACTGCGAGAGGAAGTACGACATCCACAGCCCCGTCAACGCGACGCCGATCACGGAGTTCGAGACGGCGAACTCGTCGGTGATCGCCGGGACGACTGGGCTGATCGCCAGCCGGGCGACCATCGTCGCGAAGAAGGCAAGTGTACAGAGCGTGAGGACGGTGTCCCGGTATCGCCAGCGCATCGGATGGAGCGCGAATCAGTGACTCGCGAGTATATCTGCCAGTCAGACGGGTCGACAGATGAGCGTGTTGCTACCGGCAGACGGGACCCGAAAAGGGGGGAAACACGCATCGTCACCCGGCCACTCGATCTGGGCCGAGCGAGACAACACGCTCACTGAACGGTAGGTAGTGTGGGACTGTAAAGTGAGATGAGGCAGGGGAGAGGATCGCTGGGGGCAACGAACAAGGGTTCCCTGCCTATCGTGACGTATTGTCGAGTATTCTCATAGCCATTACTCCAAAATAGTTTGGTTCCGGATTGCTCGCGCTCGCGAACGGGCGCTCGAGGGAACCAACTCATTGCACCGAGAGACACGACGATGACGTGCAGTGCGTTCGGCCGGCTATAGTAGCCACTGAAGTCAGTGCACACCTGTTCGCGATCCAGCGGCCAGTACTGGCCGTTCAGCTGCGAGTTGTGTGTAACCCGTTTCAGTTGGTACTGTAGAGCATTGCAGACGCTCACCTCGACCCGCCCAGGTACTCACCTCACTGCACCGGTATCTTTTGACCAAGGCTCGACATCCAACAGACGGCGGGCAGTGCATGTCATAACACACCATATCGATAGATCATCTATTTCCAATAAAGTATTTATAATTCAAACACTCAGTTTGGACTGATGGTTTCGAGAAGGAGGATCCTGAAAATGGGGGCTGCGGTTGGAGTGACTTCGACGATCGGGCTGGCGGGTTGTCTCAGCAGCCTCACCGGAGGTGGTGCGTCCCAGGTCGAAGAGTGGCTCGTCGATCCGCGCAATTTAGCTGGGGCTCCGGATCAGTATCCTGTCATGTCGCTTTCACCTTCGACGTTGGATGAGTATTCGACGTCGTTCTCTAGAGATGACTGGGGCCGCATTCGCGATTCATTCGAGTACGATTTCACCCGGTTCTACGCAGATGAACTGGATCGGGTGACGACCGGTGGCTGGTCAGACGGATTTAATGTTATCGTCGGTGATATCGACGCAGAGGAACTCGACGACGACCTCCGACAGGAGGGGCTTCGCTCCCGAGGAGAGTACGACGGGTTCGAACTGTACGAGCACAGTGACGAACGGTGGGCCGCAGGAGTTATCGATGGGACAGTGGTCATTGCTCACGATAGACGAGAAGAGAACCCAGTTGTCGTCGTAGAGGACATCATCGACACGAACAACGGCGAGCGGCGCGACTACAGAGACGTCGACGCCGACTTCGACCTACTGATGGACGAAGCCTCCATTGGAGACCTGTTCTTCGCAATGGTAGAGGAACCAACCGACGAGACCGAGCCGGAACGGGGGCGGTTCCGAAACCACGTCGGGATTGCAAATACGGTCACACTCGGAGAAGACGACTCGACGGCCGAACTGGTGTTGACGTTCCTGGACGAACGAGACCCACGCGAACGCGACATCGAAGACTGGACGCGTGAAGCTGACGTATTCCGTTTCTGGCGGGACATCGAGATCGAGATCGACGAGGAGGTCGCCCGAATCGAAGGCGAAGTTCCGACCCGCGATCTCCTGGACGTCTCCTTCCTGTAAATCGTCGACACACCGAGGAGATCGTAACGGAACGACGGCTGTTACGATTCGACGACCTTGCCGTCGGAATCACCGTCGGCTGCGACCTCGAGCGTCCGAACCTCGCGAACGTACTCGAGGAAGTTCTCGAAGACGAGTTTCGCCGCACACGCCGCCCGGTAGTTCTCCTCGGTGATGCTCGCGAGGACCCGGTCGCGGCGCTCGTCGGATAACTCCTTACGCAGCGTCAGTTCGCGCGCCGTCTTCTGATCGTACTCGGGGTGAAACTGGACGCCGAAGACGCGATCTTTTCGGAATCCGTGGTTCGAGTATTCGTTCTCGGCCAGCGGTCGCGCACCGGGTGGGAGCTCGACAACCGCGTCCTCGTGAGAGGTAAAACAGGAGAACCGACGGCCGATCCCCTCGAGGAGTCGCGACTCGCCGAGGCGTTCGATCTCGCTGTAGCCGATCTCGTAGGCGCCCATGTGTCTGACCTCGCCGCCGAGGACGTCCGCGAGCAGCTGGTGGCCCCAGCAGACGCCGAGACACGGCAGATCGCGGTCGATCGCGCCGCGAACCCACGCCTTTGTGGGCTGGATCCACGCCTCGTCGTCGTACACCGACGACCGCGAGCCGGAGACGACGACGGCGTCGTAGGCGTAGTCGGCCGGAAGTTGCCCCTCGGTGACGTGGAATTCGCTCACGGAGCCCTCGAGTTCGCGCCGGAAGTTCCGCGTCGTGTTCCGGTCCTCGTGGGCGGCGATCAGCACGGCGATCCGGGCGTCCGTCATTAGGCGTATCCATGTGAGTCGCGACGGATAGGTTTTCTGCCCGGGTCGGACGTTGCCGGCGGCTCCGTGACGGTCGGTTCACCCTGGGATGTAGTTCGATGGACGGAGCGTCGGATCCGTTCGACCCTCGCTCTGTCAGCCGTTCGGGCGTGACGAGCCGTTAGAAGGCTCCCGCCATCGTCAGGATCGCGAGCGCGTACAGAATGCCGACGACGAGCGTCGCGATGAACAACAGTATGCTATCCTGCGTCTCCGGCATTCGCATGCCGTTGTACGTTTTGGCCATTATGACTCTCCTCACTTTCCCTTACTCTCCTGTTCCATCGACAAGCTTTCGGTCTGTTCCGGAGCGCGCTCGAGTTCGACCGCCGACGGCCGACGATCCATCACGTTTTTGCCCCTGTGACGGATTCGTATCCACGATGGACCGACCGGTGGCGGAGACGGATCTCGAGTTCGACCACCGACCGGAAACCGACCAGTCGTTCGAGAACGCCCTCGAGAAGGCACGAAACGGCGACCGGCTAACGGTCGAAGACGGCGTCGAGCTGCTGACGACGGGAACCGACGTGGCGGGGATCGACTGGCGACGAAAAGAGCAGGTACTCGAGGCCGCCGACAGGCGACGCCAGGAGGTCGTCGGCGACGAGGTGACCTTCGTCGCGAACCTGAACAACAACGTGACGACGGCCTGCACCGTCGGCTGTCTGTTCTGTAACTTCAAGGATTCGGCGCACACCTTCGAGCACGAGTACGACGGCGAGACCGCTGGCTTCACCAAGACGCCCGCCGACTCGCGCGAGATCGTCCGCGACGCCGTCTCCCGCGGCATCTACGAGGTCACGTCCGTCTCCGGACTCCACCCCGCACTGGTGCTCGACGAGGAACACCGCGAGGCGCTCGAGGCCCACGACGCCCCGAGGCAGATCGATTACGTCCCGCCAGACCGTTACGAAACCGACCCCGGCACCTACGTCGACCAGCTCCGGGCGATGAGCGTCGACGGCGTCCACGTCCACTCGATGACGCCCGAGGAGGCCGCCCATGCTCGCCGCGGGACCGACTGGAGCTACGAGGAGGTCTACCGCCGGCTGAAAGCGGCGGGACTGGACACCGTTCCCGGGACGGCCGCCGAAATCCTCGTCGACGAGGTTCGGGACGTCATCTGTCCCGGCAAGATCGACACGGCGGGCTGGCTCGAGGCGATGGAGGCGGCCGCCTCGGTGGGGTTGGGGCTGACGGCGACGATCATGTACGGCCACGTCGAGAACGAGGCCCACCGCGTCATGCACTTAGCGGAGATCCGCCGGCTCCAGGAGCGCGTCGACGGCGCGATCACCGAGTTCGTCCCGCTCTCGTTCGTCCACCAGAACACACCCCTCTACGAACACGGCGTCGTCTCTGGCGGGGCGACCCGCGACGAGGACGAACTCATGATCGCCGTCTCGAGGCTCTTCCTCGACAACATCGACCACGTCCAGTCCTCGTGGGTCAAGTACGGCGACGAAGGCGGGCTGAAGATGCTCACCTGCGGCGCGGACGACTTCATGGGGACGATCCTCTCCGAGGAGATCACCAAGCGCGCCGGCGGCCAGTACGGCGAGTTCCGCTCGTTCGACGACTACGTCGAGCTCATCACCTCGATCGGGCGCGTTCCGGTCGAACGCTCGACCGACTACGAGGAACGACGCGTCATCGACCCCGACGACCCGCCATTTGGCCCTCAACTCGGCCCGAAAGCCGACGGGACGCCGCTGCTCGAACCGGACGAGCGGCCGCTTCCGGCGGACGACTGAGACGGATCGTTGTAACGTGTTACCGGTGATCGCTCGAACGGGACGGCGATCACCGGTAACGAATCACAACAGAACGTATGACTCGAGGCCAGCAGCTGCGGGTTCTGAATCCACGACCGAGCCACAGGTAGCGGCGCATCCGTGAGTCGCGCCGACGGCGCGACGAACACGCCGCCGCGCCGTCGGATGCGCGGTTCGGAGCCAACGGCGAGAACCGCGACGAGCGAACGGCGAACGGAGTGAGCCGTGAGCCAGGGGAGGTGTGGGGACGACTCCACCCGAGTGCGGACCGAGCCACGGCGAGGTCCGCGCGAGGACGGGCGAGCTCCCACCGTGTTTCGTGCGAGCACGACGACGTCTGGGCTCGACTCGATCGGCACGGAAAACACTCGGTCCGACGAACGTCGACGACCCCAACAGTCGTTACCGTCGCGGACGATCACATAGCTATGAACCACCTCGAGCCCGCGGCCGAGAACCGGTGGAAGCTCCCGCGACACGCCCACCTCGTGATCTACGAGCGCGAGGGGGACGGCGGCGACGATGACGACGGCGACGGCGACCAGCGCGGCCTGCTCACCATCTACGACTGTGGCGCAGCCCAGAAACCGCCCTCGGCACAGCTGCTCGGGACCCTCGAGTCGGTCGACGCCCGCGCCGAGATCGACCGAAATCCCACGGGTCGCGTCGTCAGGATGCGCGAGCAGTCCATCCTCGAGCGACGGCCGGGCGATCGCTTCCGGATCGTCCGGCGATGACGGCGGCCCCGCTGGGCGCGACGCGGGCGGTGGTGTGACCGTCGCCGTCGCAGGTGGCGAGCGCGCGGCCTAGTTCTACGTGGATCGAGCCCCTCACCTCGACTATGGCCATCCCTGGCTACGATCCCGAAGACGTCGAACAGGCACTGCTCGAGCGCGAACCGGGCGACGTAGACGGGAACGTGTCGGTCGTCGCGACGGTCGTCCCCGACGAGTTCGGACTCGAAGAGTGCCCCGCCGAGGCGCCGTCGGGCGCGCTGAGCGATCCCGTCGAGTTGACCGGCGTCGACGGACTCGAGGGACTCGACGTGCTCCAGGTGGAACTCGCGTACGATCCCACCGAACTGCCACCGGGAGCGAGCCCGACCGAGGTGGCCGTTGCCGTCGAAACCGACGCGGGGTGGGAGTCGCTGAATTCGGACGTCGACCTCGAGGACGCGACGGTGACGGCGACGACGACCGAGCGGCCGGCGGGGACGACGCTGGTCGCGATCCACTACCAGACGGCGTCGTCGACCGACGAGTGATCGACCGCCGACGAGGACGAGCGGCGATCGGCGTCAGGATTCTCCAGTCGAAAGTCTCGTCACCCCTGGAAGAAAAGCAACGGTCATGATTGCCCTTTTCTCTGATACACACAGCAGGCAGGGACACGAACTCGAGAACGAGGCGCTCGCGGCGGCACGGGAAGCGGACGTCGTGATCCACGCAGGCGACTTCACCAGCCAGGCGGCACTCGAGGCGTTCCGCGAGGAGTGTTCGACGCTCCTCGCCGTTCACGGAAACGCAGACGAGCCGGCGGTTCGCGAGCAGCTTCCGGCCGAACGAGTCGTCGACGAACGCGGGATTCGGTTCGCCGTCACACACCGGCGCGACGGCGGCGAGACGGGACTGGCGATGTTCGGCCGGGCACACGACGCAGACGTCGTCGTCTCGGGACACACCCACCGGCCGACGATCGTCGACGCCGGGGACGTCCTCCTTCTCAACCCCGGCAGCCACGCCCAGCCGCGGGGGAACCGGCCGGGCTTTGCGATCCTCGAGCCGACCGACGAGGGCATCGTCGGCCAGCTGCTCGAGCCGGACGGAACGCTCATCGAGCCGTTCGAGTACGAACGGTAACCGGGGTGCAACTCGGATTGTCGTGAACGGGAACGAACACCGGTGAAAAAGTCGCTGGAGGACGGGCAGCGAAGTCAGTGGGGACAGTTCGAGTGGTCAATGGGGACGGTTCGGGTGGGGGACCCGAACACGGATTGGTCAGCGGGTGTCGTCCGGTTCGTGGAGGGGGAGCCCGAACCGGAGCCGCCAGGGGGACGCGACGGGAGACCACCGGTTGTGGGGACAGGCCCCAGCCTCGACGCACGACGGGTCGTGGAGGGCCGAAGACCGGGGCGCACATGCAGCTACGTTCCTGTGTGAAAAATAGTCACCGCAAGGTGAAACACTGGTTTTAGCTAGGGAGGTGTGACCGACGCCCGTGTGGACGGCCGCCCCTCGAGCGTCGCCATCGGCCGCTCGAGGCGGCGAGGCCGGTGAACGCAAACCGGCGGCCGTCGCGTCGAGCCCGGCGTCGAAACGGTTTTGCCGACCCATCGTGTACCCGTCTGCAATGCGAGGATTCATTCCCGACGATCCCGTTATCATCGCGATCGTCCTGATCCTGCTCTCGTTGATCTTCTTTACGTATCTCCTCCTCCGCCGGACGATCCTCGAGTTCCGCGAAGGGATGGAGGGGCGCTGACGCGAGTCGGCGAGCGTCACCGCGACCGGGGTTGATATAGTAGCCACTGAAAGTCATTGCACACCTGCGAGCTGTGTGTAAACCGTTTCAGTTGTTACTATAACTCGCCCTCGGCCAGCCAGATTGGAACACCGTTCGCTCGAGCAGCAGGTCACCTTCAGTAGCCACTGAACGTCAGTGTACAACCCGTCTCAGTGGTGGCTGTGACCGAGCACGGACTGGAGCGCCACGTCGGCGGTCACAGAAACGGAGCAAACCGAAAGCGCACGGAGAGATCGAACCGAGACGACGGCTCGAGCGATCGGTGCTCAGTCAGCCTGGACGGCTTCGGCTTCGTCCTCGCGGTAGTGTTCCGCGATGAAGTCCTCGTCGATACGGTTGAGCTCTTCTTTCGGCAGGTCAGAGAGGAGATCCCAGCCGATCTCGAGGGTCTCCTCGATCGAGCGGTTCGTGTCGTAGCCCTGCTGGACGAACTCGTCTTCGAAGCGGTCGGCGAAGTCGAGGAACTTGTTGTCACGCTCGGACAGCGCCTCGCGACCGACGATGTTCACCAGGTCACGGAGGTCCTCACCTTCCGCGTAGCCGGCGTACATCTGATCGGAGACGTCGGCGTGGTCGGCGCGGGTCAGCCCCTCACCGATCCCGTCGTCCATCAGCCGCGAGAGGCTTGGCAGGACGTTCACCGGCGGCTCGATACCCTGGCTGTGGAGGTCACGGTCCATCACGATCTGACCCTCGGTGATGTAACCGGTCAGGTCGGGGATCGGGTGGGTGTCGTCGTCGCCGGGCATCGTGAGGATCGGGATCTGGGTGACCGACCCGTCACGGTCTTTGAGTCGACCTGCACGCTCGTAGAGCTGGGCCAGGTCGGTGTACATGTAGCCGGGGTAGCCACGCCGACCCGGAACCTCCTCACGCGCGGCACCGATCTCACGCAGCGCCTCACAGTAGTTCGTGATGTCGGTGAGGATGACGAGCACGTGGTAGTCCTTCTCGAAGGCGAGGTACTCCGCCGTGGTCAGGGCAAGTCGCGGGGTGACCGTCCGCTCGACTGCGGGGTCGTCCGCGAGGTTCATGAAGACGACAGAGCGCTCGAGTGCGCCCGTCCGCTCGAAGTCGGCCATGAACTCGTTGGCCTCTTCCTGGGTGATCCCCATCGCGCCGAAGATGACTGCGAACTCCGAGCCCTCGCCTCCTTCGTCTTCTTCCGGCACCGTCGCCTGCCGGGCGATCTGGAGTGCGAGGTCGTTGTGGGGCAGCCCCGACCCGGAGAAGATCGGCAGCTTCTGGCCACGAACGAGGGTGTTCATGCCGTCGATGGCGCTCACACCGGTCTGGATGAACTCCTCGGGGTACTCACGCGAGTAGGGGTTGATCGCCGCGCCGACGATATCCTGGCGCTCCTCGGGGACGATCTCCGGGCCGCCGTCGATCGGTCGGCCGGAGCCGTCGAGCACCCGTCCGAGCAGGTCCTCGGTGACGGGCATCTTCATCGTCTCGCCCAGGAAGCGAACCGAGGCGTTGCGGTCGATACCGCCCGTGCCCTCGAAGACCTGGATCGAGACCAGCCCCTCGGAGGACTCGAGCACCTGTCCGCGCAGGGTCTCTCCCTGTGGCGTCTCGATCTCGACGATCTCGTCGTAGCCGACGGGCTCGTCGACTTCGGCGAACACCAGCGGACCGCTAATCTCCGTAATAGTTTGGTATTCTTTCATGTTCAGTACAGCCCCCGAATCTGTTCTTTGAGGTCTGCCTCGAGTTCCTCGATGAACTCGCGCCACTCGTCGGCCGTTCCCATCCGGTTGAGCCGCGGTGCGGCGTCGACGTTCTGGATCTCCTCGACCGGGACGCCCGCCTCGAGCGCCTGGAAGGCCTCGTCGTTGAACGTCTTGATCGCCTCGAGCATCCGGTAGGTCTTCTTCGGCTCGCAGTAGGTGTCCACGTCGTGGAACGCGTTCTGCTGGAGCCACGCTTCACGCAGGTAGCGGGCGACCTCGAGGGTCAGCTGCTGGTCCTCGGGCAAGGCGTCCTTGCCGACGAGCTGAACGATCTCCTGGAGCTCGTCTTCCTCGTCGAGGACGTCGATGGCCCACTGGCGGACCTCCGGGAAGTCCTCGGCGACGTTCTCGCGGAACCAGGGGTCGAGTTGCTGGCGATACAGCGAGTACGACTCGTTCCAGTTGATCGACGGGAAGTGTCGCCGTTCGGCGAGGTCCGCGTCGAGCGCCCAGAACGTCTTGACGATCCGCAGGGTGTTCTGGGTGACCGGCTCGGAGAAGTCTCCGCCCGGTGGCGAGACGGCGCCGATCGCCGTCACCGATCCCTTGGTGCCGTTTACGTTCTGGAACAGGCCAGCGCGCTCGTAGAACTCGGAGAGCGCCGCCGCGAGATAGGCGGGGTAGCCTTCCTCGCCGGGCATCTCCTCGAGTCGGCTCGAGATTTCACGCATGGCTTCCGCCCACCGGGAGGTGGAGTCGGCCATCAGCGCGACGTCGTAGCCCATGTCACGGAAGTATTCCGCGATCGTGATTCCCGTGTAGATACAGGACTCACGGGCGGCGACAGGCATATTCGAGGTGTTCGCGATGAGACACGTTCGGCTCATCAGCGGCTTGCCCGTCATCGGATCCTCGAGGTTCGGGAAGTCCTCGATGACCTCGGTCATCTCGTTTCCACGCTCGCCACAGCCGACGTAGACGACGATGTCCGCGTCGGACCACTTCGCGAGCTGGTGCTGGGTGACCGTCTTCCCCGAACCGAACGGACCGGGAATCGCTGCGGTCCCACCCTTGGCGATCGGGAACAGTCCGTCCTGGATACGCTGGCCCGACTGCAGCGGGACCGTTGGCGTCTCCTTTTCGGCTGCGGGGCGGGCCTTTCGGACCGGCCACTCCTGGTGCATCGAGATCTCTTCGCCGGAGGACAGTTCCGCGACGGTCTCTTCGACCGTGAACTCACCGGCTTCGATCGACGTGATCTCACCGCCCTCGTAATCCGGCGGGACCATCACTTTGTGGGTGATGCTCTCGGTCTCGGGAACCTCGCCGATGACGTCCCCTGGCTCGACCGCGTCGCCTTCCTCGACGGACGGGGTGAACTCCCAGGTTCGCTCGAGGTCGATGCCCGGCGCGTCGACCCCGCGGTCGAGGAACGCCGACTGCATCTTCTCCTCGAGTTCGTCGAGCGGGCGCTGGACGCCGTCGTAGATGGTGTCCAGCAGGCCCGGTCCGAGGTCGACGCTCAGGGGCTCGCCCGTGTTCTCGACGGGTTCGCCGGGGCCGACCCCGGAGGTCTCCTCGTACACCTGAATCGTGGTCAGGTTCCCTTCGATTTCGATGACCTCGCCCATCAGCCCTTCGTCGCCGACGTAGACGACGTCGTTCATCCGGGCGTCGAGGTCCGCGGCGGTCACGACCGGACCGCTCACGCTTTCGATGACACCGTCCTCGCGGACGGTCTCCGTTTCCTGTGCCTGACTCATAGTTTTACTCGTTGTCTTCTTCCATCAGGTCGATACCGATCGCGCGCTTGATCTGGTCGCGCAGGCCGCCACCACCGGTTCCGCTGCCGATCGTGACGACGACCGGTTCGACGCTCGTCTCGACGTCCTGTCTGACGTTCCGCGAGAGGTGCTCGAGGTCGTCGTCGTGCATGACGACGATGCCGACGCCGTCGTCGTCGAGAACCTCCGTCACCGCATCGTCTAACGCGTCTGCTTTCTCGGCGTCCGGGACGTTCTCGAACCGTCTGACGCCGGCGAGCCGGAATCCAGTGGTGAACTCCGGACTGCCGACGACCGCGATCTCCTGGCTCATAGGACCACCAGTTCGTCTTCGATTTCGCTCTCGGTGAGGCCGACCTCGCGACCGCGCGCGATCGCGCGGATATTCTCGACCTCCCGCTCTTTCGCGAGGATGTACGACAGCACCGCCGACACCGACACCGGGTAGATGCTCGAGAGCCGATCGGCGTACTCGAGCAACGCGGCGTCCAGCGCGTGTTCGAACTGGATGAGGCTCTCTGCCTCGCGCAGCCTGGTCAGCGCCGTCGACAGTCGATTACCGTAGCGGCGGTTGTCGGCGATGTGGCTCACGAGTTCGTCGTAGTCGTTGACCAACCGTGAGAGTTCCGCCTCGGTAAAGAGGACGCCACCCTCGATGTAGAACTCCGCCGGGTCGAGATCGGCGCCGCTGCGGGCGAGCCGCAGCGCGTTCCGGGCGTTCCGGAAGTCGATCTCGGCCTCGAGGAACTCGACGTACAGCGCTTCAGGGCCCTCCTGGGGCCGGCCGAGGTCACCGAGTAAGTTCTCGTAGAACTCCCGGTCGAGTGCGTTCTCGAGTGGGATGAGCATCCCCGTCTGTTCGTACTCCTCGTAGGCCACCTCGAGCGGCGCGTGGAAGATCGTCCCCTCGAGCATGTCGACGACGTCCTCGATCTCGTCGGCTTCGACCAGCCGGTTGAGCAGCGCGTCGTCGAGTTCGCCGGCGCGGATGAGGTCCGTCTGGATATCCTCGGCTGGCGTCTCCGTGTAGATGCCACGGATGATCGTCTTGACGTTCCAGACGTCGAACTTCCGGAGGTACCGGGCGATGAGGTCGTAGAGGCGGCCCTCCGACCAGTCGAGTAAGTCGTGGAAGTGCTTTGCGAGATTGCGGTTCAGCGCATACTCGATCAGGTCGACGCCCGAAAAGCGCGTCCCGAGCTGGTTGATCTCGCGTTCGTACTCCGTCTCCTCCATGAACCGTGCGATCCCGCTCGGCCCCATCCGGATCAGCTTCCGATAGTCCTCGTCTGCGAACAGCGACGCTCGACGGGACCGCACGCGGGCGTTCACGAACTCCGGATTCGAGGCACCTGCACTCATTGCTCGAAGAGTCGGTTGCTGATCTCTCGGAGATTCTCTTCCCAGACGTCCTCGAGGAGCGAGTCGAACGTGTTGTTCACCCGGACGCGGGACTGCTCGCTCTCGACGACGACGCCGCCGAGACAGTCGTACTCCCCGGCGTACTCGTAGCCGTCGTACTCGCCGAGGATCGACTCGAGGAGGTCGGCGTCGTCGCCACGGCCGTAGACGCTGACGTCGTCGCCCGCCTCGAACTCGACGCTCGCGGCGTCGAGCAGGGTCCGGGTGAGCTCCTCACGGGTGCCCTCGTCGAGTTCGACGAGTTCGCGCTCGACTTGCTCGCGGACCTCGCCGAGAACGTCACGGCGTGCCTCGAGACGCTTCTGTTTCGCCTCCAGCTTCGCACTGGAGAGTCGCTGTTCTTCCAGCTGGTCGATCTCTCGTCCGACCTCCGTTTCCGCCGCGTCGAGGATCGCGTCTGCGTCGTCTTCGGCCGCCGAGACGATCTCATCGGCGCGCGCATCGCCTGCTTCGCGGATCTCCTCCGCACGCGCGCTAGCTTCTTCTCGAATGTCCTCAACGACTGTATCCAAACTCATTGGTGAAAGAAGGAGGCGTTAGGGCATCAGGAAGATGACGACGATCGCGAAAATGACGAGTGTTTCGGGCAACACCGTCATAACGATCCCAGGAACGAACATGTCGTCATCCTCTGCGATAGCGCCGACAGCGGCGGCGCCGATACCACGCTCTGCGTATCCGGCGGCGAGTGCGGCCAGACCCACACCGAGGGCGGCTGCCCCGTGGTCGGTCAGGATCGGCGACTCGTTGACTCCGTTCTGCAGTGCGACGTTGGCGAATTCAGGTAGGGTTTCGATCATGGCTAATTTGCTCACTGTGAGCTTGATTGCTCCGAACAGTCGTATCTGTCGTTGCGGCCCTCATAAAACTCTCGAAAGAATTCGACATAGCTAAGGTAGACTACTAGATTTCGCCGCCGTATGAGAGATAGTAGCAATATTCCGTACTACCAGATATGAGAGAGGTTCGAGAACCGAGAACGGGACCGCGAGCTAAAATCCGGGCCGATCAGTCGGCCTGGATCGACCGTTCCTGGCCGAACGGTTCGTACTCCTCACCGCCGCCCTCGTAGAACTTCTGGAAGAACTCGACGTACTCGAGGCGGAGCATCTGGATGCCCGCCGCGGTGATGCCGAGCAGGAGCACGAGGATGTGTCCCAGCACGAACACGAGGATCGCGATCGGGATCGTCACGATCAGCGGATCGATGTGAACGAGGCCAGCGAACCCGGGCTCGAGCGCTTCGTACTCGTAACCCGAGATGGTCTCGATCGGGATGCCGGGCAGGTTGAAGTAGGTGTAGCCCTCCGGCGTGTCGTAGGCGCCGAACACCAGCAGGTTCACTGCGAACGCCATCCCACCCTTCGCGAGCAGGACGGCGACCATCCGCAGGTACGAGAGGACGTGACCGAACGCCCACGCCGGGATCTCGAAGATGCCGGCGATCCCTTCGCCAACGCCGACGAGGATGGCGCCGACGAGCACCATCACGAGTCCGACCTGACCGACGACCTCCGGCAGGCCGGCGAAGCCCATGAACTGGTAGAGGATAGCCTCCTCACCGGCTCCAACCAGGAATCCGGGCTTCTCCTCGACCAGGTGCAGGCTGAAGATCCAGAGGAACAGCCCGTTCATCGCGAGCAGCCACGACAGGCGCTCGTAGACGGCCGCCTTGAGGCCGTGGCTGAGCTCGTTGACGAAGCCCATGATCAGGCCGATGTTCAGGTGGATCAGCCCGAAGACCAGGCTGAGGATGATCCAGAGCATCGCCCACTCGGTGGCTTGCAGGCCCTTGTCGAGCGATCCTGCGAGCGGGAGTGCCAGTCCGAGGTCGGACATGTGGACGCCGAAGATGTCGTCGTACAGCCAGCCGAAGATGACGGTGAACGCACCGGCCCAGATGCCGATGGTCCCGAGCGCCTTCCCGGCGTCCGAATCGAACACCTTCCAGCAACCCCAGCCCATCAGCATGTAGAGGAGCCCGTAACCGATGTCCCCGATCATGAACCCGAACGCGAACGGATAGGTGAGGAAGACGAGCAGCGTGGGATCGAGTTCGCTGTACTTGGGCTGACTGACCATCTTGACCAGCAGCTCGAACGGCTTCGCCGGGGTGACGTTGTTGAGGATAACCGGCGGCTGGTCGTCCATCGTGACGGCGCCACGGCGCTGGCTCGTCCCGCCGTCGGTGGCGGCCTTCGGCGGCTCCTCTCGAGTTCGCTCTGCGGCGTCTTCTTCCTCGTCGTCGCCGGCACCCGTGTGCGCCTCGGCACCGTGCTCGTGGTCGTCGTAGTCGGCGACCTCGAGCTGTTCGATCTCGACGCTGTCGCCGACGGCACCCTCGAGCGCAGCGACGAACTCGTCGTACTGGCTCGCAGGGATCCAACCCTCGGCGATGAACGCTCGACGGGTCGTCGCGAACTGCAACGGCGCGTCGGCGCGCTGGGACTCGATCGTCAGCTCCGCTTCCAGCCCCAGCAGGAAGCCGCCCTCCTCGCGTTTGACGTGCTCGAGTTCGGCGTCGATCTCCTGGAGATCGTCCTCGAGGTCACGCTTTCTGTCCTCGAGTCGCCCAACGTACTGCCGTGGACTCTGGTCGGTCTCCGGCACCGCGTGACGGGTGAACTCGATACCCACGAGCGCGTCGTCGATGACGTCTTCCTCGTCATCGGCGGGTGCAGCCACGATGGCCACGACGTCCCCGCCGGTGAACGTCTCGTAGGCCCGGATCGCCGCTTCGGACTCGAGGGCGTCCTCGACGGCCGACAGCGAGCCTTCGCCGACGAGCACCTCGACGCTGTCGTAGCCAGACAGCAAGTCGAGGTCGATCGCGAGTTCGGCGAAGGGAGCCACGCGGTCGATCTCCTCGTCGACCTGTCGGAGCTGTTCGCGGATCTCGCTGCGCTCGTCGTCGAGTTCGTTCACCCGGGTCCGGATCCCCTCGAGGCGTGCTTCCCAGTCGTCCTCGAGGCGGCCGGGGACGGCGTCGTCGGGGTCGAGGTCGAGCGTACTCTCGAGCGCCCGGACGGTCACCAGCTTTTCGGAGACTTCGTCGGCACCCTCGATCGGGTTGCCGTTGTCGAAGCCCTCCCAGGTGCCGTCGTAGTCCGAGAGGTGGACCAGGTTCAGCTCGTGGATCGTCTCGATGACCGTGGGCATGACGCCCTTGGAGCCGGTCACCGAGACCTTGCTCATCCGCTCAGGTCTGAGCATGGACGTCCTCCTGGAACAGGGTAACGACGTACTCTGTCACCTCGTCGACCCGGTCCGCGGCGCGTCCCTCGAGTGCCTCGCGTTCGGCCTCGCCCTCCTCGAGGAGCCGTTCACACTCGGCATCGATCTCCTCACGAGCCTCCTCGAGGCGCTGCTCTTTGAGCTCGCGCGCCTCCTGTTCCGCCTGCGAGCGGATCTCCTCGGCTCGTTCCCGGGCCTCGGCTATGCGCTCGTCGCGGTCGTTTGCTGCCAATGCGACGATTTCGTCGGCCTCTTCCTCCGCCGACTGGAGTCGTTCAAGAACCTTTGGCCTCGGCATACTCTAAGCACGCGATGGTTTGTGAGGTCCGTATAAGGTAGTTGCGAAAGCGAATGCTGCATCTTTCACGCGCGAGCCCCGGAGAGCCGAAAGCCGTCGTTCGACCCCGATCGAGAACAGCAAACCTATCACCGTTCGGTTGGAACCACCGGTTAATGGGTATCCTCGAGAACAAGGCCCGCGCCCGGCTGTTCTACAAGTACCTCTCTCGGGTCTACGATCAGGTCAACCCCTTCATCTGGACCGAAGAGATGCGAACCGAGGCACTCGAGTTACTCGAGTTTCCCGACGATGCGACGGTTCTCGACGTCGGCTGTGGCACCGGCTTCGCCACCGAAGGACTGCTCGAGTGCGTCGACGAGGTGTACGCGATCGACCAGAGCGAACACCAGCTCGAGCAGGCGTACGCCAAGTTCGGCAGGACCGACGGCCCGGTGCACTTTCACCGCGGCGACGCCGAACGCCTCCCCTTCGCGACGAACACCTTCGATATCGTCTGGTCGTCGGGCTCGATCGAGTACTGGCCCGACCCCGTCCGGACGCTCCGGGAGTTTCGCCGCGTGCTCAAACCCGGCGGACAGGTGCTCGTCGTCGGACCGAACACCCCGGACAACCCCGTGACGCGACGGCTCGCCGACGCAATCATGCTCTTTTACGACGAGTACGAGGCCGATCGGATGTTCAAGACCGCCGGCTTCGAGGACGTCAAACATCTGTTCCAGGGGCCGTCGTACGACCCCGACATCGCGATCACGACGATCGGCCGCGCTCCCGAGTAAGTCAGGTGCTCAGCCGGCCGTCGCCGAGAGTTCCGCGATCGTTCGTCCGTCGACCGCGAGCCGAATGACCACTTCGTCGCCCGCCTCGACCGTCGGCGCGTTCGTCTCGGCGATTCGAAACGTCGCACGCTCTCCCGCTATCCAGCGAGGCTCGGCCTCGGCGTTGAACGGTCCCTCCGGCGTCCCGTAGAACCCCTCGGCCCCGACGAACGGAACCGGTGGCTGGTCCGCGAGCGGCTCGCCGTTGACTTCGACCCACACCGTGAGCGCCGCGACGTCGACCGGGTCGCCAGCGACGTGCTCGATCGTCACCGCGTTTCGGTCGGCGTCGACGTCGAGAGCGAACGCGGCGGTCGAACCCGCCGGCTCGAGCGACCACGCACCGACGACCGCTGCGACCACAGCGACCAGACAGACCGTAATCGCGACCAGGAGGACGACACCGACGAGCGGGCCGACCCCACGACACCCGTCCTCGAGTTCGACTGTCGATGACACGAACGGTCATCGCCGACTCACCGTAGATATACCCACGGCTACAGCAATCCGTCCGAATCGTTCCCCGTCAAAGCAATCCCGGTCGATCGTCAGTCGCCGGCGGCTCATACGGTCTGTTGTAATTCGCTACCGGTGATCGCTCGAGCGGGGCAGCGATCACCGGTAAAACGGTATACCGATCCGGATCAGATCGTGCTCGCCCAGCCCGAAACGGTCGCGTTCACCGTTTCGTCCGGCGTCTGTGCAGACAGTTCGAACTCGCCGACCGGCGGCAGGATCCACAGCGTTCCGTCCTCGCCCGTTTGACCGAGCTCGCGACCATCGACGACGACCGTGACGTCTGCCGGGTCACCGGTTTCCTGGTCGGTGACGACGACTTCCATCGGCCCGTCGACAGCCGTTCGATTGATCGAGAGCTCGAGCGTGTCGTTCGTCCACGTTTCTTCCTGGGACGTCGAGGGTACACTCTCGATCGACAGCGACTGCACCTCTCGGTAGACGCCGGTCGAGCCCGTGTCCAGACTGACCTCGAGGTCTCCCTGTACGGTCCGCATCTCGACCCAGTGCAGCCGAACCGGTGAGTAGTCGCTGATCGTGTTCAGCCCCATTCTAACGCCGACCGGCTGTTCGTTGACCGTCCACGGGTAGTACAGCTCGGCGTACTCCTCGGCAGCCGAGAGACTTTCGACCTCTGGCGATCGGTCGAGCTCTCGATTGTCGAACCGAATCGTTTCAGTAACGTATTCGTCTCCGGCGATCATCGCGAGGCTCACGCCGTCGGCGGACGTCTCGAGGCGAACGTCCGCCGTCGTTTGAGGACCGGATCCACCCACTTCGAACTGCGAGCGAACTGGACCCCGGTACTGCTCGAGAAACATCTGGTCGGGTTTGGTGTCGATCGAGATACCGATCGTCTGATCGGCACCAGCTTCCAACTGCTCCAGAGCCTCATCGAGTGCGTTCGCTTCCTCGTAGTTTCGCCGCAGCACGGTCAAGAGCGCCTCGTCCGACAGCTGGCCACTGACGTGGGCGCTCACTGCCTCGTGCTCACGGCTCTCGAGGGCGTCGACTCGAGTCTGGATTCGATCGTACGCCGCTTCGATCGCCTCCTGTCGTTCGACGGTCGAGCCGTCGGTGATCGCTCGGTCGACTACAAAGCGTTCGTTATCGATCCGTACCGCGTCGTCCTGTGCTGCGAGCGTCGCTCCGAGGTTAGGTGACGTCTCGACGTAGCTGCTTCGGACGTCACCTTCGAGAACGAGTCGGTTCGTCGTCGCATCTGCTTCGACGACCCCTCGCATCGATGCGTCGTCGACGGTTACGGGGGTCAGTTCTCGGAGCACCCCCGGCTCGCTCGTCGACCGGGACTCGTACCCAAGCCAGTCCACGGCGGTCGGTTCACCGTGATCGATGTCGGCAGCTGGCAGCGTCTCGTCTCCCGCTGGATCGACCGTGGCGAGGGCGATCGCAGGGAGAGAACAGACCAGAAGCAACGCGAGGAGGGCAGCGGAAACCGCGTTCTTCATCTTTCGATACTCTACGTTCCAGGTATAAAAACTGGTCGACAAACGATCCAGTTCCCGCTACGGCGATCGTGACGTGCAGTGACGATCGTCGCTGCGTCGACAGCCCAGACGTCGCTAGCCTGTCTCCCCTATTGCAGACAGGGATCTGGAAAATCTGTTACCGGTTGTTTTAGGATGGAAAGGGTTTTTTCCACAGAGGATACACCCTTGAGACGTATGCGGTTATCAGCCGCCATCGTCCTCGCCCTCGCAGTCCTCCTCGTCGTTGCCCCCATGGGTGTGGTCGCCGCCACACCGTCGGCCCCTCTACCGACTGGTTCGGCGTACACGCAAGTAGACACCGAAACCGCTTCGGGAGCACCCCTCGAGCCTGCCGAGCCTCGGCAGGTGATCCGAATCGCCGTCACCGACGACGGCGATGCGATCTGGACGATCGAGAGTCGATTCCACCTCCAGAGCGAAACCGACCGCGATGAGTTCGAGGCGTACGCCGACGCGATCACCGCTGGTGATCGGGACGCCGGATACGACACGGAAACGCTCGAGCAGTTCCGGCAGCTCGCAGCGGCGTCGACGGATCGGGAGATGCACCTCGAAGACGCCGGCTGGGACGATCCTCGAATCGAATCCGTCGACGACGGCGACCACGAACTCGGCGTCATCTCCTACTCCGCGACGTGGTCGAACTTCACCGTCGTCGACGGGGGGTACGTCTATCTCGGTGACGCGTTCCAGTCCGGGGACGGGACGTGGTTTCCGGAGTTGACCGAGGAGCAACGGCTCGTGATCGAACGGCCGGCGAACTCCACGTTCGAAGACGTTCCACGCGGTCTCGAGGACGGTGCACTCGTCTGGATCGGACCGTACGAATTCGACGAGAACGAACTTCAGGTCACGTTCCAGATCGGCAACAACGGAGCCGGAGGCGGCGACGGCAACGGGTCGGAGACGCCACCGACTAGCTTCTTCGACGGACTCCTGTCTCCGACGTCGATCGTCGCCGGGTTCGGTCTGCTCGTGCTCCTCGCCGTCGTCGGGATCGGTGGTTACCTTCTCGCCTCCCGTGAACGGCTAGCCGACCTGATCCGACGCGCCGGTCTCGACACAACCGCATCCGAACCGACGTCGGACGAGCCACCGACCGGCGAGGCAGCCGCTTCGTCGGTCGAGTTCGACGACTCGAGCGTCAAGGAGGCGGAGGAAGTCGACGTCGAACTCCTGAGCGACGAAGAGCGCGTCCTCCGACTGCTCCATCAGAACGGTGGCCGGATGAAACAGGCGATGATCGTCAAAGAGACCGGCTGGTCGAACGCCAAGGTGTCCCAACTGCTCTCGAAGATGGACGAAGACGACGAGATCGAAAAACTCCGGATCGGCCGCGAGAACCTCATCACGCTCCCCGAGATCGACCTGACCGAGATCGAGTGAGCGGTACGCGGTCTGTACGGCTCATATGGATTTCGATCGTCACACCCGATAATCTGGACAGTTCTCCGTCCGATCGCGAGTCGGGCTACGCGAGCGGCGTCCGCTCGACGACCTGCCACACGTACCTTTTTCTCGTCGGGTTCGCTCGCTTCACTCGCTCACCCCTCCTCGAAAAATCTACGCCAAAAAGCCGCTCGTTCGCTACGCTCACTCGCGGTTATGCCAGCGGCGTCCGCTCGACGACCTGCCCGTCATACGTCGGATACTGCTCGACGATCTCGCCGTCCGCGACGTCGCCCTCTTCGATCATCTCCTCGAGTAGCCACCAGGCAACCTCGACGTGGTTCGCCTTGACGGTGTAGAACTCCTCGGGAACGCCGAGTTCCTCGAACCGCACGGGGTCGGCGTACGTCTTTCCGTAGACGAGTGTGCCGTCGTCGGTGACGTCGTCGAACTCTCGGCGGACGATCCGGGCCATCCGCTTGAGCCGGCGACGGTGCTGGGCGGCGTCTTTGAACACCGACGTGCAAAAGTACACCCTCGGATGGTCGCCCATTACGTCGAGGAGCTCTTCGCGATCGGTCTCGACGGCGCTCATGTGGCCCTCCTTGAGTTCGTAGCCTTTCTCTTGCATCCGCCGGAAGTTGCCGTGGCTCATCTCGAACTCGTTCACGTTGCAGAAGTCCGCGGCCCCCTCGTCGAGAAAGTCGAGGAACTCGGGTTCGGGGCGGATGCCGGGGATCTCGAACGCCGGGGTGAGCCCCTCCTCACGGGCAATGTAGAGGATCTCCTCCCACTCGGTGCCGTGGAGCTCGCCCCACTGCTCGAGTGGCGGGTGGAAGCGAATTTCGTCGAGGCCGGCTTCCGAGAGCCGGCGCATGTTCTCCCGACCGCCCGTAATTCCCGTGTAGAGGTGGGTGTGGTGATCCTCGCCGAACTCGTCTTTCAACAGCGAAAGGTAGTGACAGGTCCGCTCGAGGGCCTCCTGGGGTTCGCCGCCCGTGATCGAGGTCCCGAGAGCGTCCATTCGGTGAGCTTCCGCTAAGACGTCGGCGTCGGATTCGACGAGCCGCTCGTTGGCGTAGACGTCGGTGACGTTCTTGCGAGTCTCGCCGAGCGGGCAGTAGAAGCAGTCGCGCTGGTCACAGTAACCGTAGACGAACAGGACCATCTTGCCGCCTTCCGCGCACTGCTCACAGCCCTTCGAGATCATTCGAACGTAGGTACCGGCCCGAGACCCAAAAGGCGTGCGAAAGCGATCGGCGCTACCAGGTTTCGATCCGCCCCTCGTGGACGTCCTCGACGCAACCCTCGCAGTCGGGGTGGTCGGCCTCGTAGCACGCCGGCCGATACGCCTCGTCCAGCCGCGCCGCCCGCCGTTCGGCGAACCGACGACAGACGATCTTCGCGCGATCCGCCTCGTCGGTCGGGAGCGCACGAGCGTTGCGCGCCGCCTCGTAGGCCTCGCGGGCTTCCTCGAACTGTTCGCCCGACGAGTGACGAAGCTCCTCGTACCGCTCACCGGCCTCCTGAAACTTCGATCGGAGGAAGCGCTCGAGTCGACGTCGGTCAGCCATTCGTGTCTGTCCCGTGTTCGATGGCGGCCCACATAGTCCCGTCGCCGCGAGCCGTTCGGGCTACTGTTTCGTCAGGCCGGCGAGTGTCACCAGACCCGCGGTTTCAGTCTCACCTGCGCGCGTGCGCCGGAACCCCGGTACAGCTGGCGGTTTCGACGCGATCGACGGCCGTTCACTTTCACCCCGGTTACGGCAGTTTAAATACTATCGAGCGCGAACCACGGTATGCCTCCCAGTGAAACCCAGGAGGAGGCGTGACACCATGAGCGACGTACGACAGCACGCGGAAGACATACACGACCAGTTTTCAGAGCACGTCGACGTCTCAGTCGACGACGTCGAGGAGCGCCTGACCACGCTCGTCGACGAGTACAAGGTACCGATGGGAGAGGCCCGGCGGAGCGTCACCAACCACTACCTCGAGGAGGCCGGCTTAGAGCGCGAGGACATCGCTTCGAGTTCGAGCGAAACCGTCGAGATCGAGGAGATCGACGAAGACGAACAGTGGGTTGACCTCACGGCGAAAGTGATCGAACTCTGGGAGCCCCGAAGCGACTCCATCGCACAGGTCGGGCTCCTCGGCGATCCGACGGGCACGATCAAGTTCACCAAGTGGGCGAAATCCGAACTCCCCACGCTCGACGAAGGCGGCGTCTACCGGCTTCGCAACGTCGTCACCGATGAGTACGAGGGACGGTACTCGGTCAAGCTCAACAGCACGACCGTCATCGAGGAGCTCGAGGAGGACATCGAGGTCGGCGACGACACCTCCGAAATCGAAGGCGCGATGGTCGACATGCAAAGCGGCAGCGGGCTGATCAAGCGCTGCCCGCACGAGGACTGCACCTACGTCCTCCAGAACGGTCGCTGTCCCGAGCACGGTGAGGTCGAGGGCGAGTTCGACCTCCGGATCAAGGGCGTCGTCGACGACGGGCTCGACGCCCACGAGGTCATCTTCGACGCCGAGGCGACCGAGGAACTGACGGGCATCAGCCTCGAGGAGGCCAAGGAGATGGCGATGGACGCCCTCGACACGACGGTGGTTGCGGACGAGATCGCGGATCAGGTCATCGGCACCTACTACCGCGTCGAGGGACCGACGTTCGGTCGCTACGTGCTGGCCGACGACATCGAGGAACTCGAGGCGCCGGCCGATCCGGAAGAACTGCTGATCAAAGCGAGGTCGATGTGACATGAGTCAGGCACAACTCACCCGCGAGGTCGCCCGCCGCGTCTTCGCTTCGGAATTCAACGACTCGACGTACGCGTTCAAGGAGTCCGACGACGAACGCGCACCGAACTACGCACTGCTCCCGACGGGCGACCGCGCGAACCGCGTGTACTTCGTCGGCACCCTCACCGAAACCGAGGACGTCGGTGAGGAGAGCGAGTACTGGCGCGGCCGGGTCGTCGACCCGACGGGGACCTTTTTCGTCTACGCCGGCCAGTACCAGCCCGAGGCCGCCTCGGTTCTCCGGGACACGGAACCCCCAGCGTACGTCGCCGTGGTCGGCAAGCCCCGCACCTACGAGCCCGAGGAAGGCACGATCAACGTCTCCGTTCGACCGGAGTCGATCGCCGTCGTCGACGAGGCCACCCGCGACCGCTGGGTGGTCGAGACCGCCGAACGCACCCTCGAGCGCATCGAGTCCTTCCGCGAGTGGGAGGCCGAGCAAGAAGCGCCCGAGAGCGGATCGACGGCCCCCAGCAACGAGTACGCTCAGATGGCTCACGAGCGCTACGACGCCCCCGTGGAGAACTACCGCCGGGACGTGATCCAGGCGCTCGAGAGTCTCGAGGAGATCGAAGCGGCACCGTAATCACACCGCCTCCACCGGGCACACCACCGACCGATTTTCGACGATCGTTTCTGGAGGCGAGCGACGGTTGCGCCTCACCGGGCGAACACTCGAGGCCAACCGTCTGACGAATTGTTAAGTGTCTCGGACACCGACTAGAGGCGACATGGGCAACAAGAACAAGACGATCTCCTTCCGGGTGAACGAGGACGCGTTCGAGGCACTCCAGGAGATCGCCGAGGAACGCGACATCTCGTTGTCCGCGGTCTTCCGGGACTACGTCGACATGCTCGTCGACCACGACGGCCAGGTGTCGGTCGTCCCCGAGTCCGAACTCGAGAAACTCGACCGAGCCGACGCCGACCACGCGTTCCCCCCGACCGTGGAGGTGCCAAAGAGTTTCGTCCGCGAGCACGAACGACTCGAACTCGAGGCCGAACACCTCCGCGAGCAACTCGAGGAGTACAAGGCGTACGCCACCGACCTCAGGGACCGACTCGAGGAAGATGGAGAAGAGGTGTTGCTCCTCGACGACCTCGACGAGGCCGACGAACCACGACAGTTGCGGTGAGTCGTCGCGACTCCCGGCCGGTCACCGCGAAAGATTCTGCTTCGTTCGACTGATCTCCTCACGTTTTGCCTCGGCGCCGTCGACTCGTGCCAGCCCTTCGGCCGCCTCGAGCGTCCGGACGGCATCGTCGAGAAACGAGAGGACGTCCCCGGGGTAAGCGTAGAGCATGTAGTCGTCGCTCATCACGTCCACGATGGCGTCGGGGCCGAGCCCCTGAGCACGCAACTCGAGGAGGTAGCGCATGAACTTCCGTTCTGGACAGCCACAGTAGGGGTTGTCCTGACAGTCACAGTCGAGAAAGTCCGACGCGAAGTCGAGTACTCGCTCGCGGGTGGCGTCGTCGAGTTTCTCGAGCCCGTCGCCCTGGAACAGGACGTCGAGCGTCGCGCCCTTGAACGCTCCCTTCGGGATGTTCGTCTCGAGCTGGGAGCTGATCTGGCGGTGGTTTTTGAGGTAGATCTTGTCGGTGATGGCCACGCGTTGGCAACCGTAGTCGGGCCGGTGACAAAAGCGCCACGGATAGGGACGGGCTGGCCGAACGACCGGCACAGCGTCGCACACCGGACTCGAGAACGTAACGTATTTCAGGCGTACCGATTTAGATATCCTTGCAAGCGTGTCCGGGTTGGGGTAGTGGACTATCCTTCAGCCTTGTGGAGGCTGAGACGCGGGTTCAATTCTCGCACCCGGACCTTCTGTGGCGAACAACTCCGTGAGCCACAGCAGTCCGCAGAGAATTGAACCACGCGAGACGAGCGAACGCGAGTCTCGCAGTCGGGTTCAATTCTCGCACCCGGACCTTTTCGCGACGTCATCGCTCACTCCGTTCGCGGTGGCTCGGCGCTACCTCGCTGTGCCGACGACGATACCGCGATCGCTCGATACCGGACCGGATACCGCTACAGTACTCGTTTCAACGGTTACTATAGACGCGATGGAGTCACCGCTATCGAAACAACCTGAAACAGGTGAGACACTGCCGTTCAGTGACTCCGAGAACAGTCCTCGGACAGCAGCGTCCACAGCCGGTCGCAGTCACCCTCGAGTCGCTCGAGCAGTTCCCGAACGTCGGTTCGGACGGGCGCTGCGACGCGTACGAGCACCATCCCCTCGTCGGGTTGGCCGTAGACGACGCTCGCGCCCTCGGGGGCAGCGACGATCGCCGGCAGTGCGGCGAGGTCCTCTTCCCCGTCGACGAGGATCGTCGTGGGTTCGTCGGCCTCGAGCGCGGTACAGAGTGCACGGACGAGGGCTTCGGTGATCGTCGCGGGCGGGTTTTCGACCTCGAGGCTCGCGCCCGTGGTTACGGCCTCGCGGATCTCGGCATCGACGGCCTGGCGTTTGGTTCGGCCGTCGACGACGGCGACGTCCGGTGGGTAGTCGGCCTGGAGCAGGTGATAGGTGACGACGTCGCCGACGGCAACGATCGGCGGGTCGGCGCGCTCGAGGAGCGTTTCGGCGTCGGTCTCGATAGGGCCGAATGGCTCTTTCAGCTCGCTTCGAAGCTCGTCGGGAAGAACCAGCAGCGGCTCGTCGTCCCTGCCGGCGTCGTCGGCTACGTCTCGGGACACGTCAGCGGACTTTGAGCGCGTACGCGCCCGGTTCCGTGACCTGCATCTCGGTAGCGATCTCGCTCTCTTCGGGGTGAGCGATGACGACGTAGCCGGCCCAGTCCTCGGTGAGCGACGAGGAGCCACACGACACGCAGATATCGGCGTCCGCGTCGTTCACCCGGTGACACTCGCGACAGACGAGGCGCTTTGCGGCCATCGTTACTCACCTGCGGTGGCTTCTTCGGGCTCGTCGCGCTCTTCTCGCAGCCAGCCGTGTTTGCCGAGCCCGGGCTGTTTGGCCGTGAGACCGATCTTCGAGTCGCGAGGGTTGCGCTCGTCGATGCTCTTGGTGACGATTCGCGCGCGAACGGCGTCGTCGACGTCGAGCGATCGGTCGGACTCGTTCGAGGCCAGTCGCTGGTTCTCGCCGTCGAAGGCGAGGTACTCGTTCGAGATCTGGGAGACGTGCAACAGCCCGTCGACGGGGCCGATGCCGACGAAGGCGCCGAACTCGACGACTTCGACGACGGTGCCGTCGACGACCTCCTGCATCTGGGGGTCGAACGTCACCGCGTCGAACTCCGCTTCGTAGTAGACGCCCGGCCGATTCGGCAGGACCGTCCCCTCACCGATGTCGTGGACCTCGGTGACGGAGACGACGCTTCCCACCTCCTCGTCCATCCGTCCTTCGAGTTTGTCCTGGAGCAGTCGCTTGACGAGGTCGGGCGAGACGTCGCCCAGCTCCCGCGGCGGTACTTCCACCGTGTCTTTCAATCTAACCCGTTTGTACATCTATGGTCGAGTAATCCCTAGTTTGTTTCTCCCGCGTAATGCAATTACCGGTACGTTCTCCGCGAGCACCCGGTCTCGTAGCCCGACGTCGTTGGTGGCGACGTAGTCGACGACGCCCTCGTAGGCGAGTTCGACCAGCGCATCGTCGGCGTAGGAGGCTTCGGTGTCGACGGCGAGACAGCGCTCGGTCGCCAGGTCGTGGCCGACCGACGCCGCCGTTCCCTCGGTACCGCCCTTCTCGGAGAGTCGCCGAAGCTCCTCGACGACCGGCTGTGGCGTAACCAGCTCGAGTGCACCGTCGAGTACGCGATCGAGTTCGTCGAACAGTCGCACGTCGAGTTCGACCGGCATCATGAGTGCGCTCGTATCGAGGGCTACGCGCCGCGTCATCTATTCGTTGAGCTGTCCGACGCCGATCAGTCGCCAGCGTGCGCCGATGCGGCGGTTGATCGCGATCTTCGCGCCCGGCTCGGCACAGATGGGGCGTTTGAGCCGGACCTCACACTCGTCGGCACGTGCTGACGTCACCGCGCCGACGGTCGTCGCCGTCCCGACGGTCATCATCAGCGGCTCGCCCGTGCTGATCTCGTCGACCTCGGTGGTGCCGTCAGCGCCGACGACGCGTTCGAGTAAGTCGACGTCCATGGTGAACTCCTCCCAGGTCGGGGGGAGCGTTCCCGGTGGGCCAGCCACGCGGCCGGCGAGGGCGTCACCTTTCGTGAGTGATGGATCGAGCGCCGTACCAACGCCCAGCAGTCCGCCGGGCGTGGCCGTCTCGACGCCTTCACCGCCGGCCTGGAGCGAGCGAACCGACGTCTGGATCGGCTCGTACTGGGTCTGGCCACCCGTTTCGACCTCACGGCCGGGGCGGATCTCGAGGTCGTCGCCGACCTCGAGTTGGCCCTCGACCAGGCTCCCGCCGAGGACGCCGCCGTGGAGGTTCTCCCACGTGGTGCCCGGCTTGTTGATGTCGAAGCTGCGGGCGACGTGCATCCGTGGATCGGCGTCTGAGTCGCGCTCGGGGGTCGGGATGTGCTCTTCGATCGCCGCGATGAGCAGGTCGATATTGACGTTCTGCCCCGCGCTGATCGGGACGACGGGTGCGTCTTCGGCGACGGTCCCCTCCACGAACGCCTGGATCTCTTCGTAGTTCTCCCGGGCCGTCTCGGCGTCGACTAAGTCGACTTTGTTCTGGGCGATGACGATGTTCTCGATGCCGATGATGTCGAGCGCCATCAGGTGCTCTTCGGTCTGGGGCTGGGGAACGGATTCGCTCGCGCTGACGACCAGCACGGCGCCGTCCATCAGTGCAGCCCCCGACAGCATCGTCGCCATCAAGGTCTCGTGCCCCGGCGCGTCGACGAACGAAACGGTTCGGAGCGGTTCGCTTTCGGAACCGTCCGGACACTCCTCCTCGACGGTGTAACACTCGGGCTCGTCCACGTCGGGACAGCGACGGAACGCTGCGTCAGCATAGCCCAGCCTGATGGAGATACCGCGTTTCATCTCCTCTGAGTGCTGGTCTGTCCACGAACCGCTCAGTGCCTGGACCAGCGTCGTCTTGCCGTGGTCGACGTGGCCGACGAGTCCGATGTTCACCTCCGGTTGTTGAGTTCCTGCCATAAGACGATGAGTAATCTTAGGTGATTCTTCCGCCGTGCGCTTGATAAACCTACTGTTCTGTCATCGACCCACCGGCCGGAATTCACACGGAGACGAAATGGTCGCCCGACCCGAACGATTGGCACCCACGGACGGCCGTTAGACGCGACCACCCTCGAACGTCACCCGTCGACGATTTCGGAGCCGCTTCCCGTCAGTGGCCACCTGCTCGCGGTGTGTACCCCGTTTCAGCTGGGGCGGGCGAGCAGTGACCACAATATGGTCGTTCGTGTTACAAAAATCCAGTTCTGCGAACGTTTTAGCCGGGGGGCGTGGTACATGCTTCCATGAGCAGATCCGACGTCTCGAGCGACTCGGACGGACTCTTCGAGTGCTCCGACTGTCTCGCTCCCGCCGAAGCGTTCGCGTTGATCGGCAACGAGACGCGGCTGGCGATCCTCGAGGCGCTGTGGGCGGCCGAGGAACGCCCCGTCTCGTTCTCCGACCTCCGTCGCGAGGTCGGGATGCGCGACTCCGCGCAGTTCAACTACCACCTCCAGAAGCTTTCGGGCCACTTCGTGGCCCAGGTCGAGGGCGGCTACGACTTCAAACACGCCGGGGAGAAGGTCGTCCGCTCGGTGATCGCCGGCTCGTTCAACGAGCATCCGACGCTCGAGCCTTTCCCCGTCCAGGGCGCGTGTTACTCCTGTGGGGGGCCGCTGCAGGCGGTCTACGAGGACGAGCGCCTCGCTATCGAGTGTACCGACTGCCGGGCCGGCCACGGCGAGTACTCGTTCCCACCCGGCGGGTTAAACGACCGCACGCACGAGGAGGTCGCCGAGGCGTTCGACCACCGAGTGCGCCACCTGCACTGTCTCGCCGCCGACGGCGTCTGTCCCGAGTGTGGCGGGCGCATGGAGACCCACGTCCGCGAGGAGGGCGAGTGTTGTCTCGGCGTCGCCGTCAGACTCGACCACGAGTGCCAACAGTGCGGACACACCCTCTGTTCGACCGCCAGCCTACGGCTGCTCGACCACTCCGAGACCGTGAGTTTTCACCGCGAGCGCGGCGTCCACCTCGACGAACGGCCCTACTGGACGCTCCCGTGGTGCGTCAGCGACGAATACGCGCGCGTGCTCGAGCGCGATCCGTACGTCCTCGACGTCCGCATCCCGCTCGCCGGTGACGAACTCCGCGTGACCCTCGACGACGACCTCGACGTCCTCGAGACGGCCGTCGAGCGGTCCTGATCGAGCTCGTCCTCGGTCGATCGCGGCCGACCCACCAGCCGAAACGTTCAGGCAACTCCCACCACTAGACACCGACATGTCTCCATATGACGCCATCTACTTCGATCTCGACAGTACCCTCTGCGAGCCGATCCAGGGTCGCGAGCAGCTGCTCGAGACGACGTTCGAGCGCGCCGGAATCGAGCAGTTCTGCACCGTCGGCGGCCTCCGGGTCGCCGCTCGAGAGGTGAACGACGCCGAAACCGACGAGGAGTTCTTCGAGGCGCTGTTCACCGAGGCCGCCCGCAACGCCGACGTCGATCCCACGGTCGCGCCCGACCTCGCCGAGGCGTACCTCTCGACGGTCGACCCGGCCCGCGTTCGGTTTCGCGCCGGTGCGGAGGCCGCCCTCGAGGTCGCCCGCGAGGTCGCCCCGATCGGCCTCATCACGAATGGCACCCGTGAGACACAGACCCAGAAACTCGAGGCGCTCGAGATCGTCGACGACTTCGACGTCTCCGTCTTCGTCGATCCTCGAAACGGCGTCCCGCCGAAGCCCCACGCCAAGCCGTTCGAACTGGCGCTCTCGGGACTCGGGGTCGAACCCGAGAACACGGTCCACATCGGCGACAACCTCTACGCCGACGTCGCCGGCGCGAACGCCATGGGGATGGACTCGGCCTGGATCACCCTCGGTTACGAGAACTCCTCCGAACACGAGCCGACGTACGAACTCGCCTCGCTCGAGGAGTTCGATGTCGTGGTCTGACCTTCGACGCCGTGGTCTGACCAGGGGGCCAGTGTCGTCTCCCGCCGGTCAGCGCGCAGCCGCGACGGCCTCCCGGACCTCCTCGACGAACGCCTCGAAGTCGGGGTTCTCACCCTCACGAACCCAGCGGTAGGTGACCGTCCCCTCGGCGTCGAGGACGAAGACGCTCCGCTGGGCGACCTCGATCGAGCCGTACATGTCCTCGAGGACGACGTCGTAGGCGTGGATCACCTCGTGGTCCCAGTCCGAGAGCATCGGGAACGAAAGCTCGTGGTCGTCGATCCAGACGTTCTGGGCGAACGGCAGGTCGACGCTGACGCCGTACACCTGCGCGTCGAGTTCCTCGAACGCGTCCATCGAGTCGCGAAACGCGCACATCTCCGCCGTACAGCCACTCGTGAACGCCGCGGGGAAAAAGGCGAGGACGATCGGACCGTCGCCGAGCGCGTCGGAGAGGGTGAACGCCTCGAGGTCGTTGTACGCCTCACCGCCCGCTTTCGGTACCGTGAAGTCGGGTGCTGGATCGCCAGCTCGAACCATACACCGACCCAGTGGTTCCGTGAGGAAAACGTTCCCGGCGAACGCTCGAGTCGACGCCTCCGAACGGGCGGCGACCCCTCCTGCGAGACAGGTTCGTCTCTCGTGGGCCCAGGTGGGTTCGTCGTTCCAGGGCGGTGGGGACTGACGCCAACATTTTACTGCGCGATGCCCGTGCGTTACGGGAGGTATCTTCACGTGATCGATCTCGACTACTACGACGTGGTGCTCGTAGGAATCGCGGCGAGCATGCTCGCCGGCGTTCTGATCGGGCTCGTCACGCCGGTGTCGACGGAAGCCGGCATCGTCGCCGGGACGGTCGCCGCGACCCTCTTCGTCTACGCCGGCACGTTCCGAAACCCGCCGTTGCCGGAAGCGTCTCCGAGCACCAAGACGGCGGTCGTGGCCTGGCACGCAGTTGCACTGCTCGTGATCGTCGCTCAGTACACCTGACGTCGGCCGTCCGAATCGGGCACACAGCACAAAACCCTATCTCACTGGCAGTCCACGTGCGACCATGGCCCAGGAGAACGCAGCCGCGTCGTTCGAACAGCTCTGTGAAGTCGACGCCGACGCCCCGACGCTCATCGAGGGCCTCCCCGGACACGGCCTGGTCGCGGCGATCGCCGTCGACCAGCTCACCGAACAGCTCGGGCTCACCCACTGTGGGAATATCGCGTCCGAGGAGTTTCCACCCGTCGTCACGTTCGAAGACGGACTCGTCCAGGACCTCGTGCGCGTCTACGCGGGAGGCGACTCGGGGATAATGACCCTCGAGAGCGATCTTGCCCTCCCACAGCAGGCGTTCGAACCGCTCTCCCGGTGCGTGCTCGAGGAACTCGCCGACGACTTCAGCCGAGCGATCTTCCTTGCAGGCGCGCCCGCCGAGTCCGAAGACCAGATCGGTGAGGTGACCGGCGTCGCGACGACCGAGGCGATCAGGGCAGACCTCGAGGAAGCCGGCATCGACGTGCCCGAGGAAACCGGACTCGTCGGCGGCGTCACCGGCGCACTCGTCAGGCGCTGTTACCAGCACGACGTCCCGGCGGCACTGTTGATCGTTCGCGCACACCCGTTCCTCCCCGACCCGCGGGCGGCCCAGTCGGTGATCGAGAACGCGCTGGAGCCGCTAGTCGACTTCGACATCGACACGGCGCCGCTCGAAGAACAGGCGGACGAGATCCAACAGCGGATGCACCAGATCGCCGAGCAGTACCAGCAGATGGCCGAAGGACAGCAGGCCCAACAACAGCAACAGCCGCCGGCGACGGGGATGTTCCAGTAACCGTCGGGCCAGCTCAGCTCCCGGCGATGCCGACGCCAGATACCCGACATCGCGAGCTGTAGCTCGCGGTCGACGACCGATCCGTTATAGTGGCCCGTCTTCGAACGTCGGCTATGGACGGTCAGGCGGACGAACGACGAACGACTCGTGCAGGCGGCGTCGACCGAGTGCTCGTCTGCAACCCCGCGAGCGGATCGGGCGACCACGCCGAGGAGATCCGCGCACGGGCGCTCGAGCGGGAGTTCGACGTCCGCGAAACCGAGACGGCGGGCGACGCCAGGCGACTCGCACGCGAGGCCGCGGCCGACGGCGCCTCACTGGTGGCCGTCGCTGGCGGCGACGGAACGGTCAACGAGGTCGTTCACGGACTCGTCGACGCGGACGCGCTCGAGGCGGTCGACGTCGCGGTGATCCCGACGGGTACCGCCAACCTCTTCGCGCGGCAGCTCGGGATCGACGACGTCGACCGAGGGTTCGACCTCCTCGACCAGGGACGTCGACGGCGCATCGACGTCGGGTTCGCAGACGATCGCCCGTTCGTGAACACCTGTCTGGCCGGCATCTCGGCCGAGGCGAACACGTCGACGCCGGGCGAGTTGAAACGCCGGCTGGGGCCGCTCGCGTACGTGTTGACGACGCTCCGGCTGCTCCCGGAGTACGACGGAATCCCGCTCCGAGTGACGCTCGAGCCCGGCGTGCCCGAAAGCGAGACGTGGCGTGGCGACGCCCTGCTCGTCCTGATCGGAAACGCGTTCCGGCTGCCGAGCGTCCGCCGCCGGGACCGGCCGAGTACCGAGGACGGCCTGCTCGAGGTGACGATCCTCGAGGAACGACCCGACCCCGAGACGCTCGAGGAGGGACGGCTGTCACGACTCCTCGAAGGCGACCTGACGCCTGTCACCCGACTCGAGGTGTCGTCGCTGTCGATCGAAGGACTCGAGGAAGAGCCGGTGACGTTCAGCCTCGACGGCGAACTGGTCTCGGCGACGGCACTCGAGATCGACGTCCGCGAACGGTGTCTGTCGCTGTACGTCGAGTCGACCACAGACGCCGGGGAGCTATCGTAGCCACTGAACGTCTGCCGTCGGTGATTCCCGACGATCGGGCGTTCGTCGACGTACTCGACGGGCCGGCAGGCCAGGTTCCCAACGCACCCAGCACAGTGTCGAGAGCCTTTAGTGACGCCGGTCGAATCTAGTCGATGGAATGGGAACGGACGACGCCGGGCACCCCGACGCGCGCGACGCGCCCGGGGACGCACCGATCTCGACGACGAGGGAGTACGCGGGGGTCGACGCGCACACGCTCCGCCGGGCTGTAGCACGCGCGCTGGCGGCGTTCGCCGACGGGGACGAATCGTCCTCGAAGACGACCGAGAACGCGAGCGAAGCCGATGCCACCGTCGTTACCCGCCGCGCGGCGGTCGACGCCGGGGCGATCCCCTACCGGCCCTACGGCCCGCACAGTGCGATGGTCATCGTCGTCAGCTTCGTCTTCATGATCCCCACGATTTTTCTCTCCTTGCTCGTCGCGGGGCTCGCGCTGTACTTCTACTACCGGGAGAAGCCAATGGACCTCCCGCTCGAGCGCCGTGACGTCGTTCGCGTTCTCGTGACCGACGAGGCGACCGACGAAACGCGAACGCAATCCGACGCCGACGGAGCGGGCGTCACTGTCACGTACACTGCCGACACCGTCCTGTCGGTCGACGCCGACCGGGTCGCCGACCTCTCCTGGTCGCGACGCATCGCGACGATGAACTACGTGAACTACTGGTACAACCTGGTCGCCGACGACCCGGTCGAGCGCGACGTCGACGACACCGTCATGGGCTACCTGACCGCGTGGGCGAACCGCGATCCGCAGTCCCACGCCGACACCGTTCGCTCGTTCCAGCAGTCCTTCGAGGACGACCTCGACCGCCGCCGTGAGTACACCGAACTCCTGGCAGACCAGCTCCCCGGCGTCGACGACGACCTCGAGGCAGGTCGCGAGTCGCTCCGGGCCGACCTCGAGGCGCTGGCCGACGAGGTAGCCGTCGTCGTCGAACGGGAAGAGGCGTGACGCCCGTCGAGTGACTCGAGTCGAGGCTGGTCGAGAGCTATCGTTCCTTCATTGCTGGCGGTTCGACCGATTACACAAGGGCTTAAATGGTCGTACCACCTATCATATCGGCGATGCAGGTACGCCGGCTCCCGGCTGACGACGCCGTGTCCCCCGTCGTGGGGGTTATCCTCCTCGTTGGAATTGTGGTCGCCTCGATGGCGATCATCTCGACTATGGTCCTCGGCACTCCGTTCGAGCGCACGCCGGACGCCGATCTGGTGTACAGCGAGGACGACAGTGGGAGCGATCTCGAGGTCACGATCGCCGTCGCCTCGGCAGAGGGGCTCACCGAAGCGAACACCGAAATCCGCGTCGACGGTCAGACCTGCGACGCCTGGGATGGGCGCGACGACATCGAGGCCGGCGACACTGTGACAGTTACTCGTGGCGGTTGTGGCGGAATCAGCCTGGAAGGGGAGACGATCCAGGTGATCTGGTCCAGCGGGTCACAGTCGGCGCTGGTCGATAGCTACGACGTGTCCGGCTAAGTACTCCACCAAGCGTCGACTGCAGGGTCGAACCGGCCTTCGGCGACGAATTCGACCCTGCAGACTAGGCTTGGCAAAGCACTAGGTCGTCCCAGCAGCGCCGCTCGAGTAACCGCTCTGGAGAGTTCCGGGCCACACTCGCCGAAGTCGGGTCTGAATGATCAACCATGCACGTCACGGAACGTATTTTTACCCTCAGCGGATATAGGAGTCCATGTCCCAGGGAGAGTTCGAAGGCTACGGCGGGCGATACGTCCCCGAACCGTTGCAGGACCCACTCGAGCAACTGGCCAACTCCTACGACGAGGTGAGCCAAACTGACGAGTTCCAGACCGAGTTCCGACAGTTACTCGAGGAGTACGCCGGGCGGCCGACGCCGATCACCCACGCGAAGACGCTCAGCGAGCGCTACGGGGCGGACATCTACCTCAAACGCGAGGACTTACTCCACGGCGGCGCGCACAAGATCAACAACGTGCTCGGCCAGGGCCTGCTGGCGAAAAAGGCCGGCAGGCCCCGCCTGATCGCCGAAACCGGGGCGGGCCAGCACGGCGTCGCAACGTCGATGATCGGCGCGCTGCTCGACCTCGAGACGGAGATTTACATGGGGAGAAAGGACGTCGAACGCCAGCAGATGAACGTCTTCCGCATGCGGTTGCTGGGCGCGACGGTCAACGAGGTCACCCGCGGCGGAGAGGGGCTGGCCGACGCCGTCGACGCCGCCTTAGAGGACTTCGCTCAGAACGTCGATCACACCCACTATCTGGTGGGCAGCGTCGTCGGCCCGGACCCGTTCCCGCGGATGGTCCGGGACTTCCAGAGCGTCATCGGCGAGGAAGCCCGCGAGCAGTTCAGAGCGCGGACGGGCGGGTTGCCGGACGCGGCGGTCGCCTGCGTCGGCGGCGGCTCGAACGCCATCGGGCTGTTCCACGCCTTCCGCGACGACGACGTTGCCCTGTACGGTGCCGAGGGCGGCGGGAAGGGTGCAGACTCGAGCAAACACGCCGCCCCGCTCGCGAGCGGCGAGGACGAGGTCATCCACGGGATGAAGACGCGCGTGATCGACGAGGACGTCGAGGTCCACTCGGTGTCGGCAGGCCTCGACTACCCCGGCGTCGGACCCGAGCACGCCATGTTCCGCGCCGTCGGCCGCTGTGAGTACACCGGTATTACCGACGACGAGGCGCTTGCGGCGTTCCGTGAACTCTCCGAAGCCGAGGGGATCATCCCCGCCCTCGAGTCCAGCCACGCCGTCGCGCGAGCGATCCAGCTCGCCGAGGAAGGCGAACACGAGACGATTCTCGTGAACCTCTCCGGCCGGGGCGACAAGGACATGGAGACCGCAGCCGAGAAGTTCGACCTCGCCTCGCAGTGAATCCCGGTCGCGGTCGACGCCAGCTCCCGATCGACCCCGAGCGTGCGTCGAAAGGTCGTCGTTAACTAAGGGTGGTCACTCTCGAGCGTACTCGTATGGCGAGTGACGACACAGACGCCTCGAGCGCTCCGGTCACCCCACCGAGTGCGGACGACGCGAGCGGCTACGGACTCACGCTCACGCTGGTCGCCGCCGTCCTGCTCGCGCTCGCGTACTACGGCGTCGTCGCCATCGAAGGGACCCACGAACTCGGTGGTGCGATCCCCGACCCGTTTTACTTCCTCGCGTTTGCGTTCCTGTTCGTTCTCGAGTTGCTCAACAGCCGCCGACTCGGCGCGCTCGGCGTCGCCCGCGCGCTCGCGTTCACCGCGATCTACGGCGCGCTGTTCGTCTTCGCGGTCGAGGGCGGCGCCTACCTCTGGGAGAACCCCGACGCCGCGCTCGAGGCCTACGTCGGCGTCACCGTCTTCGCCGTCGCGCTCGTGGTCTCGGCGCTCGGCTACGTGGGCTACCTGGCCGTGGTCGAAGCCGACCGGGGTGGATGAGTCCTACGCGTCCCCGCCCGGGCTCGGCGTCTGGACGTGTGAGAGGTACGCCGCGAGATCCGTCGTCGTGAGCATTCCGACGACGCGATCGTCCTCGTCGACGACGGGAACGTGGTGGAAGCCGTGTTCCATCATCACGTCCGCGACGTCCCGGATCGAGGCCCCAGCATCCGTCGTGATCACGTCTTCAGTCATGTACCGCGAGACCGTCGTCTGGGCTTTCGGCTGGCTCTTCGCGACGATTTCGACAAAGTCCGTCCGCGTGAGGATTCCCTCGAGCCCACCCTCGTCGTCGACGACGAGCACCGAGCCGACGTCGTTCTCGAGCAGCACCTGTGCAGCGTCCTCGACGAGCGTGTCGGGCGATGCGGTGTGGAGGTCCGTGGACATGAGCCGTCCCACAAAAATGTCTTCCATACGGAACCCTTCTCGAGCAGTTGCTATAATAATTGCCGCGATCTGGCGCGTCCGGTGACGATTCGACGTGAGGTCCCCTCGTGGAATCGTCCCCGTTCGAATCGCTCGGCGCACCGTTCGTGACACGGCGTTCGAACCGACTGCAGAACCCGACGGGGACCGAACGGTGGGGCGAACGGACTCGACACTGCTCGAACGGCAGAAGGGGACGGACTCGACACTGCTCGCACGAAACACGAATGCGTCCGCCCGTTCTCGTGCGGCCCTCGCGGGCGCACGGCTCCTCACGGAGCCGTCCGCGTCGCTCGAGCCCCACTCGAGGAGGGCCACCACGCCTCCCCGGCGACGCAGTGCGTGCGCGACGCGCCGGCGCGAGACGCCGGCACGTCTCGCGATGGCGTCGCCGCGACCCGTGGTCGGGTCAGATCGCAACGGTCCGTAGTTGGATCAGACCGCAACAGTGTCCCCAAGTCGGGTTGCAACGGTTCGTGGTCCCCGTGCTCGCCGTCGCGGCCGGACCCCGAACAATCACGCGAGCCACACCGTCCAGCTTCGCCACAGGTTTAAATACAGGATCGTCACATACTCTACGACATCCCGATGACCGCCGCCCCGGACCTCGAGGGGACCCTCAAACTCCTCCCCGAGCCCAGCCCCGACCTCCTCGAGGTCGTCGCCGCCGAGTACGCCACCCTCGTCGACGAGTACGATCCGCGGAACGTGCTCGTCCTGAAACGCCACCCGGCCGGTCTCGAGCGGGTTCGCGAGGCACTCGCCGGCTGTGAATCCACGAACGGAACCCCGCTCTCGCCGCGGCTCGAGTCCCTGCCCGAACACGCCTCGAAGGTGCTCGAGGAGTACGATCCGACGCTCGATCGACTGGCCTACGAGGAACGGATCGAGCTGCTCTCGCTGGTGATCGCGGGAGCGAAACGCGATATCCCGCCCTACCTCGAGCGGGCGCGCGAGCACGACAGCTTCGCCCGCGACGTGGGTCAGCTGTTGCTCGAGGCGACGCGCCAGGCGATCCGTCACGAGGATCTCGAGGATCCCCACGAGTGTCTCGACTTCCTCTACGCGATGAACGACCGATTCCACGAGGAACTCAGAACGCGGGGACTCCTCGAGCGCGCCGACGTGATCCCGCGAGCGACGGCGCTGCTCGAGGCCGACGCCGACGGCCTCCGCTCGCGCGTCTGTTCGTCGTTCGACGCCGTCTTCGTCCTCGAGTTCGAGGAGTGTCGCCGGCTCGACCGGCGCTACCTCGCCGCGCTGACCGCCGACGCGGAACTGGTCTGTCTCGGCGAGCGCCACGCCAGCGTCGAGCGAACCCGCGTCGAACCCGGATCGGTCGACGACCTCGCAGCGGGCCTCGAAATGACGGTCCTCGAAGGCCCCCACCCGGCTTCCGACCGGGACGTCGACCGCACGGCCCCCAACTCCGACCACCGGGCGATCACCCGGTGGCTCGCGACCGGCGAACCGGCCGAGGAGTCGTCCACCGAGACTGCGACCGCACGTCGCATCCGCTCGACGACGACCCGCGAGCAGGAACGGCAGGTCGCGACGGAGATCCAGGCGTTACTCGACCGGAACGAGGGGTGGCGATACGACGACGTTGCGGTCGCCGTCCCGACCGTCGAGCGCGTTCCCACCGTTCGAGACCGCCTCCGCAACGCGGGCGTGCCCACGGCGACGATCGGAACCGCCGCGCTCGCAGACGACCCCGCGGTCGCCGAACTCTACGCGTTCGTCGCCTACAACGGCGATGGGGACCACGAGGTCGCCCGCAACCGGCTGGCCGCTCGCGTTCCCGACTTCTCCCCCGCCCTCGTCGAATCGTGTACCGGCTCGAGCGTCCGGCGCTCGCTCGAGCGCTGGATCCTTCGAACCGACCTCAAGAGTCGGATCGTCACCGAGCAAGCGCCCGTCGACGCCCGCGAGAGCTTCGACGGCGTCCGGCGCGTGCTCGAGATCGCCCGGTTCGTCGAGGAGACCGACGTCGTCGCCCCCAACTGGGAGGGACTGGCCAGAATGCTCCGCCGGACGATCGAATACGACGCACCGTACGTCCACGAGGTCGAGACCCGGCCCGAGCGCGGCGGCGTGACGGTCTGTGCGATCGCGGACCTGAAGTACGACAGCCGCGAAGCCGTCTTCCTGCTCGATCTGGTCGAGCGACAGTACCCCGGAGAGCACCACCTCACCCGACTCTTTCCGGAAACGTGGCTCGAGTCGATGCCGAACTATCCGGCCGTCACCGACCCTTCGCCGGTCGACGTCGAACGGACGTTCGCGCCCGCGCCACCGGCGGCCGAACTCGGAACCGCCTTCGAGGCCTACCACGCCGAGCGGGCCCGCCGGAAACTCGCCATCGGAACTCGGGCGGCCCGCTCGCGGTTGTACTGCTGTTCGTACGAGCGCGAGGCAGGCGGGCTCCGGCGCACGCACGCGGAGTCACGGTATCTGAAGGGACTCGAGCGACGGCGGGACGTGAGCCTCGAGGACGTCGATGCGCGCGGTCGGGACGCGAGGATCTACGGCGAAGCGAACGCACTCGAGGCAGCCCTCGCCCAGCCGTGGGGCGAACTCGAGCGCGTCCTCGGGGAGGCAAGCACCGGCGGCGAGGTCGACCTCGTCGAGACGGAAGCGCTGTTCGAGGAGCTCGCCGTCGTCCTCGACGGTGACGTCGACGAGGACCTGCGCGAGGCCGTCAGGTCGCAGTTCGAGTTCGCCGCCGGGGAGGTTCGCCGATGACCGGACGTCGACTCCCGGTCGACGGCCTCGGGGCCTACCTGCACTGCCCCCGGCAGTACGAGTTCGCCCACGTCCACGGTCTCGCAGGCGACGACGAGGAGGCCGTCGAGACCCGTCAGGTCGAACTCCTCCGAACAGTGATCTGTGACGCGCTCCGAACCGGCGAGACGGAGCCACGCCCCCTCGCGAACGCGGCCATCGCCCGCCTCGCGGAGCGGTGGCCCGAACGCGACGACCGATTCCACTCGATGGCCCAGCGACGACACGAGCGACGCGCGCTCGAGGCGACGATCCGGGCGTACGTCGAGGCGGTCGGGCCAACCCACGCGAGGGGCGTCACGCAACTCCGGAACGCGGCCGACGGAGACGTGATCGGGCCGGCACTTTCGCTCTCGGCGACGGTTTCGCTGCCTGACGCAGGTGAGGACGAGAACGCCGCGGTCACGGTCGACGCCACGGTGGACTACGTCTTCGAGGACGGCCCGTCGATCACGGGGGTTCGGTTCGTGCCGACGCTCGCGCCGCTTGGCCCCCTCCGATACCGCTCGAAGTGGGATGGCGACGTGGCCGAACTGTTCGTCGACCACTTCGACCCCGACGCAGACCGGTTCGAGCCCGACGCCGTCGCCTCCCTCCTCGAGACGGCGGTCGTCCTCGAGGGGTTGCGCGACCTCCGCGACCGGCTGGAACTCGAGGCGTCGACCTGTCGGTACGTTCTCGCCCCCCTCGCAGACCGGTCGAACGACGCGGTCGACTGGGTCCGGGAGACCGTCGAGACGAGCCTCGAGGTCGTCGACCTGACGGACGTCTTCCTCGACCACCACACCTTCGGCCTGACTCACGAGCACCGAAACCGGACGGTCGAACGACGACTACGTGAGGTGCTCGCCGCGATCGTCCCGGGCGAGTTCGATCCGGGCCCGGCCTGGGATCGAATTTCGGCTCGGAGCTGTCCGGGCTGTGCGTACGCCGTCGGCTGTGCGGACCACGTGGCCGCGGAGGTGCGGTTCGATGGCTGACGACGGGGACCGAGACCCGATCGAGCCGCGAGGAAACCAGCCGGCCGCCCTCGAGAGCCGGGCCGCCTGCATCTCCGTCGACGCCGGGGCGGGGACGGGAAAGACGACGACGATGATCCTGCGGATCGAGCGCGCCATCGAGCGCGGCGACGTCGACCCCGAGGACGTGCTCGTGTTGACGTTCGCGAACGAGGCGGCGTCAAACGTCCGCGAGGCGATCGCCGACCGCCTCGGACCCGACGAGGCTGCCGAGATCGACGTCCACACCTACCACTCCTTCTGTCACCGGCTCGTCCGCGAGTACGCCTACTATCTCGGCCGCTCCCCCGAGTTCGACGTCGTCACCGAACGGGCCCGCCGACGGCTCGTCCGCCGACTGCTCGAGGAGAACGACTACGGCTTCGCCTCGACACAGGGCGACGGCACCGCGGCCGACCTCGCCGCCGACGTCGACCGATTCGTCGCCACGATGAGTCGAACGGACGTCGACCCCGAGACGCTCGACGACCGGCTCCCCGACGCGCGAACGCTCGAACTCCTCGGTGGGCTCGTCCTCCGGCTCAGGCGGCGGGCGGACGAGCAGCTGTCGTTCGACAACGAGGCCCTCCGATACTTCAACCGGCCCGAACACCTCAAGTCGGCCCGCGAGTCGCTCGTCGAGTACGGAAAACTGCTCACCTACTGCCGAGAGAAAGTCGCCGAGGCACCCGACGAGTTCCACGACGACCCCGTCGTCCGGGACGTCTCGAGCTACTTCCGGACGCTGCAACGGTGTGTGACGAACGTCCACGAGGCGCTCTCGCTCGAGGAACCGACGACGAAACACCTCCCACGGGCGCTCTTTTGCAACGAGATCCGGGGCGGCGCGACCGGACGGATCGAGCAGACGCCCGTTGGCCGGCTCGATCACTCCCTCGAGTTTCTCCGGCTGGCGCGCCACTACACCGACGTCTACGCCGACTACCGGGCGATGCTCGAGCGCGACCGGACCGTCGACTTCGACGAACTCGTGCGGACGGCGACCCGGTTGCTCGAGGACGACCGCGTCGCCGACGAACTCACGGGCCGCTGGGAGCAGGTCTACTGCGACGAGTTCCAGGACACCGATCCGACGCAGTTTTCCCTCGTGACGCGCCTGACCGCGGGCCCGGACCGCCCGGACCTGTTCGCGATCGGCGACACCGACCAGGCGATCTACGGCTGGCGTGGCACCGACCACGAGGGACTCGAGCGCCTCGCCAGATACGATGACCACGAATCGGTCGCGCTCGAGCTGAACTTCCGATCCCGCCAGGAGATCCTCGATCTCACCAATCACTGTGCGTACGCCGGCCAGTCGTCGAAGACGCTCCGAGAGTTCGACCGATCCCCGAACGTGTCCGATGGGGACGAGACACCGCTGCGTGTCGGGAAGGTAGAGACCGACGAGGTCGGCTTCTCGACTGCCGAAGCGGTCGCAACGACCGTCTCGCGGCTCGTCAACGGCGAACTCGAGGGAGTCCCCGCCAGGTCGCTCTCCGATCTGGCGGTGATCGTCCGCACGAATCGCCACGCAGCGGCGGTCGCCGCCGAGCTCGAGCGCGCGCAGATCCCCTACGAACGCTCCGGGTCGACCCACGGCGAGCTCTCGCCGGGGATCCAGACGGTACTCTCGTATCTGCGAGTGCTGGTCGATCCGGAGGCCGACGTCCACCTCAGACGAGTGCTCGTCTACCGGTACCGACTGTCGGAATCGGACCTCGAACGTCTCCACGTTCGGGATCGATCGCTGTACGGCGTGCTGGTCGCCGCCGACGCGAACGACTTCGACGACCCCGACCGGCTCGAACGAGCTCGAACCCACCTCGAGACGCTCACGTCGGTGTACAATGGGCTCCCGCTCTCGGTGTTCGTCCGTCGATTCCTCGAGGTCACGCGCCTCGAGTGGTTCCTGACGGGCGAGGAGCGCTCGACGCTCGAACGGGTCGAACGATTCGCTGACTCCTACGACGCCAATTCGGTCCTGACGGCACTCACCACCGAGTTCGTCGACGCGCTCGAGCACGCACTCGCGGGCAGTTCGACCACGGACGGACGCGGGACGCAGTCGACCGGTCGCGTCGACGTGATGACGGTCCATCAGGCGAAGGGGCTGCAGTTCGACACGGTGCTCGTCCCGTACCTCTCCGACGAGGAGTGGTGTGTCGAAACCGATTACGTCGAGCGCGTTCGGTACCGACTGCTCGCGGCGACGATCGACGACGAGGTCGACTCGCCGCTGCTCGCCGACCTCGCTGCAGAGACCGTCGCCGAGGAGTGGCGGGTGTTACACGTCGCACTCACCCGCGCCGAGAACCACCTCCTCCTGTTCGGGTCGGCGTACGACTACGACGGTGCCGACGGAGAATTGTCGACGTCGACCGCTGAGGCGTGCCTGGCGTCGGAGATCGACTGGTGCGTCGCTGGCCGACGGATGGATCTCTGGGAGACGCTCACCGACGCGTTCGACCGCGTTCAAGACGACTACCCCGACGCCGTCGCCGACTGTACCGAGGAGATTGCACGCTCTGCGAGCCGGACCCCGGGAACGATCACCTACTACGGCGGCTACGAGGACCGCTCACTCGAGCCGCTCGAGACGCGGGCGGCGATCGAGACGGTCCACCGACTCGGCCGCCAGCTCCGGCGCAGAACCCTCCTCCCCGCGGCGGACGCAGCCGACCACGCTGACGAAGGCATCCACACGCCTGCTGGACGAAGCCCCAGCGCACTCTCGAGCGACACCGTCCGGTTTCCCGTCGAGACGCTCTCGGCCGTGACTCCGCTCCCGGTGGCAGTTCGCCACAGCTACACCGCGATGCGTACCCACGAGGAGTGTGCCAGGAAACACTACCTCGACCACGCCGTGGGTGCAGTCGACGATCCGATCACGAACGGCGGCGATCCGGGCGCGCGGATCGTCGGGACGATCTTCCACGACGTCGCCGAGGAGGCGTTTTACCGGGAGTACCGCACACGAGCAGCGTGGCGAGAGGCCGCGACCAGACACCTGACCGCCCGTGGTCACACCGCCTACCGCGAGCCAGTCCTCGACTGCGTCGGCCGCTACTTCGAGGCCTGCGCGCCGGGGATCGACGCGCCAGTCCACGAGTGGGAGCCCCTGGCCGCGGAACTCCCGTTCGTCCTCGACTCCCTCGAGGGCGTCGACGGCGAGGTCGTCGGCTCCATCGACTCGATCCGACGGACGCCCCGCGGCGAGCTCGTCGTCCTCGACTACAAGACGACGGCCAACCGGATCGATCCCGCCGACGCGACCCAGCTCCTGCTCTACGTCGAGGCCGCCGCGCGCCGGTTCGACGAACCGATCTCGAGCGCCGGCTACGTCTACGTCGGCGACGCCGGACCGCGGGTCGAGCTGCTGTCTCGCGAGGCGCTCCCCTCGTGGGGGTCGGCCCGCGAGACGCTCCTGGCTGTCGACGACCCGTCCTTCGAGGACGTCACCCCTGGTGATCACTGTCGGTACTGTCCGCACCGCTCGCTCGGCTGTGCGCCGGGCCCAGCGGCCGTCGAGGGCGCGACCCTCGACGACGACTGACCTCCGCTCGAGCGTCGCCGCCTCGAGCTCGCGAGCCCGTCGGTACAAAATTAGATTATCGCGCTCGAGGTCGACGATGGCCGACTGCGGTGTGCGCGTTGCAACCGCCAATACGTTGTTACCGAACGCGCAGTCCCAGCGCTGTCGCTCGAGCAGACCGGTTTATGACTTATGTGTGATAAGAACGGACGGCGGAGAGACGTCTCTCGAGGGTGGGCGGGGACGACAGGACGGCCCTGATCGGGCCGTCCGTAAATACAGCCACCCCCCGGAGCGGTTGCTCTCGGGGGGTGATGATAGTATGAGTGGAGGCGACGAACCGACGTTCCCAGAGGGTCTCCCACTCCAGTACTGGCCGGTACGCAGGCGGGCTTATCTGCCGTGTTCGGGATGGGTACGGGAGGAACCCCGCCGCTGTGGCCGCCTTAACGCCGACTCGCGGACTCGAACCGCGATTTCGTCCAACGTCGGTGGTCTGAAACCGTATGTTACGTGTAGTCCAGTTTGCGCCTGGACCCGTTCAAACGGGTCACAGTGCAGATCCATGAATATGATTAGTGGCTCGATCGGTTAGTGCTCGCGGGCTCAACACCTCGTTGCCTCGGTGCGTACACCCCGAGTCTATCGAACTCGTCTTCTACGAGTGATCTCGGTGGCTCCTCTTTTCCAGGTGGGTTTCGAGCTTAGATGCGTTCAGCTCTTACCCCGTGGTGCGTAGCTGCCCGGCACGTGCTCTTTCGAACAACCGGTACACCAGTGGCACCCATTCGTAGTTCCTCTCGTACTATACGAACGTTCCCGTCAGGAACCATAACACCCCCAATAGATAGCAGCCGACCTGTCTCACGACGGTCTAAACCCAGCTCACGACCTCCTTTAATAGGCGAACAACCTCACCCTTGCCCGCTTCTGCACGGGCAGGATGGAGGGAACCGACATCGAGGTAGCAAGCCACCCGGTCGATATGTGCTCTTGCGGGTGACGACTCTGTTATCCCTAAGGTAGCTTTTCTGTCAGCAATTGCCCGCATCAAGCAGGCTAATTGGTTCGCTAGACCACGCTTTCGCGTCAGCGTCCGTTGTTGTGCCGGACACTGTCAGGCTCCCGTATGCTCTTGCGCTCTCTTCCGGGTCTCCGTCCCGGATGAGGGAACCTTGGGGCGCGCTCGATATCTTTTCAAGCGCGTACCGCCCCAGTCAAACTGCCCGGCTACCGGTGTCCTCCGCCAGGAGTGAGAGTCACAGTCACCATCGGGTAGTATTTCAAGGATGACTCGGTGGCCCGCTGGCGCGGGTACCTGTGTAATGTCTTCTACCTATGCTGCACAATGGCGGCCATGTCTCAGCGACAGCCTGCAGTAAAGCTCTATAGGGTCTTCGCTTCCCCTTGGGGGTCTCCAGACTCCGCACTGGAACGTACAGTTCACCGGGCCCAACGTTGGGACAGTGGCGCTCTCGTTGATCCATTCATGCAAGCCGCTACTGAAGCGGCAAGGTACTACGCTACCTTAAGAGGGTCATAGTTACCCCCGCCGTTAACAGGTCCTTCGTCCCCTTGTACGGGGTGTTCAGATACCTGCACTGGGCAGGATTCAGTGACTGTACTCGTCTTTGCAGATTTGCAGTCACCTGTGTTGTTACTAGACAGTCGGAGCGCCCGAGTCACTGCGGCCTGCCGCTTTCCGCGGCAGGCATCCCTTCTTCCGAAGGTACGGGACTAACTTGCCGAATTCCCTAACGTCGGTTGCTCCCGACAGACCTTGGCTTTCGCCGCCACGAGTACCTGTGTCGGTTCTCGGTACGGACAGTGTGCTCGTCTTTTCACGGGCTCTAGGTTGACCCAGCTTGCGATATCCCACCATTCATCCGCTTCGTACCATTACGGTTTCCACGGATTTCGATGGTTCTACCGGGCGATGGCCCGGCCTGGGCGGCCCCAAAGCGTCGACTTTTACTGCACACTGGCATAGGAATATTAACCTATCTCCCTTTCAACAGTCTCGAGTTACGGACTGATTTAGGACCGGCTAACCCTCAGCTGATAAGCATTGCTGAGGAACCCTTACTCGTTCGGCCGTCGGGGTTCTCACCCGACTCACGCTGCTACTTTGACCAGGATTTTCGTTTCCGCACGGTCCACACGACCTCTCGGCCGTGCTTCCACCCGAACGGAACGCCAACCTACGGGATCACACTCGAAAGTGTGCCGCCAGGTCTCGGTGGTGGACTTGAGCCCCGATCATTTTCGGCGCCTCGAACCATCGGCCGGTAAGCTGTTACGCTTTTCTTAGAGGGTAGCTGCTTCTAAGCTCACCTCCCGGCTGTCTAGGGCTCGAGACCACCTTCGATCGCACTTAGTCCACACTTGGGGACCTTAACCCAGCTCTGGGTTGTCTCCCTCACGGTACACAGGCTTACCCCGCGCACCGGACTCCCCACGTCAACGGCGTCTGTAGGTTCGGAGTTGGACAGCGAGGCGAACTCCTCTCGGAGTCCGATCTCCCAATCCGTCGCTCTACCCCACAGACTACCTCGGTGGAGGTCATGCTTCGACATGTTTCGGTTGGAACCAGCTGTTTCCGAGCTCGATGGGCCTTTCACCCCTAGACGCAGATCACGCGAGGGTATTGTAGGACACCAACGCTAACGGGCCTCCACGTGCCTTTCGGCACGCTTCACCCTGCCCACGCCTAGATCGCCCGGTTTCGGGTTGTGCCCGATTGACTCCCCGCCCTTGAAGACGGCGGCCCTCACGCAAAGCGCTGCGGCCATGTCGGTTTCCCTATGCCTTCCCCGATACTCGGGTTAGACTCGCCAATCAGGCACACTCCCTGGTTCGTTTTTCAAAACGTACGACGGAACTTCGGCTCCCTGAGATTCTTACTGCAGGTTCGCACCTGGGTCATTTCTCTCAGGGCCTTGTAAGCCCCGTCGCTCTATCGCCAACTGATTTCACGCACTATTTCACCTCCCTTTTTGGGGTGGTTTTCAGCGTTCGCTCACGCTACTTGTTCGCTATCGGTCTCGAGGAGTGTTTAGTCTTCGCGGTCGATGCCCGCGAGATTCACGAGGGAAATCCAACCCCCGTTACTCTGGAGCTGACGCACATCGTACTCGCCTGCAATACGGGGCTGTCACCCTGTATCGCGCTCCGTTCCAGAAGACTTCTTGCAGGTTTTCTGATGATGAGAGTCAGTCCGAACACCACATTGCCCGTGAGGGCTTCGGTTTGGACTGCGTCGGGTTCACTCGCCGTTACTAACGACATCGCGTTTGCTTTCTTTTCCTGCCGGTACTGAGATGTTTCAATTTCCGGCGTTCCCCATTGCGCAAGGCAATTGCTGTGGGGATTCCCATTCGGAGATCCTGAGTTCTTCCCCTCCATGCGGGTCCCTCAGGCTTATCGCAGCTTGGCACGTCCTTTGTCGGCTCTCGAGCCGAGCGATCCACCAGCTGGCACAGTAGCCACGTTCGTCGGATCTGTAATTGTGACCCGGGAACGGGTCCAGTGGACGCCTGGACTACACGTACACACGGTCTCATTTGCAGCGCTGTAGACGCAGCGTGCATTGACCCTTCCCACCCGCACTTGCGCGGGGTGGTGCATCGGTTTCTTCCGGTTTGATCGTAGCGCCGTCCCCCACTTAAGGGGCACGGTTCGATCGCACCGTGTCATGGACCCACTGGGATTCGAACCCAGGGCATCCTCCTTGCAAAGGAGGCACTCTCCCACTGAGCTATGGGCCCATCCCCGTTCCAGCATCGGAGCTGGGACGGAGAGTAAACGTTAGCCTCGACAGTTCAAAGGTGCCCGATCGGCCTGATCGGCGGTCGGTCGGACGCGGACGTGGTGGGCCACCCTCGTCGGGGTGGTCCCGTTCTGTGGAGGTGATCCAGCCGCAGATTCCCCTACGGCTACCTTGTTACGACTTAAGCCCCCTTGCGAAGCCCAGATTCGACCTGGGAATCCAGGCCTCATCCGGACCTCACTCGGGTGCTTTGACGGGCGGTGTGTGCAAGGAGCAGGGACGTATTCACCGCGCCTTGCTGAGGCGCGATTACTACCGAATCCAGCTTCATGTGGGCGAGTTTCAGCCCACAATCCGAACTACGACCGAGTTTCGGAGATTAGCGCCCCCTTTCGGGGTGGCATCCCACTGTCTCGGCCATTGTAGCCCGCGTGTCGCCCAGCACATTCGGGGCATACTGACCTACCGTTGCCCGTTCCTTCCTCCAGTTTGGCACTGGCAGTCTCCCTAATGTACCCATCCGACTCACGTCGATGCTGGCAATTAAGGATGCGGGTCTCGCTCGTTGCCTGACTTAACAGGACGCCTCACGGTACGAGCTGACGGCGGCCATGCACCTCCTCTCAGTAGCTCCACTAAGCTCGTCACACTGAGCTTCACAGCATACTGTCGGTGCTGGTGAGATGTCCGGCGTTGAGTCCAATTAAACCGCAGGCTCCTCCGGTTGTAGTGCTCCCCCGCCAATTCCTTTAAGTTTCATCCTTGCGGACGTACTTCCCAGGCGGTCTGCTTCACGGCTTCCCTACGGCACAGCACAGGCTCGTAGCCTGTGCCACACCTAGCAGACATCGTTTACGGCTAGGACTACCCGGGTATCTAATCCGGTTCGTGACCCTAGCTTTCGTCCCTCACCGTCGGATCCGTCCTTCCAGAGCGCTTTCGCCACCGGTGGTCCGTCCAGGATTACAGGATTTCACTCCTACCCCAGACGTACCCTCTGGATCTTCCGGTCCCAAGCCAGGCAGTTTCCACCGGACGCCCGCGCGTTAGGCGCGCGGATTTCCCGACGGACTTACTTGGCCGGCTACGGACGCTTTAGGCCCAATAATAGCGGTCATCACTCGGGCTGCCGGTATTACCGCGGCGGCTGGCACCGGTCTTGCCCAGCCCTTATTCGCCGACCACCTTACGGTCGGAAAAAGCGAGGACTGTATGCCCTCGCACTTGGAGTCCCCTTATCGCACTGTCGTGCAGTGTAAAGGTTTCGCGCCTGCTGCGCCCCGTAGGGCCCGGTATCTTGTCTCAGATACCGTCTCCGGGCTCTTGCTCTCACAACCCGTACCGATTATCGGCACGGTGGGCCGTTACCCCACCGTCTACCTAATCGGCCGCAGCCACATCCTGTCGCGCCGTAGCGTTTCGAGCTCGAGCCAGTTCCAGGCATCGAGCCGTATGCGGAATTAGCCTCAGTTTCCCGAGGTTATGCCGCTCGACAGGGTAGTTTGGCCACGTGTTACTGAGCTATTCGCCACGAATCTAAGTTCGTACGACTAGCATGGCTAAATCGAACTCCAATAGCAATGACCTCCGGCAGGATCAACCGGAATGCTATTCCCTCCGGATGGAGGGAGGTGTTGGCGGTGAATATCGTAATACTCACACGTAATGTTGGGTCCGCGTTCGACGACGACCGAATCGATCGACCGATTGGGCGTCACCGAACTGTCGAGGCTAACATCAGATCCCTTCTGTACGGAAGACCGCAGGGGAGGGATCCTCACTTCGTCTTCATTCAATCATAGTCGCCGGGTAGTACTTAAGTCCTCTTAATCGATCGTCCACTGCTACTGACTCTCACCAGCCATCAATTGTTATATTGTCCAGTATAGAGGTCTCCACTCGAGGACGGACACCGTCGTGGTCGTTCGCGCGCACACGCGTACGTCGAGACGTTTTATTCGGTGGCGTCCGAACCCCGTCCAATGATCGAAGCGACACTGTGTTTCGTCGTTCGCGACGACGAAGTGCTGTTGATCGAGAAGCGCCGCGGACTCGGTGCAGGCTGGTACAACGGCCCCGGTGGAAAGCTCGAGGACGGCGAGACGCCGCTCGAGTGTGCGAAACGCGAAGTCCGCGAGGAGGTCGGGCTCGAGGTGTCCGACCTCGAGCGCGCTGGCGAGCTGACGTTCACCCTCGACGGTGCGGTCCACACGGTCTGTCACGTTTTTCGAACCGACGAGTTCGCGGGCGAGCCGACGGCCTCACCCGAGGCGCGCCCCGAGTGGATTCCGATCGAGGAGGTCCCCTACGACCGGATGTGGGAGGACGATCGCCTCTGGCTGCCGGGCGTCCTCGAGGGCGAGACTGTCGTCGGCGAGTTTCACTTCGAGGGTGGGCGGCCGCTCGACGAAGCGACGTTCGTCGGCCACGACCTCGAGTGGGACGCGCTGTAGCTCACTCGAGGACGGCCGCGAGCTGGTTGCGAAACTCCCCGGGAACCTCGACGTGAGGGGTGTGGCCGACGCCCTGGAGGACGACCTCGTCGTACTCGCCGCCAGCGTCGGCGTAGGACTTGAGCACGGCGCGCGTCTGGTCGACCATCGGCTGGGGTGGGAAGACGTCGTCGCCGGGCCAGCCGGGAAGTTCGTCCATCCGGCCGAGCGTGCCGACGTCGAACAGCGACTCGTTCGAGATGATGGCGTCGTTCGCGCCGCGGAGCCAGCGAATTGGTGGTTTGGGCTCGATCTCGACGAGGCCGGTGAGGTCGCAGTACTTCGGCGAAATGGCGTTGTTCACGCCCGTCTCGCCAGGGGCGACGCCGGGCCAGTGTTCGCTCTCGACCGCCGACCCCGGGTAGTTTCCCTCACCGGTGGCGGTGTCGAGCATCCCGGACAGGTACGACTCCTCGCGCGCGGGATCGAAGTCGTAGGTCGGGTCGACGTAGAACGAGCGCAGGACCGTTCGCGGCGCCCCCGGCACGTCGTCCTCCCGAACGCGGTCGGCGAGAGCGTCGACGAAGTCGTCGGTGGCGACACCGCCGCCGGAGCCAGCGTAATCCGGGAAACACGGCGTTCCGTCGACGTCTTTCGTCCCGCCGAAGCCGTACGGCGAGAGCGGGTTGACGAGCACGAGGGCGTCGACCAGCCCGGGAGCGGAGATGGTGTAGTCCATCGCCACGCCGCCGCCGTTCGACCAGCCGACGAGCGTTATCGGTGCCTCGAGTTCGAGTTCCTCGAGCAGTGCCGCGAGGTCCGCGGAGAAGTCTCCGAGTCCCTGCGTAGCATCGACCGATTTCGTCTCGCTGTCGCCGTAGCCGCGCAAGTCCGGGGCGAGCGCGTAGTACTCGTCGTCGAGAGCAGCGAGGGAATCCTCCCAGAACCGCGAGGAGGAGACGTTGCCGTGTAAGAAGGCGATCGGCTGGCCGTCTCGATCACCGGACTCGAGGACGTGCGTCTCGAGGCGGTCGGTCGAAACGAGTCGGGAGTCGACGCCGGAGAGCGTGTCGTCGCGAGGCATGTCACCCCGTACGACGACCGCGAGTAAAATCCTCCGGCGAGAATCAGTTCGAGAGTCGATCGACGACCGCGCTCGTCACGTCCTCCGTCGAGGCGTCGCCACCGAGGTCGGGCGTCCGAGGGCCGTTCTCGAGGACGTCCTCGACGGCGGTCCGGACGGCTGCACCCTCCTCGTCGTGGCCGAGATACTCGACCATCAAAGCGGCCGAGAGAATCGCTGCGGCCGGGTTGGCCATCCCTTCGCCCGCGATGTCGGGTGCGGTGCCGTGGACGGGCTCGAACAGCCCGCGGTCGGGGCCAACGTTCGCGCTCGGCAGGAGGCCGAGGCCGCCGACGAGCCCCGCGGCGAGATCAGAGAGGACGTCTCCTGCGAGGTTCGGACAGACGACGACGTCGAACTGTTCGGGGTCGAGACAGACGTGGGTCGCGAACGCGTCCATCAGTACCTCGTCGGTCTCGACGCCGTGGTCGTCGGCGACCGCCGTGACGGTGTCACGAAAGAGGCCGTCAGTCTCGCGCATCACGTTCGCCTTGTGGACGACGGTGAAGCCGTCGGTCTCGCGCTCGTCGACGAACTCACAGGCGTACTCGGCGAGCTGTCGGGAGGCCGACTCCGTAACGACGCGGGTGAGCGTCGAAACGTCTTCCGTGAGGCGATCCTCGTGGCCAGAGTAGACGCCTTCGGTGTTCTCCCGGAGGAAGACCAGATCCGTCTCGGGGCGGACGGCCTCGACGCCGGGGTAGGCTTTCGCGGGGCGGACGTTGACGAACGAGCCGACGGCTTCGCGCAGCGGGAGGATGACGTCGGCGGCCGTCTCGCCCGCGGCACCGAACAGCGTCGCGTCCGTCGACGCGGCGAGCTCGTACGTCTCCTGGGGGAGCGCCTCGCCAGTTTCTGCGTTCACGTGGTCGCCCGCGTCGGCCTCGTGGAACTCGAAGTCGACGTCGAGGGTCTCGAGGACCCGAATCGCCGCTGGGACGACCTCCTGGCCGATACCATCGCCGGGGATGACGGTGAGCTCGTAACTCATACGCGCTTCCCGTCCTCCACGTACGGCAGCGACTCGGCGGTTTCCTCGACCGCCTGCGCGTTCGATTTCATCAGCGCCGTGGTGTCCCAGACGCCCTCGACGAGCGCCTTTCGCTGGGCGTCGTCGACCTCGACGTCGATCGACGTCCCGTCGTAGGTGACCGTCTCTTCGGCGACGTCGATCTCGAGTTCACCGTCGGGGTTCGCCTCGACCCAGTCCTGGAGCGCCTCGATCGTTTCGGTGTCGGCCGTGACCGTCGGGATGCCGAGTGCGAGGCAGTTCCCCGCGAAGATCTCGGCGAACGACTCGCCGATCACCGCGTCGATCCCCCAGCGCATCAGCGCCTGCGGGGCGTGTTCGCGCGAGGAGCCACAGCCGAAGTTGGCGTTGACGACCATCACCGAGGCGTCCTGGTGGGCTGGCTCGTTCATCGGGTGGGCTTTTTGCTCGTCGTCTTCAGTGAACCGCTGGTCGAAGAAGGCGAACTGCCCGAGGCCGTCGAAGGTGACGACCTTCATGAATCGGGCCGGGATGATCTGGTCGGTGTCGATGTCGTTGCCGCGGATCGCGACGCCGGTGCCCGAAGCCTCCTCGACGCTCGGAATCTCGACCTCGTCGCTCATGCCAGCGTCACCTCCTCGAGTTCGCGGACGTCAGTGACCTCGCCGTGGATCGCCGCCGCGGCGACCATCCGCGGGTTCATCAAGACGGTGCGACCGTCCTTGCTCCCCTGTCGGCCGACGAAGTTCCGGTTCGAGGAGGAGGCCGACGCCTCGTCGCCCTCGAGCTGGTCCTCGTTCATTCCCAGACACATCGAACAGCCGGCACCGCGCCAGTCGAAGCCGGCCTCGGTGAAGATCTCGTCGAGGCCTTCTTCCTCGGCGGCGGCTTTGACCTGCTGGCTGCCGGGGACGACCATCGCGCGGACGTCCGGGTGGACCTCCCGACCCTTGACGATCCGCGCGGCTCGCCGGAGGTCCGGCAGGCGCGCGTTCGTACACGAGCCGATGAACGCGACGTCGATCGGGTATCCTTCCATCGTCTCGCCGGGCTCGACGCGCATGTGTTCCTGGGCGCGTCGAGCCGTCGCCTGTTTGTCAGCGGGCAGGTCGTCGGGGTCCGGGATCGGCTCGGTGACGCCGACGCCCTGTCCTGGCGTGGTGCCCCAGGTGACGACGGGCTCGAGTTCGTTCGCGTCGATCTCGACGACGTCGTCGTACGCCGCGTCGGCGTCCGAGCGGATCGACTCCCAGTACGCCTTGCGCTCCTCGAATGCCTCGCCCTCGGGGACCTCGTCGCGGCCCTCGAGCCACTCGTAGGTGGTCTCGTCGGGGTTGACGTAGCCGGCGCGGGCGCCGCCCTCGATCGACATGTTACAGATCGACATGCGACCTTCCATGTCCATGTTCTCGATGGCGTCGCCGGCGTACTCGTAGACGTAGCCGACGCCGCCCTCGACGCCGAGCCGGCGGATGATCTCGAGGATGACGTCTTTGGCCTCGACGCCCTCGCCGAGTTCGCCGTTGACCTCGATTCGGCGGACCTTCAGCTTCTCCATGGCGACGGTGCCCGTCGCGAGCACGTCCCGGATCTGGCTCGTCCCGATCCCGAACGCGAGCGCGCCGAACGCGCCGTGGGTGCTCGTGTGGCTGTCACCGCAGACGATCGTCATCCCCGGCTGGGTCAGCCCCAGCTCCGGGCCGATGACGTGAACGATCCCCTGCTCGCCCGTCTCCGGGTGCGAGAAGTCGATCCCCGCCTCGCGGACGTTCCGCTCGAGTGCGGACATCATCTCTTCGGCGGCCTCGTCGCTGTAGGGCCGCTCGGTGCTCGAGGTCGGCAGGATGTGGTCGACCGTCGCGTGCGTGAGGTCGGGATAGGCGACCTCGAGGTCGCGTTCCTCGAGCATCCCGAACGCCTGTGGGCTCGTGACCTCGTGGATGAGGTGGAGGCCGACGAACAGCTGATCCTGTCCGGTCGGCAGGGTCGTCACCTTGTGGCGATCCCAGACCTTGTCGTACAGCGTTCCCTCGCTCATTCGTCCTCCGCTACCGGTCCCCGCTCGAAGACGCGGTTCGCGTCGTCGGCGTCGTGTGGTGGGGTGTGGCTGACGTCTTTCATCGTTCGGGTCGGCCGGGGGTCGTCGGCGGCCGTCGTCCCCGCCGACTGCGCGTTCGATCGCGACGGATCGTGACCGCCGTCGGCGGCGACGATCGGGCCACGGCTAAACACCTGCCCGAGCGTCTCGCCGGTGTAGGGGTTCGCGTGGCTGATCGCTTTCATCGGCTCTCGGTTCCGTGTGGTGTCCTCTGTCATCAGTCTGCCTGGACGCGCGTTCGTTCGTCGTCTTCCGATTCTTCCTCCGGTTCTTCGGCCCAGGCGAACAGCGCGCGGAGCCGTTCGCCGACGGCTTCGACCTCGTGGGCCTTCTCGGCCTCGCGAAGCTGGGTGTAGACCGGCCGGTTCGCCTGGTTCTCGGCGATCCACTCGCGAGCGAACTCGCCGTTCTGGACCTCGGCGAGGATCTCTCTCATGTTCTCGCGTGCGTGATCGTCGACGACGGCCCGTCCGCGGGTCAGTCCGCCGTACTCGGCCGTGTCGCTGACGGAGTCGTACATCGCGCCGATGCCGCCCTCATACATCAGGTCGACGATGAGCTTCATCTCGTTGAGACACTCGAAGTAGGCCATCTCCGGGGAGTAGCCCGCCTCGACGAGCGTCTCGTAGCCGGCCTTGATGAGTTCGGCGATGCCACCACAGAGGACGGCCTGTTCGCCGAAGAGGTCGGTCTCGGTCTCCTCGCGGAACGTCGTCTCGACGACGCCCGCGCGGGTGCAGCCGATCGCCTTCCCGTACGCCAGCGCCTTCGGCTTCGCCTCGCCGGTCGCATCCTGGTAGACCGCGAGCAGCCCCGGCGTCCCCTCGCCGCTCTCGTAGTTGCGTCGGACGAGGTGGCCGGGCGACTTGGGCGCGATCATCGTCACGTCGACGTTCTCCGGCGGCGCGATCTGGTTGTAGTGGATGTTGAAGCCGTGGGCGAACTGGAGCGTGTTTCCGTCCTCGAGGTGGGGTTTGATCTCCTCGAACACCGCCGGCTGGATCGTGTCCGGCACGAGCACGGAGACGTACTCGGCCTGTGCGGCGGCCTCGGCGGGGGTGGCGACCTCGAGGCCGTCTTCGTTCACCGCCGCACGCGTCGAAGAGTCCTCACGCAGCCCGACGATCACGTCGACCCCGCTGTCGGCGAGGTTCTGTGCGTGGGCGTGGCCCTGGCTACCGTAGCCGAGAACGGCTACCGTCACGTCTGCGAGGAGCGATTCGTCTGCGTCGTCGTCGTAGTAGATGTCGGTCGTGAAGTCTGCGTCAGTCATCGTTTGCTGTTGGGTGTGGGGAAGTAGTCTGCTGGCGATTCACCTGCTGTTCGACCGGCGCTTCCGAGGCGGTGTCCTCGGTGTCCCGGGCGAGCGCGGTCGTGCCCGTCCGCGACAGTTCGCGGATGCCGAACTGGCCGAACGTCTCGATCGCGGCGTCGATCTTCTGGCGGCTGCCGGTGATCTCGAACGTCGCGGTCTCCGGGCTGGCGTCGACGGCTTTCGCGCCGTACATGTCGGCGACGGCGGCGACCCGGTCGGGTTGCGTCGCGTTCACCTTGATCAGCGCGAGTTCCCGGCGCATCGCGTCGCCGGGGAGCTCACGAACCGAGATCACGGGGATCAGCTTTCGCAGCTGCTTTTTCACCTGCGCGATCCCCGGGTCGGGCTCTTCGACGACGAGCGTGATCCGCGCCTGGCTCTCGTCTTCGGTCGGCCCGACGGTCAGGCTCTCGATGTTGAACTGCCGTCTCGAGAACAGCCCCGAGACGTCAGAGAGCACGCCGGGTTCGTGTTTCACGAGCGCAGAGATCACCGTCCGTCGGGGCTCGTGTTCGGCTTCGACCTCGGGGTCGATTCGAATCCCCTGTGGGGTTCGTCGTCCCTGTGGCGCCGGTCGATCCTCGGGTGCGGGTCCCTCGAGTCCGTACGTCATAGCTGGTCCTCCGTCAGTGCGAACTGGCTGTTGTCGCCGCCGCTCGGCACCATCGGGTAGACGTTCTCTCTGGGATCGATGTGGACGTCGATCACCGAGGGGCCGTCGTAGGCGAGTGCGGCCTCGATCGTGTCGGCGACCTCGTCGTACTCGTCGATCCGGAAGCCCTTTGCGCCGAACGCTTCGGCGAGCTTGTCGAACTCCGGACACCAGCCGTACTCCGACGCCGAGTGGCGGCCCTCGAAGAAGGCGTCCTGCCACTGGCGAACCATGCCGATGTACTCGTTGTTGAGCACGGCGACGGTGATGTCCATGTTTTCGCGAACGGCCACCGACAGTTCCTGGATCGTCATCAGGAACGAGGCGTCGCCGTCGATGCAGACGACCTCCTGGTCGTCGTCGGCGGCGAGTCGGGCGCCGATCGCGGCCGGCACGCCGTAGCCCATCGTCCCGAGTCCGTGACTCGAGACCCAGGTCCGGGGTTCCGTGTACGTCCAGTACTGGCAGGCCCACATCTGGTGCTGGCCGACGCCGGTGGTCACGATCGCCTGGTCGCTCGTGGCCTCGTCTAAGGCCTCGACGACGAACTGCGGTTTGACCGGTTCGTCCTCGGGTGCCTGGTAGGCCATCGAGTACTCCGACTTCCACTGCTGACACTGGGCGCGCCACTTTTTGGCCTCGGGCGAGGCGTCGACTTCGTCGGCGAGTTGCTCCATCACGGTCGCGGCATCCCCGACCAGCGGGTACTCCGCGTGGATGTTCTTGCTGATCTCGGCCGGGTCGATGTCGACGTGGATGACCTCGGCGTCCGGGGCGAACGTCTCGATGCCGCCGGTCAGGCGGTCGTCGAACCGGGTCCCGACGCCGATCAGCGTGTCACACAGTGAGATGGCCATGTTCGCGTAGCCCGTGCCGTGCATCCCCGCCATCTCGAGGGAGAGGTCGTGGTCCTCGGGGAACGAGCCGAGGCCGGGCATCGTCGTGATGACCGGAATCTCGTGTTCGATGGCGAACGCGCGACACTCCTCGGCGGCGTCGGCTTTGATGACGCCGCCACCGAGCAGCATGACGGGTCGGCTGGACGCCTCGATCCGTCGGGCCGCGTCCCGAACGATCTCGGGGTCGGCCTCCTCTTGCACCTCGTAGGTGTCGGGTGGCGTCAGCTCGTCCGGAACGCGGTCGGTCTCGCCGTTGGTCACGTCCTTCGGGAGGTCGACCAGCGTCGGTCCGGGCCGGCCCTCGCGGGCGAGTGCGAACGCCTCGGCGACGTCCTGGCCGACTCGCGCCGAGTCGCTCGAGAACGTGTTGTCTTTGGTGATCGGCGCCGTGACGCCCGTGGTATCGGTCTCCTGGAAGGCGTCGTTCCCGACGAACGCCGTCGGGACCTGGCCCGTCAGCGCGAGCATCGGGTCCGAATCCATGTCGGCGTCCGCGATGCCGGTGACGAGATTCGTCGCCCCCGGCCCCGACGTCGCCAGACAGAGTCCCGGTTCGCCCGAGACGATGCCGTAGGCGTCGGCGGCGTGAGCCGCCCCCTGCTCGTGGGCCATCGTTACGTGGTAGATCTCCGAGTCGTACAGCGCGTCGTAGACGGGCATGATCGCCCCGCCCTGGACGCCGAAGGCGTACTCGACGCCCGCGTTCTCGAGCGTGCGGACGACCGCCTCGGCGCCGGTCGTGACCGGCGGTCGGTCGGTCTCGGTGCTCGAGTCGTCCGGTCGCGTCTCGGCGGGCTGTTCGTCGGTCTCTCGGGTGATCGGTGCGGCGCGTTCGCTCATCGGTCTCTCCTCGCTGGGTCTCGCCAGCGCCTTTGCATACGGTGTCGTGTCATCTGGGGGTGAACTGGTCGCTCGGAAAACGGTGCGGATCCGGGTCGGGGAGAGGAGGGTATAGGGGCTAGGCAGCCCCTACAATAATGAGCGTCGCGACGGCGTCGCTGTCGGCCGTGCGAGCCGGCGATGCGACGCGTCGCGTCATTATATGCTCGATAGCGTTCGCTCCCATTATAACGTTTTCGAGAGCGGACGGGCAGCCGCGCCTCCCGTCGCTTCGACAGCGGGTGCTCGCCGCCGGGAGAAAACGGGAGGCACATACTCAGGCGCGCACCTCCTCTTGCTGGCGCGTGACGTCCTCGTCCTCGGCGAAGCGCTCGAGGTCTGTGACCGTCACGTCGCGCTTTTCTGCGCCGTAATCCTTGACGCGGCGGGTGACCGCGCGGACCTCGTCGTCGGAGGGGGCAAAGCCCTGCTCCTCCAAGCGCTTTCGGACGGAGTGGGTACCCGTGTGTTTGCCCAGGACGAGTCGGCGCCGGGCGCCGATCATCTCGGGGGTCATCACGCCCGGCTCGAACGTATCGGAGTTCTCGATGACGCCAGCGGCGTGGATGCCGCTCTCGTGGGAGAACGCGTTCGTGCCGACGACGGGTTTGTTCCCGGGAACGTCCATGCCGCTTTTGGCTTCGACGAGCTGGGACAGTTCGCTGATGCGCGTCGTGTCGATGCCGGTGTCGGCCTGGTAGAGCGACTCGACGGCCATCACGAACTCCTCGTAAGCGGCGTTGCCCGCGCGCTCGCCGATCGAGTTGACCGAGACCTGCGCCTGGGCGGCGCCGGCTTCGATCCCCGAGAGGGCGTTCGCGGTCGCCAGCCCGAAGTCGTCGTGGGTGTGGACGTCGATCCGCGCGTCGGTGTGTGCACAGACCTTCTCGATCAGGTCGTAGTACCGACGCGGCGTGGCGACGCCACAGGTGTCCGGAATGTTGATCCAGTCGGTTCCGGCCTCGGTGACCGCTTCGATCACCTCGATCAGGAACGCCTCGTCCGTGCGCGTCGCATCCATCGGCGAGAACATGCAGATCGCTCCCGCCTCGACGATGCGCTCGACCGACTCGACTGCTCGCTGTACAACTTCCTCTCGCGTGGCGTGCATCGAGTCCTCGATCTGGACGTCGCTGGTGCTCACGAACGTGTGCACCATCTCGACGCCAGAATCCAGTGCCGCTTCGATGTCCCCGTCGACGACGCGGGCCAGCCCGCAGGTCGTCGAGGACGTGCTCTCGGCGATGTCGCGCACCGCCTCGAACTCCGCGTCGGAGTTGACGGGGAACCCGGCCTCGATGACGTGGGTGCCCATCTCGTCCAGCACGGCGGCTATCTGTCGTTTATCTTCGTAGGAAAACGACGTGCCCGGGGACTGTTCGCCGTCCCGCAGCGTGGTATCGAAGACTCGTGCCGTTTCGATCTCTTCAGTGGAATCTAACGTGCCCTGGAAGAACTCGACCGCCCTGACTGGTATCAGAGCCGGCAGTGTCTGGTGAAGACATTGTATCGAGACTCGAGGCACGGGGTGATATATAAAACTGGCGCTGCGACAGCCGATCGAGGGCAGCTCGCCATCGCAACCGTGACCCCAGTTCGGAAATCGCACGACATAAACAGCTATTAGGTAATTATACACATTCTATTCGTCCAGTGTGATACCTATTGTTGCCCACCAGGGCGTTGACACGCGATGTAAATTTTTCTCTAAAATCTTCGTATCTATACTCACGGCGGCTGGCGCGCACCCTCGAGTGGACGTTCGTCCGGTGGGGTCGGTCCGGACGCAGTTCTCACGGGGCAGGTGGGCATTATACGTCGGCCCGTCGTACTACGAGTCGCAATGACGTCGGACGAAGTCATCGACCTGCTCACGGAAGCGTACGTCGACGAACTCGAGACCGTAATGAACTACCTCACCAATTCGATCGTCCTCGATGGGGTCCACGCCGAAGAGGTGAAAGAGAGCCTCGCCGAGGACGTCGAGGAGGAACTCGAGCACGCCCGGTTGCTCGGTCAGCGACTGAAACAACTCGACGAGTCGCCGCCGGGCTCGGAGGGGTTCGAAGCCCGCCAGTCGAGCCTCCAGCCGCCGGCTGATACGACCGACGTCCAGTCGGTCATCGAGGGCGTTCTCGAGGCCGAGGAGAACGCGATGGAGACCTATCGCGCGCTCTACGAGGCCGCAGGAGAGGCGAACGACCCGGTCACTGAGGACGTAGCGGTCACTGTCCTCGCCGACGAGGAAGCACACCACACCGAGTTCAGGGGGTTCCAGAAGGAGTTTCCCACGGATTGATCAGCCGGAGAGCTATAGTACTCGTTGAAACGATTTACACCCGTTCGGCTGTGATCGGCGTGCAACGACGGGTCCCCGCTACGATATAGTACTCGTTGAAACGATTTACACCCGGTCACAGCCGAGCGGGCAGCCTCGGTCTCGTTGGCGAGGGTGCCCGCCAACGGTCGTGACCGGGTGTGTAATGACTTTCAACGGTTACTATACCGCCACGAACCGAACTGGGATCGATCCGGCCGAGGCTTCCTTCTCGCGGACGTATAAGACGAGTACCTAAAAGGACTAAAGGGGAGTCCGTGGTGGTGAGTGGTGCCGATGTCAGACAGTGACAAACCTCACGCCAGCGGCAGCATCTCACCCGGCGACACCAGCCAGCGCGTCGGGATGGAAGTGCTGCGCGAACGTGGCGTCGAACCCGAGGAACTCCGCGAGAAGTTGATCGACGCGATCGGCGCCGAGTTCACGACGTACTACTACTACACCAACCTCCGGATGCACATGGCGGGGAACGAAGACTACAAGGAGATCACCGAGGACGCCCGCCTCGAGGACCGCGCCCACTTCGAACTCGTCGTCCCGCGGGTGTACGAGCTGGGCGGCGCGCTCCCGAACGACATTCGGGACTTCGCCGACCGCGCCTCGTGTCCGGACGCGGAAGTACCGACACCGATGGACGACGAGGGCGGCTTCGACACGTCTGGACTGGACGCCGAGGGCATCCTCGAGGTGTTGCTCGAGGCCGAGCGCTGTGCGATCCGTACGTGGTCGGAAATCTGTGACATGACCGCTAACGGGAAAGACCCGCGAACGTACGACATGGCCTCGAGAATCCTCCAGGAGGAGATCGAACACGAGGCGTGGTTCATCGAGTTGCTCTCGATGGAGCGCGACGGCGAGATCAACCCGGCCGGTCACTTCGTCCGGGGCGAACCGGGCGACGCGCCGTACTCGACGAACCGGCGGTTCAACGAGAGCGCTTGATTAGCCCTGAAGACGCTTCTTTCGGAAAACGGCTGAACGAACCCGGTCTGCTCGTCAGAACGCGGTGAAGCCGGTACGGGCGACGCAGGGAGAACCGGCCACGCTCCCCATCGACCGCTCGGAGCGACGAGGAATTTCGACTGCTCTGGCTACTCGAATCCAGTCGTTTTCAACGGCAATCACAACACTGATCCTCGGCGGATGGAAGGTCGACGTATGTCAGCGTCGTTCCCGTGGGCAGCTCTCGACTCCGACGAGGAGGTCGTCTGGTCGGGAGGCCCCCGTCCGCACGTCGTACTCTGGATCGCCATCCCAACCCTCGCCATTCCGGTGGTGCTGGGGGCGGTCTGGTCGACGCTTCCCGGCGTCGTCCTCGGCGGGCTCGCGTGGGCCGCCGTCAGCTACCTGGGGTACGTGTACGTGACGAATATCGACTACGTCGTTTCGACGAAGTACGTCTACGCCAAGTACGGCATACTCGGCCGATCGGTCACGCAGATCGGCCTCCACAACATCCAGGACACCACACTCACTCAGGGAATCCTCGGAACGCGCGCCGGCTACGGGACGATCTCGTTCAGTACCGCCGGCGGAGAAGGGGCGACGCTCGCGTTTCACCTGGTCGACGATCCGTCGACGGTGACGGTCGAGGTCGATAGACAGGTCGCGAAGGCCCGCAAGGGGACAGCTGGCAGGGACGGTCCCTCGAGTACTGACACCGTCGACGAGCTGCTCACGGAACTCCGCACGATGCGGGCGGCCGCAGAGCGCATCGACCGGGCACTCGAGCAGGGAGGTGAGTTGTCGTGAGCGCCGAGTACGACTGGCTGACACTCGAGGACGACGAGGAACTCATCTGGTCGGGCGAGCCGTCGTTACTGGGGTACGCGTGGGCGTTCGCCGTCGGGTTCGCGCTGATTCCCCTATTCGGGCTCGGACTGGTGATCATCGCCTCGACGTACCTGCACCTGAAGAACACGGCGTACGTGATCACGACCGACAGCGTGTTCAAAAAGACCGGCGTGCTCTCCCGAACGGTCACCGACATCGGCCACGAGAATATCCAGGACACCGGCTACCGACAGGGGGTCCTCGGTCGCTACGCTGGGTTCGGAACCGTCCAGATCAGCACCGCCGGCGGCAGCGGCGTCGAGATGACCCTCGACCACGTGCCCGATCCGCTGTCGGTCCAGTCGCGACTCGACAGCGCGGCGACGAAGCGGGCGCCCACGGACGATCGAACCGACCGGGGCGGGCGCCAGCCGGTCACGATCGACGACGCCGCGCTCGAGGAACTCCTCGAGGAGTTGCGGGCGACCCGGGAAGCGATGGAGTCGATCGAACGGCGACTGAGCGAGGAGTGACACCTCGCTTTCGACCCGGCTGGATCTCGAGAACGTCGCGGACTCGACTCGAAACGTTATAGCGCGCGCTGGCGCTACGACCGCTATGCTCACCTTCATCGGCCTCGGCCTCTACGACGAGCGGTCGATCACGGTCGAGGGCCAGGAAGCCCTCCGCGCGGCCGACCGCGCCTACGCCGAGTTCTACACCAGCAAGCTGATCGGGACCACGGTCGAGTCCCTCGAGGACCACCACGGGATCGAGATCGAGGTCCGGGACCGGCCGGGCGTCGAACAGCACCCCGAGGACGTACTCGAGGCTGCCGAAACCGAAGACGTGGCCTTTCTCACCGCGGGCGATACGATGATCTCGACGACCCACGTCGACCTCCGCCTGCGCGCCCACGAGCGGGGGATCGAGACGCGAGTGATCCACGGGGTGACCGCACAGACGGCCACGAGTTCGCTCACCGGCCTCCAGAACTACCGCTTCGGCAAGGCGACGACGCTGCCGTTCCCCTACGCCCACGGCGCGGAGGGGCTGCCCGCGAGCGTCACCGAGACCATCGAGGAGAACCGCGAGCGCGGTGTCCACACCGTCATCTACCTCGACATAAAAGTCGGCCACGAGCGAGCCGAGGGCGACGAGTACATGACCGCCGACGTCGGCGCCGAGCTCCTGGCCGAGGCGTACCCCGACCTCGTGGGCGTCGTCGTCGCCCGCGCGGGGAGCCCGGAGCCCCTGATCGAGGCTGGAACGATGTCCGCCCTCGCCGATCGGGACTTCGGCGAGCCGCTGCACCTGCTCGTGATCCCCGCCGAGTTGCACCTGCTCGAGGCCGACGCGCTGGTCGAACTCGCCGGGGCGGATCGCGAGACGCTCGAGGTCGCCTGAAACCGGCTCGAGTGTGGCGTGTGACTCGACGCTGAAGTGACGCGGAACGCGCTTTCGCGAAGGAGCGGCCCAGACGGAGCGAACGGTGAACCGACGAGCGACGGGGCGGTCACGTCGCCACCGCCCGAACGAACACGCACCCGGCTACGATCGAACGATCGCCTGCAGCTCGCGGGCGATTCCCGGCGGGACGACGAGCCGCCGTGGGCCCTGAACGTACTGTCCGTTCGGTTGCTCGTAGGCGAGTTTTACCATCGCCGCGTCGCCGACGTGACGAACCGAGACGTCCTCGATCAGGTCGAGATCGACCGAGACCTCGGGCTCGTAGAGGTAGAGGCGCCCCTCCTCGAGGTCGAGTGCACCGACCGACTGGAGAAACGAAGAGAGCATGATCAACACGACCGCGAAGGGGATGGTGGCGGTTGCCAGCCCGAAGCCGATGCCGGGGCCGACGAAGAGCACGAGCGCGAAGATGATCGCGCCCATCACGACCGCGCCGGCGGCGGCGTCGAGTGCCTGCCTGAAGCTGCCCCCGCTCGGCGTCCAGAACGGGACGTACCGGCCCAGTCGCTCGAGTCGGTCGTCGGCCTGACCGGCGAGGACGACGGCGACGATCGCGACGGCAGCGGCGGCGAGCGTGGCGACGACGATCGATTGGCCGCCGGTCTCGGCCGTCAGTCCGTAGAACCGACCGAAGACGATGAGTGCAATCGCGGCGAGGAACGTCCCGACCCCGAGCGCCCAGAGTACGCGAACGGTCCGGGAGGTCGAGGCGTCCCGTCGCCAGTGAACCGTTCGGGAGTCGTCCATAATCGAACTCGCTTCCGGGCGAATAAAGGCCGTTCGATCCGTCGTCAGGGCGACGATCAGCCGAGCAGCCAGGTGAACGCGAGAAAGCCCGCGTAGGTGACGACGATCGCGCCCGCGAGCGAGAGCACCCACGCGAGGACCGTGTAGCCCATCTTCCGGCCGCTGACGCCCCCGCCGGCGCCCGCCGCGGCGTAGCCGCTGCCGATGATCGCGCTGACGACGATCTGGTTGAACGAGACCGGGATGCCGTAGAGGATGGCGACCTGGGCGATAGCGAACGAGGGAATGAGCGCGGCGATCGATCGCCGGGGTCCGAGCGAGGAGTAGTCCTGGGAGATTGCCTTGATCATCCGGGTGGCGCCAGTCCAGGCCCCGACGAGCAGGCCGACGCCGCCGCCCAGCAGCAACGCCGTGATCGTCAGCCCGACGTCGTCCGAGAGGGGAACGAGCGGCCCGACGGCGAGGCCGACCTGGCTCCCGCCGGCGGAGAAGGCCACGAGCCCGCCCATCACGAGCAGGAAGTGGCGTTCGGCGACGCTCGTGCCGTTACGCATGTCGAGGCGGAGTGCTCCAGCGCAAGCGACGGCGATCACGAGCGTGACGGCGACGACGGCGACGGACGGCGACGCCGGGACCGCGTTCGAGACGGTGACGGCGATGGACGCGCCCCCGTCGGGCGGCCCGAGCATCGCGAACTCGATGTTCGCGAGCAACGCGCCGACGATGCCAGCCAGGACGAGCACGACCTTCCGTTCGGGGATCGGCTCCTCGCGAAGCGCCCGGGCGGTGACGTACGCGATGGCGCCGCCGACGAACGGCGTCAGCAGCCAGAGGGCGGCGATCTCCCGGTACTTCCACCACGCCGGATCGCCGCCCATCGCGAACCCGGCACCGATCACGGCCCCCGTCACGGTGAACGCCGTGGCGATCGGGTAGCCCGTGAAGACGCCGATGGCGACCAGCACCGCGGCGATCGTCAGCCCGATCGTCGCCGCCTCCGCCGAGAGCGTCACCCCCTCGATGAGGTCGCCACCGACTGCCTCGGAGACGCTCGCCCCCTGAAAGACCGCCCCCAGAAAGCAGAGGATTCCGACGAGAAAGCCCGCTCGCATCACCGAGATCGCGTTCGCCCCGACCGCCGGCGCGAACGGCGTCGACCCGCTCGAGCCGGCGCCGATCGTCCAGGCCATAAAGAAGCTCGCTATCGCGGCCACGGCGAACGTTCCGAGCGTCGCGATGTCGACCATCTAGGGGACCCTATCGGCGGCCACTACAAGTGTGTGGCGACCTGAGACGATCGTCCGCTTATCGGCGTTGCGGATCGGCAAGCGCGATCACGGTCGATCAGTTCGTCGTCGACCGAGAGTTGTCCTCGGGCTCCGGCGGTGCCTCGACGCCCTCGATGGCTTCGACGGTCTCGGTATCTTTCTCGGTCTCGACGTGCCAGCGGTCGACCTCGTCTTCGTACGCGGCGAGCCGATCGGAGACGTCGCCTTTGAGCCGATCGTCGTTGACGTTCACCTCGAAGACGAATCCCTCGCCGTTGCCCCGACCCGACTGCTGGATGTTCGCGCTGACGAGTTCGTTGTCGAAGTAGTACGGCGCGAGCTGGGTCATCACGCGCTGGTAGACCGTGTCCTCGACCCGACGGAGTGCCTTCCGTCCCGCGGTGTCGGCCGCGCGGGCGACGTAGTCGACGGACTCCTTCCAGGTGTCGACCGCGTTTCCGGCGTCGTCGTCCTCGAGCGCCTCGTAGGACTCAGAGAGCTTCTCGCCGGCGGTCTTGATATCCTCGTCGGGACCCTTGCCGGCCTTCTCGCCCTTCCCTTCCTCGACGTGGGCCTGTTCGGCGGTCTTCTCGCTGACGTCGCTCTCGAGCGTCTCGTGGGCCTTGGGGCGCCACTCCTCCCACTCCTCGAACGCGCGGGCGAAGCGAGCGCCCGTATCGCTGTCGGGGTCGTGTACCCCGGCGTCCCGAAGCGCGTGTGTGATGCGCTCGCCGTGTTCGACGACGTCGCTCCAGTCACCGCGGACCTTGAACCCCGAGATGCTCTCTTCCATCCGATTGAACGGGGCTATGACGCCGCCTGGTATAAACTTCTTCGCTGCGTCAGTACTGGCGGCGACCGGTCATCGACCGCGCCGACCCGACGTCGCGCCCTGGCAGCGGCCGTAAACGATCGAAAACAAAGTCTCGTCGAGGCGACGCTTGAGCCGGCCGAGACAGCCGCCGACGAACGCGAAGTTCAACGTCCTCGAGTCCGATCCGCTCGCGAACGTCACCGAGTTCACCCACTCACCGAACTCACTCGACGTCCGCGGCCAGCTCGGCCAGCGCACGTTTCAGCTCCCCCTTTCGCTTCCAGGCGGCGATCCGGTCGGCGAGCCCCACCGGTCGAACGCCCATGTGGACCGTCGACGTGGCGCTGACGCGCGTCCCCTCGTTCTCCGGCGCGATCGAGAGGGTCGTCTCCATCACCTCGAGCGGGCCGTCCTCGCCCTCGAGTTCGTAGTAGAAGCCGGGTTCGTCCTCGAGCGCTTCGAACCGGAGCGAAAGCTGGAGTCCCCGCGAGCCGGCGGTGACGATCCAGCCGTCGTCGGTTTCGTCGATCCCTCTGACGGTGAAACTGCCCTCGTACTCGACGATCGTTTCGGGCGTGAGCAGCCGATCGACGGCAGCCGGCTGGGCACGGACCGCGCGCGAGACGTCGACCGTTCGCATCGGTGGCGATTCTCGGACCGACACCTTATACTCCCCGGCGTGCGCGTCTCCGAACGACATGCCGATCGAAGACCGAGACGAGGCCTACCTCGTCACCCACGCACTGGCCAAAGACACCCTCTCGCGGATTCGAGACGTCGAAACGGAGCAGGTGAGCTTCCGGAAGGGGCTCGTGAAACTCGGCCGGATCTGTGGCTACGAGATCATCGACGGACGGATGGAGACCGAGTACGTCGAGATCGAGACGCCGCTCGAGCAGACGATGGGCGAGCGCGTCAAGGGGCTCGACGACGTGGTGATCATCAACGTCCTGCGGGCGGCGACGCCGTTCGTCGAGGGACTGCTCAAGGCGTTCCCGCGCGCCAGACAGGGCGTCATCAGCGCGAGTCGAAACGAGGAGGCCGGCCGCAACGAGGAGGGGAAGTTCCCGATCACGGTCGACTACGTGAAACTCCCCGAGATTCACGAGGAGGATACGGTGATCGTCGCCGACCCGATGCTCGCCACCGGCAGCACGATGTGTACGGTACTCGAGCACGTCATCGAGAACTCGCCGGAGCCCGAGCACCTGATCGTCCTCTCGGCGGTGTCGGCACCCGACGGCCTGCTCCGGGTGGGCGAGGAGTTCCCCGAAGTCGACTTGCTGACCGTCTCGATCGACGAGTACCTCGACGAGAACGGCTTCATCGTCCCCGGCCTCGGTGACGCCGGCGACCGCGCGTTCCGAACGAACTAGTCTTTGGATCGAACCACGACTTCGGTCGTGGCCGGTCGCTGTCTCACGCCGCGAGCGACGGGACTCTCCCCTTCGACTCGAGCAGCAGGGCTCTTACCTGGACTCGAACGGCAAGGCTCTCCCCCGCACTCAGCGTCGGCGTTCCGGGGCCGCCTTAGAGACCGAAAATAGGGACGAACCGGAAGGTGAGGTACGCGCCGATCGTCGCGAGGACGGGGACGAAGTTCTGGATGAGGATGACCCGGGCCGTGGTCGAGGGATCGAAGAGGTCGGAGGCTTTCGGGATGTCGGCAGCCGCCTCCTCGCCGATCGCGGGCATCTCTTCGCCCTCCGCTTCGGCGGTGAGCGCCCCCACCGAGACGGTGGTCGTCTCTTCACCGCGAACGGCTTCGGAGACCGTCGTCGTCCGCGTCGCCCGTCCCCAGCCCAGCCCGACGATGCTCATCGTCGCGACGATCACGAGCTGGACGGGGATGCCGATCGCCGACAGCAGGGTGACGATCGTCGCCGAGACGGTCATGACGACGACGGCGGCGGTCAGCGGGAGGGCGGTGAGGTCGTTGCCCATCGTGTCGAGCGTCCGCTTGGCGATCGTGAACGCGCCGATGGTGACGGCGACGCCGGCGATGATGACGCCCCACTCCATGTTGGAGAACGTGGCGAGGAACCCCTCGTCGAACTCGAGCGCGCCGCTACCGACCAACGGGGCGACCGCGTTGGCGACGTTCGATGCACCCGAACTGAACGCCATGTAACAGCCGATGGCGACCACGATCAGCGAGCCCGTGAGCTCGCGACGGCCCGTCCCCTCCGCCGCGCGAACGGTGGGGACGAGCGAGTTCCGTTCGACGACCCAGAGGTGGGTTTCGCGTCGAGAGATGGCGACCCACTCGTTGATCGTCGGATAGAAGTACCGGCCGATGACGCCGCTAATCCAGAAGGCGACGACGGGTGCGACGAGCCACCACGAGACGATCTGCCCCATCGTGCCCCAGTTGAGCGTCCCCGTCGCCAGCCCCAGGCCAGCGATCGCCCCGACGGCCGTCATCGACGTCGAGGCGGGGACGCCGAAGACGTTGCCGATGAACAGCGCCAGTCCGATGAAAAACAGGATGGCGATGCCCGTCTCGAGCGTCATGACGGCTCCCGGAACGATTCCCTCGCCGAGCGTCTCGACGACGGCCGGGCCGATCAGCCAGCCGCCGAGGAAGAAGAAAATCGACATCAACGCGGCTGCGCCGAGCTTCGAGAGGACCTTCGCGCCAACCGCCGGGCCAAAGGAGACGCCCGTGGTCGCGCCGCCGATGTTGTACCCGACGAAGATCGCGACGAGCACCCCGATCAGTAACAGTGCGTCGATCACGAATGGGGTAACGAAACGGCGCGGGATAAGTTATTCTGGTTCACCGAACGATCACGACTGGAACCGGCGCTCGTTTGGACACCGTTTCGGCCACGTTCCCGACGAGAAACTGGCGCGTCGCCCGGCTCCAGTCTTCGCCGTGGGCGCCGAGCACGATCGTGTCGTACTCCTCGGCCCGTCCGAGGACGTTCCGGGCCGGGTGGCCAACCCCGACGATCGTGTCGATCTCCCGGTCACGTTCGTCGGCGATTTCGTGGGCCCGTTCGAAAACGGGTTCGGCGCGTTTGGCGGCGGCGTCACTGATGTCGTCTTCGAGGGCGAGTCCCACCGCCTCCCCCATCATCATCGAGGGAACCCCGACGACGTGAAAGACGGTGACGTCGGCCTCGGGGTGGTTCTCGAGGGCGTACTCGAGGGCGTGGCCGGCGTGTTCGGAGTCGTCCATCGGAACGAGGATTCGTGAAAGCATGTGTCCTACGCCGCCATCCAGCTACCTAAGTCCTCGTCAGGCGACTCCCGGAACGAGGATAAAGAAGCCGTAGGCCAGGATCGTCGACATCGACGGCCCGATGATCCACATCGAGACGTACTTGATCACTGCCTGCGGGTTGAAGAGATCGCCCGCCTCGAGCACCGCTTCCGGCTCTTCCTCGCCGATCGCTGGAGACGGTTCACCCTCCATCTCTTCGGCGGTGATCGCCCCCGTAACGATCTCGGTCTCTTCGGTGTCGCGCGTAACGGCCTCCCGGAACGTGATCGGACGGGTTGCCCGGCCCCATCCAATGCCGACGATCGTCATCACCGTCGCCATCACGAGGCTGATCGGGATGCCGATGTAGGAGAGAAATGTCGTGATCGTCGAGGCGGTCACCATGACGAATAGCGCAGCGAGCAACGGGATATCGCTCAACTCGCCACCCACAGACTCCATCGTCCGGCGAGCGATCGTGAATCCCCCGAGTCCGATCGCGAGCGTGGCGATGATGATGGCGGTATCGTCGGGGAGGCCGCCAACGCCGCCGACGAGCGGTGCGGCGGCGTTCGGCACGTTGCTCGCACCGGCGCTGAACGCCATGTAACAGCCGATAACGATCACGACTGCCGTCGTGGCGACTTCTGACCAGGTCGTGTTCGGACCGAACGCCGGCTTCGGAATCGTCCCGCTCCGGTCGAGGACGAGCAACGGGCCGTCGGACTTCTCGATCGTGACCCGTCGATTGATCTCTGGATAAATGTAGCGTCCGATGACGCCGCCGATCCAGAAGCCGATGATCGGCGTGACGACCCACCACGAGATGATTTCGGCGATCACCACGTAGTTGAGCGTCCCGGTCGCTAGCCCCAGGCCGGCGATCGCCCCGACGGTCGTCATCGAGGTCGGAACGGGGACGCCGAAGATGTTGGCGACGAGGATCCCCAGCCCGATGAAGAAGAGGACGGCGACACCAGCCGTGAGCGTCAGGTCGATCGTGATGATCTCTCCGCTCAGCGTGTCCATCACGTTTCGGCCGACGGTCCAGCCACCGAGAAAGACGAAAAACGTCATGATCGCCGCCGCCGTCGTCTTCTTCACGATACCGGCACCGACCGGCGGCCCCCACGCAATCCCGGTCGACGAACCGCCGATATTGAATCCAACGAAGATTGAGGCGACGACTCCGACGAGAAGAACAGTCTCAATCATCGACTGATAATACGAGTGAGATACTGAAATAAGTAGCGTATCGAACGGGAGCGTGCCGTCTGCCGTCTGTTTTCGTGCGCACGGCGAGCCAATCACGGTAGTTCTTCGGGAACATGTTAGTAGCCTGTGGTTTATTTCATACTCGTTCCGCCGCTCCGTCCGGCCGGCCGGGTCCCGTCACCGACTGTCTCCCCAACGATTGTTCCCCCTCGCCACGTAGTCAGCCCATGATCTCTCGCATCCTCGTCCCGATGGACGACTCCGAGATGGCAAAGAAGGCACTCGAGTACGCCCTACAGAACCACCCCGACGCCGACGTCACCGTCTTCCACGTCGTCGGCGTCCCGTCGGCGTTCATGGGTGAGGCGACGAGCCTCGCGCTCGAGGAGGACCTCGAGGACGTCGCCGAGGGACGTGCCGAGCCGGTCTTCGAGCGCGCCCGCGAGGTGGCCGCCGAGTACGACGCGGAACTCGAAACCGAGTTCGCGCTCGGCCAGCCAGGTCGGGCGATCGTCCGACGCGCCGAGGAGTTCGACACGGTCGTCCTCGGCAGTCACGGTCGGCACAGCGGCGACGTGCTCAGGCGGTATCTGGTCGGCAACGTCGCCAAAACCGTCTTCAATCGCTCACCGGTTCCAGTGACGGTCGTCAGGTGACGAACGCGGTGTCGATCGTCGGCTGAGAGAGCGATGGCCGTCACCGTCGCAGTGGCTCGAGGGGCGTTGTCTCGAGCCGGCAGCGTTGGCCCCACCGGCGGTCAAAAGCGTTGGACCGATCAGATATCGGCTTCCTGGATGATGATCCGATTCTCACGAACGCGTACCAGCACCTGCTCGCCGATTTCGAGCCCTGCCACGGTGAGTTCGTCCTCGTGGAGGTTGATGTGGGCGTTCCGGTAGTTGTCATTTTCGTCCCTGGGGCCGCACGGGCTGAGGGTCTTCTTTCGAACCATCGCGGTTAGTGTCGCTCGTATATCGGGGTCAGTTATAATCCTATCGGCCTGACCCGCTCCCGGTGGCGGCAAGTCCACTCGAGTGAGCGAGCGCGCGGCCGTTCGTATCTCTGATTCAACAACATCGAGGAGAGTCACCACGAACTCAATGATAAACGATCCGAAACGGAACAGCAAGCTATACCAGTCCGGCCCTCGAATCGCCGAACGATGCCCACGGTAGAATACCTCAACTACGAAGTGCTCGACGACCACGGCTGGGACATGGACGACGACGACCTGTTCGAGAAGGCCGCCGACGCCGACCTCGGCGATGAAGACTACGGCTCCCTCGAGGTCGCCGAAGGTGAGTACATCCTCGAGTCCGCGGAGGCTCAGGGCTACGACTGGCCCTTCTCGTGCCGCGCCGGTGCCTGTGCGAACTGTGCCGCCATCGTCACGGAAGGCGACATCGAGATGGACATGCAGCAGATCCTCAGCGACGAGGAAGTCGACGAGAAGATGGTCCGCCTGACCTGCATCGGTCACGCCATCACCGACGAGGTCCAGATCGTCTACAACGCGAAGCACCTCGACTACCTCCAGAACCGCGTCATCTAACTGACGAAGCCGGTCACGCAGTCGACGACCGTCCCGGATACCCGGGACCACTTTTCAACCGGCTCGAGCGAGCGTCCGAGCCGACGCTCCCGACCCCGGCCCCGACCCGAGTATCCAGCGAGCGCGGCTCATCCGGATCGATTTGCGACCAGTTGTCTGACGTCGAACAACGCCAGGAGCTGACAGGCGAGGAGCCAGATTCCGACGCCGACCGTGATTCCAACCGCGACCGCGGCGGCCCCGGTGAGGTAGGTCGTCGACGTGTAAACGGCGAGTGACATACCGACCGTGATCGCGGACATTTTCGAGAAACAGACGGCGACGGACCGGAGGTCGAACCGGAGCTCGGCGTACATGATGGACAGGCAGACGAGCGCGTAACAGGCAGTCGTCACCGAGGTGGCGACGGCTGCACCCGCGACGCCGATCGCCGGGATCAACGCGACGGTGAGGGCGACGTTGACCGCGGAGGTGCCGGCGTTTGCGATCGCCCGGATGCGTGCTCTCCCGAGGTAATCGAGCCCGGGCGCGGAGATGTTGACGAGCGTGTGGAAGAAGACAAACACCGCCAGGATCTGGACGACGACGACGGCGCCGGCGTACTCGAGGCCGAAGACGGTCAGGATCGCCGGCTCCGCGATGATGATCAGTCCTGCGGCAGCGGGGACGTACAGGATCAACGTCGTCGTGAGGCTCTCCTCGAAGAGCTCGGTGGCGGTGTCGAGTTCGCCGCTCGTTTTGCGGGCCCCGTAGGTCGGCGCGAGAGCGAATCCGAGCGAGGCGGCCGGAACCCTGACGAAGTCTGCAATCTGCTTTCCGAGCGCGTAGAAGCCGGCGTTGGCCGCGGTGAGGAAGTAGCCGACGAGCAAGACGCCGACCTGCCGATCGACGACGTTCGACAGCCGGGTGGCGGTCAGCGGGACGTTGTATCGGAGGACCTGCCAGCGGATCGTCGACCGGTCGATGAACGTCGCCGATCCGATCGCTCCCGTCCTGTAGACGGCGACGAGTCCGACGGCGGTGGCACAGGCGTAGGCGAGGACGTATCCGACGACTGCGGCGAGCGCCGTCGGTCGGTACAGGACGAATCCGGCGACGAACGCGAGCGTCAGCACGCCCTCGATCGAGTGCACCGTCGCGCTCCCGCGGATGTCCTCGTACCCCTGGAGGATGTGTCTGTTGTAGCGATGGATGGAGTAACAGAAGACGACGCCCGAACCCGCGGCCAGCAGCGGCGAGAGCCGCGGCTCCCCGATCAGCGACGCCAGCGGAGCCGAGAGGAGGAAGAGTGAGAGCGAGACCAGCGTCGATGCGCCGACGACCAGCAGTCCGGACTCGAGGACGACCGTCGCCGCCCTGTCGGGGCGGTCGGTTTTGAACTCCGCGATGTACCTCGCCGCCGACCAGTGGAGGCCGGACTCGCTCAGCAACCTCGCGAACGTGAAGACCGCGATCGCGAGGGCGAGCAGCCCGTACCGGTCCGGACCCAGGACTCGAGTCAGCACGATCAGCAAGAGTCCGGAGGTGACGATGTGAACGACTCGGCCACCGAACTCCCACGAGACGTTCTCGATGGACTCACGCGCCATGGGGCTCACCTCGGTTCCGTCGACGCGGTCGGTGAGTCCCAGGGCGGCGGTCCACGGCGGCGGTCGGGTGGTTCGACGTCGGGCCGAGCCGGCGCAGCCGGTCCGGTCGTCCCGGCGACGGCCACACGGCCACGCCAATCAAGACGGCGGTCATCGGTGGCGTGAGAGTCGTCCACGGAGGTTTCGCGCGAGCGTTCGGGCGGCGAATCGCGGCGAGCGGCGAACGTCCTGGGGGTAGTACGGCCCCAGCGAGTCGGGGACCGTCGGTTCGAACGCGGGGTCACACAGGTTCTCGAGTCCCTCGCTCACCAGCTCGATCTGGCGGTCGTGAATTCGTTCGTACACGTCCCAGAGGGTCGCACAGCCCGTGACGTCCACGCGAGATTCGGCGACGATCTCTCCGCCGTCGATCGTCGTCGACAGCCGCTGGAGCGTCACGCCGATCTCGTCTCGGCCGTCGGCGTACGCGGTCGGTGTGCCGAGGCCACGGTAGCGGCGGACGTCGGCCGGGTGGAAGCTCAGGACCCCGAACGTCGGTGCGTCGAGAACGCCACCGCGAATCAGCCCGAAGCCGAACCTGAGCGCCACGTCACAGCGATCGGCGAGTTCGTCGACCACGCCTGCCGGTAGTTCGGTCCACGCACCGTCGGTGATCGGTTCGACGACGCGGACGTCGGCGTCCTCGATCGGCCGCGCATCGGCGACGGCTCGCCGTTTCCGAAGGGGGTGCTCCTCGCCGACGAGCGTCGCGAGTTCGCGTTCGGCGAGGACGAGCGCCCAGGCGCGTTCCCGCAGGATCGTCCGTCCGAGAAGCCCCAGAGAGGCGATCCCTGGGCCGTCGTTGACCGCGTTCGCGACCGCGTCCGGGTCCTCGCCGTCCGGCGGATCGTTGACGACGACCAGCGGAACGGTGATCCCCGTTTCGGCCGCCGCCCGGTCGATGGCCCGAAGCTGCCACTCGTCGAGGTAAGGATCTGCGAGGACGCCAACCGTCTCCGGTCCGCGTTCGGTCACGAGCCGCGCTCACCCCGGTACTGTCCCGGCGCGCTCGTTCGACGGGGGTCGAACGCCGACCGCCCGCCGTCGCGGTTCCGTTCGGTCGGCAACCCGGACGCTCGAGTGGGCCGCGCGGGCGTCCGCCGACTGCCGAAGGTGGAGGCTGAACGCACGTACCGGCGTGCCATCGTCCACGATCATAATCGGTGTTCACGACGGTCGAGACAGTCCCGTCGTCGGATGGATTTCCGAACGGCTCAGGACCGGGGCGCGTGACGGTGCGCGAAGGTAGTCCCACCATTAAGTGGCTGGCTGGTGTGCTCACGTCGAATGCAGGGTAGCGTGCTCGTTATCGGGATCGACGGCGGAGACTTCCGGACGATCGATCCACTGATCGACGCCGGCGCGATGCCGAACGTGGCGTCGCTCCTCGAGGACGGCTACCACGCCACGCTCGAGAGCTCGATGCCGCCGTGGACGCCGACGGCGTGGACCTCGTTGACGTCCGGAACGAATCCGGGGAAACACGGCGTGTTCGACTTCGAGACGCCGGACGGAGACCGGCTCGTCGACGCGGACGACGTCCGAACGAATCGACTCTGGGAGACGCTCACCGAGGCCGGCGGGCGGTCGATCGTCGTGAACGTCCCGGTCACCGACCCTGCCCCCGAGATCGACGGCGTCGTCGTCCCCGGGTTTCTCGGTCGGGAAGTCGATCGGCTGCAGGCACAGCCGGCGGACGTCGTGGACGAACTCCGCGAGAAACTGGGCGAGTACCGGGTGTACGCCGACGAGTCGCTCGAGGGCGACGCCCTCTGTGAGGAGTACGTGCACCTGATGGGGCTGCGACGGGACGCGACCGCGTATCTCTGTGAGACGTACGAGTGGGACTTCGCCATGGTTGAGTTTCAGGCGACGGATCTCGTCTTCCACGAACTGCCGGAGCGACGCCACGTCGAGCGCGTCTATCGGTCGGTGGACGAGCTGATCGGATCGCTCCTCGAGACCGTCGACGCCGACTACACGATGCTGGTCTCGGATCACGGAATGGGCGAGCTGGGCCGGTGGGACGTCCGGATCAACACCTGGTTGAAACGACGCGGCTACCTCGAGACGTCGGTCGACGGGCGAGCACACGGGTGGGAGAAGCCGGTCGCCGACGGCGACGACGGCCGCGCCGACGACCTCGCGACGCGGGCGGTTCGTGGCCTCTCCCGGGCCGGACTCACCCCGCAGCGAGTCGAGTCGGGGCTGGCAAGCGTGGGGCTCGCGGCGCTGGCCAGACGGGCGATTCCGGACGCGGTGCTCGGCCACCTCGTCACGGCTGGCGAGAAGATCGACCAGGACGCCTCGAGCGCCTACTTCCCCTCGAGCGCCTGCCTCGGCATCTACTGCGACGACGATGTTCGTCCGGAACTCCTCGAGGAACTCGCCGCACTGACGGTTCCCGACGGTTCGAGACCGGTGTTCGAGGCCGTCGAGCCGGCCGAGCGGGTGTATCACGGCCCGTGCGTCTCGGACGGTCCCGACGTCCTGCTCACGCCGACTGACTTCGATCACTTCGTGAGCGCCGTCGTGACGGAGTCGGTCTTCGACGAGTCGAGACACCGGTACAATCACAAGCCGACCGGAATCCTCGTCGCGACGGGGCCTCGCGTGCAACCGACGTCCGAGCGGGGGACGGCACACGTTCACGACGTCGCACCGACCGTCCTCGCGGCGCTCGAGGTCCCCCTCGACGTCGCCTTCGACGGCGAACCGATCGAGGCGATCGGCGGCGAACCCGTCGGCGAGGTGCGGTACAGCCGCTGGACCCGCGAGCGGGATCGAGCAGAGTCAGCGGCGGTGCGGCGCCGGCTGGAGGGACTCGGCTACCTGGAGTGAGACCGGCCGTGTGAGTCGAAGGAGCCGGTCGGCGTCGACTCGAGGCCGCTCACCGTAGCTTTCGGTACAGCTTCGAGGCGAGGGACGTGACGAGGGTGCCGGACTCGATCTCGTAGTAGGTCCGCACCTCGGGGTTGAACTTCGATTTGTACGCACAGATCCGGGGCGTGTTCGCCCCCTGCAGATCGTACGCCGAGAGGCCGCGGGATTTCGCGTCGCACATGACCCGCCAGTGGAGGTGATCGTTGAACGGGACGCCGGCGTCGGGCGTTGCCCCGCCCTCGGAGAAGTACGCCGTCGTCTCGTCGAAGAGTGCGATGAGGCCGGCTTTGCGCTCGCCGTCGAGCGAGCCGACGTACGGCGTGACGATCGGTTCCGGGCTTTGCTCGTACAGCTCGAGGAGGAACTCGACGGGCACGGTGTACGCTTTCCCCTGGGCTTCGTATCGATTCTGCACCTGGCGGTGGATGAATCGGATGTCGTCGGCGTCACCGACGCCGATCTCGACGTCGGTGCGTCTGGCCTCGATGTTTCGACGGGGGGTGCGCGAGAACGATCGTTTGAGCGAGTCGGGGTCGCGCGAGAGATCGACGACGTAGGTGTACTGCGGACAGACGGCGTACCCTCGTCGCTCGAACGGTCGAACGTCGACGTACTCCGTCGTCGGACAGAGCCGTTCGTAGCTGGGCCCGATTTCCGTGGCGATCCAGTCCAGACAGGCGGCGACGAACCGTTCGTTCCGTCGGCCGAACGTCTCCCGCGACGTCGTCGGCGCGTCGAACACGAGCGGCCCCTGAAACAGGATGCCTCGCCTCGGGGGCGGCGTGAACACGGCGGTGAGACCTCCTTTGGACAGTTCGAACAGCGGACAGACGCCGACGGGACCCGACTCGTCGGCGCCGACCAGTCGGTGAACGGTCCCGGCGGAGTGGCGCTCGAGTGCGCTCAGGACGACCGACCGGTGAAACACCGTCGATCGGGCCGTTCGATCGAGCAAATCGTCCCACCGGCCATCGTCGTCACACCGTTCGATCTCGACGGCCGCCGTGCGTGCGTTCGAACCGGTTGCGTTGACGTCAGACATGAGCCAGTGATTCGGGGGCGTTCGTCGCGACGGCCTGTCCTCCTGCGGGAAGGGAGCGACGGATCGAGCGCCGCGAACCTGGCTCGAGCCGCCGCCCCCACGTCGGCTTCCCGCCTGATGTCGATCGAACCGTGCGGAGAGCCCGGCCGGAGCCGACGCGCCGGTCGGCGTCACATCGCCGATCGAATCCGATCGCCCTCCCGGACGGTCGTCGGTCGGTAACGGGGTCGAGTGCGGACATTAGTTCGAGACAGGTCGTTTCACACGCCGTTCGTACCACTCGGCGCAGGGTCCGACCCAGGCCCCCATCGACTGTGCCTCCCGAATCAGGCGCTCGTAAATGGTTCGATAGCCCGGGAACTCCCGTTCGTTGAAGTGTCGGGGATGCCAGCAGACGGTCATGACCGCGTCGTGTTCGGCCGCCTCCGAGAGGAGTCGCCGACACTCGTCCCACGCGGCCGCCACCGACGGGGTCGCCGACAGCAGGGTCCCGTCCATGAGCGTCAGGGGGAAGACCACGAACTCGTCGTCGAACGGCCGATAGACGTCGTAGCGGCCGTCGAATCCGTACGACGCACTCGAGCCGAGGCTCGCGTCGTAGCGCAACCCGATCTCGCGGTGATACGCCCACGTCTTCGGTCTCGAGAGGTTGAGGTAGTGCTGTCGGCCGCCGACGACCGTCGAGCCGAGGATGCCCTCGAGCACCGCCTTCTCGTGTCGCAGCCGCTCGAGGTCGTCGGAGGAGTCGTACGAGCCGTGGAGCCCGACCTCCCAGCCGCCGTCGTCGAGCGTGCAGATCACGTCGACGATCTCGTCGTCGGTGACGTCGTAGCGTCCGGTGAACAGTTTCCAGTTCGTCGGATTCAGCCACTCCGGCGGGGCTTTATCCCGGAAGAGTCGTTTCTCGTTCAGGAAATAAAACGACGACCGGACGCCCAGCCGGTCCTCGAGGGCCATGATATCCTCGAACTGCCAGTACGGTCGCTCCGCCGAGACCAGCGATCGAAGGTGTGAGCGGTCGCGCTCTTTCACGGCGTAGTACGGCCCCTGAAACGTCTTGTAGGGCCGATCGACGTCGTGGGTGAGACAGAGGGCGAATTCGGAGTCTCGCATCCCGGCGCACTACCACGCCGGTCGGTAAAGAACGTTCTCCCGGTTCGGGCTCCGGGACAGGACACTCACCCAGCTCCGCACAGAGCGACCCGTCGAGAGTCGAAAAGGTAAGGCTCCCGCGCTCTCGAGTGGAGGCTGTGACGCTCTCGGCGCTGCCTGCGACGGTTCCCGACCTCCTTCGGTTGCTCGCCGTCCCCGTCTTCGCCTGGGCGGCCGTCCGCGACGTCAGAACGCGGCGGGTCTCGAGCGTCGTCTGGATTCCGCTCGCGCTCCTCGGGGCGGTGACCCTCGTCTGGGACGGCTGGGTCGCCTGGAACGCGGGCGAGTTCGCGTGGGGGGCGTTCCTGCTCCCGGCGGCAGTGAGCCTGGGGCTCGTCGTGCCGATCGCGTACCTGTTCTGGTGGTTCGGGGGCTTCGGCGGCGCCGACGCGAAGGCACTCATGGTGCTTGCGCTGCTGTTCCCGGCGTTCCCGTCGTACGCCGTTGCCGGCCGGGAGTTCCCGGTGGCGACGACGCCCGTCGACGCGTTCTCGTTCACGATCCTCACCAACGCCGTGCTCGTTGGCCTCGCCATCCCGATCGTCCTGGCGGTCCGGAACGCCGCCGCCGGCCGGATCGCTCCGGTGATGTTCGTCGGCTGGCCCATCGCCTGGGAGCGTGCGACGACCACCCACGGCCGGCTGTTACAGACGCCCGACGGCCGCACCTACGGGGGACTCGACCTCGACGCCCTGCGGATGTACCTCCGGTGGCGGGGACTCACGCTGGCGGACCTGCGCGACGAACCCGACCACTACCGGAATCCGGCCACCCTCCCTGACGACCCCAACCCGCCGACCGACGGCCGTGTCGACGCAGGCACCATCTTGCCCGACGGTGGCACCACCCGTCACACCGACGAACGGGAGGCCGAACTCGAGTCCGAGAGCGCGGACGGGTTCGACGACTCCTGGGGCGCCGACGCGTTCCTCGAGGACATCGAGGGATCCGCCTACGGGACCTCGCCAGACGAGCTCCGGGCAGGACTCGAGGTGCTCGTCGCCGAAGAGACGGTCTGGATCTCGCCGGGAACGCCCTTCCTGGTCCCCGTCTTCGCCGGGCTGTTGCTCGCGCTCGGCTACGGCGACCTCCTGGCTGGCGTGTTCTTCTGACTACCTGAGACGGTCGAACGCCGGAATCACCGCCGTCCACAGGAGAACGACCGCCGCGCCGACGACCACCACAGCCAGCCAGGGGCCACCGCGACCGGTCGGTGGCCCGCTCGAGAACGCGACGAACGTCCCGACGAACAGGAGGACGCAGACGACGAGCGTTCCCAGCTCGAGTACGACCGCGACGGGCTCGTCGGCCAGGGCAGCCCGGAGGTCGGCTGTGAGGCTCATCGGTGAGACGATCGGCTCACGCGTTGCGCTCGACGTCGGCGGCGATCTCGTCGAGCTCGTCGTCTGAGAGGTCGGCGAAGTCGCCGAATGCGGTGTGGAGTGAGCCGCCGTCGTCGTCGGCGAAGCGGGGAACGATGTGGCAGTGGACGTGGTCGACCTCCTGGCCGGCGGCCTCGCCGTTGTTGAAGCCAACGGTCGCGCCGTCGGCGTCGACGGCCGTCTGGACGGCGTCGGTGAGGCGGCTGACCGTCGCAAAGAGGTCCCGGGCGACGTCCTCGGGCAGGTCCTCGATGCGCTCATATTCAGCTTTCGGGATCACGAGCGTGTGTCCCGGCGCGAGCGGGTTGGCGTCGAGGAACGCGAACGTCGTCTCGTCTTCGTACACGACGCGGGCGGGAATCTCGCCGTCGATGATCTTGCTGAAGATCGTACTCATACCCGTGTCTCTGACGGCTCGGCTCAAGAAAGTTACCCGTTTCTGGCGATCGACCCGTTGGCCGAGCGAATCGACCCGGCTCTCGTCGGCCGGTCAGACGGCCACAGAGCTTTGACCGTGGCGCGAGTCGAGTCGGCCATGAACGCCTCTGGACTCCCCATCGAGCACGCCGCCTTCGCGGTCGTGACCAGCCCGGCCGACGCCGACGTTCTCGTCGTGAAGCGACCCGACGACGACGAGCACCTGCCCGGGATGTGGGGCTTGCCAGCGACACCGATCGAACCGACCGAGGGAGTTCGCGAGGCCGTCGAGCGGATCGGACCGGAGAAACTCGGCGTCGAGCTCGAGGTGGCGGCGTTCGTCGGCCGCGGAACGATCGAACGCGTGGGCTCGTTGCTCCACGGCGAACTGTACGAGGCGACCGTCGTCGACGGGACGCCCGGGGTGCCCCAGTCGGGATCAGGGACGCCGGGGACGCAGTACACCGACTGGCGGTGGGTCCCTGAAGCCGACGCCGCCGAGACGGTTCGAGAGATCGCCCGCCACGGCTCACTCTGTACGAACCTCTACCTCGAGTCGGTCGGTGCAGAATCGTACGTCGACTGCATCGACGCCCGGTGAGTGGCTGTCGCCGCGAGTAATGAGACCCTTCCTCGAGTACGAGGACCGTTCGCAGCTAAAGCTATTTCTCGAGCGATCCCGTGAGTGTGTCCGTCTCTCACCGTGTCGATGTCCCTCGAAGTGACTGTCCTCGATAGCATCGAGTCGGCGGATCGGAATCAGTGGAATCACGTCGTCGAAACCGCCCCGCTCGGGAGCCTGTTCCACCGGTACGAGTGGCTCGAGGCGCTCGAGGCGGGAACTGCGTCGACGCCGCGACACCTGGTCGTCCACAAGAAGGGAAACCCGGTTGGCTTGCTGCCGAACGTGATCACCGACGTCGGCCCCGTCAGTCGGCTCGATTCGCTGTATCCCGGCTTCGGCGGCCCGATCGCGATCACGGACGAGGAGGCCGTCCTCGAGGCACTGCTCGGCGTGGTTCCCCGCCTCTGTGACGGGACGGTGCTGTTCAGCAGGCTGCGGACGTACGATCAGGCGGCGATTCGGTACCACGAACTCTTTCGCGCCCACGGCTACGACCTCGACGTCAAGTGGTGTCGGATCGCGCTGGAGCTCAGCCAGGGGTGGGAGGCGGTGTCCGCGGCGATGGACCGCACGCGCCGTCGCGGGATCAGACGCGGACACGATCAGGCGTTCGAAATCGTCGACGTGCCGATCTCCAGACACGCCCTCGCGAGGTTCTACGACGCGTACGCAGCGGTGATGGAGCGGTCGGGACTTCCCGTCCTCCCGTACTCGTTTTTCCTCGCGCTCGAGCACCTCGACGACCGACTCGAGCTGTTCTCGCTTCGCGTCGACGGCGAGGCGCGCGGCTCGATCCTCTGTTACCGCGACGACGAGCAGTCGACGCTGCACTACGCGTACTCGGGGGTGAAACGGGAGCACTTCGAGTATCACGCCGCCGAACTCCTCCACGAACACGCGATCAAGTGGGCGATCGAGCACGGCTACGACACGTACGACCTGCTCAGGACGGCGCCCGACTTTCGCGACGGCCTGTTTCGATTCAAATCTCAGTTCGGCGGCCGCGTGGTTCCCTTGCTCAGCTGGGAGCGCGGCGTCCCGTCGCCGGCGCTCCCGGTGCTCAACCTCGCTCGGTCGCTTCAGCGTCGGTACCTCGACTGACGGCGCTCCCTCGATCGCCGTCTGAACGCCATCATACGGACGTAGATGTCATAGAAGGGTTCACAAGAAGTTGATTTCGACTGCCTGAAGACGAATAGCGCGGTCAGTAGACCTGCTTACTTTTCGGCTAACCCGTTTCGATTAAGGAATAGAACAACAGCGCTAACGAGGAGAAATACGCCTAGTAGAAGGTGAAACCAACCATCGGGAAAGGCCTCTGAGACGCCAAGAAACACATCCAGAAAGATCAGTCCACTACTCGTGGTGAGAATCACCACTTCTATGTTACGTTGGCTCAAGTTTACGTGCTAGACTTCTGTCCCGGTAGATGATAAGTCTGTACATTATACTGATGGTTTGTTGGTAGCCGTATAGAGGGTGTGAGAACTATTCTATGACACCCTCAACGGACACCAACAACTATGCTCCTCGGTGGCGTGACTTCGCGTTCACCAGCCGTCACAGTCACGGCACTTCACTATGGACGCAGACAGCCACCGTCGGACGGGCGACGTCCCGGAATCGACGCCGTATCACGACCCGCACGTCGCTCGCCACTACGAGCACCTCGCCAGCAGTCACGGTCTCCGCGAGCGCGAACGAACCGTGATCGAGCGGTACTTCGACGCCACCGACGGGCGCGTACTCGACGTCGGCTGTGGCGCCGGCCGAACGACTCGAGCGCTCGAGCAGCGCGGCTTCGACGTCGTCGGGATCGACATCAGCGAGGAGATGGTCGAGCGCGCGAGCGACCGCTTCAGCGACCTCGACGTCCGGGTTGGCGACGCGACCGACCTCGAGTTCGACGACGGCTCGTTCGAGCACGTGCTGTTTTCCTGGGTCGGCATCGACGCGATTCGACCCGCCTGGTTACGACGACGCGCACTGTTCGAGATCCGTCGCGTCCTGAAACCCGGCGGCGTGTTCGCGTTCAGTTCGCACAACTCCTTCTACACGCTCCCGGCGATCGTGCTAGACCACGATCACCTCCGGAACTGGTATCTGAAAAACGGCAATCACCGAACCATCGGTTCGCGGTACAAGTACGACGGGATGGATTTTGCGGTGAAAAAGTACATTTCGAACCCGATCCACCAGTACAGACAGCTTCGCCGGCACGGCTTCGAGGTCGTCGGCTGCGTCGGCAAACGCGAGTCGATCGGGAAGTATTTCGAACGACAGCCGTACTACGTGGCGAGAAAACCTCACGATCGGGCAACCGAACGTTGAGCGGCTGAAACAGACGGGGGCGCCGCCCGCGGTCGCCGTTCGTCCTCATTTACTAAGCGACCGACCGACCAGGTCCAGTATCGTGAACATCCGTTCGGTGACGACGCGTCCACCGCGTGGTGAGTCGACCGTCTCCCGGATGTTCGGTGGTGAGTACCGATGAATTCTATCAAAGGGGCGATCATCGACCGACTGCCAGACAGGGCGAAACCGGTGCTTGAGCGTATGGAGTCCGTAACGGACGACATGGACACCCTCCCCGGGGCGGTGTACAGTCGGGTTCCCGACGGAGCGAAGCCGGCCGTGAAACACGGCTATCACATCCTCAGCCCAACGGCTTCCTGGACGTACCTCAAACGACGCGAACGAACGCGCACGGCGTTCGCAGAGGAGTTCTTCGGGCAGGAGCGATACGACCGGCTCTGGGAGGAGTTCTTCGAGGAGAGCGACATCGTCGACATCGTGATGGCCGGCCTCGAGGAAGTCGGCGACGAGAAGGTCGTCTTCGACACCCACCGCGGGGTCGCCGCGCACGTCTACGCACTCATTCGGACGTGGGAGCCCGACCACGTCGTCTCCACCGGCGTCTACAGCGGCGTCGGAACCGCCTCGATGCTCCTCGCGCTCGCGGCGAACGACCACGGCACCTTACACACGGTCGACGCCTCGCTCACCCGCGACGCCGCTGCCCTCAGGCGACGGACGAACGGTGGACTCGATCGAGCGACGATGCTCGAGTACGTCGAACGCGGCCGTCCGTCGTGCTCGGAACACCGGAGTCACGTCCTCCCCGAGGGGAAAGAGCCGGGCTGGATCGTCCCGGAAGAACTCCACGACCGGTGGGACTCACGGCTCGGCCGGCCACGTGACGTGTTGCCGACGCTGTACGCCGAACTGCCCGAGATCGACATCTTCTACCACGACTCGGAGTACTCGACCAGCGGCATGCTCTTCGAGTTCGAACTCGCCTGGGAGTGGCTGGCTCCCGGCGGGATGATGATCTCACCACACGTCGACCGCAACGACGCCTTCGAGACGTTCGTCGAAGAACGCGAGGCGACCCACGGCTTGCTCGAGTTCGATTACCTGGCGACGAGCGAGTACGACGTGCCGTGTAGCTGTGGATACGTCCGCAAGCCGGCCGGTGGGGTCGAATGATCGCTCGAGTCAATCGGTTGTGCCACCTCGGCGTCAGCTCGACGACGGTGCCCGATCGATGACTCGAGGGAGCCAGTAGGCGACTCACTCCAGAAGCTCACCACACGCCGCCCGATCTATGGCAAACTCGTTCTCCTCGGCCGTGTTCACCGCCTTCTTCTCGAAAGTGACGATCCTCGTCTTGAGCACGGCGTTCACGCCGCTTCTGGTCCGGCTGCTCGGTCCGACGCGCTACGGTCACTACGCGATCGTGCTGTCGGTGTTCGCGATCGTCGCGATCTTCATGATGGCCGGGACGACCGAGGCGGTCAGAAAGTACGTCTCCGAGCGCCAGGACCGCGACTGGCAGGCCGCAGTCGTCAGCTACATCTTTCGCCCGGCGATCGGAATCGGCCTGCTCGGTGCGCTGGGATTTTTCCTCGCCGCGTGGTCGGGCCTCGCCGCCCGCGTCTTCGGGGCGCCGTTTACTTCCCTGTTTTACCTCCTCGGCCTGTACGCGATCGGTCGCCAGCTTCGGGTCCACATCCTCTTTACGCTCATGGGACTCCACCTCGAGTCGGTTTCTGAGCCGCTGAAAGTCGTCCAGAAGGTGCTCTTCGTGGTGCTCGCACTCGTCCTCGTCTACGTCGGCTTCGGTGTCGAGGGCGTCCTCATCGCCGACGTCGTCACGAGCGCGTTCACGATCGTCGTCGGCTCGGCGTTCCTCGTCAGGGAGTTGCCCCGTCGCTCGCTCGTCAGGGCGCCGGACGTCTCGCTCCCCAAGGAACAGATCCGCACGTACTCGTTCAACACCGTCTGGTTCTACCTCTTTCTCATGTCGCTCTATCACGTCGACGTGCTCATCCTCCAGCACTGGACGACCGATCGCACGGTTGGCTTCTACAAGGGAGCACTCGTCATCGCCGAAGTGCTGTGGGTCGCCCCGCTGGCCATCCAGCTCGTCCTCCTCCAGCGGGTCTCGCAGCTGTGGGAGACGGGGGACCTCGAGACGATCGACCGTCGGGCCAGCCTGGTGACTCACCACGTGTTCTTGCTCACGGCGCTGCTGGCGATCGGGGTCGCCGTCCTGGCGTTCGACCTCGTGCCGCTGTATCTCGGCGAGTCGTTCGCCCCGGCGGCGATTCCGCTGCTGGTGTTGCTCCCCGGCGTGCTCGGCTTCGCGATCGCCCGCCCGACGATCGCGATCAACCAGGCGCGGCGGTCGTTACGGCCGTTGCTGCTGGCGACGGGTGCGAGTTCGGCCATCAACCTCGTCCTGAACGTCGCACTGATCCCGCAGTACGGGATGGTGGGCGCGGCGGTGGCGACGTCGGTCGGCTACGGCAGCCTCGTCGTCTTTCAGTCCGTGGTCGCGAGGAACCTCGGCTATCGACCGCTCGCCGGCGTTCGCTGGCGCTCGACGATCCTCACCGTGGCCGCGACGCTCCTCGTGATCGTCCCGCTGACGGTCGTGCTGACGTCGTCGCTCGTCGCGCTCGTCGTCGTTCCGCCAGTCGGTGCGATCGTCTACGTGAGTGCCGCATTCGTGACGGGTGCGGTAACCGCCGACGAAGTCGAACGCGTCGTCGACGCCGTCGGTCTCCTGCCCGAGCGCCTGGAACGACAGCTGCTCGTCGCGGTCCGTCGACTCGCACGGGTGCAGAACTGAGACACGCTGGTCTACGCGCATTCGGTCGCTCCAGACGAACGGACCCCGTCACGTCGACTCTGGCAGTGGCGGATGAGGCGCCGTTGGATCCCACCGGCCGAACCGCCTGAGCACGACGACCGGATGACCGAACCGGTAGATGAGCAACTCGCCGTCCGGTTCGAACCCCACGGAGCACATCGAGTATCGCGACGGATTTTCTGCGACCGTATCGGTGAAGATCTCGACGTCGCGTTCTCGCTCGAGCACCGTTCGCACCCGTTCGGCCAGGAGATACTTGTGCCACCCCCGACGACGGTAGGCCTCCTTCGTCCGGTCGTAGAACATCCAGTAGAGGTCCAGGTCGAGGAGCCACTCGGGGAGGTGCGACGGCGTGGTCGTCGACGTCGGCGTGTGGATCCACCCGTAGGAGAGCCACTCACCATCGTCGACGGCGATCAGCCCCTCGTGTCCCTGCTCGAGGAGCCTGGTGAACTGTGCTTTCCGTTGTGGCGAGGTCAGATGCGACTCGATCACCGCGGGCGTGATCGGCCGGACGTCGACGCGCTCGTCGGGGCTGTCGACGTCGGGTCGCTCCTCGGGGTAGCGGTAGACGTAAGACCGAATGCAAACCGTCCGAACCAGCGACCGGGCAGCCGCAAACCGTCGCTCGCCCAGCACCGACCGCGCCAACGACTCGCGCTCGGTCACGGTTCGCTGGCCGGGCCGAGCCTCGAGACGAGGGTGGATCGGTCCCGAAGCGTCGTGTACAGTTGTTTGGCGGCTTCCATCCCGGGCGTCGTTCGTTCCAGCTGGTAGTACGATCGGATCTCCGGGCTGAACTTCGTCTTCCACTCGTTGAGCCGCGGGGTGTTCGCCCCGACGATCTCGAACGTCGACTGCCCGCGATCGAGGGCGTCACACATCATCTGCCACTCGAGTAAGTCGTTCGCCGGCAAGCCCACGTCGGGTTTCGCCCCGCCCAGCCAGCTTCTCGCCGTTTCGTTCCACTCGAGTAAGATCGTTCCCGTGACCGGCTCGCCGTCGACCCGGAGTACGTACGGTCTGACGCCCTCGTCGGCCAGCCGCCCGTACAGCGCCGAGACGAACGCCGAAGAGACGGGTACGTTCCGTCCCTGTTCGGCGTACCGTTCGCGAAGCCGTGCGAGGATCCAGTGCACCTCCTGCTCGCCGCCGACCTCGACGTCGTAGCCGTCCTCGTTGTTCCGGACGTGACGACGGGCGCTCTGGCTGAACCGGGAGAGGAGCGCCTCCCGTCCGCGCTCGAGGTCGATCACGTAGGTGTACGACGGCGTCGCCTCGAACCCGTTCCAGACGAACGGCCGGACGTCGTCGTAGCGCCAGCCGGCCTGGATCGACGTGTACCGTGGCTCGAGTCGGTCGTCGATCCACTCGAGACAGCCCTCGACGAATCGCCGGTGTCGCTTTTCCCGTTTGCGCTGTTTGAGCTGATCCATGTGGAGCAACGCCGGCCCGAGCGTCGGGACCCCGAGCTCGTAGGGGGGCGAAAACGCCAGCGTGACGGGCCCTTTCCGCTGTGCGAAAATCGGAAGGACGCCGACGGGCTCTTCGCCTTTGTAGCCGACGAGCGGGTGAAGCGTCGATCCGGCGTGGTCGGCCTGCACCTCGAGCGAGTCGTACCGGTGGAACAGCGTTCCGTGTGGGGAGCGTTCGACGTACGTGTTCCACGTCTCCCGATCGTCGGCTTCCAGCGTCGTGATTCGGAAACTCATGATGAACGCACTGTTGCTCGGCTGACGGTGGGCGGTCGCCCACCCGTCGAAAGACAGGGCTGACGTATGCCTGACCGCCATTTTGTAAATCCTCACGTACAACGCATCGACCGGGGCCGAATTCGCGCTGGCAGTGGTTAGCCTCGGATTAGACGTGGACACCCGCTCGAGGACCAGTGAGTTCCCCCTCGAGGACGAACGCCGCCGACGGGCGTATCACTCGAGCGGACGACGGCCCCCGAGCGGGTAGGCGACGTGCGGGTGTCTGCTCGAGGCGTGCCGTGGTCGGCGCGGGAGAGAAACGGTGTCGGCGATCCACGCCGAGAGTAACTCGACGTTTCGCTCGTCAGTCCCAGAACGATTGCGTTCGTGCGTACTCCCGTTCTTGCGTCAAGATGTCCCGGTAGAACTCGTCCTCGTCCTCGCGCAGTTTGTTGATGATCCGTGCGGCGTTGTGCGGGCCGACGCCGCGGGCGGCCATCGCGATCACGGCCCGCTTGCCGTGGCTCTGGACGAGGCTCGCGCTCCGGTAGGCGCGCTCGGTCAGGCGCTCTTGCTCGTCGTTCTTCTCTCGAGCCCGTACCGCCGCGACGGCCGCCTCGTCCCACGGGTTGAGCGCGGCGATCCGGGTCGAGCCACACTCCGGACACGCGGGCTGCTCGCGCACCCGCCTGACCTTCGTCTTCCGATCCCATTCCTTGCAGTGGGTACACAGCAGGATGACCCGGTCGTTCCGGATGCGCTCTTTGACCGTCTCGATCACGCTCGCGTCGGCGTGCTCCGGGGCCAACAGCTCTCGGCCCGACGACCGTCCGCCCAGGCCGACCGGCGTCCGTCCGCGGGTCGTAACCACCTCGAGGTCGCCCGACTGGATCGCCTCGAGGACGGCGCTCGCCCCCTTGACGTCTAAATCCTCGTGGAATACCTCCCGAACGGCCTCGGCGTACATCGGCGTCTCCTCGAGGGCGGCGAGCAGCCGCTCGTTCGAGAGCCGACCGGAGCCCCGCCAGCGCTTGAGCGCGCCGAACTTCGCCGACACCTGCGCGAGCCGGAAGGCGAGCGCGTCAGAGCGCTTGAGCCCGAGTTCGACGATCGCCTCGACGTGAGCGGGGTCGGTCTCCTCGAGCACCGCGAGCACGTCGCTCGTCGCGATCGAGGTCGGCACCTCGAGTTCGATCCGGTAGGGGTCGACCTCGAGGCCGACCGACGAGCCGGACTGCTGGCCGAGCAGCGCCGAGAGCGTCCGTCCGAGCGTCTCGTTGACCGTGTGGCCGAAGTGGGCGGTAACGACGACCGATCGGCCCTCGTGCTCGACCAGGATCCGGTCGGCCGTCGGCATCGGCGCACCAGTCTCGACGTGGGCCTCGAGTTCCGCGAGCGCCGCCTCGAGGGTGTCCGGCTCGCCGGGGTAGCGTTCGGCCAGGTCGTGAGCCACGGCCGCTGCGTCTGCGCCGGCTGCGAACTGTGGTTCGACGACGCCGCGGAGCTCGCCCACCTCCCTGGCGACCGCGCGGGGGACGGGAATCTCCTGGCCGATCCAGGAGGGGACCTCGCCGGCGGGGTCCGCGATGGGACTGACCTTCACGACGCCCTCGTCGTCGTCGATCTCGGCGATGCGCCACATCTCCCCGCGCTGGACGAACGTCGCACCGGGCGCCGCGAAGTTGACGACGAACCGCTCGTCGAGCGTCCCGATCGTCGAACTCGAGGCGAGGTCGTGGACCGTGTACGTCTCCTCGTCGGGGATCATCGAGAGGTTGGCGTAGACGTACTGCCAGGTGCCGCCCGACGACTCGATTCGATCCTCGCCCTCGTCGAACCAGACGATCCGGTTTCGGTGGAGCTCAGAGAGTACCTCGCGGAACTGGGGTTCAGAAAGGTCCCGGAAGGGGTACGCCCGCGAGACGATCTGGTAGGCCGTCTCGACGCGGGTCGAGCCCTGGCTCCTTACGATCCCCGGAATCTGGTTGGCGACCACGTCGAGGCTGCCCTCGTGGATGTCCGCGGGCTCGACCTCGCCGGCGCGGGCCCGACGGGCGATCGAAAGCGCCTCGAGCGCGTCGTCCGGCCGGGTGGTGACGATCGTCCCTTTCGACAGCGCGTCTAAGCGGTGACCCGCCCGGCCGACCCGCTGGAGCAGTCGCGACACCTGCCGCGGGCTCTGATACTGGATCACGTGGTCGACGCGGCCGACGTCGATGCCCAGTTCCATCGAGGAGGTACAGAGCAGCGCGTCGAGTTCGCCCGCCTTGAACCGGTCTTCGACGTCGATCCGGGCTTCCTTCGAGAGCGAGCCGTGGTGAACCCCGATCGGGGCCTCGAGTTCCGTAAAGCGCGAGCCGAGCGCCTCGGCCGTCTGGCGGGTGTTGACGAAGATGAGCGTCGACTCGTGGTCGGCGACCAGGTCCCGAATGAACCGGACGTGGCTCGCGATATCGGGGTCGGTGAGCAACTTTCCGGCGAGCTCTTCGTCTTCGTCGGTCACCTCGGGGCTGTGAACCGTCACCGAGAGGTTGCTCCCGACGTCGATCTCGCGGATCTCACAGGGTCGCCCGCCGGTGAGAAACTGCCCCACCTCCTCGGGGTCGCCGACGGTCGCCGAGAGCCCGATTCGCTGGAACGCCCCCGCGAGTTCCCGGAGTCGCTCGAGGCCGATCGCGAGCTGTGCGCCCCGCTTCGAGGCCGCGAGTTCGTGCACCTCGTCGATCACGACGGCCTGGAGATCCGCCAGTGCCTCCCGCAGGCGTTCGCCCGTGAGCATCGCCTGGATCGTCTCCGGCGTGGTGATCAGCACGTCCGGGGGGTCTTCGGCCTGCTTGCTCCGCCGGTAGCGCGTCGTGTCGCCGTGGCGGACGTCCACCTCGAGGTCGAGTTCCTCACCCCACCACTCGAGGCGATCACGCATGTCGCGGTTGAGCGCCCGCAGGGGGGTGACGTAGAGGGCGGCGATCCCCTCGGGCGGTCCCTCGGCGAGGACGTGGTCGAAGACCGGGAGCATCGCCGTCTCGGTCTTGCCGCTGCCGGTGGGGGCGATCACGAGCGTGTCCTCGCCGGCGGCGAGCGGCGGAATCGCCAGTCGCTGTGGCGGCGTCGGCGTCGAGAAGCCACGGTCGGAGAGCGCCTCGCGAACCGTCGGGCCGAGGTGCGTGAAGGCCGCGACGTCCCCGTCGGTCATCGGCGGCCGTAGGGCCGGACACCGGATAAGCACGTTGTTGCGGTATCGAGTGCGTGTCGGCACCGCACGACTTTTTTCACCGACGCTCCATTTCACGGGTATGTCCCCCCGTCTGACTGCGCTCCACGCGCGGATGGTCGCCGCCGTCCTCGCGCTCGCGTTCGTCACTGTCGCCCTCCTGGTCGGCGTCTGGCTGGTCTTTTTCGCCCTCTTCATCGCCGTCGATCCCGGCGGTGCCGCCGGCTTCGCCACGCTCTTTACGGCGTTCACGCTCGTCGTGATCGGCTACCTCGAGTACAGCCACCTCGAGACGATCGAGCGGTTCGCCGACGCCACCCCCGTCGCGCCGTCGGACGAACCCGAGCTCTACCGGACGGTCACGAAGGTCGCTGCGCTGCTTTCCGTCCCCGTGCCCATGGTCGCCCTCGCCGACCGCGACGCCCCCGAGGCGATGGCCGTCGGCTTCCGGTCGGAAACCGTCCACCTCGTGCTCTCCCGGGGGACGCTCGAGGCGCTCGAGACGGCAGACGAACTCGAGGCGGTGATCGCCCACGAACTCGCGCACGTGAGAAATCGTGACGCGATGGTGATGACGGCCGTCTCGACTCCCGTCGTGCTCGCCGGCGGGCTCCGATCGCGCATCGAGTCGATGGAGGAGCCGGGGGTGTTGATCCTCATCGTCGGCCCGCTCTGGTTCGTCTCGAGCGCGCTCTGGGTGGTCGGCCGGACGATCACGGCGCGCCTCTCCCGGGCCAGAGAGCGGGTCGCCGACCGGGCGGCGGCCGAGGCGACGGGCTCGCCCGCGGCGCTCGCGAGCGCCCTCAGGCGGCTGGACGGGGAGATCGCCGACACGCCGAACCGCGATCTCCGGGCGGTGTCGGGGGTCTCCTCGCTGTCGATCCTCCCGCTCGAGCCCCGCGAACTCGAGAAGGTCATGCTCGGTCCCAGGGGCGACGTCGAGCCCTCCTTCTGGTGGCTCCGCAAGCGTCTTCACCGCCTCGAGCGACGGCTGTTCGGCTCGCACCCGCCGACCGAGGAGCGACTCGCGGCGCTGTCGTCACTCGAGCGCGAGCGTAGCGGACGCTGACCCGGTCTCGAGCGCCACCGGCACGCCGTCCGGGCGCCGCGACGATCCGTGAGGCGGCCGGCTGGCAAGACCGGATTGCCGGCTGCCAGTCGATCGATCACCTGTTCGTGACCGCCGGCTCCGGGGGCGAAATAGCGGATTACCTACTTCTCCTCGTCGACCACCACGGGGGCGGCCCCTCGCGTCGGCCGTCACCGCGGATCGAGGAGCGGGACTCGAGTTATCCCGCGGATACGCGACGACGATCGCCAGTGTACGGTGTGCATAGTTTACGTGCTCCCGTCGGAAGTGAGCCGAGTGATGTCGATTCCGCGCCGGATGCGATTCGTGCACGGACAGGTCGCCTGGATGGTAGCGACGGTGCTCGGTCTGGCGGCCCTCGGAGCGTTCTCGTTCGATCTGTTCGTGATCCTCTCGTTCGTCGGCGTGCTGATCGTCGCCGAGTTGACGTCGCCGATCAACGTGACGCCGGCGTGGCGACGGCGGCTGCGAGTCCTCGTCGTCCTCGGGATAGTCGGCTTCGCGGTCGTCGCCGGACGTCGCTTCCTCGAGATCGCGCCGCCGGAGGTGCTGCCGTGACGTCCGCCGGCGGTGACGCGGGCATCGACCTGCCGCGAGTCGACGACCTCGACCTGCCGCGGACGTTGCTGGTCGCGCTCTCGCTCGCCGTCGCGCTCACCCTGGTCGTCGTCACCAGCACCTCGACGGCCGCGTTCGACCCGTTCAACCCCTCCTGGGAGGGGACGAGCGACCTCCGTGACGATGTGGCGGCCGAGCCGAACGTGACGGGCGAACTCGTGCAGGATCCGGCCCGGTACGAGGCGGTCGAGCGCGAGGGGACCGTCGCGTTCGTCGTCAGCCCCGACGACGAACGGGTGCGAGCCGACGGCGACCGAATCCGTGAGTTCGTCCGGGCCGGGGGTACGCTCGTCGTCCTCGAGAACTTCGGCGACGGCGGAAACGAGCTCCTGGCGGAAGTGGGAGCCGAAGCGCGGACTGACGGCCGGCTGATCCGCGACGATCGCCACTACTACCGCAGCCCGACGATGCCCGTCGCGACCGAAGTCGAGAACGATTCGCTCGCGGCGACCGTCGACGAGGTGACGCTCAACTACGGAACGGCCGTCGAGCCGGGGAACGCGACGGTCCTCGTCGCCACGAGCGAGGTCGCCTACCTGGTCGAATCGCCCGAGGACGAACTCGAGGATGCCGCCTCGGGCTTCGGTCCCCACCCGGTCGCGACCGTCGAGGACGTCGGCGAGGGGCAGGTGATCGTCGTCGGCGACCCGAGCGTCACGATCAACGTGATGCGCGAGGTTCCCGACAACGCCGCGTTCCTCGAGACGTTCTACGCCGACGAGGAGCGCGTCCTGTTCGACCTTCCCGGAGCCGACGAGGCGCCGCCGCTCACGACGGCGCTCCTGACGGTTCGAGAGACGCCGACCCTGCAGACGCTGCTCGGCGCGGTCGGCGTCGCCGGCGTAGCGACGCTGGCGACGTGGCGCGTCCGCTCGGGGCTCGAGCGCCTTCGGCGGGTGGGCTCGCGAGTGCGTCGTGGACCGACTCGAGACGTCAGCCCCGGCCTCTCGGACGAAGAGCGGGCGGCGTTCCTCCGGCGACGGTATCCCGACTGGGACGAAGACCGGATCGAGCGAGTGCTGGCCGTGCTCGAACAGCCCGACGGAGGTGAGCACGTCGATGAACGGTGAGGACCGCGCGACCGGCGGCTCGGCGGGCGATCCGACGGCGATCTACGACGCCCTCAGCGAGGAGATCGGCCGGGTGCTGGTCGGGAACGACGACGCCGTCGAGCACCTGACGATCGCCGTCCTGACCCGCGGCCACCTGCTGCTCGAGGGCGTTCCCGGGGTCGCGAAGACGACGCTCGCGAACCTCTTCGCCCAGGCCAGCGGGCTCGCCTATCGACGAATCCAGCTGACGCCGGACGTCCTCCCGGCGGACATCACCGGAACGACCGTCTACCGCGAGCACACCGGCGAGTTCGACCTCCAGCGGGGGCCGATCTTCACCAACCTCGTCGTCGCCGACGAGATCAACCGGGCGACGCCGAAGACCCAGTCGGCGCTGCTCGAGGCGATGGAAGAGCGCCGCGTCACCATCGAGGGTGAGACGCTCGAGTTGCCGGAGCCGTTCATGGTCGTCGCGACCCAGAACCCGATCGAGATGGAAGGCGTCTTCGAACTCCCCGAGGCCCAGCGCGACCGCTTCCAGCTCAAGCTCACGATCGACCTGCCCGACCGGGCCGACGAGCGCGAGATCCTCGAGCGGTTCGACGCCGATCCCTCGCTCGGCCCGACGGACGTCTCCCAGGTCGTCGACGTCGACGCGTTGCTCGCCGCCCGGAAACGGGTGCGGGACGTCCACGTCGCGGCCCCGGTGAAAGAGTACGTTCTCGACGTCGTGGTCGCGACCCGCGACCACCCCGACGTCGTCCACGGGGCCTCGCCCCGGGCGACCCTGGCGTTTCTCGACGCGGGAAAAGCCCGCGCCGCTATCCGTGGTCGCGGCTACGCCATCCCCGACGACGTGAAGGCGCTGGCCCGGTCGATCCTGGTCCACCGACTCGTGTTGAGCACCGACGCCGAACTGAGCGACGTCAGGCCCGTCGACGTCGTCGAAGACGTCCTCGAGGCAGTCGAGCCGCCCGGCATGGACCCCGAAGCGGTTCCGGCGGTCGGCGACGGGGGCCGCGACGCGACGGCTGGCGACGAGTCCGACGCGACGGCTGGCGACGGGTCCGACGCGACGACTGGCGACGAGTCCGACACAGCGAAGGAGTGACCGAGACGCTCCCCCCTACTCCTCGGGAACCCACCGACAGGTGACCAGCCAGTCGGCCCGGTCGTCGCCCGGCGCGATCTCGAGGGAGACGGGACGCTCGAGTCCGGCCGCGAGGCCGACGGCGAGAAACGAGGCGATCGGATGGTCGAATCGGTCGACGTCGCCGAGGACGCTTCCGGTGAGCGCGACGGTCGCGCGGCCGTCCCCGGCGTCGACGTCGGGGGTGGCGGCGTCGGCGAGCTCGAACCCCTCCACCAGGGCGTCCGCGAGCTGGGTGGTGAGCCCGACCGGCGTCGACTCGAGGTCGTCGACCAGTTCGCGCTCGAACTCGCGATAGAGCGGTCCCCCGGTCGGCTCGAGGACGAGCCCGCGTCGCTCGTCGTCGGTGACGAAGGGGCCGGTTACGTCCTCGAGTCCGCGCCGGTCCTCGAGCCCGTCGCGATCGGCGGGCGTCGAGAGCGCCTCGAGGAGGTCGTCGCCGGCCTGCTGGGGGACGTAGAGGCGAGCGGCGTCGCCAACTCCGCCGGTGTCGGTTGTCGGGAGGTAGACGTGCTCGTCGGCCAGGCCGAGGGCGTCGGCGATCGCCGCGCCGTTCGTCGCGGCAGCCGCGTGAATTCGTTCGCCGACGTCGGCAGCGACGACCCGGCCGGGGGCGAGAGAATACGTCAGGACGGCACCGAACAGCCCCGTCGCGGCGAGAGCGAACAGCACCTCACGCCCGTCCGGGAGCAAGAGCCCGCCCAGGGCGGCCAGGCCGCCGAGGAACGCGAGCCCGAGCGCCGTCCGACGGTATCGCGCCTGGCGAAGGCGGGCGTACTGGCTTCGGAGTCGCCGGTTCTCCGCGGCCAGCAGTTCGACCTGGGCTGTGGCCTCGGCGGCGTCGTCGGCCGCCTCCGGAGGTTGCTCGTCGGTCGCGTCCTCGGCGGCCGACGGCTCGCCGCGGCTGTCGGCGTCGGACTCGCTCACGGATCGACCGCCCCCGTCTCCGGTTCGGTCGACGACCATGCGAGCCCCAGGCGGACGCGTTCGTACCGGTGGATCGCGACCGCCACGACCGCGACGACCGAGAGGAGCGTCGCCGCCGCGATCGGGAGCGAGCCCTCGGACGCGGCGAGCCACGTGATCCCGGCCAGGCCGAGGACGCTCGCGAGGACGACGACCGCGTTCTCGATCGGTCGCGGCGTTCCGACTACGGGCGCGACCAGCACGCCGAGAAAGGCGAGGAAGACGGCGACGAGCGCGACGGGGCCGATTCCGTCCGGGAACAACACCGGAAGCGCGACGTGGCCGCCAGCCAGCGCGTACGGCGTCCCGAAGGCGTACCAGATCGCCGCGGTGGCGACGCCGACAGCGGCGCCGGCCGGCCCCGACAGGACCGAGAGGACGACGGTGAGTATCGCCAGCGCGAGCAGCGTCGACCACGTCGCCTCGGTCCGATCGACGGCGGCGACGCTCACGGCCGCCCACCTCGCGAGCGACCCGCCTCGAGAACGGTCGCCAGTCGGTCGCCCGGCCCGACCTCGAGGGCGGTTACGCGTTCCATCCGCGAGAGGTCACGCCGGAGCCGTTCGAAGGCGACGTAGCGGTCGTACGCTCGTTCGACGTCGGCGAGCCCGCCGGGCTCGTAGAGAACCGTCGGCGCGAGGAAGACGGCGACCTCGTTGCCGTTGGCCCGGGCCAGTTTGACCGTCTCCCGGAGCTCCGCCGGCCGCGAGTCGTCGGTGAACAGCGCCGTCCAGACGAACCCTCGTTGCTGTGCGATCGCCGTTCTGACGGCGGTGTACAGCGGATCCGACTCGATCCGTTCCCGGTAGGTCTGGCGAGCCTCGAGGAAGGGGCCGAGCGTCTCGGCGAACGCGTCGTCGTCGCCCTCGAGCGCGACGAGGTGACGGGTGACGTCGGCCGTGGTCGTTCGTCGAGAGACACCGGTTCCTGGGGGGCGAGACGGCCGCGATCGAGTCGTGCCCGACCCGGCGGCGCCGCCGTCCTCGAGTGGGCCCTCATCCTCGGATGTGACGCCATCCTCGGGTGGGGCTCCGTCCGCAGGTCCGGCTCCGTCCTCGGTTGCCTCCCCGTCTGCAGGTACGGCTCCGGCCGCGAGTCGCGACGCACGTTCTGCCGCCGAGTCGGCCGATTCGACGGGGGCAGTCGGCTCGAGGTCGAAGAGCCAGCGGCGAAGCGTTCGGTGGTCGGCGGCAGCCGAGTGCAGGCCGTGCCAGCCGGTGATGCCGCCGTCACCGACCGTGAGGAGGCCGAGCGGGTCGTCGGCGCCGCGTGCGCCGTCGATCGTCGCCAGGGCAACCTCCCGGAGGTACTCGAGTTTCGACCGACCGGGCGGGCCGACCGAGAGCGGGCGCCGGTGGTCGACGACGAGCAGGGTCCGCCGGTCCGTCTCGGCCTCGAACTCGCGGACGTGGGGCGTGCCGAGTCGGGCCGTCGCCTTCCAGTCGATCCGCTGGGCGGTGTCGCCGGGGACGTACTCCCTGAGTTCGGCCGGGTCGATGCCCGACCCGGAGCGCGACGTCTCGTGTTCGCCGAACGCCGTCGGCAACCGGTCGCCGCCCGTGCCGACGTGAACTGACCGCGGGTTGTTCGACTCGACTGTGATCTCGGGTCGCCGACCGACCGGCAGCGTCTCGCGAAACCGACCGTCCGTGGCCACCACCGTCGCCTCGTCGAACCGATGGGTGCCGACCACGGGCCAGCTGACGTCGACAGTCCGCTCGGCGACGGTCTCACCAGGCTCGAGCGTCACCGAGAGCGGCTCCTCGCTCGTCGCCCCCGTCGGCAGACCGGCGTCGATCGACAGCGAGACCGGCGAGGGGCGCTCGAGCGTCGCCACGAGCGTCACCGGGACGGCGTCGCTCACCTGCGAACTGGGCCGGGCCGGTGACTGGTCGACCGAGAGGGCGGCCACCGTTCGCTCGAGGTCGCGAGCGAACTGGGCCGTCTGGGCGAGAAGCCACGCGCCGACCAGCACCGCACCCCCGAGGACGAACAGTCGGGCGGTGAGGACCGCCAGGAGCGCGAGGGCGGCGACGAGAACGGCGACCGCGCCCAGCTGGCGCGTGGGGTGCATGGTCCCGACGTCCACGGACGGCGTGTTCAAGCTACTGGTAACAGTTGTCTGATACGAAACTCAGCTGTCGAGACCGATCAGTGAACGAGACGGTTGTAGAACGGTGATACTCGCGTCGGCGGACGATGAACGGTATGTGCGTCGACCGTGAATTCACGGGTGTGACCGAGATCGGACGAACGGTCGCCGTCGGGCTGGTACTCGTCGGGCTCACGGTCGCGGCGGCAGGCGGTGGCGGATCGATCGCGTTCGCCGGTGTGAACGGACCGACGGCGGAGGCTGGTGCTTCCGAACAGTCAGCTGGTAGCTTCGGCGCGGGTGCGATCGTCGGTTCGGCAGCCGCCACGACGGACGGCGAGAACGAAACGGTCCCCCACCGAAACCCCAACGAGTACACGGAAGACGGCGACGCGGTCGGACTCGAGGCCTGGCTCTCCGAGGAGCTCACGGACCGGCTCGCCGAGAGCGCGTCCGAACTGGAGCGCGGCGACCACGAGAGCGCCAGGGAACTGGTTGGCGAGGACTACCAGCTACGACACGCGCAGTACACCGATCTCGCCGAGGCGTCCGACGCGGACGACGCCGACCTCTTCGAGGACGCCAGCGACGCACAGCTCGAGCTAATCGCCGCCGCCGAGTCCTACGAGGAGTTGCGAGCCGAATACGAGCAGGCGCTCGAGGAGGGTGAAGAAGAGAGGGCTCGCGAACTCGCCCGCGAACTCGAGGTCGAGGCCACGAACGCCACCGAGGACGGCGACGAGCTGCGCGAGCTGTACGACGAACTCGAGCAGGAGACCGGCGAGGACTTCTCCGAGACCAGCGAGCGCTTCGATGACGTCGAACGTGCACTCGAACGCGACCAGGCGGAGATCCGCGAGGCGCAGTTCGTCGAGACCGAGCTCTCGGTCGAGCCCGACGCGGAGAACGTCTCGTTCGCCGAGCCGCTCGTCGCCGAGGGCGAGCTAGTGACGGCGAACGGCTCGGCGGTCGCAGACGAGGCGATCCGTCTCGACGTCGGCAACGGCACGACGACGGCCGAAACGGACGACGACGGCGCGTTCGAGTTCGAGTACCGCCCCACCAGCGAGGCGCTCTCGGCGGACGAGCTCTCTGTCGCGTACGTCCCCGAAAACGAGTCGACGTATCTCGGGAGCGAGACGACGGTCCCCGTCTCGATCGAACAGGTCGAGCCGACGGTGACCGACCTTGACGTGCCGGCCGAGGTGGCCTACGGAGAGGAGATTCCGGTCGCGGGGACGCTCGCCGTCGAGGACGAACCGGTCGACAACGTCACGCTCGAGGCCGTCCTCGAGGAGGAGGCCATCGGCGACGTGAACGTCTCGAACGGCTCGTTCGACGGCTCGGTCGAGCTCCCGGCGTCCGTTTCCGACGGCGAGCGAGAGCTGGGCGTGCGGCTCCCGTTCGAAGCGCAAGCGCTCGCCGAGACGGCGGCGACGGAGTCGGTGACCGTCCTCGAGACGGCGACGGAGCTGTCGATAAACACGACCCACGTCGACGACCGCGAGGTGTTCGTCGAGGGGACGGTCTCGACCGACGAGGGCGAGCCGGTCGAGAACGAGTCCGTCCAGGTCCGCGTCGGCGAGACGGTCGCGCCCGTCACGCTCGACGACGAAGGGGCGTTCAACGAGACGGTGAGCGCGCCCGCAGAGGCCGGCGGCGACGTTCGCGTGCTCGTCACCTACGACGGCGAGGGAACGAGCTTCGCGGCGGCCGACGCTGAGGAAACAGTGTCGCTGCCCGGGTCGGATGGCGGCGTGGTCTCCTCGCTGCCGGCGTGGGCCTGGCTCTTCTTCGGGCTGCTCGCCGTGATCACCGCCGCGGGTGGCGTTCGTCGGTATCGCAGCGGGGCGGCCGAAACCGGCGGGACGACTGGATTCGGAAGCGGTCGGTCCGGCTCCGGGCACCGACTCACGGGCCCCGACGTAACGGAGGCGCTGCTCTCGCGTGCAGCCGAGGAGCGCTCGAGCGGCCGCCCCGAGGCCGCCGTCCAGACGTGCTACGTCGCGACACGCCGGGAGCTGGCGAGCCGGATCGGCGTCGACGAGGGGCTCACCCACTGGGAGTTCTACCGGCGCTGGCGACGGGACGGCACCGACGACGTCGACGCGATCCTGTTCGACCTGACCGAGGCCTACGAGCGAGCGGCGTTCGACGCTGCGAACGTCTCATCCGAGGAGGCCGACGTCGCCCTCGAGCGGACGCGGCACCTGCTCACAGTCGAGCCGGCAGCCGGTGCCGACGATGCCGAGCCGGCAGCCGGTGCCGACGATGTCGACCGAGAGACGGAGACCGAATCCATCTAGCGTCGGGACAGTAGCCACTTCTGTCTGATCCAACGACATTTAGCCGCGGGGATCGAACGCCGCGGTAAATGGTCGACGTGAAGTCGCTCCGGCTGTTCGTTCCGCGGCACCTGCGATCGGTTCCCGCTGACCTGGCCGGTGTGACCGTGATCACGGTCGCTGTCGTCGTCGCCGTCCTCGCGCCAGTGATCAGGGAGACGCCGCTTCGCGTCCCACTCGGGCTCGGCTTCGTCCTGTTCGTCCCCGGCTACGTCGTCGTCTCCGCGCTGTTTCCCAGGCGTGGCCCGCCAGCCACCGAGACGACCGAAACGGCGGCCGACGCGGCTCCCGTCTCGCCAGCCGGATCCCGAATCAGTGGCGTCGAACGGGTCGTGCTCTCGGTCGGGATGAGCCTCATCGTAGCTCCGCTGGTCGGACTCGTCCTGACCGTCACGCCGTGGGGGCTCCAGACCGTGCCGTTCGTCGTCGGCCTGAGTCTCGTCACGCTGCTCGGGACGGTCGCCGCTGCCATCCGTCGGTGGGCAGTCCCCGAGGCGGATCGGTTCGTCGTCCCCTACCGAACGTGGGTTGGGACCGTCCGGAGCCGGCTGCTCGAGCCAGACTCGCGTGCCGACGCCGCGGTGAACGTCCTGCTCGTCGCCTCGATCCTGCTCGCAGCTGGATCCGTCGGCTACGCCGTAACCAGTGCCGGCGACGGCGAGCCGTACTCGGCGGTGGCGCTCCTGGCGGAGACCGAGACGGGCGACCTCGAGTTCGTCGACGACGACGTTGCCGCCGGCTTCGGCGAGACCGACAGCCAGGAACTCGTCCTCAGGATCGAGAACGGCGAGCACCGAACGGCGGTCTACACCGTCGTCGTCGTCGCACAGGAGGCAACGCCGACCGAGAACGGAACCGTCGTCCACGAACAACGGGAGATTGAACGGTTCGAAACAGGACTCGAACACGGCGAGAGCTGGACGCACGAGCACACCATCGAACCGACGGACGACGACGCGCGACTCGTCTGGCTCGTCTACCTCGACGGAGACGTTCCCGACGAGCCGTCGACGACGTCCGCGCCCTACGCCGTCGACCTCTGGCTCGAACCCGCCGACGGAGACGCGACAGACGCCGGCGACGGCTAACCGTTCTCGGCCGGCACGGAACCGGGTGACGGGTGCTCGAGAATCGGTCGCCGACCCGATCGTCGAGGTCGGTCAGTCGACCGCCGAATCAGTCGTCACCGCCGGCCGCCGGATCTGTCGTCGACGGAAGAACCCGTCGTCGGGTAACAGGCGTTTTCCCCAGGTTGGAACAGTTAGGGACGGTTAGCAAAAATATACGTGCCATTGCGGCGAGGATACCCCCAGAGGAACGAAAAGGGGGGCTGGTGAGGAACGCGGATATGAGCAGCCCTTCTGCGGTCGTTCTCGCCGCTGGTGAGGGGACGCGACTGCGGCCGCTCACCAAGAATCGACCGAAACCGATGCTCCCGGCGGCGACGAAACCGATCCTCGAGCACGTCCTCGACGGATTGATCGACGCCGGGGTGGCCGACGTCACCATCGTCGTCGGCTACCGACGGGATCGCGTCCAGTCACACTTCGGATCGACGTACCGTGACGTTCCGCTCTCGTACGTCGTCCAGGAGAAGCAACTCGGCACCGGCCACGCGCTCTTGCAGGCGGAGCCGGCAGTGGACGGCGCGACGCTCGTCGTCAACGGCGACCAGCTCGTCGACAGCCGGATCGTCCGCGACGTCGTCGATCGCCACGGCGCCGACGCCGCCGCGACGCTCGGCCTCATTCGACGGGCCGACGTCGGGGCGTACGGCGGCGTGATCCTCGAGGACGGCCGGGTTCGCGACCTCGTCGAGCAGCCCCGAGACGACCGGAACTACCTCCTCAACGCCGGCGTCTACGCGCTCGAGCCACGGCTGTTCGACTCGATCCGTGCCGCCCACTCACGCGACGGCGAACAGTCGCTGGTCGACGGCATCTCGCAGGCCATCGAGTCCGGGGAGCCCGTCCGCGGCGTCGTCTCGGAGGGGCTGTGGGTCGACGCCACCTATCCGTGGGACTTACTCGAGACCTCACTCGAGCTGTTCGACGCGGGCGTCATCGACGGCCGGCACGAGGACTCCTCGGCGACGATCCACGACGACGCCGTGATCCGCGGGCCGGTCGTCGTCGGTCCCGACTGCGAGGTCGGTCCCGGGGCGGTCGTCGGCCCGTACGCCTGCCTCGGCGAGAACGCGACCGTCGACTCGAACGCCGTCGTCGAGCGCAGTGTCGTCGACGCGGACACGCGGATCGGGCCCGGCGCGACGGTCGTCGACTGCGTGACTGGCGTCGGCGTCGACGTCGGCCCCGGAACGACGATTCCCGGCGGTCCCGGCGACGTTCGCGTCGGTGACCGGGTCTTCGAGGAGGAAGCCCTCGGCGCGCTCTTAGCCGACCGCGTCACCGATCGCGGCGGCGTGACGTACGTCCCCGGCACGATCGTCGGCCCCGACTCGCGAATCGAGTCCGGATCGACCGTCCGCGGGACGCTCCCGGCCGAAACGGAGGTGCGATCCTGATGTGTGGCATCATCGGCTACACGGGCGACGACGAGCGTGCCGTCCTCGACGTCCTCCTCGACGGGCTCTCCGGCCTCGAGTACCGCGGCTACGATTCGGCAGGCCTCGCGATTTCGAACGCCTCGCTGTCGGTCTACAAACGGGAGGGCGAACTGTCGAACCTCGAGGCGGTGCTGCCGGAGGGCCTCGACGGCTTCGCCGGCGTCGGTCACACCCGCTGGAGCACGCACGGGCCGCCGTCGGACGAGAACGCCCATCCGCACACCGACTGCCAGGGGCGCGTCGCCGTCGTCCACAACGGCATCGTCGAGAACTACGCTCCGCTCAGAGCGGAGCTCGAGGCTCGCGGTCACACCTTCGAGAGCGAGACCGACACCGAAGTCGTCCCCCATCTCATCGAAGAGCACCTCGCTGACGGCGCCGATCCCGAGCGGGCGTTCCGCCGAACCGTCGAGCGACTCGAGGGCAGCTACGCCGTGGCGGCGGTCTTCTCCGGCCGGGAGACGGTGTACGCCACGCGCCAGGCGTCGCCGCTCGTGCTCGGCGTCGGCGACGACGGCCACTACCTCGCGAGCGATGCGCCGGCGTTCATCGAGTACACCGACCGGGTGATCTACCTCGAGGACGGCCAGTTCGCGACGATCACGCCCTCGGACGTAACCGTGACCGACGAGCGCGGCCAGCCGGCGGACGTCACCGTCCGGCGGCTCGAGTGGGAACCCGAAGACGCCGGCAAGAGCGGCTACGACCACTACATGGTAAAGGAGATTCACGAGCAGCCGACGGCCATCCGCCGGTGTCTCGGCGGCCGGGCCCGGGAGCTCGACGGCTCGGTCACGATCGACGAACTGACCGACCTCGAGACGCCGTCGTCGGTTCAGTTCGTCGCCTGCGGGACGTCCTACCACGCGTCGCTGTACGGCGCCCGGTTGCTCCGCGAGCGTGGGATTTCCGCCCAGTCGTTCCTCGCCAGTGAGTACGACGCCGACGCGCTCCCGATCGACGAGGAGACGCTGGTCGTCGGCGTCACCCAGAGCGGCGAGACCGCCGACACGCTCTCGGCGCTGCGGAGCGCGAACCGCGCCGGTGCGACGACGCTCGCCGTGACCAACGTCGTCGCGAGCTCCGCCGCCAGAGCGTGTGACCACACGACCTACATCCGGGCGGGCCCGGAGATCGGCGTCGCCGCGACCAAGACGTTCGCCTCCCAGCAGGTCGCCCTGGCCATGGTCGCGAGCGTCCTGGCGGGCGAGTTCCCGAGATCGTTCGTCGAAGGACTGCGAGACGTGCCCGACGACGTCCAGTCGATTCTCGACACCTCACGAGCGCGCTCGATCGCCGAGCAATACGAGGACGCCGACGCCTACTTCTTCATCGGCCGCGGCTACAACCGCCCGGTCGCCCTCGAGGGCGCGCTGAAGATGAAAGAGATCACGTACAAACACGCCGAGGGGTTCGCCGCTGGCGAGCTGAAACACGGCCCGCTCGCGCTCGTCACTCCACAGACGCCCGTGTTTGCGGTGATCGGCGCCGACGACGCCTCCGAGAAGACCCTGAGCAACGTCACCGAGGTCGAGTCCCGGGGCGCACCCGTCGTCGCCGTCACCGACTCCCCCGAGCGGGTCGAGCGCCACGCGGACGCCACCCTCGAGGTGCCCGACACCCACCCGTGTCTCACGCCCATCCTCGCGAACGTCCAGCTCCAGCTGGTCGCCTACCACGTCGCGAACCGACTCGGGCGGTCGATCGACAAGCCACGAAATCTGGCCAAGAGCGTGACCGTCGAGTGATCGCGTCGGTCGAAGATCGGCCGTCACTCGCTACTCGAGGCCCCACGTCTCGTCCTCGACGCGCACCGAGAGGAGTTCGTCCCGGTCGCCCAGCAGTCGGAAGGCGAAGCCCGCGTCGTCGCGTTCGTACTGCAAGTCGAGCGTCGTCACGTCGGCGGTCGTCTCCCTGACGATCCGCGACTGTGTCCCGTCGCCGACCGACTCGAGGCCGTGATCGTCGTAGGCGACGCGCGCCGACGTCCTGATGAGGTTGTCTCGGTCGTAGACGTCCGCATCGATCCCTGTACTTCCGTCGGATTCGTGCACCTCGAGTCGGAACGTTTCCATCGACATACGTGACCGATCGAGCCGTCGGTTCGTGGAAGTCGGGCTTGCAGGTGCGCCGCGTCGGATCGGTCGTCGAAGAATCGCTGACGATGGTGGGTCGAGCCAAAGTGGAGCGATTCGCTCGAGCCGCGTTCGACACGATGCCGTCGACAACGGACGTGACGGCTGTCAGCCAGGAAATGCTCGAAAACGGGCCGTTTATTAGCGCACGCGAAAGTGGCCGAGGTATGACTTCGAGAGCGGCGTCCGAACGCGACCGGTTCGGCAGCACGACAAACGGCGTGACCAGGTCGGGGGCGACGCGACGGGCGTTCCTCGCCGGTACCACCGCGACGGTCGCCGCCAGCACCCTGGCGGGGTGTCTCGGCAGCGACGACGACGAACCCGAACTCGATCCGGACGACGAACCCGAAAAGCCGGATTCGATCACGGTCCGTGCGTGGGGCGGCGTCTGGGAAGGCTCGCTCGCCTCCGCCGTCGGCGATCCGTTCACCGAGGAGACGGGAATCGACGTCGTCTACGACAACAGCGACATCCAGGTCACACAGAACAACATCCGCTCCGCCGTCGACCAGGGCCAGGAGCCGCCGGTCAACGTCAACTGGACGATCGTCGTATTCATGCACCGCGAATACCGGCAGGGGCTCGCAGACCCGCTCCACCCCGACGTCGTCCCACACACCGACGAGATGCGGGACCTCGCCATCCCGGACGTCGACGGCGACTTGCCGTACGTCGGCCTCTACCCGTACACCTACGCGCTGTGTTACAACGAGGACGCCCTCGAAACCGTCCAGGGGAACACCGAACCGGTCGACTCGTGGGAGGCCCTCTGGGACGATCAGTACGAAGACTGGATCGGCGTCTACAACGACCCGCCGGGCGACGGCTTCCTCCCCCCGCTGGCCGAACTGGCGGGCGTCGACCTCGGCCCGGTCGACGAGATGGAACCCGCGTGGGACCTCCTCGAGGAACTCGAGCCGAACCTCGGCTACCTCGGCAGCGACGCGTCGATCTCACAGAACCTCCAGGAGGGAGAGATCGCGTACGCCGCGGGCTATCTCCCGAACAACCTGCTCGAACTTCAGGCGGAAGGCGTTCCGGTCGACTGGACGATCCCAGAGGAGGGGGCGACGGTCCGGACTGACTGTATGTACACCCCGAAGAACCAGTCGACCGCCGAACTCTACTGGAGCCAGAAGTTCATCGACTACGCGCTCCGAGCCGACAACCAGCGCAACTGGATGGAGGAACTGCAGGTGCCGATGCTCAACGAGAACGTCGAACCGCTCGAGTGGATGGAGGGCGATCCCGCGTTCCCGACGTCGGACGCCGAGTTCGAAGACCTCCTCTGGACAGACCTCGACGTTTACACGGAACACAGTCCGGAGTGGTTCGATCGGTTCTCACAGACCGTCGCCTGACCGATGCGCACCGACACTCCCGCGATTCGCATCGACGGCGTCACGAAGACGTTCGGCGACGTCACCGCCGTCGACGACGTCTCACTCGAGATCGAGCAGCGAGAGTTTCTGACCATCCTCGGACCGAGCGGTGCCGGCAAGACGTCGCTGTTGCACATGATCGCCGGCTTCACGGAGCCGACGAGCGGGGAACTCTACATCGACGGCGAGGCCGTGACGACCGCGCCACCCTACGAGCGAAACATCGGGATGGTCTTTCAGAGCATGGCGCTGTTCCCCCACATGACCGTCGGAGAGAACGTCGCCTTCCCGCTGAAGATGCGTCGGCACGACCCCTCCCGGATCGACGAGCGCGTCCAGGAGATGCTCGAGCTCATCCGGCTTCCAGAGATCGCCGATCGCAGCGTCGACGAACTCTCGGGCGGGCAGCGCCAGCGCGTCGCGATCGCTCGCGGCCTGGCGTTCGAACCCTCGATCCTGCTGCTCGACGAACCGCTGAGCTCGCTCGACAAGAAGCTCCGCGAGGAGATGCGCCAGGAACTGCTTCGAATCCACCGGGAGACCGACGTGACGACCGTCCACGTGACCCACAACCAGGAGGAGGCGCTGGCGATGGCCGACCGGATCGCGGTGATCGAGCGCGGCACGATCGCCCAGCACGCACCCGCCCACGAGCTGTACGACCACCCAAACTCCGCGTTCGTCGCCGACTTCATCGGGAACACCAACCTCCTCACCGGCCGCGTCGATCGACTGGCCGACCGCCAGTGCACCGTCGAGGTCGGCAACCCCGGACTCGAGATCGCGTGTCGGCTCGACGATCACGCGGGCGAACTCGAGTCCGACGCGACCGTCCAGGTCGGGATCCGGTACGAACGGATCAACGTGGGCGAGACGCTCTCGACCGACAACGCGTTTGAGGCGACGATCGCTTCGGTCGGGTTCAACGGCGACACGATCACGTACGACGTCTCGCTCGAGCGGACGGGGGATCGACTGTCGATCACCGAACTCAACACGACGAACACGCGGCTGTTCGAACGCGGTGACGCGGTGTGGGTCGGCTGGAACGCCGAGGACACGTTCGTCTATCCGGCGCGGGGTGACTGATGGACACGACGAAAATCGTCCACACGCGGAGGGAAGAATAATGACCGCCGAGCGCGACAGTCGCTCGAGACCGGTCACGTGGGCGCTCATGGACCGGGCGATCGCCGTGAAAGAACGGCTCCCTCGAGCGGTCTACCAGTCGCCACCGAACTGGCTGGGCTACCTGCTGCTCGTTCCGGCGCTCGTGCTGGTGGGATTCCTGTTCGTCGGGATGCTCATGCTGGCCCGGTACAGCGTGCTGACGTTCGACCCGATCGAGCTTCTCGTCTACGAGTACACCCTCGAGAACTGGCGACGGCTTCTGACGACGAGCGGCTATCACACGATCTTCCTGCGAACGTTCGTGCTGACCACGATCGTGACCGTGCTCTCGGTCGCGCTGGCGCTCCCGTACGCCTACCTGACGATTCGCGTTCGATCGCCGCTCGTGCGGAAGGTGTTGTTGGTCAGCATCTTCGTGCCGTTTTTCACCGGCGTGATCGTCCGGGCCTACGGCTGGCTGATCGTCCTCGGCCGGGACGGGCTCGTCAACGCCGCACTCGGCGTTGTCGGAGTCGGACCCGTTCGATTCCTCGGCTCGGAGTTCGCCGTACTGATCGGACTCCTCCAGATCATGCTCCCGTTTGCGATCATCATGATCGCGCCGTCGATCCAGCACATCGACCGGTCGCTCGAGCTGGCCGCGAGCAACCTCGGGGCGGACCGCCTCCAGACGTTCCGGCACGTCGTCGTTCCGCTCGCGGCGCCGGGGATCGCCGGCGCGACGATCGTCGTGTTCACCATCACGGCGGCGACGTTCGCGATCCCCGACCTGATCGGCGGCGGACGCGTGGACTTCGTCGCCAACCTCGTCTACCGGACGCTGTTCAATTCCGCGAACTACCCCCTCGCGGCCACGCTGAGCGTGGCGCTCGTCGTCCTCACCTCCCTCGTGGTGCTGGCCGTCTTCCGGCTGAGGGGATCGGGCACACTCGGTATCGACGGCGGTGAGACCGATGACTGACGGCCCCCGCCGGCGACTCGGCGACGGGCTCCGAGCGGCGAGCCGGCGGCTCCCCGGCGAGCACCCGATCCTCGGAACGATCGTCGCTGCCCAGGTCGTATTCCTGTTGCTCCCGACACTGATCGTCCTCGTCGCCTCCTTCCAGTCCGGAACCGTAATTCGGTTCCCGCCCGACGACGTCTCTCTCCACTGGTACCGGATGCTGCCGGGCGAAGAACGGTTCTTCGGCGCCTTCTACCGGAGCGTCCTCGTCGCGCTGTTCTGTACCGCCCTGGCGATTCCGGTCGGGATCGCGACCGGCATCGGCCTGATCCGTTACGACATCCGGTTCGAACAGGGGGTCCAGCTCTACCTCCTGCTCCCGTTTACCGTCCCGCTCGTCGTTTCCGGCGTGATCTTGCTCCTGCTCTTTCGCGAACTGGGCGTGCTCGGTCAGCTCTGGACGGTCGGGCTGGCGCTCGCGATCATCAATCTCCCCTTCATGATCTGGAGCGTCACCGCCCGCGTCAACGCGCTCGACCCCGAACTCGAGTACGCCGCCCGGAACCTCGGCGCCGAAGAACTCCAGACGTTCGTCCACGTGACCCTCCCCTCGCTGATGCCGGGGGTCATCACGGGCGCGTTGATCATGTTCGTCCTCGCGCTGAACGAGTTCCTCGTCAGCCTGCTCATCACCACGCCGAACACCGTCACCCTCCCCGTGCTGATCTACACGTCGATCCGCGCCAACGTCAGCCCCCTCGTCGCCGCCGTCGCGAGCGTCTACGTCGTCGCCGCGTTCGTCGCGGTACTGGTCGCCGACCGGCTCGTCGGCCTCGAGGAGTTCCTCCGATCCTGAGCGGCGTTCGTTCCGGCGCGTCCCTGCCGTGTCGTCGCCGACCGCGGGCGCGTTACTTCCAGGGCGTGCCCATCACCTCCGCCTGCACGTCGTGACCGACCCGAAGCCGGCAGTCCGACTCGGGGGTCGCAATGCAGGCGAGGACGAACCCCTGCTCGCGGGCGCCGTCTTTCAACCCGCGTGGGGGCTCGAGGTGGACGACCTCGCCCTCGAGCACGCGGGCGAGACAGGTGCCACAGGCGCCGTATCGGCAACCGTAGGGCAACGAGACCCGGGCGCGCTCGGCAGCGTCGACGATGGGGTCGCCCGCCGCGACAGTGATCGTCTTCTCGGTGCCGTCGCGCCAGACGAGGTCGACGGCGTGGTCGTCCGCGTCGCTCGAGTCGGCGCCGCTCAGGTCGGAATCGCTCGAGTCCGCACTGCTCGAGTCGGTATCGCTCGAGCTGGTTTCGGAACCGGGATCGGCGCCGCCGGCCGGCTCACTGCCAGACGTCACTGGTGCAGTCGCCGCCGGGCCAGCGGATCTCGTGGGCGCGGGCTGGGCCGCCCGGCGCGTCGCCGAAGTCGACCAGGAACTCCTCGTCGAGTTCCATCCGTCCCTCGTCGGGGTAAACGTCGGCTTTCAGCATGAGCGAGCCCTCCTCGGCCAGCTCGGGGTAGAACTGGTTGTCCCACGAGGAGAACAGCGAGGTCGTCCAGTAGAGGCGCTTGCCGTCCCGCGAGAGCTGGAGCATCTGCGGGGCGCCGCGGATCTCGGTGCCCTGGACCTCCTGGCGGTCGCCGAACAGTCCGCCGGCCCAGATCCGATCGACCAGCCGGGGGTTGCCCATGTCGCTGACGTCGTACATCCGGACGTCGCCGTGGAGCCAGTTCGAGAAGAACAGGTACTGATCGTCGAGCGAGAGGACGATGTCGGTGATCAGCGGCGGGACCGGCATGTCCCAGTCAGGGTGCTCGCGGGGCTCCTCGTCGATGACCACGTCCCAGTCCCAGCTGCCGTCCGCTGTCCGGTAGAAGTGGATCATGTTCGAGGAGAGCGCCGCGCCGACGAACCCCTGGGTCTCCTCGGGATTGTGGCTCATCCGCACCTCGAGCGGGATCTGTCCCTCCTCGCCGAACTCGAGGGTCTGGACGTGCTCGCGAGTCTCCCAGTCCCAGACGTGCAAGCTGTCGCCGTACTTGCCCGCCTCGACGTCCTCGAGGTCGAAGCCGGGGTAGTAGGTCTCGGGCGCGGCCCACTCACTCGAGATCATGACGTTGTGCCGGGGCTGGTACCAGTAGTCGTAGTTCAGCGCCATCTCGCCGCGGTCGGCCTCCCAGCGGCCGTCGATGGTAAAGTCCTCCTGATCGAGTTGCAGGAAGCCCCCGGGGAGTTCGCCGTCGGCGTTGCCGAGCATGCTGATGATCACCTTGCCGCCGGGGACGCAGTGAACCGTGTGCGGCGCCGAGAGGTCGTGCTCGAAGACCTCCTCGGGTTCGATTACCTTCACCATCTCGGGATCCCTGGGATCTTCGACGTCGACGATGTGAAGGCGCGAGGAGCGCTGGCCGGGGACGATCAGGTACTGTCTGGTGAGCCCCTCGACGTGACAGGACGACGAGCAGGCGTTCCAGCCGAAGTGGTGGAGTTCGTCGCCCAGGTTGGGCATCTCGATCATGTCGAGCAACTCGCTGTAAGTCGGCGAGTCCGGGTCGATGTCGACGACGCCGATGGCATCCGGGCCCTCCTCGGCCATTCCGACCCGCGGCGCCATCACGTACGCCGTCTTCTCGCGTTCGGATTCAGTTCGCATCGCCGCCGGCGTCGCGTATCCCGGCCCCTCGACGTCGGCGTGTTCGTGCGTGCTGTGCTCGTGACTGTGTGCGTGGTCGTCGGTACTCATCGTTAGTCTTCTTCTAGAGAGACGCTATCACCCACCATGTCAATTTTTGCCGTCGTCTCAGCAAGTCGTCTCGGCGGAAACGTTTATATGACTTGACGTTCCGCTCGCGGTGAACGTCGGACGACTGTTCTCGAGTCCCGCTATAGTGCACGTTGAAAGTCATTGCACACCCGGCCACGAACATCGGCGGCCAGCCTCGGCCTCGTTGCCGAGGCTGGCCGCTCGGCTGTGGCCGGGTGTAAATCGTTTCAACGAGTACTATAGAGCAACAGGTCCTCGTAGGCCGTCGGCTCCTCGCCCGGCTCGAGCGCCACCGTCTCGATCCGCTCGACGTCTTTGGTCGTCCGCGGTCCCTCGACGCCGTCGGTGACGAACCGCGACTCGTAGGACTCGGCCTCGGCGAGCGGGCGGCCGTCCTGGAAGAACGCGAGCAGCGCGTCGGCGGCCGTCTCGACGTCGACGCAAACGGTGTAGCCGTCGCTCGAGGCGACCACGACGTGGGTCGTCTCACCCGGCACCGACGCCAGCTCGAGGGCCTCGGCGAGCGAGACGCCGCGCCAGGTCGCCGTGTAGTGGTCGCCGGAGTTGCAGTCGATGCGAACGTCGCGTTCGGAGAACGGGAGCACCGCGAAGTCGTCTGCGGTCGCGGTGACGGCCTCCTCGCCGACGATCGTGATCGGGTCGGAGAGCCGCGGAACGGAGTCGGCCATGCTCGAGGCACGCGGTCCGTGGACTAACGCTTTGCTCCCGCAGGAGGTCATGGAACAGTTCACAGGAATGAATCCACGTACAATCGCTTCGAATATGCTGATACCGACGTGTGCGAACTTAATGCGACTGTTTTCATCAGGAAATATGGGCTTTGGTGAAGTACCACGGGTCGGGTGACCCGTGGCGTCCGTGTCTACCCTGTAGTCGGGGCAACGGTCTTTAATTCCTCTCGCGCTTGACTCTGCGAGTCTCGCGCCGACTTTCCGTGTCGGTAAACACCCGAAGCGAAAACTGCTCCGTGAGAGTCGGCCTCTTCACACAGGCCCGATGCCGTCCGTCTCACCTTCCGAACACTTGGAAGGGTTTCGAGAGACGGCACATTCTCATTCTGCTCGTGGAACCATTCTTGCGCCACACAAACCGCTGCTTTCCGGTCAGCGTGGTCTTGGAAGTCGCACTCCATACATTTGAACCGCTTCCAACGCCGATTCGCTCGCTCGGTGTGCAAGCATTCCGTTCGCGGACAGCGTTGACTCGTGTACGCCGGGTCAACATCGTCTGAGGGGATTCCACCCCAAGCGGCTTTGTACGTCACCATATCTCGGAGTGCGGCGAACGGCAAGGAGTGCAAGCGCCGGTTCATTCGCGTGCCGTAATCGATTGAGTCTCGCATGTCTTTGAGGTCTTCAAAGACGATTACCGGTTCGTTGAATTGCGAAACCCATCGTGTTACGTCGCGCGATACTTTATGGAGTTGGTCGTGAACGAAGTCTTGTTCTTCGGTTTGGACCACGTTCTCGAACGCGGATTGTCCGACTTTCTGCATCCGCTTCCGTTTGGTGAAAAACTCGTGGCGAACTCGTTTGATGTCGGGGTACTCGATGACGACTGAATCGAGTACGTCACCAGTAGCTCTATTCAGCGCGGTGAGTGCCACGCAGTCCTCGTTAATGTCCACACCAACTACTGTCTCTGCGTAGTCTGGAGACGCTACGGTGCGTGTCTTGTGGGTGACTGTGACGTGTACTCGCCATTCGTCGTGTTTATACACGAGTTCAGCTACGCCCACTCTCCACGAGTCAGAGTTAAGAGCGTTCTTGACTCGTTCGAGGTGGTTGGGACTACCGCGAAGTACGCCTTTGACGTGGTTGTACGGTTTGTAACTGACTCTGAAGCGAACATCTCCCGAATCATCTACAGTGAGGGCGTATCCTTCGTTGTGATTCATCCGCATTGGATACGTCTCGTCAATGTAGGGAAACGGTCGGCCCCACTCGTTGTCTTTGTGGTCGTGGTACGTCTCTATCTCACCCAGTGCTTTCTGGACGAGGAGTTGAGTCGTGTTTTTCACGAGGTTGGCGTTATCCACTACGGTGTCGTGGATGTCGTCCCAGTCCCATCCCTCACGGTCGAGGCGGTTGACTTCGTTGCGAACTCGTCGGGCTTCGAGACACCCTTTGTACAAGTTGTCAGGACTACCCGTTTGGATGGTTAATCCAAAAGAAAGCGTCTGGGTCAGTCCTGCATCTTGCATCGTCAATAAATTGTCGTGAATCGTTGTAAGTGTAGTGATTTGTCGGCATTCACCCACGGGTCAGGTGACCCGTGGTACTCTGCCTTGACCGCTGATAGAGCCATGCGAATAGACAGCGCAAGTCAGTCACTGGCAGTTGTTTCCCGATCTATGTCAGAAGTGCTACAAGCAGCATCTTTTACCGTCACAGGAACGAAAGTACAACCGATGGAACTCCCAGAGGTAAATGCGGCTGTGGCATTCGGGTTACTGACGATGGTTTCGTGGGGAATCTGGATCGTCGTGGGGAACGCTGCGTCAGAATCCATCGACCCGACGACGGCTGCCGCGATCTCGTATCTCGTCGCAGCCATCCTTGCAGTCGGGTATGTTTTCGTGTCAGGTGCCTCACTGGCCATCACGCCACGGGATGGGGCGCTTGCTGGCGTGGCTGGAGTGTTCGCCGGAATTGGCTTCGTCTCGATGTATATCGGTCTCTCACGTGGCTCAACGACGGTCGTCTCGACTCTCGGTGCCATGTATTTTGTCGTCGCAGCGTTCATCGGGATGGCTGTACTCGGAGACGAAATCACCACAACGAGAGTCGCAGGGCTCTTGCTCGCGGGCGTCGGTGTCATCCTCGTAGCTCAATAGTAACCATTGAACGTCATTGCACACCCGGTCACGAACGTCGGCTGTGACTGGTGTAAATCATTTCAACGAGTACTATAGCTGGTTCACATCGTCATAGCTGAAGAACACGCCCCGCCACACTGCATACACGCTCTCTGTAGCGTTCCCGCCAGCCGTCCTGCCTTCCTCATGACGGCGGTATCGGCCGGTTGTACCGGCTTCGAAGCGAGTACTTCTTCTACCAGGCTTCGTTCGCGCTCCGGCTGATTCGACCGTGCGATGCCGTAGTAGAGTTCGAACAACGTCATCGACGACAGCCGCTGTTGTCGACCCTGTAACTCCAGTTCGGCGGCTTTCTCGACGGCGTCCTCGTCACTATGCAGAACGAATCAATCTCACTCCAACGAGTGGTCGTCCCCGCTCGAGTCAGTATCCTGCTCGTCCTCGGCGACCGTCTGAAACGCATCGAGGAGGACCTGCTTCGTCACGGCCCCGTGCGTCGTCCAGTGGTGGGCGTAATCGAGCATGTCGTCGTAGATGTCCGGCTTGCAGCCGGCGGCCTTGGGGTGGCCGCCGCCGCCGACGAGCCCGGCGACCTCGTGGCAGCGGTCGAACGCGTCGGTGCCGCGGATCGAGACGCTCCCCGCGGGTTTGATCACGATCGAGGCGTCGGCGCCCTGCTCGCGCATCGCTTCGGCGACCTCGTTCTGTGAACACCGTCCGTAGGTGATACCGACGGTGTATCCGTCTACGTCCTGCAGCTCCGTCCGGGAGACGGCCTGGTCGATTAGCGCCTCCTTCTCGATTCGTTTCTCGGCGAGGAACTCCTCGACCCACGCCGGAAGCGCCGCGCCGTACTCGCGAACGACCTCGGCGTACTCCTCGGGGCCACTCCAGTAGGCGTAATCCGCGAGGTCGTCGCTCCGGGGGTCCTCGCGCAGCCAGAGGTCGTGGTCGCGGGTGACCGCCGCCAGCTCCTCGTAGATCGGATCGAACTCGTACTCGAGCGACCGGTACACTACGTCCGCGGTACACTCCTCCTCGGAGTCGCCGATCACGAGGTCGACGCCCGCGTCGCGAACGGCCGCTGCGACGTCGTCGTCCCACTGGTGGTGGTCGTACCACGCGGCGTGGCCGGCGACCTCGAGTGCGGCCTCGAGCTCGTCGGCGACGTACTCGTAACGGTCCGGACAGAGGTCACAGACGTAGAGGTCGATCCCCTCCTTGGCGTAGTCGGCCACCTGCTGGATGCTGTCCTCCAGGTCGTGCGGGCTGGCCCCGAGCAGCGCCACGCGGTGGGGCGTCGGCTCGGGCTCCTCGAGGGGGTCGAGGGCGTCCGTTTCGGACGCTGGTTCGTCCTCGTCCTCGTCCTCGTCGGCCGGCTCCGGGACGTTCCGCACGTCGTCGTACGCCTCCCGGAGCAAGGCGACGCAGGCCAGCCCGTCGGCGTCGGTGTCGGCGACGACGGCCGCCTCCGCGCCCTCGAGTTTGGCTTTCGCTCGCTCGTCCTCGAGGTCGTCCTCGATCGCGTCCGGGAGGAAGAAGCCAGTTCCCGGGAGCACGGACTTGCGCGAGAGGGGGAGATCCTCGCTCGAGATGAGCTCGTCGTACATAGCGGTGAATCCGGGGCCGAGCGGCAAGAACCCGCCGATCCATCGCGGTTCGTCGAAAGCGAAGGTTTTTGCGCCACGGCGGGCGACTCCGGGGTAATGACCGGAGACGACGCGAGAAACGGAGTCGAGGAGCCACGAACCGACGGTGGGGCGGCGGGCGCCGACGAGGTCGCCCTCGACCCCTGGGGCTCCTCGACAGTCTCCGACTACCGCAAGCTGTTCGAGGAGTTCGGCATCGAGGAGTTCGACGAACTGCTCGAGGCGGTGCCAGAGCCCCACTACTTGATGCGTCGCGGGGTTATCTTCGGCCACCGCGACTACCGACCGGTCGCCGAGGCGATGGCCGAGGGCGAGCCGGCGGCCGTCCTCTCTGGGTTCATGCCCACCGGCGACCCACACATCGGCCACAAGCTGGTCTTCGACGAGATTATCTGGCACCAACAGCAGGGGGCGGAGGCGTACGGACTGATCGCCGACCTCGAGGCCCACGCCGCCCGCGGCCTCTCCTGGGAAGAGATCGACGAACATACGCGCAACTACCTGCTCTCGCTGCTGGCACTTGGCTTCGACCCCGAGGAGGGCGAGCTCTACCGCCAGTCGACCAACCGCGACGTGCAAGACCTCGCGTTCGAACTCGGCATCGAGGCCAACTTCTCCGAACTCGGCTCGATCTACGGCTTCGACGGCGAGACCGACGTCTCACACATGCAGAGCGTCGTCACCCAGATGGCCGACATCCTCTACCCACAACTCGAGGAGCCCAAGCCGACGGTGATCCCCGTCGGCCCGGACCAGGACCCGCACGTCCGGCTGGCCCGCGACCTCGCCTCGCGGATGCGAATGTTCGGCGTTACGACCGCCTACGCGAGTTTCGAAGCGACGGAAGCCGAACTCGAGCACGTCGCCGCGGCGTACGAGGCTCGTGAGGCGTACGCCGAGGAACCCGACCAGCCGCGGTGTGGCGAGGCCGCCGAGTGGCTCGCCAGCCAGGACGGGGACGACCCCGCCCTCGAGTCGGCGATCGACAAGCTCGAGAACGCCGGGATGGAACCACTCCGACCCCGAACCCGGTTCCTGAACCGGCGAGCCGACGAGGACGCCTTCGAGGGGTTGATCGAGGCGGTCGAAGGCGAAAAGCGCGTCTTCGAGGAACACGTCGACGCCTTCGACCTCGAGCGCGAGGCGGCCGAAAAACTCGCCCGCGAGGTCGAACTCGCCCACGACGGGTACGCATTTCTCCCGCCGTCGTCGATCTATCACCGGTTCATGACGGGGCTCACAGGTGGAAAGATGTCGTCGTCGATTCCGGCCAGTCACATCTCGCTGCTCGACGACCCCGAGGCGGGCTACGAGAAGGTGAAGTCGGCGACCACGGGCGGTCGCGAGACGGCTGAAGCACAGCGTGAACTCGGCGGGAAGGCCGACGAGTGTCCCGTCTACGAGCTGTACGCCTACCTGCTCGCGGGCGACGACGACGCGTTCGCAAAGCGCGTGTACGACGAGTGCGTCGGCGGCGACCGTCTCTGTGGCGACTGCAAGGAGCAGGCCGCGGGCCTCATGAAGGAGTTTCTCGAAGATCACCAGGAAAAACGCGAGGAGGTCACCGACCTGCTCGAGGACGCCGAGATCGAACTCGAGTCACCCCGGCGCGGCTGAACCGGCGTCGTCGAGGGACGCGCGTCACCGATCGTCCGTCGATCCGGGATCGTGAGAGTCGCCGGCCTCCCTTCGCTCCGCGTCGGAGGACCTGCCGCCAGACTCCGCCAGGGCGTCACACGCCGCCGCGCCCGCGAGCCCACCGACCGCGCCGAACGCGGTCGTCAGTACCACGCTCACGCCCAGCAAGACGACGATTACGAGGACCGCCGGCCCCGCGCCGCCGGTCAGCGGCGCTCGAGCGAGCCACTCGAGGACGACGGCGAGCAGCAGCACGCCGACGGTGAACCCGAGGCCGGTACCGACCACGGTCGCGCCGAGCCAGCCTCCATCCGAACGCGAGCGGTACCAGTAGCCGGCGACGCCGCTTCCCGCGACTGGTGCGAATCCGATCGCGGCGACGATCGAACCGGTGCTGGGCGAGCCGCCGCCGAACGAGACCACCAGCGCCGTCGCGAGCGTGACGAACAATCCGATCACGGCCCCAATCGCGGCGGCTCGAGTCTGGCCGCCAGTCTGACTCCGGCGTTCGTCGGCCGACATGGCGCTTCGTTCTCAACGAAGAGACATTATCGTTTCCGAGGTGACGGGCCCGGAGTGCGTGAGCAACCTCCAGCTCGAGTGTGATCGCCGACGGGACCGACGTGGTGCCTCACTCCGATAATTTCTACGCGTCGTGTTTACTATTTTATGTCTGACGGAAGATGTAACTGTGACTTCGGTGAAGAGATGGCCATGCGACGGGCCCTCCCCGACGACGTGCTCGTGTGCGCGGACGTCCTCGGTGCGTTCGGCGTTACGGCGGCCGACGTCCGTGCTCGCGGACGGACGTCGGACGACCTCGAGACGGCGCTCGCCGAGGCGCTCGGCGACAGCCGGGACCGGACGGCGTTTCTCCGACAGACGATCTGTCGCTCCGACCGTGGCGTCGACGTCTCGGCCCGGTATTCCGTCCGGGCGCTCGAGCGCGAGCTGTCGGATGCGTTCGCGGCGATCGGCTGGTCGCTGTCGGTCACCGACCGCGGGCGACGGCTCCGACTCGAGGCACGTGGCCCGGCGGGACGGTGCCGGGAGGTGGTGGCCGACTACCCGGAGACGCCGCTGGGGACGGACAACTTCCCGGCGATCGTCCACGCGATCGACGAGACGCTGCTCGCGGGCGTCGACGCCCGGTTCGTCCTCTGTTCGTCGGGTCGCGACCGGTGGCGGGCGGCGCTGGTCGAAGTGGACGAACTCGAGCGCGTCCGCGAGCGCTACCACGAGCGCATCGAGGCGTTCGACCGGCCACTGCTCCCCGAGCACGACGCTGCGGCCTACGTTCCGTCCGCCCGCCCGGACGGGGACGCAGTCGAGCCGTGGCCCGAGTGGGCGCTCGAGGAAGCCGACGGAACGACCGACCGACCATCGAGCGGCGGGGGAGCGTCCGCGTTCATCGAGGAAGCAGAGCCGGCCGTCGAGGACGGGGCGTCTGCGTTCATCGAGGAGGCCGAATCGGCCACCGACCGGACGACGTCGGCTCCCTCGAGTGGGGAGCCGGTGGCATCGCGAGACGGCTTCGAACTCGGCGGCTGGTCGCCGACCGTCACGCGAGTGCGTGACGACGGTGATCGTGACGCCGACTCGAGGTCGAGAGCGGAGCCGAACGAGCCGGCGGCTCGAGCGACTGGCCGATCCGGCTCGACGACGGCTGGTGGTGTCGGGCGGTCCAGTTCGAACTCGGCGGAGTCGACCCGTGACCCCTCGGCGTCCGACGACGGCTTCGGGGAACTCTCGGGGAGCGTGACGACGACGCGCGTCTCGAACGACTCGTTCGGTGCGGGCGTCGAACCCGAGAGCGAGAGCGACCGCTACCTGGCGCTCGGGGCAGCCCTCGGAACCGGCACGGACGTGTCGGTGCGAGGCCTGCTCGAGGACGAGGCGTTCCTCCCCGAGCTCCCGGCTGTCGAACCGGATGAAACGCGCATCGAGTTCACCGACGAGTTCGATCCGAACGCGGTGTCCGACGCGAGAGCCACCGCCGAGCAAAACGGCTTCGTCTGGGTCGGCGCGGGCGAACTCGAGACGGTTCGCATCGAGGACGGAGAGCACGGCTGACGCCCCCTCGACTATCGAGTGGAACGCGCCGTCGGCGTCGCCCGACCCTCAGGGGCCATCGTCGTTACGTACGCTGATCGTCGATCCCTCTGCTGGCGATCGGCGGTAACTAGGTACAACCTTCCCTATCAGTCGGCGGCCTGGTTACTCGAGTCGAGTGCCTCGAGGTCGTCCTCGTCGGGGCGTTCGCTGGTCGGGAGCGAATCCCGAAAGCGGCTGACGATCGAGCGGGCCTCGGCGAGCTCGGGTTCGCTCATGGCGCCGAGGAGCGCGAGTGCACGTCGGGCGCGGGTGCGTCGCCAGGACTCTTTGCGGTGTTCGTACGTCCGAATACCGCGGAGGAAGTCGGCTTTCGAGAACTCCGGCCAGTAGGGCGCACAGAAGAAGACGGCCGCCTCGTTGCCGTTGGCGTGCCACGGCAGGAAGTTCGAGGTCCGTTCGTCGCCGCCGGTGCGAATGATCAGGTCGACGTCCCGGACGGGCTGGTCGTAGAGGCGGCGCTCGATCGTTTCGACGTCGATCCCCTCGGGCTCGAGGTCGCCGTTCTCGACGTCGCGGGCGACGCTCCGGGCGGCACAGAGTAGTTCGTTGCGGCCGCCGTAGGCCAGCGCGACGTTGAGGACGAACTGATCGTGCTCGCGGGTACGGCGCTCGGCGTAGTCGACGGCCTCCTGGACTCGCTCGGGGAGCCGCTCGACGTCGCCGAGGATCCGGATACTGACCTCGTTGTCGTGGACCTCCTCGGCGTCGGCGAACTCCCGGAGCTTCTCACACAGCAGGTCGAACAGGGCCTCGCGCTCGTGCGGTGGTCGATCGAAGTTCTCCGTCGAGAATGTATAGAGGGTGAGTTCCTCGACGCCGACGTCCTGACACCACTCGAGGACGCGTTCGGTCGTCTTCGCTCCGGCGCGGTGCCCGTCTGGCGCGTCGGCCCCCCGCCTTCGCGCGTACCGTCGGTTGCCGTCCTGGATCACCGCGACGTGCGTCGGGGCACCCGAAATCTCTCTCGCGAGCAGCCGCTCGTAGGCTGACCCGAGACGCCGACGAAACCACTCGCTCATCATCGAATCGGACACCGCCGACGCATATGTGTCTTGTGTGTCATCCGTGACCAGTTGGGCGCCACCCGATCGCGGCGTCGAATCGTGACGGCTATCCGTCCGGCACGTCTCCTCACGGACGATGGCTGACGTGTACGACGAGGACCTCTATCGACGGACCAGGACGCTGCTCGAGCCGGGCGAGATCGAACTCAACGGCGCGATCGTCCACACGGAGTACGGGATGGACGAGGACGTGCAGATGATGCAGGCGACGATCGACGTCGGTGACGTCATCGCGGAGCACGCGGGATACGATCCCCGGGACTGTTTCGTCTACTCGGGGAACGACGACCCCGACTTCTCCTCGAACCAGCACCAGGGGCTCACCCTCGAAGACGAAGCATTCGTCTGGGAGTGTCAACAGCTGTACCGAAACGGAAGTTTCGACGTCGTGATCTACTACGAGGCGAGTGCGGACCACGAGGCGATCCTCGAGGACGTCCGCGAGCTCGGATACGAAGTGACCGGCGTCGAGGGATAGGAGTCGTTTCAACGGCCACGATATCGTGCCGAGTCGTTCCCACCGACTGAGAACGGGGGTGACTTCCTTTTTCTCGCGGTTCTGAGAGTCGAGTATGGCCGACGATGCCGGACGCTCGCCGCAGGCTGCGATCGTCGTCTCGCGGCGAGGCCGGCTATCGGTCTACTAATTGGACACCTTTACGTATGGGAGCTTCCAAGGGGGTACAAGTGATCGTGGACGTGTTCGTCGAGACAGCGCTCGCGGGGGGTGGACGGCCGTGACTGGCGTTGGCGTCGTCACCGGTGCTCGTGTGACACACGAGACCGGTTCCGTCGACGACCTCGCCGCTGCCAGCCCGGAGAGCCAGCACGCTGGCGTCGCGAGACTCCGCTCGGCGCCGGCGGTCGCGGAGGCGTACGTCCTCTCGACGTGCAATCGCGTCGAGGCCTACGTCGTTACGCCGGAGGCCGAGAACGGCCGAGAGGCGCTCGAGGACTTTTTCAGCGACGTTCCGGAGGCTGCCATCGTCCACAGCGACCACGACGAGAGCCTCGTCCACCTGCTGCGGGTCGCCGCCGGCCTCGACTCGGTCGTCCTCGGTGAGGACCAGATCATCGGACAGGTCCGCACCGCGTACGAGGACGCCCGCGGCGCTGGCGGGATCGGCCCGATGCTCGAGCCGGCTCTCACCAAGGCGTTTCGCGTCGGCGAGCGCGCCCGCACCGAGACGGCGATCAACGACGGCGTCGTCTCGCTGGGCTCGGCTGCCGCGTTGCTCGTCGCCGAGACGGCTGGGGTCGAGGGCGCGACCGCGCTCGTCGTCGGCGCCGGCGAGATGGGAGAACTCGCCGCGAAACACCTCGCAGAGCACGGCGCCGAAGAGGTCGTCGTCGCGAACCGAACCGTCTCCCGTGGCGCGGCACTCGTCGACGCCATCGACGCAGACGGCGACGTGGTCGGCCTCGACGACCTCGAGTGGGTCGCCCCCGACGCGGACGTCGTGATCGCGGCGACGGGCAGTTCCGAGCCGGTAGTCGAACCCGACCATCTCGGCGCACGCGAACAGGTCGTCGTCGATCTCGGCCAGCCACGCGACGTCCATCCCGACGCGGACGACCATCCGACCGTGACCGTCTACGACCTCGACGACCTCGAGGCGATCACTCGCCGGACCCGCGAACAGCGCGCGGAGGCCGCCGCCGAGGTCGAGGCGATCGTCGAGCGGGAGTTCGACCTCCTCACAGAGCAGTACAAGCGATCCCGGGCCGACGAGGTGATCGCAGCGATGTACGAGTCGGCCGAGCAGCTCAAAACCCGCGAACTCGAGACCGCACTCTCCCGCCTCGAGGCCACCGACGGATTCACGAGCGATCAGGCGGAGATCGTCCGGTCGATGGCCGACGCCCTCGTCGGTCAGTTGCTCGCCCCGCCGACCAAGAGCCTCCGGGAGGCCGCCGCAGAGGACGACTGGGAGACGATCAACACCGCCTTGCACCTGTTCGATCCGGAGTTCGGTCCCGAACGGTTGCCACCGTTCGTCGACGAGGACGAACGAATCGAGGACGCCGTCGGTGTGACCGACGACGACTGAAACCCCCATCAGCGATGATATTCTGACAGTAAGGCCTTCCACTACTCAGCGAGCTGTCACCGCCGAAACCGACGCTTACGGCCCGGTGGGCACAATGATTATTTAACTGGATTGCGTTCGAGCGCATATGGCGGATCTACTCTCCGACGACGAGGTCGCAGACCTGATTCCGGATGCGTGGGAGCACGACGGCGACGAGATCGTGCGCGTCTACGCGTTCGACGACTACATGCGCGGCGTCAACTTCGCGCAGATGGTCGGCGAGATCGCCGAAGCGCAGTTTCACCACCCCGAGATCGTCATCCGGTACGAGGAAGTCGAGATCCGGCTCACCAGTCACGAGGAAGGCGGCGTCACCGACAAGGACGTCGAGATGGCGGACGTGATCGAAGCAGAGTACGCAACCTGAGCGCAGCGGACGTGATCCGATATGGACGCCCAGTACCGATTCCGGGTTCGGATTCGACTCGAGCCAGCGGCCGACGACGTGCGTCTCGAGCCCGAGACGTTCGAGACGGCGTGTTCGATCACGGCGCCGGAGCCGGAGACCGAGGGGTGGCGGTTGTTCCGTGACCTCCTCTGGCGCGGCGAACTCTCCGATCAGACGTACGCCCGCCGGCTCTTCTCTGAGAAACTGGGCGTTCCCGTCGAGCGCGTCGAGTTCGCCGCCCTCCACACCGACGAGGCGTACCTCGAGGCGCTCGAGGAAGCGATCGCGGCCGACCTCGAGGCGTTCAAGGCCGACGACGTGACCGAGGTGCGCTCGAAGTACTTCGGCTCGTCGGTGATCGTCGAGCGGGAGTGATCAGGGCATCCGGCTCACGATCACGTGCTGGATGTGAACGTACTCCTCGAAGGACATCGGTGCTCGCCGTTCGATCTTCTGCTGGACCTCCTTGGCGTCGAGGTCGAGTTCCAGCTCGCTCTCGACGGCCTCCACGTCGAGCACCGCCGTCGACATCCCCAGCAAGAGGTGGTCGCAGGCGATCTCGACGACCGTCTCTGCGTCCGGCTCACCGTCGGCGAGGGCGACGAGCGCCGCCGCCTCCTCGACCGCGAGCTCCGGCGAGTCGCCGTCGAGAAGCGCCTCGAGCGTCTCCCGGTCGACGTCGGTCGTCGTCGCGGCCATCTCGAGGCCGACTGCCTCGACGATCCCGGCGAGGTCGTCGTCGTACGCCGCACGCAGCTCGGCTGGCGAATCCGGCACCGTCAGTCGCTGCTCGTAGAACATACCTCGAGTGAGGGGTGTCGGGAAGAAAGGGATTGTTATCGAGGACTCGGTTGGCGATGGGTCGATCGTCTCCGTCGGCGGTCGCGGCCGGTGTCGACGGCGTCGACGAATCCGACGGTCGCCCGGAATGCGTCGTCGTAGTCGTCGACGGCCGCCGCGATGAGGGCGAGTCCCGATTCGGCGGCGACGACGGACGGGGGGCCGCCACGGGCGGTCGCCTCGCGCGCGGCCCCGAGCGGATCACGTTTCGCACGAGTTGCCAGCCGGTCGTCCCGGCCGGAGAGCCGGTCGACGAAGCGACCGGCGGCGAGGAGCAACGCCACGCTGCGGTCGTCGTACCGGTACTCGAGGACGCGCCGACGGACGACCACGGAGTCGACGTCACGCTCTGCGAGGACGTTCACGGCCGCCTCCCGGCACGCCGGCGACGACGCGAGGTCGCCGACGAGCGCCGACGACTCGAGGAGCAACGTCTCGCAGTCGACGGACGCGGTCCAGCCTCGATCGTGCTCGTCCGGTGCGTCTCGGTCGGTCGGCGAGTGCATGCGGGCACTCGCTGCGCGATCCCGGATAAACCTGTGGCCGGTGTCGACGGCTGCCGTCGTGGCTCGTCCTCGACAGCGCTACGACCGGCTGGCATCCCTGATCTCGTCCAGGTGGTGTGCTTCGACGAGCCGTCGACTCGCGATTTCGTACCCAGTGGAAACGACGAACCCAGCAGCGCAACATTAAATTGATGTGACGATAATTACTCCTCATGAAAGTCGCCCTCATCGGCGTCGGACAGGCTGGCGGGAAGGTGACCGAGCGCCTGACCCGCTTCGACGCGGAGATGGAGTTCAACGCGGTCCAGGGTGCCCTCGCGATCAACTCCGCGCGTGCGGACCTCCAGGGACTCGAGTTCGTCGAGACGGTGTTAATCGGACAGGACCGCGTGAACGGCCACGGGGTCGGCGGCGACAACGAACTCGGCGCCGAAGTCATGGCGTCGGACGTCGACGAGGTGCTCACCGCCCTCGACGGCCACGTGACGTCGCGGGCGGAGGCCATCTGGGTCGTCGCGGGACTCGGCGGCGGCACCGGCTCCGGTGGCGCGCCGGCGCTCGTCCACCACCTCACGCGCATCTACGACGTTCCGGTCTACGCCCTCGGTATTCTCCCCGGCCGAAACGAGGGCGCGCTCTATCAGGCCAACGCCGGGCGCTCGCTGAAGACGCTCGTCCGCGAGGCGGACGCCACCCTCCTGATCGATAACGACGCCTGGCACGAACAGGGCGAGAGCGTCGAGGGTGCGTTCGAGACGATCAACGCGAAGATCGCCCAGCGCGTCGGCCTCCTGCTCGCCGCGGGTGAGGCCATCGAGGGTGTCGGCGAGAGCGTGGTCGACTCGAGCGAAGTGATCAACACCCTCCGCAGCGGCGGCATCGCGGCACTCGGCTACGCCAGCGCAGTCGCCGCCGAAGACAGTGCCGAGAACATCACCACCGTGCTGAGCGTCGCCCGACAGGCACTACTCACCGGTACCAGCCTTCCGGACGCGACGGAGGCCGACTCGGCGCTGCTGGTGATCGCCGGCGCTCCCGACCGCATTTCGAGAAAAGGCGTCGAGAAGGCCCGTCGCTGGCTCGAGGACGAGACGACGAGCATGCAGGTCCGGGGCGGTGACTTCCCGCTCGAGAGCGATCGGCTCGCCGCACTCGTCTTACTCGGCGGAACGGAGCGGTCAGATCGGATCGGCGAGTTCATGGAACGTGCACGCCAGGCCCAGAACGAACGGGAGCCAGCGTCCGTCGATCGGGCCGAACTGTTCACGGACGACCGCCTCGAGGATCTGTTCTGACCGACGGAGTTGGACGGGTCGTCACCCTGTTTTCGACCCCGACGAGTTATATGCGGATCGGACGGTCGTGTGAACCGGTTACACGGGCTGACAGGCCTCCCTGCTAACGATTTCCACGGTATTTCCGACCGGTACATTTAAATTGCGGGCCACAGTAGTTGCCAGTACCAGAACGCCACCGGCGAGGCGTGTATCGCTCGACAATCGATGACAGGGAATCTTATTCACCGAGGTTTCGCAGGTCTCGAGCGTCCGCGTTCGTCGGTGCGGGTATGGCACAGAGGGTTTACTAACACATGGTAGACGAATCGCAAAACATCGAACTCACAGACGAACACCTCGAAAACGACTCCAAAGGCCAGCTCATCAAGAAGGCCGGACAACTCCGGGACCGACGAAACGAGCTGAACCAGATGGCTTCTGAACGCGCCTCCAAGCGCGACGACCTCAACGCGAAGACGCGCGAGAAGGTCGACGAGGCGCAAGAACACCGCGAGAAACGCGACGAGCTCAACGAGCAGGTCCAGGAGCACAAACAGCTGCGTAACGAGCTCAACGCCGAGGCCAACGAGCTGTTCGACCACGTCGAGAAGCTCAAATCCGACATGGAGCTCGACGAAGGCAAGGATCTCGAGGAACTCGAGGCCGAGATCGAACAGCTCGAGTTCAAACAGCAGACCGAGGTCCTCTCGAGCGACGAAGAGCGCGAGCTGATCGAGAAGATCGAGTCAAAGCGCGAGGAGTACGCCGAGCGCAAGGACAAACTCGAGGGGAACGAAGACCTAGAGGAGCTCATCGAGGAGGCCGAGGAGGTCCGCTCTGAGGCGTCACAACATCACCAGAAGGTGACGGAGCTCGCCGACCAGGCCCAGGAGCACCACAACCAGATGATCGAGGCCTACCGCGAGGCCGACGACGTCCGTGACGAGGCCGACGAGATGCACGAGTCGTTCGTCGAGGCCCAGGAAGCTGCCGACCGTCACCACGAGGACTTCGTCCGCGTCCAGAAGCGCCTGCGCGAGATGGACAAACAGGAAGAAAAGCAGCGCAAGTCCGCTCGCGACAAGAAGAAAGAGGAAGCCAAGGCCGAGGCCGAGGAGATCTACCAGAAGTTCAAGGAAGGCGAGACCCTCGACACCGAGGACCTGATGAAGCTGCAGAAGACCGGTCTGCTCTAACTTTCTCGAGGTCTTTCTCACTCGGTTTTTTTTTTCGCGACGAGCCGCGCCACTGCGACGAGCCGCGCCACGCTGCTCACGCGACGGCTCGCGATCGGTGCGTACGCACTGCGCTCGATCAAGACCACTCGACTCCGTCGACGTCAACGCTTAACAGTCCAGCAGCCCCAGAGTGGGGTATGAATCGAGGTGTCCCCGGTGGTGGGTAGTCGAACGGTCGGCCGGCTCGTCGTCGTCGTGGTCGGCGCCGTGTCGTTCGCCGCCGCCGGCATCTTTCTGTTCGTGGTCGTTCCGGAAACGCTCGCGGACCTCCTCGGCATCCTGTTCGCGCTCGTGGCTGTCCTCCTCGGGGTCAGGGTTGCGAGCAACGTCGCCCGGTCGCTCTTTCCGAACTACGACGTCGCCGAGGTCGCCGTCCAGGGGCCGATCACGCGCGATGGCGGCGGCGGCCCGCTCCCCTCGAGTCCGCGGGCGACACCGGCGGACGCCATCGTCGAGCAGATCGACCGGGCGAACGACGACGGCAACGTCCGGGCACTCCTGTTGAAGCTCAATACGCCGGGCGGGGAGGTCGTCCCGAGCGACGACATCAGACTCGCCGCCGAGCGGTTCGAGGGGCCAACGATCGCGTACGCGACCGACGTCTGTGCCAGCGGCGGCTACTGGATCGCCAGCGGCTGTGACGAACTCTGGGCGCGCGAGGCGAGCATCGTCGGCTCGATCGGCGTCATCGGCTCGCGGGTCAACGCCACGGAGCTCGCCGAGAAGGTCGGCCTCTCCTACGAGGGCTTTACCGCCGGCGAGTACAAAGACGCGGGCACTCCGCTGAAGGAAATGAACGACGACGAACGTGACTATCTCCAGGGACTGATCGACGAGTACTACGAGACGTTCGTCGACCGGGTGAGCGACGGCCGAGAGCTCGAGCCCGACGAGATCCGTGACACAGAGGCACGAGTCTACCTCGGCGAGACGGCCCACGACCTCGGTCTCGTCGACGAACTGGGCACCCGCGAGGACGTCGAGGAGGCGCTCGCGGATCGACTCGAGCTCGAGACGGTAGCCGTCACGGAGTTCGAACCGGAGCGGCCGCTGATGCAACGGCTGGGTGGCGGCGCCCAGCGCGTCGCCTACGCCTTCGGCGCGGGCGTGGCGGGCGTCGTGGACGACCGCGAGTTTCGGCTGCGGATCTGACACAGGATGCTCGAACCGACGGACTGACGGCCCACCGCACGGGGTCGAACGATAAGTGGTTTTATCGTCACAGGGAATGCATCGGACACCGTGACAACGCTGGTCGTCTGCCTCGACCGGAACGACGACGTCGGCCGCAAGACCGGCCTTCGGACGCCCGTCGTCGGCTGGGAGGCAGTTCGCGCGCTCGTGACCGACGTCGGGCTCGCCGATCCCGAGGACTCGGGAGTGAACTCGTTGCTCGAGACCCTGCGGGTCGCCCAGAGCCTGCGCGACGACGACGAGGAGCCGGTGGTCGCCGTCGTCTCGGGCGACCGGGACTCGATGGTGAGCGCCGATCGCGCGGTGGCACGCCAGCTGGACGACCTCATCGCGGAGTACGACCCCGACTCCGCCGTGGTCGTCATCGACAGCGCGGAAGACGAGCGGCTGGTGCCGATCGTCGAGAGTCGCGTCCGGGTCGACTCCGTCGACCGGGTGGTCGTCCGCCAGGCCCGGGACATCGAGTCGACGTACTACCTGCTCAAGCAGTTTCTCGCCGACGAGGAGCTCCGTCAGACGATCCTCGTTCCGATCGGGCTCACGCTACTCGCATTCCCGATCCTCGCGATCCGGTTCGGGACGGCGGAGGGCGCGGCCGCGATCACGACCGTCATCGGCCTCTTCCTGCTCTACAAGGGGTTCAGCGTCGACGAGATCCTGACCGCGCTCGCTCGCCGCGCCCGGGAGTCGCTGTACACTGGCCAGGTGTCGGTCGTCACCTACGTCGTCGCCGTTGGACTGACGCTCGTGGGGCTGTTCGCCGGCGCGCTCGGCGTCTCGACGCTCGACGACCCACAGGGCGTGTTCCTCCCGGCGATGCGCTTTGCCTTCGACAGCGTCCCCTGGCTGGCGATGGCCGCGTTGACGGCGAGCGCCGGCCGGCTGCTCGACGAGATCATCGACGAGGAACCGCTGCGTAGCTCCCTGCTCAACCTGCCCTTTATCGTCCTCGCGGTCGGCCTCGTCGTCCGCGGCTTCTCCGGCTACTTCCTCCAGCAGGCGACCGTCCTCGGCCCGCTCGAGGTGCCCGCGATGGGCGTCGGCGCGCTCTCGGTCGACAGCTTCGTCGTCGAAGCCGGCCAGCGCCTCGCGATCTTCGTCGTCGCCGCCCTCGTGGTGAGCCTCCTGGGCGTTCGTATCGGCTCGTCGTTCGGCGGCGCCAACCTCGAGGAGTCGACGGACGCCGACGCCGAGCCGGAGGGCGAACACGCCGGAGGTGGCTCGAATCCGGCGACTGCGAGTGAGTCGGACGCCGGTGGCCCTGGATCGGATCCAGAACTCACCGACGGCGGCTCCCACTCCGACACCGAATCGACCGCCACGAACGAGGACGACGCGGAATCGGACGGCTGATCGCCGTCGACCGGTCTCGCCATCCCTTTACCCGAGCGGACGTAGCGTACCCCCATGAGCGAAACAGACGGGGCGTGGGTGAGCCTCTTTTCGGGCGGCAAGGACTCTTCCTGGGCGCTCTACCGGGCGCTCGAGCGCGGCCTCGACGTGCGACGGCTCGTCACCGTCCACCCGGCGGGTGACTCCTACATGTACCACGTACCGGCGACCGATCTGGCGACGCTGGCCGCCGAGAGCGTCGGCATCCCACTCGTCGACGTCGAACCCGACGACTTCGAGGCCGAGGCGGCTGCCGATTCCGGAACCCAGGGCGACGCCGAGCTCGAGCCGCTCGAGGCCGCACTGCGCGACCTCGATGCCGAACTCGAGGGCGGCCTCGCGGGCGTCACCGCGGGCGCCGTCGAGAGTGAGTACCAGACGAGTCGCATCGAAGCGATGTGCGACCGGCTCGACTGTGACCTCTTCGCGCCGCTGTGGCGGGAGGACCCACGGACGCTGGCCGACCAGATGCTCGACGCGGGTTTCGAGATCGTGATCGTCCAGGTGGCGGCGGGCGGCCTCGACGAGTCCTGGCTCGGTCGGACGATCGACGAAGCGGCGCTCGAAGAGCTCGAGGCGCTCAACGAGCGCTACGGCGTCCACATCCTGGGCGAGGGCGGCGAGTTCGAGACGCTGGTGGTCGACGGCCCGCACATGGACCGACGGATCGCCCTCGAGTACGAGCCCAAGTGGGAGGGGACGCGCGGACGGATTCAGATCACGGACGCACGGCTCGAGTGACTGGCGCCGACGTGTCGCCCCTGCTTAGCTCACAGAATTCCCGCGGCGGCGGCCGCCTCGAGTTCGCGCTCGTCGGCGAACGTCACCCAGGCCAGCTGGTCGAGTTCGATCCGTCGGTAGCTCGTCTCGATCGCCAGCCACTCACAGGAGGCGACCGTCCGCAGCGGCTCCGAGGCGTCGAGCGGCGAGGACTCGAGCTCGTCGGCGACGGCCTCGACGAGGGCGATTGCTTGCGGATCGGGCTTCACGGTGTCGACGCCGGCGAGCAGCCGAAGATACTGGAACGTCGCCGGGCCGACGCCCGAGATCGCGCCGATCGGGTCCTCGTCGTACCGGTAGACGTCCGCCGCGGCCGCCCACGAGCGAAGCGCCTCGAGGTCGTCCCCCGCCGATCGATCGGCCAGGACCGTCGCGGCCGCACACAGCACGTGACGCTTTCGCTGCGCGCCGACGGCCTCGACGAGGGTGTCGTCCTGAGGATCGAGCGCGGCGAGGGCTGCGAAGGTCCGCACCCGACCGGGATCGACGAACGCGTCGCGAAATCGCTCGACGGTCGCTCGGACGCCCGTGAAGTAGCCCTGGCCGGTCGTCGACGCAGCCGCCTCGACGAGCAACAGCACGGGGTCGTCGCCAGCGACGCGATCGAACTCGAGGAACGCTCTCGCGAGTCGTTCGTACGGCATCCCGTCCGCGTAGCCGTCGAGGACGGCCTGGGCGGCGCTCGTGTGCACGTCGAGACCAGTCACGCGGCAAACCTATAGGTGTACCGACCGGTTGGGGAGCGACGCCGGCGAGGGTTGCTCGAGGGCCGGCGATCCGATCTGTTTCGTGCGAGCCGTGTCTGCCTGTTTGTCGTCCGGATCGAGCCGTCGGACCTCGTCACCGCTACACCATGTGCTCGTCGTGTTCGCTCGAGCGAATCGACCCGCTTTTACCCACACCGGCCAAAGCGGCCCCCGTGCGCCGGTTTTCCGCCGACTACCTGCGTCGGACCCGCGAGGGCATGTGGGCTGACTCCCGCGACGCGCTCGTCCCGCTCGAGCTCGACGACCGCGAGCGAATCCTCGACGTCGGCTGTGGCACGGGCGAGCTGAGCCGCGTGCTCGCCGCCGAGTCACCGGGCAAGGTAATCGGCTGTGACGCCGACCCCGGCTTGCTCGAGGTTGCCCGCGAACACGTGCCAGTCGTCGCAGGCGACGCCACGCGACTGCCGTTCCCCGACGACGCGGTCGACCTCGTCGTCTGCCAGGCGCTGCTGATCAACCTCCCCGACCCCGTCGCGGCCGTCTCGGAGTTCGCCCGCGTCTCGAGCGACCTCGTCGCGGCGATCGAACCCGACAACGCCGCGGTGGCGATCGACTCGAGCGTGGCGAGCGAAGCCCGGCTCGCCCGCCGCGCCCGACGGGCCTACCTCGAGGGGATCGAGACGGACGTTTCCCTCGGGGCGGACGCGAGCGAGACGTTCGAGGCGGCCGACCTCGAGGTACTCGAGACCAGGCGGTACGACCACACGCGGACGATCGAACCGCCGTACGACGACCCGGCGCTGGCCGCCGCCCGGCGGAAGGCGACGGGATCGGGGCTGGCCGACGACCGGGAGACGATGCTCGCGGGCGACCTCTCGCCGGCGGGCTACGACGACCTCCGCAGTGAGTGGCGCGCGATGGGTCGGGACGTCGTCGAGCAGATGCGCGACGGGGAGTACTGCCGACGCGAGACCGTTCCGTTCTACGTGACCGTCGGCCGGGCGTGACGTCCGCGGTGGACTGTCACCTCGCCCATCCGTCTCCCATCGCCTCTCTTTCACCCACCGAACCGGAACCGTTTATTGGCGAGGCCCACGCTCGAGTACGTGAAGACGAGATGCGACTCGAGGGAGAGAGCGAAGTGATCAGGGAGGCGTTTCCCGAGGCGTACGTCGACGTCGCGGTGTTCGTGACCGAACTCGGCGCGTCGACGACGCTGATGTTCGTGCTCGCGATGAACTACTGGCTCACGCGCCGACACGAGACGGCGCTCGTCGTGAGCTACACGCTCGCCGGGGCGGCGTTCCTGATCGGCCTGAAGGCGATTCTCGGGATGCCACGACCACCCGAGGAACTCTTCTTGATCCCGCTCGACGGCGACGAGTACGGCTTCCCGAGCGGACACGCCTTCGCCGCCGCCCTCGTCTACGGTGGGCTCGTCTCGGCGTTCGACCGCACGCGCGATTTCAGGGTGGTCGCCGGGGCCGCGACGCTGATCGGGCTCATCGCCCTCTCGCGCGTCGTTCTCGGCGTCCACTACCTCGGAGACGTGCTCGTCGGTGGCGCCCTCGGCGTCGCCTTTCTGCTCGTCCTGGAACGACTCGTCGCTGGCGACCCACGCCGTGGCTTCGCCATCGCTGCCGTCCTCGCGATTCCGTCGATCGTCGTCACCGGGGGCGCCGACCAGGCGCTGATCGCCCTCGGCGGCGGCCTCGGCGGACTGGCCGTCTCGAGTCGACTCGAGGAGCTCCCCGCGCTTCGGTCGCGACTCGAGGGTGCGATACTCGCCCTCGGCGGCCTGGCGTTCGTCGCCGTCGCCGTCGTCGTCGAGTCGATCGTCGGCTGGTTCGAGCCGGCGTTCGTCGTCGTCTACGCGGCCATCGTCGTGGGCATCTTACTCGCCCCCGCAGCCGTCGGTCGGCTCGAGTGGTCGCGACTCGAGTCGTAGCCGGCGGCCGACCAGTCGTCCGCGACAGCCGTGAGTCAGCTCTCGTACTCGAGGTTCCGATCCCGCTCGTCACGGGCGTCCTGCGCCCACTTCTCGACGTCCTCGAGCGTCTCGGTCTCGAGTAAGCGCTCGAGTTTGTGTTCGAACTGCTCGTCGGTGAGTTCGCCACGGGCGTAGCGATCGCGCAGCGTCTCGAGGGAGTTCTCGTCGGCCGTCTCGTTGCCGTTGCGTCCTCGTTCCTTCGCCCGTTCGGCGACGTCCATCCATCGCTCGACCTCATCGGGGTCCGTGCCGACGGCCATCGTCTCACCCGAGAGGATCGCGAAGGTCGGCACCAGCAGGAGCCACCCCACGACGAAGACGGCGAGGGCGGCGGTGAGACCGACGAACAGCCCCGCGAGGATTCCCAGCGGGAGCGTCGCGACCGCGGCAATCGCCGTCAGCGACTGGAAGAACCAGTTCGTCCGTCGTGCCATGGCGGGTAATCACAACCCACCGACAAAAACGGTGTCCATTTCGATCCTCGCCGGACACCGTTCCGGACGACTCGTCGGTCGAGTTACCTGCTTCTGACTCATCGTCGTCCAGCCACTCCCTTCGGTCCTCTTCGTCGCCAAACAGCAGGGCAACGAGTGGGGTGATCACGAACGCACCAACAACGAACGATCCGCGACAGCCGCGAGTCAGCTCTCGTACTCGAGGTTCCGATCCCGCTCGTCACGGGCGTCCTGCGCCCACTTCTCGACGTCCTCGAGCGTCTCGGTCTCGAGTAAGCGCCCGAGTTTGTGTTCGAACTGCTCGTCGGTGAGTTCGCCGCGGGCGTAGCGATCGCGCAGGGTCTCGAGGGCATTCCGGTTGTTCGACTGGCTCGGCGACGAAGGGACAGTGGTGGACGCCTCGTCGCTCGAGTCGACGGCTTCTGACTCCTCGTCTTCCCACTCCCACCACTCGCGTCGATCCGCCTCGTCGCCGAACAGCAGGGCAACGATCGGGACGACGACGATGTAGCCGACGAGCAAGACGGGGAGCCACAGCTGTCCGGTTCCCGGCGTGAACAGCAACAGGAGCCAGAGTCCCGTGACGAGCGTCGCCGTGATCTCCGTGAGGTTCTCACGGACGCGGGTCGCCGGGTCGTCGTCCATGTTTGGTACTGCAGGCGCCGATGGCAAAGAGCTTTCTACAGGACGACACGAGCGAGCGCCCCTCACCAGGGTTCGTTCTTCAGCCCGAGTTTGTAGGCGATGACGTTGGTCGTCACGTGGAGAACCGGCGTGATGATCACGATGACTGCGAGCACGGGAAGGGTGAACGTCTCGAGGAACCAGCCGGGTTCGACGAGGAACGCGAGTGCGAGCGAGACGACGACGAAGTCTAGCTGGTCGACGCCCGGGAACGCCGCACCCCGTTCGCGTCCGGTCCGTCGTTTGAGAAACGATGCGAGGATGTCGCCGAGCATCGCCCCGAACGGAAGCGCGATGACGACCGCGGGCGGGAACGTCGGTAACGAAACGCCGAGCGCCGAGCCGACGTCACTCCCGATGGCGTTGAGCAAGAGCGCCAGCGCGGCGCCGACGGCCGTTCCGACGGCCGTGCCACGCCAGGTCTTTCCGTCGCCGAGAATCCGTCTCCCACCCCAGGTCCGACCGCCGTCGATCGGTCGGCCGCCGCCGGCGAGCACCGCGGCGTTGTTCGGCACGTAGGCGGGCAACATCGCCCAGAACGCGACGACGATCGTCTCGAGTACTGCCATGTCGGGTCCGACGGGCTGTCCTGTCTTAACGGCCGGTGGTTCGTCCCGGCGCGGTTCTTCCGGGAACTCGTCACGAACAAACTAGTATTTGGCGCGCGAACTGTTCCGTATGATCCCGCCCATCGCGAACCGCTTCGTCGCGGGAGAGTCTCCGGCGGTCGCGCTCGAGCGCGTTCGACGCGTGAACGACCGCGACGTGAAGGCGATCGTCAACCTGCTCGGCGAGCACTACGACGACCGCGAGACCGCCGAGGCGGACGCGGCGGCGTACCGCCAGCTGATCGACGACGTCGCCGACGCGGGGCTCGAGGCCTGCGTCTCGGTCAAGCCGTCTCAGCTCGGCCTCGACCTCGGCGAGGACGTCTTTCGCGACCTGCTGTCGGGAATCGTCGAGCGCGGGGCCGAACGCGACGTCTTCGTCTGGATCGATATGGAAGATCACACGACGACGGACGCGACCCTCGACGCCTACGAGGCGCTGGCGCGCGAACACGGCGGCGGGGTCGGCGTCTGCGTACAGGCGAACCTGCGACGCACCCGGGAAGACGTCGAGCGTCTCGCAGCCGTCCCCGGGAAGGTGCGGTTCACGAAGGGAGCCTACGACGAGCCGGCCGAGGTCGCCTACACGGACAAGGCGGTCGTCGATCGGGAGTACCGGGCGCTGCTCGCGTACGCCTTCGAACGGTACGACGACGGGATCGCAGTCGCGAGCCACGATCCCGAGATGATCGACCACGCGATCGGGTTGTACGAGACCCACGGAACGCCGTTCGAGATCCAGATGCTCATGGGCGTTCGCGAAGACGCACAGTACGAGCTCGCAGAGGAGTACGAGGTCTGGCAGTACCTCCCATACGGGAGCCGGTGGAAGTCGTACTTTTACCGACGGGTGATGGAACGAAAGGAGAATGTACGGTTCGCACTGCGAGCAGTGCTCGGCCGGTAAAAGGAAGGGCTCATAATCCTATGGTGTGAGTTTGGGTACATGACCTCGTGGAAGCGGGACTTCGCGAGCGGGCTCGTCGTCCTCGGCCCGATCCTCGTCACCCTCTACATCATCTACTGGCTTTACGGGCTCATCGCCGGCATTACGCCCGGGCTCATCCTCGATGCGGACGCGCTCATACCGCTTATCCCGGGTGATTCGGACCAGGCCGAACAGAGCCGCGAACAGATCGCACAGTTTCTTCGCGTCATCGTTGCGCTGACCGTCTTCGCGATCCTCACACTCTCGATGGGCTATCTCATGCGCACGACGGTTGGCGGCCTCGTCGAACGGATGGTCGACGACGTCGCCAACAGCGTTCCGGGGCTGCGCGTCGTCTACAACGCCTCGAAGATGGCCGCCGAGACCGCCTTCGGCGAACAGGAGTCCCTGCAGTCGCCCGTCAAACTCGAGACCTGGAACGGGCTTCGGATGACGGCGTTCAAGACGGGCAAGAAGACCAGCGACGGCCGTGAGGTACTGTTCATGCCGACCTCGCCGAACATCACGACGGGGTTCGTCATCGAGGTCGAACCCGACCGCATCACCGAACTCGACGAGGACGTCGAGGACGCGCTGACCCGCGTACTGAGCGCTGGCTTCGGCGACGCCGAAGGGAGCCGGGGAATGGACGCCGGGGTTCCGATCGACGTCGTCGACGATCGGGTCGCGAAAAAGAGCGACGACGACGACTGAGTACCGCTCCGAGAACGGTTCCACGCCGACCGCGGCGCTTTATACCACCGCACCCGACAGTCCACACGTGGAGTGTCACGTCTACTACGAGGGCGACGACGACCCGAAGAAGTGTACTGCACGTCGCCTCGAGCGATTCGATCGGGCGATCCTCCACCGGTCGATGCGCGCGGTGCCCTACGGCGTCGTGCTCAACCCGCACGCCGAGCGGGCGCTGTCGCCCGCCGACGCCGAGGAGGCGCTCGACACGATCGTCGCACTCGACTGCTCCTGGGAGTCGGCCGAGGAGGCGGCCTTTACCATGCGCGGTGTCCATCGCGCGCTCCCCTTCCTCGTCGCCGCGAACCCCGTCAACTACGGCCGGCCGTTCCGGCTCACTACCGCCGAAGCGCTCGCCGCCGCCCTCGCTATCTTCGGCGACCGCGAGCAGGCGGCCCACCTGCTCGAGCCGTTTCGCTGGGGTGAGACGTTCCTGACGCTCAACGAGGAGCCGCTTCGCCGATACGCCGACTGCACGGACTCGAGTGAGGTCGTCGCCGTCCAGGACGACTACCTCGCCGACGAGTCGGCCGACACCGACTGACCGTCGTGTGAGTGGTCGTCGACGGATCGACTCCGCTCGAACGAGATCAGTGCCATTAAATGCACGACCGGCCAATCCACCCGCATGGCCAGTTTCGACGCCGCCGAGCGACGGACTCTCGACAAACTGATCTGTATGCGCTGTAACGCCCGCAACCACCAGCGAGCCGAACGCTGCCGGAAGTGCGGCTACGACAAACTCCGCCCCAAGGCGAAAGAAGCGCGCAGCACCTGATCGGCCACTCGATCGGTGCTGCCGTCCGTTTCCTTGTCGACGGCGACCGTCGACATCGACTCACCGACCGCTCGAGCGACGCCGACGCACGCGGTGTGACGGAACGCGCTCGGAGGCCAGCTATCCGTCGGGATACTTCGGTTCGCGTTTTTCGGCCCGTTCGAGCGCTGTCTCGACGACGTCGCGGACGTCGCCGTGGAAGACACCGCCGTGGCCGGCGTACAGCTGCTCGACCGAGTCGGGCAGCCGCTCGAGCAGTCGGTCGATGCTCTCGATGAGTTCCTCGCGTGACTGGCCGGGCATGTCGGTGCGGCCGAAGCTGCCGTAGTCGAACGCGCCGTCGTCGTGGACGACCACGTCGCCCGAAAAGAGCGTCGTCTCGGAGACGAACGAGACGTGGTCGTCGGCGTGACCCGGCGTGAAGACGACCTCGAACTCCTCGTCGCCGATCGGCACGACGTCGCCGTCGGCGAGCTCGTAAGTTCGGTCGGGATGGTCGGCGTAGGCGTACACCTCGGGGTCGAACGCTTCGCAGACGGCCTCGAGCTGTTCGACGTGGTCGCCGTGCTGGTGGGTGAGAACGACGGCGTCGAGCTCGTCGGTGTGCTCGCGAATCGCCTCGACGATGCCGTCCATCGCGCCCGCATCGACGAGCGTCGTCCGCTCGCCGAGCACGAGAAAGACGTTACACGTGAACGTCTCTGCGTCCTCGGTGACGTGGTGAACTGCCATACGCGGGGGGTCGACTGCCGGCGACAAAATACTGGCGTTCGGGCGGGTCGGCCCGCGAACTCGCCGACACGGCGGATTCCCGGGCACGGTTTCGCCGTTCGGTCCGACCCGTGTCACTCCTCGTCGAAGACGTCCTCGCCCTCGATCGCGTGCTCCGCGACGACGTCCAGGTCGAGGGTCACGCCGAGTCCCGGCTCCTCGGGAATCTCGATGTAACCGTCTTCGATCACGTCCTCCTCGACGAGGGCTTCCCACCAGTCGAGCTGGTAGGAGTGGTACTCGACCGCGAGCGCGTTCGGGATCGCTGCACCGACGTGGGCGCTCGCGACCGTCGCCACCGGCGAGGAGACGTTGTGCATCGCCACGGGGACGTAGTAGAGGTCCGCGAGGTCGGCGATCTTCCGCGTCTCGCGCATGCCGCCGACTTTTGGCATGTCCGGCGCGATGATGTCCACGGCCTGCCCCTCGAGCAACCGCCGCTGACCGTGTTTCCGATACACGTTCTCCCCGACCGTGATCGGCGTCGTCGTCGACTGGGTGACCTCGCGCTGGACGTCGTGGTTCTCCGGGGGGACGGGATCTTCGAGCCACCAGACGTCGTACTCCTCGAGGCGCTTTGCAAGTCGTTTCGCGCTGTCGGCCGAAAAGCTCCAGTGGCAGTCGAAGGCGACGTCCGCGCGGGAGCCGACGCGTTCGGTAACGGCCTCGACGATGCTCGCTTTGTGTTCGATCTCGACGTTTCGCAGGTGGCGGTTCGCCCGATCCCGCTCGTGGCCCGAGGGGACGTCGAGGTCGAACTTCAGGGCGTCGAATCCGAGTTCCTCGACGACGCGCTCGGCCTCGTCGGCGCAGGCGATCGGGTCCGCCTCCTCTGCGGTGTGACAGTCGCAGTAGACGCGCACCTCGTCGCGGTACTTCCCGCCGAGGAGCTGGTAGGCCGGCACCTCGAGGATCTTTCCGGCCAGATCGTGCAGCGCCACCTCGATCCCCGAGATGGCGGTGACGGTGACGCCGCCGATCGAGCCCTCGCCGGACATCTTCTGGACGAGGTGCTCGGTGAGCCGGTCGATATCGAGGGGATTCTCGCCGACGACGAACGGCTTCATTCGCTCGATCAGCTCGGGTGCGCCCGCGCCCCAGTAGGCCTCGCCGGTGCCGACGATCCCGGCGTCGGTGTAGACGCGCACGAGCGTCCAGGGGAAGTTGCCATCGACCATCGTCGTCTGGACGTCCGTGATCTCGACGTCGCGGCCGCCGCCGCGCTCGCGCGTGACGTTCATCGTCTCCGCGGAGAGCTCCCGCATCGTGTACTCGAGATTTGGATCACGGAGCGTCGAGTAATCGATTCCCATACCCGCCCGTCGACGCCGACGGCCGTAAAACGGTGCGGTGGTGTGACCCCGTCGGGTGGCTACTCGAGTGCGTCGACGAGCTCCTCGGGCTCGGCGTCGAAGCCACCGGCCTGGGCGACCCGGTCGGAGCCGCCGCCCCCGCCGCCGAACGCGTCGGTGAGGTCGTCGACGACCGCCGCGGCCGATCGGTCCCCGGCCGAGCCGACGACGACGAACGGCGGGGAGTCTCGCCCGACGACGGCGACGACGTCGGCACGGTCGCCAGCGCGCTCCTGGGCGATCTCGCTCAGCTCGTTCGCCGACGCTCCTTCGACCGTCGTCACGAGCCAGCGCTCGCCGTCGCGCTCGGTCGGCTCGACGGCCTCGAGCTGGCTCTCGATCAGTTGCCCGTTCAGCGTCCTGACCTCTTCCTCGAGTTCCTCGCGTGTTGTGACGACTCGCTCGAGTTCCTCTGGCACGGCGTCGATGCTGGCGCCGAGGGCCTCTTTGGCGGCCAGCGTCGCGCGCTTCTCGGCCGTCCGGCGCTCGATGGCTCGCGGGCCGACCGCGAACTCGACGCGCGTCATTCCTTCGCCGGGATTCGACCGTTCCAGGACGGTCACGGGGCCGACTTCGCGGGTGTTCCGGACGTGGGTGCCGCCGCAGGCGGCGACGTCCCACGGATCGGTAGCATTGGTGGCGTCGTTGTCGCCGGACTCTCCGACCGTAACGATTCGAACCTGTCCCTTCGTGAACGCCCCCTCCTCGGTTGCCTCGTTGAACGCGATCTCCTCGCGCTCGCGTGCCTCTGCGACCGGGATCGCTTCCCAGGAGACCGGCCGGGACTCCCAGACCGCCCGGTTGACCAGCCGGTCGAGTTCGACCAGGACCTCGTCGTCGATCGGCGTGCTCGTCTCTAAGTCGACGCGGACTTTCTCTTCGCCGATGTCGAACCCGCCGTAGCCGAGCTCCTCGAGGAGCCTGCGACCTGCACCGTAGAGCAGGTGGCTCGCCGTGTGTGCTCGCATACAGTACAGCCGGAACGACCGATCGAGCGATCCGATGACGCGCTGTCCCGGCCGGAACGACGGCTCCTCGGCGAGGACGTGCATCGGCTCACCGTCGACGAGCCTGACGTCCTCGACGGGAACGTCGCCGATCGTGCCCCGATCGGCCGGCTGGCCCCCGCTCTCGGCGTAAAAGTAGCTCTCCTCGAGCCAGACCTTCCGCCCGTCGACTGACTGCACCTCGCTCTCGAACCGCGTGGTGTACGGCTCGGCTGCCGCCCGTTGCCCACTCATCGGTCTCACTCCGTGGCCCTCCGGTAAAAGTGTGCCCGCCTCACTCGGCGAGGTCGACGTCGAGTCGCTCCTCTAGGGCGTCGATCAGTCCACCGCCGACGCCCGCCTGGGTCGCCCGACCCTGCTCGATCGCCAGCAGGTCGGCCTCGCGCGCGCCGAGTTCCTCGGCCAGTTCCTCGCGCGTCAGGCCCGCCGTCTGGCGCGTCTCCTCGAGCAGCTCGCCGTAGCCCGAGACGAGGTACGGGAGCGGGTCGTCGTCGTAGTTCGTCCCCTCTCGCTCCCAGTGTTCGGAGTCGCCGTCCCAGATCGGGTTCGCTTTCGCGACGTTCTGGGCGGCGCGTTGCTTCCGGTTCGGTTCGTCGTCTCTGCCGCCGCTCGAACCGCTCGAGCCGCGACGCTTCGACCGCGTTTCGTCCCCGTGGGGTGCACAGTCGGGACAGACCTCGAGCGTGGCGCCAGCGATCGTCGCCGTTCGCAGCGAGTCGCTCTCGGCGCCACAGAGCTCACAGGCCGTCCCGCCGCCACCCGACGACGTGCCCGTCGAGTACTTTGCCATGGGGGTGTTTCGCACTTGCAACATTTGAATACACCGCTCGTCCGGCAGGAATGGGACCACGGAACAGCCTCGGGGACAAAGGAAAGGGCTTTTATAATCACACTGGATACGAGTGAGTGCGGAGAAAGACACGCGAGCGTGGGTAGCCAAGCCAGGCCAACGGCGCAGCGTTGAGGGCGCTGTCCCGTAGGGGTCCGCCGGTTCAAATCCGGTCCCACGCATCGCACGACGGATAATCCGTCTAAGATGCAGGTGATCTCCCTTCGTGGACATCACCCACGCATAATCCTTCGAAGAACTACACCGAACAGCCACGGCGCTATCCGTGGGGGTCCGCCGGTGAGCAGTCGGCGACGCCGACTGCGAACGTCGTCGTGGAGCGGAGCGGAACGACGGAAGTTCAAATCCGGTCCCACGCATCGCACGACGGATAATCCGTCTAAGATGCAGGTGATCTCCCTTCGTGGACATCACCCACGCATAATCCTTCGAAGAACTACACCGAACAGCCACGGCGCTGTCCGTGGCAGGAGTTCGTCGATTTGGACGTTCCAGCTACCGGACTGCGTCGGTCGTCTGAACGCTCGGGAAAGAGTTGTGTCCATCGACACCATAGTACACGACGGGGTGACGAGGATGGCCGATACGTACTACATCTGTACGGAACCGGACTGCACCTTCTCGACCAGGTACCGAAGCCACCGGCGGGCGCACGAGTATCAGACCGGTCACGTCGTCGGCGTGAGACGGCTGGACCGGGATCCCGTCTGATCCCCCGGTCGCGACCCCACGGACGCCGTGGTCACTGATCGACGATCGAGCGTACGTTTTTGTGACCGCCCTCGAGAGTGAGTGGCATGGACGGCACGACCGCCTTCGTCACCGGCGCCAGCCAGGGCATCGGCCGCGAGATCGTCCTCGAGTTCGCCAACCGCGGGGCGAACGTCGCGCTCGCGGCCCGGGGCGACGGGATCGAGGAGACCGCGGAACTGATCAGCGCACCCGAGCGGACACTTTCCGTTCGAACGGACGTGACCGACGAGGACTCGGTCCGCGAGGCCATCGAGCGGACCGTCGAGACGTTCGGCGGCCTCGACGTCCTCGTCAACAACGCGGGGATCGCCGGCCCGACGGCGCCGATCGAGGATGTCGACCGCGAGGCGTGGGATCGAACGATGGGGGTCAACGTGACGGGGATGTTTTTGACCACGAAACACGCTGTCTCCCACCTCAGAGAGAGCGACCGCGCGAGCGTGATCAACGTCTCCTCGATCAGCGGCAAGCGGCCACTCGAGAACCGGACTCCCTACACGGCCTCGAAGATGGCGGTGATCGGTCTCACCCGGACGCTGGCGTTCGAGCTCGGCGACGACGAGATTACGGTGAACGCGATCTGTCCGGGGGCGACCAGCGGCCCACGGATCGACGCGGTGATCGAGGCCCAGGCCGAGGCGCTGAGGGTCGATTACGAGGAAGCCAAACGGCGGGTGTTCACCGACGACGCGGCGCTCGGTTCGCTCGTCGAACCGGAGGACGTGGCGAAGGCGGCGGCGTTTCTCGCGAGCGAGGACGCTCGACACGTCACGGCCCAGGACGTCAACGTCGACGGCGGGACGGTCTGGTACTGATCCGAGTCACAACCAGCCATCGGGGAGGTCAGCTCGATGGTCGTGCAGCAGTCGAAGCAGCGGCTCGACCGCCTCGAATTCGGGGCCTCGCTCCACGCACCCGTTTCCCGGCACCCAATCGATGAACCCGCCGTCCGCCAACTTCGGAAGGTGGGCGTGTTTCACTTCGACGAGGAGCATCTCCTTCTGTTCTTCGCTCATGTTCAGATCATCGAGCTGTATTTGCGGCTCACGGAGCAAGGTGAGTAGCAGGCGACGGCGTTGAACGTGACCGATCGCCCAGAGATGCCGATCAAATTCGGCCATAATTCATCCAACGGTGGGGCGGTCAAAAGGATGTGCCAGGCAGTAGCAGGCGATCCGATCGTTCGCGTTCTCCGCCCTGCTCGGCCCGCAGCTGGGCGCACGCACGAACTTCACCCCGGAGCGGTGAGTCTCCATCCCCTCGAGGTGCTCGAGCTGTTCCTCGTGAAACGCCCGGACGTTCGCGATCGTCTCGTCGATCGCCTTGCGGTCTTCTTCCTCGAGGACGCTGTGGGCCGCCGCGATCTCCTCCTGGGAGACGCGGATCGACTCGCGCTCGACGCCGTCGAACTCCCGCGTGAACTCACGAATCGCCTCGTCGCCATTCCGACGAACGTCGGCGAGGATCTCTGAGACCGACTCGGTTACCTCCGGCGGGAACTCGAGGGACGGTCGATCTGCCTCCTTGATGTGCCTGCGTGTGTCAACCATGCCATGACAACGATCGGCGGCCCCCATAAACGGCCGCGTTAACAGTACAAGGGTGGCGTCGGCAAACCAGGAGAGTAATCGCTTTGGCAGGCGGGTCCTATCCTTCCGACATGGAGTACGTCGCTCGAGAACGCGTTCCGGTGCTCACCGGCCTGTTGACAGTCGTCTCGCTCGCGCTGGTGTTCGGTGCGGCCGGCGGGGCGATCCCACAGGACGTCGTTCCCGCCCCGCCCCAGTGGCTCCTCGACGCCATCCCGCACGTCAACGCGGCCATCAGCCTGGTGGCGATCGGGACGATCGCGGTCGGTTGGCGGGCGATCCGTCGGGGGGAGGTCGATCGCCACCGGTACGCGATGACCGCCTCGCTCGCGCTGTTCGTCACGTTCCTCGTCCTCTACCTCTATCGGCTCGTGGTCGTCGGTGGCGCGGCCGAGTTCCCGGGACCCGAGACGATCTACCTGTACGTCTACCTCCCGGTGCTGGGGATCCACATGCTGCTGGCGATGGTCTGTATTCCGCTGCTCTACTACGTCCTGTTGCTCGCACTCTCGCGGCCGATCGCCGACCTCTACGAGTCACGTCACGCCGCTGTCGGCCGAATCGCCGCCTCGCTGTGGCTCGTCTCGTTCGCGCTCGGCGTCGTCGTCTACGTGCTGCTGTATCACCTCTACTGAGCGCTGGCCGCCGCTATCCCGGCGAGGAGGACGGGAGCGACCGTCGCTGCGCGCGCTCGTGTTCCCGCCGGTGGGCCTCGAGGTCGAAGTACGTCTTCGCGAGCACCATCACGACGAGCGCGCCGACGGGGGCGCCGAACAGCTGGATGGGGATCGCGCCGAGGACGATCGTCACGTGGAGGACGAACACCCGCGAGTACGGCTCGACCATGAGCGTCACCGGCCCGTTGCGTTCGTACTCCCGTTGCCCGAGGTAGTTCAGCCAGTAGGAGACGACGTGGTAGCTGGCGAGGCTAACGGTGGCGACGGCGACGACGCGCAGGCTCGCAGACTCCAGTTCGGGAAACTCGGAGGGAAAGCCGTAGAGGACGAACAACCCGTGGAAGGCCCAGAACACGCCGTAGTGGCCGAGAAAGAACGTGGCGATTCGGCCGTTCGAGGTCCCCACGAACGAGTCGGCGGACCTGCCGTTCAGTTCCCACGAGGGAATCTCCTCGGGGTCGTCCTCGCCCTCGGCGCGGTGGATCTTCGCCACGTACGCCGCCCCGACGACGCCGCTTTCCAGCCAGTAGACGACGAGCAACGAGTTTGACATCCTCCCCGCGCTGAAGCGCGAGGATTCCTCCGTGGGACAGCACGCCGTTCGCGCGTCTCCGAAGGCACCCTGACCAAGACCATAGAGTCTCGGCTGTGGTTTGTGAGTAGTGCGTCGGGCCTCCAGAAGAGGCGTGGTGTGCTTGGGTATCCGCTTGCACCTCACAGGCCGTGCCATCGACCCGGCTCGCCCCACACGGGGTGAGTAGCCATCCGACGCAGGGTTGCGTTTTGTTGACGGAGACCCCAACCCAACTCCAATTTTCGCCCGATGTGCTTACGCTGCGATATGATGTCACGCATAATAAGATTCGTGGTTAGCGCCCCTCTGTTGTCGGGTTCATTCCCGCGCTAAAGCACGGGGCTTTCTCCTCGAACTTCCGTAAGGTCCACCCAAAGGCGACGACCCCGAACAACGGGACGAGGTTGGCGAGGACCAGTCCGGCGGCGGCCACCCGTGGTCCCAACCACGACGAGTGCACGCGAGGGCGTACCGTTTTCTGAACCGTCAACGTACCGATTCCGACGATCGTCTCCCTCGGCGACACTCGAGGAAGACGCCGAGACGAGCGCCCGCGACAGCGGATCAGTCGTCCGCGCTCGGCACAGGCCCGTCGATCTCCGGGCGGGTGACGTCGCGGTCGCTCGCCTCCCCCTCGATGTCGTAGGGGTACTCGCCGGTGACACAGCCAAGACAGAGGTCGAGCCGTTCTGCCTCGAGGGCGTCGGCGACGGCGTCGATCGAGAGGTACGCGAGGCTGTCGGCGTCGACGACCTCGCGGATCTCTTCGACCGTTTTTCCGGCGGCGATCAGTTCCTCGCGGGTGGCCATGTCGATGCCCATGTAGCAGGGGGCGACGATCGGCGGCGCGCCGATGCGCAGGTGGACCTCCTCGGCGCCACAGTCTTTGAGCAGGTCCACGAGCTGGATCGAGGTCGTTCCGCGAACGATCGAGTCGTCGATGATCGTGACGGTCTTGCCCTCCACCGTCGACTTGATCGGGTTGAGCTTCAGCCGAACCGCGCGTTCGCGTTCGTCCTGAGTCGGCATGATGAACGTGCGGCCGACGTAGCGGTTTTTCATCAGGCCCTCGGCGAACTCGACGCCCTGGTCTCCCTCCGGACGCGGCTCGCCGTCGGCGGTCGTCTCGTCCGCCGCCTCGGCGTAGCCGGAGGCGAACGAACGCCCGGAGTCGGGAACGGGCATCACGACGTCGGTCTCGACGCCGCTTTCCTCCCAGAGCTTGCGGCCGAGTTCTCGGCGAACCTCGTAGACCAGGCTGCCGTCGATCACCGAGTCCGGCCGGGCGAAGTAGACGTGCTCGAAGAAACAGTGAGCCGTTCCCTTGGGCTCGATCAGCTGGTAGGACTCGAAGCCCTGGCCGTCTTTCTCGAGGAGAACGAGTTCGCCGGGGCGGACGTCTCTGACGAGTTCGCCGTCGAGCGTGTCGATCGCGGCCGACTCAGAGGCGAGGATGTAGCCGTCCTCGACTTTCCCAATACAGAGCGGACGGTTCCCCTGTGGGTCACGGACGCCGAGAACGGTGTCGTCGTGGGCGATCGTCAGCGAGTACGAGCCGTGGATCCGCTGCATCGTCCGCTTGACCGCACGGATCAGATCCTCCTCGAGTAAGTTGCGCGCGAGCTCGTGGGCGATGACCTCGGTGTCGCCGTCGCTCGTGAACGCGTGCCCGTAGGCGGCGAGCTCGTCGCGGATCTCGTCGGCGTTGACGAGATTGCCGTTGTGGCTCAGCCCGAGCGAACCGCTCTTGAACGACACCGAGAACGGCTGGGCACACGAGGTGTCGAGACTCCCTGCGGTGGGGTACCGGACGTGGCCAATCCCCGCCGAGCCGTTGAGCGTCTCGAGGTCAGTCTCGTCGAAGACGTCGCCGACCAGCCCCATGTCGACGTGGCTGTGCTGCTGAAACCCGTCGTGGGTGACGATTCCCGCGGACTCCTGGCCGCGGTGCTGGAGCGCATAGAGCGCGTAGTACAACGGTCGTGCCGCGTCGCGACCGGCCAGTGAGACGCCGACGACGCCACACTTTTCGGTCATGCCGGTTCGCTGAGGATGTGCTCCCCGCCCGTTGGTCATGTGAGTCCGTAGAGGGACCGACCGATAAAAACCTCCTTGTTTGTGCGCTCATCGACGCTCTCGAGCGAGAGAATGTGCACGTTCGTGAACAGCAATGTCGCCAGCGGGCACGGGACACGCACCAGCCGTCGATTTGACGGCGCTCACGGCACCCGATCCGTCCACCGGGCTGTTCAGCTGGAATCGTCGAGCAACCCCATCTCGGTGGCGACCAGGTCGGCCAGGTGATCCACGACGTCCGGGTCGACCTGGGCAATCTCGGCACCGTCGTGGAGGCGTTCGTTGTGTCGCTCGAGTGTGTCGGCGACCTCCTCGAGTGGAATCCGTGCCGTGGTATCACACGCAGTGCAAACGATCGGAACTCGTGGCCCGTGCTCGTCGGTCTCACTCGGTGCCGTCATTGTTCGACACTCTCGTGGCAACCGGTAAAACGTAGTTGGTTCCGTCGGTACGCGTAATCCGGCGCGTTAACAGCGGTCGCTCGAACGTCGAACGGCAGAAGAACGCGACCGAAACTCAGTTGTCGCCGGCTTTCGACTGCCAGGCGTACTCACGCCGCTTGGCGGATTTGCCGAAGCCACACGACGCACAGACTTTCTTCTTCACGTGGTAAGACTTCTCACCGCAGCGACGGCACTTGACGTGAACCGTCTTGTTCTTCTTTCCTTGGCTTGGGGTTCCTGCGCCAGTCATGGAGTGATCGAAACGACGTTATCGCCGCGTATAATCGTTGTGTCTTCGATCGGCTCGTCGTCTCCCCCTTCCGTTGGGAGCCCGACGTCTTCGAGCACGAGGTTCATGTGCTGGTCGTAGCCCGCCAGCTCGCCGACGTACTCCTCGCCGCTTTTCAGTCGCACGGTGACGCGTTCTTCGAGTGACGCCTCGAGGACGTCCAGCGGTCGTCCGCTCATACGAAACACCGCTTGTGACGGACACTTAACCGTACCGGTCGATCCCGGTTTCGTGTCCGTTCGACGTCACCCGGCCGACCAGCGTGGACGAACCCGGCTGCGCTACAGGTTTATAACCAAAACCGCGGCCAGACCGACCATGCGCTGATCGATCGCCCGGTCGCGGCCCGAACGCGTGCGGCCGACCGCACCGGGATTCGAAGGTGGCCGCCTGTTTGCCCCCACGCTCGTCAGACCCACGACTCCCGTTACACGTCGACTGCGAACGGGGCGTACTCGTGAGCCGTCGCGCCAAACGCCCCGAGGAGCGCGGCGACGTTCTCGAGGTCGCCGACGTCGATCGCCTCTACGGGCGTGTGCATGTACCGGTTCGGGACGCTGACCACCTGCGAGGGGATGCCACCGCGGGCAGTGAAAAACCGATCGGCGTCGGTCCCCGTGGCGACGCCCAGCGCCTCGAGCTGGATCTCGATCTCCGCGTCGCGCGCCGCCTCGCGGACGGCTCGACAGAGCACGGGGTGGTTGGTGCTCCCGCGAGCGACGACGGGACCGCCGCCGAGTTCGACGTCGCTGCCCTTCTCGCTCGGTGCGCTCGGATAGTCGAGGGCGTGGCCGACGTCGACGGCGACGACGGCGTCCGGCTCGAGGTCGAAGCCGATCATCCGCGCGCCCTGGCCGCCGAGTTCCTCCTGGATCGTGCTGACGGCGTACACCGTCGCGTCGGTCTCTGCCTCGACCGCGCGGCGCAGTCCCTCGGCCGCGGCCCACGTCCCCACCCGGTTGTCGAGCCCGCGGCCCGCGAGTCGGTCCTCGGTGAGCCAGGTGTACGTCGAGGAGAACGTGATCGGGTCGCCGACCTCGAGTCGTTCGTGGGCGTCCTCGCCGTCCGCGGCACCGATATCGATCCAGAGGTCCGTGACCTCGGGCTCGCCGTTTTCCTCCCGGAGGTGGATCGCCGTCTGGCCGACGACGCCCTCGACGGGTCCGTCGTCGGCGTGAATCGTCACGTGCTGACCCCGCGAAACAGTTGCGTCCGAGCCGCCGATCCGTCCCGGCCGAACGAAGCCGTCGTCGTCGATCGACTGCACGACAAATCCGATCTCGTCGGCGTGCCCCGTCAGGACGACCTCCGGTGCGTCGGGCTCGCCTCTCGAGACGGCGACGGCGTTGCCGTAGTCGTCGGTCCACGTCTCGTCGGCGAACGCCGAGACGTACTCGAGCCAGACGCGCTGGCCCCGCGTCTCGAACCCCGCGGGGGAAGGCGTCTCGAGCAGCTCCGTCAGGAACGATCGTGCGTCGCGATCCATATCGGTCGGTGTCGGGCCGTCGTGTTCAACGTACTGGTCGTCGATCGCGTCGACGGCCGGTTGCAAGCGACGGGAGGCAGCACAACCGCTAAGTGTGCCGTCGACGACTGTCGTTCCATGGGCGACAAGAAGTTCACGTTCATCGAGTTGCACTTAGACGGCGACACCCAGTTCGGCCCCCGGAGCCTGCCCGACCTCGTAACCGGCATCGGCGAGTCCGACGAGGAGCACGAGGAGCTCGAGACGGACGAAGAGGACGTCGTCGCCGCGACCGACGACTCCGGCGCCAACGGGGCGATCGCCGTCGTCCTCGGGCTCGCCGCCCTCGTGGCGATCGGCGTCGCGGTGAAGAAGTTCCGCGGCGGAAACGACGACGAGCGCGAGGAGTACGACGAGCCGGACGTCATCGTCAACTGATTGTTGTAATTCGTTACCGGTGATCGCTGCGCCGTTCGAGCAATCACTGGTAACACGTTACAACGATCCGGACGCGGCAGCCGAACCCTTTTGCGTCCGCTCCTCGTACGTCGTTCTGTGAGTCTCTATCGCAGTGCCCGGGCCGTCGCCGGGGCGTCCGGCGACCACGTCGTCGACTGGCACGCCGCCGCCGACGCCGCCAAGTCGGTGACGGATCCGGGTCCGATCTCGCTCGAGCCCGACGAGCGCGCGGGGTACGCCCGCGACGTCCGTGACGCCCGGACCGAAGTCCGGAAAGCCGCGGGACTCTCTTTCGACGTTCCAGAGGTCGTCGAGATCCAGAACCGCCATCACTGGATCGACGCCAACATCGAGACCTTCGCCCGAGTGATGGCTCCGCTCGAGTCCCACGCGGGGCCGTTCCCGGGAATCGCACGAACGATCAACACCGGGACGATGACCGTCCTGCTTGCCTTTCTCGGACGGAACGTCTTGGGGCAGTACGACCCGCTCTTGCTCGCCGAAGCGCCCGACGACGACCACGCGCTCTACTTCGTTCGCCCGAATATCGTGAACGTCGCGGACGCCCTCGACGTCGACTACGAGCGGTTCAGGCGGTGGATCGCCTTCCACGAGGTGACCCACGCCGCCGAGTTCGGCGCGGCGCCGTGGCTGTCGACCCACCTCGAGGAACGGATGCGCGAGGGGATCGACGCCCTGGCGGAGGGCTCGTTCGACAAAGAGGCGTTCCGCGAGCTCGACGCGACGATGACCGTCGTCGAGGGCTACGCCGAGCTCCTGATGGATCACGCCTTCGACGACGAGTACGCGGACCTCCGCCGGAAGCTCGACGCCCGCCGGCAGAGTCGGAACCCCCTCCAGCAGCTGTTCCGGCGGCTGCTCGGACTCGGGCTCAAACAGCGTCAGTACGAGCGCGGCAAGGCGTTCTTCGAGGGCGTCGCCGACGCTCGCGGTCTCGAGGCTGCGGGCGCCGTCTGGGAGCGTCCCGAGAACCTGCCGACGAACGAGGAGATCGACGCGCCCGAGCGTTGGCTCCGCCGCGTCGACGCCTGATCACTCGAGGTCTTCGGGCTGGGTACCGATCTCCTCGGGCCAGCCCGGGGGCTGTGCCGCCGAGGGCGCCGCGTACTCGCGTTTGAGCACCATCGGCGTCCGTTTCAGCGAGAGGACGAGTTCGTCGTCCTGGTTGTACGCCCGGAGTTCGGTGGTGACGATGCCGACGTGCTCGCGGGAGCCGCTCTCGCGTTTCTCGAGCACCTCGCTCTCGACGAAGATGGTGTCGCCGTGGTAGACCGGCGCGTGGTGGCGAACCTTGTCGTAACCGAGGTTGGCGGTGGCGTTCACCGAGACGTCGACGACGCTCATCCCGACGGCGAGGGCGATGACGAACGTCCCGTCGACGAGCCGTTCGCCGAACTCCGTCTCCGCGGCGTAGGGCTCGTTGAAGTGCATCGGGTTGGCGTTCATCGTCACGTTGGTGAACCAGACGTTGTCGGTCTCGGTGACCGTCCGGCCGTACGGATGCTTGTAGACGTCGCCGACGGCGAAGTCCTCGTAGTAGCGGCCGTGCCAGCCCGCGACGAGCCGTCGGTCGGCCCCATCGGTGGATGCGTCGTCGCTCATGCGTAGCCCTGTTCGCTGGCGCTATTAAGCTCTCCCGGGGCGCCGGTCGATCGATCAGCGGGCGATCCACAGCAGGTACCACAGCAGCGCGCCGCCGGCGAGCAGTCCGCCGAGCGTCGCGAGCCCGACGGCCGCGATCGACGCGCCCGCCTGAACCGCCATCAGCCCACCCGAACAGCCCACCAGCACGACGAAGCCGGCTTTGAGTCGGCCGAGCCCACCGGCTGGCTTCGGCTGGCCCCTCATCGCAACTCGTGTGGCGCGCTGACGTGCATCGTGGCGAACCGCCACTCCCCGTTCTGGCGGACGAGCGTCCCCGTCCAGCGCGTCTCGAAGCGATGGCGCGTCTCGGCCTCGAGGTCGGTCCACGCGAGGGTGACCTCGTCGGCGAAGCGTGCGTGGTCGTCGGCTTCCTCGACGGTGAGTCGGTGGCTCTCGACGGTCCAGTCCTCGGTCGTTCGGCTCTGTTCGCGCAGCGAGTCGGCGACGTTTTCGTAGCCGTAGCTCGCCCCCCGAACGCCGATTTTGACGGTCGAGTCGTCCTCGAGGAAGTACGGGTGGATGGGGTCGCCTCGGCGCAGCGCGTCGTAGTACGCGGTGATGACGGCCTCGGCATTCATGGAAGCGTCGTCGACCGCGAGGGGCAAAGGCCCACCGCATGCGCTGTCATCGCTGCGGCGGGCGCAGCCGTGGCACCCACCGGGGAACGCGTTCGCAGTACCGTTCGTAGGACTCGCCGTGTTTCTCGGCCAGGTGTGGCTCCTCGAACTCGACGACCCGGTTGTGAAAGCCGATCCAGCAGCCGACGGCCCACCAGCAGACGGCGACCGACCGGTGGAGCAGCGCCTGTCCGAGCACGATCAACAGCACGCCGACGTACATCGGGTTTCGCACGTGGGCGTAGAGCCCGCCGGTCACGAGTTCTTCGGGTTCGTCGGTCGGCGAGGGCGTCCCGTCCCCTTCCGTCGCGAACTGCACCGTGGTGTGAAAGTAGAGCAGGGTTCCCGAGAGGAGGGACGCACCGCCGAGGAGCCGGGCCACCCTCGAGTCGACCGGGAGCCGTGGATGGGGCCGCCAGGCTCTCAGCAGCTGGGGGATCGCGACCGCGACCGTTCCCGGCACGAGCGCGGTGAACAGCGCCGACTTCGCGAGCGTGGACGGCGAGGCCATGGCCTGACCTCTCGAGCATCGGTAATAGGTGTTCTCCCGTCTCAACTACATGAAGCCGCGGTCGACCTCGTCGGCCTCGATGAGGTCGTCGAGTTCGGCGTTCAGCAGCTGTTCGGCTTCCTCGAACCGGTCGGAGAGCTCCTCGAGTTCGTCCGGTCGACCGTAGCCGTCGTAGGCCATCGGCCCGAACGCCGGGCTCTCGAGGGCGTCCATTACGTCCTCGAAGAGCGCTCCCGGCGTCGTCGGCGCGTCGGCGTGGGTCTTGATCACTTCCTCGAGTCGGCTCGCCTGACTCTCTGCGTGGTCCTCGTTCTCCGGCGGCGATCGGACGGCGAATCGCCCGGCTGCGTCCTCCCCGGGCATGAACGAACCGATCTCGTCGTCGAGCTTTCGGGCGACGTGTGTGCCGACGCCACGGACCTGGAACGGGTTCTTCGCGTACGTCTTCAGGACGTAGACGCCGGCTCGAGGGTGGGAGAGGTAGAGGTCTTCGCCGACGCCGCGCGAGCGGTCGCCGGCGACGGCTCGCCAGTCGTCCGGATCGACGTTCGCTTCGGTGACGTCCTCGAGGACGTCCTGCCACTCGCGAATCCGCATGGCCTTCGGTTTCGCGTCGGGCGGAAAGAACGTATCGGTCGCGACGGGAGCCAAACCGAAAGGGCTACAGGAGGATGCTCGACAGAATGCGTCAAGAACTGCCCGCTGACCCATGCACTCCCGTCGAATTACCTCCTTCGTCGACCTCTTTCTCGCTGCGCCGATGAAGAGCCTCCTGCTGTCGGTCGGACCGATCGCCCTGGCAGTCGGACAGCTCGCGAACAGCTACGTCAACGGCCTCTCGCCGACGATCGCGATCGGGTTCACCGTCGTGATGGTCGCCTTCGCTATCGTCGCGACCGGCCACCACGCCGCCGAGTACCGACTTCGCCAGCTCGAGCGCGAGTTCCGGGCGTCGAAGTGACGGTCCGTATCAGGACGTCTCGGGTTCGCCCTCGGCCGTGACCGTTCGCGCTTCCCGGGCCTCGTAAGCGTTGTAGCCCGCGAGAGCTGCGATGAGCAGCCCAGAGACGGCCGTACTCCAGAAGAGCATGCCGATCATCTCGAACAGCGCGGCGGCGAGGATCAGCCAGATGCCGAGCAATGCTACCAGCGTCGCGACGCCGACGCTCAGCGGGATGTCGTTGTTCAGCCGGTAGAAGTTGTAGCCGGCCGCGAGGAAGACGACGGCGCCGACGAGGACGTTGTTCCAGAGGCTGGCCTGCGTGACCTCGTAGAGCAACACCGAAAGGGCGACCCACGCACCGATGATCGCCGTGACGCCACTGACGAGTGCCGTGTTCCGTCGTCGCTCCTCGTCCGCCACCTGCGTCGACCCGGGTCGAGGGTCAGGCCCCTCGTCGACCCTGGTCCCCGTCCCGGTTCGCGTGTCCGTCCCGGCCGTCGCGTCGGTGTCGTCGGACCCGTTCGCGTCGCTCATAACGGTGGTCGTTCGGCGCCTCACGATAAAAGGCGCAGCGACCGTTTCGGCGTTCCAGTCGGGATCTATCCTCGAGTAAGAGCCTATTACTGCCAGTGTCGGTCGACGCGGAACGTCGGCGAGCTGCCCCCGAGCCGGGACGGCCGCGACCGATAGCGTTTTTCCGAGGCCGATCGATGATAGCATCCGTGAACGTACGCGGAACCGTCGCGGGTGACGTCGCGGTGAAAACGGTCACGACGAGCTACGGCGAGAGCGAGCTCGCCGAGGTGCCGGTCCGACTCGAGCGCGACCCCGAGACGGGCGAGCCGATCGCGGGCGACGACGCCACCGCGCCGACGACGGTGACCTGCTGGGGAAAGTGGGTCGAGTCCGCACAGCTCCTCGAGCCGGGGATGGAGCTTTCGGTCACCGAGGCCGAGACCGACGAGTATCGCGGCGAGGTGCGGTACTCGACGACGAGTGACTCATACGTCGTCGTCGAACCCGGATTTTTAGTGAACGTCACCGCGATCCGGAGCTGGGTGGAGTGTCCCCGCCTCTACTACCTGAACAAGCTCTCCGGGGTCCCACTGAACTACCCCGTCGTGAAAGGGACGCTCGTCCACGAGGTCTTCGGCGACCTGCTCCGGGGCCGCGCGCTCGAGGAGGCGATCGAGGAACGGATCGACGAGCGCGGGCTCGAGCTCGGGCTGCTCGGGGAGTCCCCCGACTCGGTCGCAGAAGAGGTCCGGCAGAACGCGGCGGCGATCGAGGGCTGGCTCGAGCAGGGTCGACTGACCGACGAGGACGACTGGCGCTCCGAGCAGCTGTTGATCAGCGAGACGTTCGGCATCCGTGGACGAGCCGACGCCATCCGGCGAGGGGCGCCGGTGGAGCTGAAGACGGGGAAGAACCTGCGGAAAGAGCCTCGCTTCAAGGACAAGATCCAGGCCGCCTGTTACGCGCTGTTGCTCGAGGAGAACGGCGACCCCGTCGACACCGGGACGTTGCTCTATACGAAGAACTCCGCACTCGACCGCAACGAGGAGACGGGTGATCTGACGCCCGCGAAGGACTTCTCGATGGGCAACGGGCTGTTGAAGTACGTCGTCCGGGTGCGAAACGAGCTCGCCGCGATGGAAGCTCGCGGCGCGGTGCCGACGGGCAACGAGGGGAACGCCAAGTGCGAGTACTGCTTCGAGCGGGACACCTGCATGGTGGTCTCGGGGCGGCTCGACCAGGAGTCGAAAGCCGGCCAGATCGGCCAGCCCCTGCCCGAGGAGGAACTCGAACACTTCGAGCGCTTTTACCGGGCCATCGAGGAAGAGCGCGCGGAGGTCCACCGGGAGTACGCCAAGCTGTGGGAGCAGACGGCCGAGGAACGGGCCGACGACGACCGGGCGCTGATCGACCTCGAGTTCCTCGAGAAGCGCCCCCTCGAGGGCGGGCGCTGGGAGCTGCGAGCCCGGAAGGAGGGGGCCGCGACCTCGAAGCTCCGGGAGGGCGACCTGGTGCTGGCGAGTGATGGCCACCCGGTTCGCGGGAACTCGGAGCTGGCGCGGATCGAGGTACTGGACGAGGAAGTCGTGCTGACGGCCGACGAGCCGGTGGAGGTGACGCGACTCGACGTCTACCCCTCCGAGCTCACGACCGACCGCCTGCTCGTGGCGCTCCACGACGCGCTGCTCAAGGGCGAGGGGCGCCGCAAGGACGTCCTGTTCGGTCGCGTCGAACCCGAGTTCGAGGACCTCGACGAGACGTTCATCGACAACAACGACGCCCAGAACGAGGCCGTGCGGATGGCCGTCGGGGCGCGAGACCTCGCGCTGATCCACGGACCGCCCGGCACCGGAAAGACGTACACCATCGCCCGGGCCGTCCGTGCGATGGTCGAGCGCGGCGAACGCGTCCTCCTCTCGGCGTTCACGAACCGGGCCGTCGACAACCTCCTCGAGGCGCTGCTCGAGCAGGGCTTTTCAGACTTCGTCCGGGTCGGCACCGAGAGCGGCGTTCGCCGGGACATCCAGCCGTACCGCCTCGAGCGATCGGGCGACCCCGAAGAACGCCTCGAGGAGCTGCAGGATGCGCAGGTCGTCGCGGCGACGACGGCCACCTGCGGCTCACGCGTGATGAAAGAACAGGTATTCGACGTCGCGCTCGTCGACGAGGCGGCCCAGCTCACCGAGCCCGGCACGTACGCGGCGATCAACCTCGCCTCCCGGTTCGTCCTCGTCGGCGACCACCAGCAGCTTCCGCCGGTCGTCCGGGCCGAAAACGAGCTTTCGACCTCCCTGTTCGAGCGACTCGTCGACGTACACCCCGAGGCGGGCGTGATGCTCGACCGCCAGTACCGGATGAACCAGCGCATCCAGGCCTTCGCCTCGAGTGCGTTCTACGACGGCGAGCTCCGGCCGGCGACGCCTGCGGTGGCGAGCCGGACGCTCGACGACCTCGAGGGCGTCTCCCGCGACGCCCTGCCCGAGCACCTTCGAGACCCCGTCTCGTTCGTCGACGTGCCGGGCGACGACGAACGCTACACTGACACCGAGGAGGCGAAGACGATCGCCGAACTGATCGAGACCTACGAAGCAGCCGGGCTCGATCCCTCGAACGTCGGCGTCATCGCCCCGTTCCGCGCCCAGGTCTCGGAGATCTCACGGCACGTCCCCAATTCGGTAGCCGTCGACACGGTCGACCGGTTCCAGGGCTCGAGCGAGGAGGTGATCGTCGTCTCGTTCGTCGCCAGCGGCGAACTCGAGGGCCCCATCTTCGAGGATCACCGGCGGATCAACGTCGCGCTCACGCGACCGAAGCGGGCGCTCGTGCTCGTCGGCGACGCGGCGGCGCTCGAGGGCGATTCCGTCTATCGGGAGCTGCTCGAGTGGGCGCAGGCCTGAGGGGACGGTGGCTGTTCGGGATTCCGTGCGTCGTCGACCGGTTTCGTGTGAGTGGTGCACATCCGGCACAGCTACGTCACTCCTCCGCCCCGAGTGGCTCACATGTACAGCCCCTCGAGACGCGAGCTTCTCGCAACCGTCGCCCTCGCCGGTGGCACGGCGATCGCTGGCTGTCTCGACGCGGCGTCGAGCGGCTCGCCGACGTCGGCGGAGTCTGCGGTGGGGGAGTCAGACCACCCGAGCTGTGAACCGGCACGGCCCGAAGCCGACGGGGGCGACCCGGTGCCGATCGTGGATCGGTCGCTCCCCCAGGAGTACGAGTTCGACGAGTTACTCGAGGCCTCGCTCGATGGGGGTCCGGGACCGGACGGCATCCCGTCGATCGACGATCCCGTCTTCGCGCCGGCCGGCGAGCCGCCCGAGAATCTCGCCGACGGCGACCCCGTCTTCGGCGTCGTTCTCGACGGGGTGGCGAAGGCGTACCCGCAGTACGTGTTCGTCTGGCACGAGATCGTCAACGACGTTGTGGGCGATGAGTCGGTCGCGGTCACCTACTGCCCGCTGACCGGGACGGCCCAGGGCTTCTACCGCGGCGACGCCACCTTCGGCGTCTCGGGGGAGCTGATCAACAGCAACCTCGTCATGTTCGACCGCGAGACCGAAAGCTGGTGGCCACAGATGCTCGCCCAGGGGATCACCGACGAGCACGAGGGTGCGTTTCTGGGAGAGTTTCAGGTCACCTGGAGCACCTGGGGACAGTGGCGCGATCGCCACCCCGGGACGGTCGTGCTCACCGAAGAGACGAGGTACGTACGCGACTACGGGAGCGACCCCTACGGCGGCTACAATCCGACGAGCGGCTACTACAGCCCCGACGACGAGAACACGCTGTTCCCGCCGCTCGCGACCGACGATCGGTTCGCGCCGAAGGAGGCCGTCATTGGCGCCCGGACCGCGGACGGAGCGGCGGCCGTCCCGAAGGATCGGCTCCGGGAGGCGGGACTCCTCGAGTGGTCGATGGAGGACGAACCGTACCTCGCGGTCTTCGATCCGGCGCTCGAGACGGGCCACGTCTACCGAAATCCCGACGGGCTGGAACTCGAGTTCGACGACGGGGCCGTCGTGGTCGACGGCGACGGGTTCCCCCCGGACGACCTCCCGCTCGACTGTGAACTCGGGGTCGACGCGATGTGGTTCGCCTGGTACGGCTACTACCCCTCGACGGAGGTCGTCGAATGAGCGTCGCGGGCCGGATCGGTCGGCGCCTCGGCGCTCGCCTGGATCGCACCGCGTCGGCGATCGGGCTCGTGTTCGGCCGGTACGACTCGCTTTCGGTCGTCGTCGCGGTGACCGTCGGCTATCTCGCCGTCTTCCTCTGGCTGCTGGGGGACCTCTCGTACCGTCCGGACGTCTCGACGGGGCTACTGATCGTCGACGACCCGCTCGGCCGGGCGCTCGAGCGGACGGGGCCAGCGACGTTCGAAGCGGTGGCGATGGTCGACACCGGCGTCGTCCGGCTGCTGGTCTCGCCGGTGAACCTCCTGGTGGGGCTGGCCCTGTCGACGCTGGTCGGGCTCAACCTCGCGCTCTCGTATCTCGCCGTGGTCCAGCCCGCGGCCTGCGGCCTGGGCGCCGGTTCGGGGTTGCTCGCGTCGCTCCCTGCGCTCCTCTCGGGGACGGTCTGCTGTGGCCCCGTCGTCCTGCTCGTCCTCGGCATCCAGGCCACCGGTGCCCTGTTGACTCTCTTCGCGTGGCTGCTCCCGGTCGGCGTCGCGGCGTTGCTCGGGAGCCTCGTTTACGTCGCCGGGAACATTGAGCCGGCTGCGGCGTCGACCTGAGTCACCGCACGTCGGCGATGCGTTCGTCGGACCTGACCGTGCTGCCGATCACGAGCGCGGCGCCGATGATCACGAGATTTTTGACGATGTACTGGCCCTCGACGGTCAGGGCGTACGGAAAGACGTGGAACACCACGTCTGGCAGGAGTACGATCGGCAGGAAGGTGCCCGGGAGCTGGAGGAACAGGAGCAGGATGCCGAGGCGGATGAGCGACCGGTACAGGAGACTCAGCCCGATGAGCACCTCCCACACGCCGAGCACGGGAACGAACAGGTCGGGCGGGACCACGTAGACGGTCGCCGCGACGAGTTCGGCCGCCGGCGAGTCGCCGACGATCTTGAGTGCACCGAACCAGATGAACACGATAGCGACGGCGACTCGCAGCACCGGGATGCCCCACCGGTCCATCCACGCCGCGATCGCTGCGTCGAGTTCGTCGACTCGATTTCGGTACTGCTGCAGTCGATCGGCGGCGAGTTGCTGACTCATCCTGGATCGTCAGCCCATTCGAGACAGGCGAAGAAAACCCTCCTGCAGGAAGGGTCGACTGTCGGTGTCGTCTCGTGAACGAACCGATCACAGCGCCCGGTCCGAGTCGGGGTTCTCGAGTTCCCACAACACCTCGGGCAGAAAGGCCTCGAGGTTATCGATCACGCGTCTGTCGCTGACGCCCAGCCCCTCGCAGTGCTCGTGGGCAGAGTCGCGGATATCGACGTGGAGTTCGTCGTCTTCGAGCCAGACGCCCAGCGGGAACACCGAACAGCGCGTCGGCTTCCAGTCTTCCTCGAGGTGCAGCGTACAGAGACCGTCCTCGCGCAGGAACGCGCAGGCGTGGCCGTCCGCAGCGACGTGTTCCTCGCGCGCCTTCGGCTCGCGGGCCACGAACTTCTCGCCGCGAAAGTCAGTGGTCGTCTCGGCGAGATTCGCCCGCTGAGCCAGCTCGAGCAAGTCCCGGTCGTACAGTAAGACGCCGTGGTGACAGCACCAGGTGCAGTCGTCGACGCACTCGAAGGTGAGTGCAGGGTCGAACTCGACGACGACCTCGCAGCCGGGATAGACCTCGACGCGGCGGGAGTCGCTGTGCACGCTCGAGGGAAACGGTCGCGCGAACAAGTGCCTTTCTGCTCCAGGCGTTGCGGTCTCGGGGCCCGACTCGAGGTGCACACCCGCTGTCGAACCGTGTGTATCGAAAACGCACGGAGGAGCGATTCACGGGGAGGGTCATGCCATCGCCGACTACTGCGGACGGACGGCGAGACCTGGCGTACTCCAGCCCGACTATTAACTATCGTTCTGGAGGAGTAGAGGAACTATGTATCGCAGAACGACGCTGGCTGCTGCTGGCACAGGTCTCGTTTTGGCCATCGGTGGATCGGCGGTGGCCGCTCAGGAGGCCGACGACGAAGCTGGAGAAGACGACGATGAAAACGGAGACGAGCTCCCGGACGAGATGGCGGTGAACGAATTCTCGGGGGAAGGGACCCAGATTGTGGACGATCTCGAGATCGCTGGCGGGCTGACCGTCGTCGAGGGGCAACACGAGGGCTGGATCTTCGTGCAGGCGATTCCGTCTGAGAACGACCAGGAGCACACACTCGTCACCGATGCGGACGAATTCGTCACCGGAACGATCCTGGAATCGGGAACGTACGACCTGTACGTCAACGCCGAAGAGGAGTGGGAACTGACGGTGATTCAGCCACAGACGGCCGACGAGGAGCCAGCGGCGTTACCGCTCGAGTTAACGGGAACTGGACCGGACTGGACTGGTCCGATCGAATTCGAGGAAGGGACGAACGTGACCGGGCGACACAATGGTCAGTCGGATTTCGAGGTGTACGTGTACACCGAGGACAACGCGACCGAACTCGTCTTTCACGTCCTCGGTGAGTTCGCCGGTGAAACGACGCTCCAGGGCGATAGCGATGGCTACCTGGTGGTCGATGCAGACGGCGAGTGGGAACTCGAGTTCGAGTGAATGGGGCGGATACAGGGTGCCCACGCGTTCGTTGCCCCGGACTCACTCGTGGTCGGCAACCGTGTTCCGGAGCGTCCCGACGCCCTCGTAGGTGATCTCGACCGTGTCACCGGGCTCGAGCAGCCCCGGGTTTGCGGGGCTGCCGAAGGCGACGACGTCGCCCGGTCGGAACGTGAACCGCCGGGAGAGAAACGAGACCACCTCGGAGGGATCGAACAGCATCAGCTCGGTGTTCGCCTCCTGGCGACGCTCGCCCGCCACGTCGGTCCACATCTCGAGCCCCGTCGGATCGAGGTCCGTCTCGAGCCAGGGGCCAAGCGGTGCCGAGCCGTCGAACGCCTTTCGTGCGGTTCGTCCCTGCTGGTCGAGCGCGTCGACGTCGTTCATGATGGTGTAGCCACGCACGACGTCGGGGACGTCCGCGGGCTCGAGGTTCCGACAGCGAACGTCGATCACCGCCGCGAGCTCGCCGGCGTAGGTCAGCTCGTCGGTGAACGCGGGGTACGGGATCGGCTCATCGTGGGCGAGCAGTGACGCCGGCGGCTTGATGAAGAAGTCCGGCTCCTCGGGACGCTCGTAGTCCATCTGCTCGAGGGTCGCCGCGTAGTTCCGGCCGACGCAGTACAGCGACGTCGGTTCGCAGGGCGCCAGAAGGTGGCCGTCCACGCCGACCTCGTAGCGACCGTCGTTCGCGAAGACGATACCGTCCTCGTAGCGGCCGAAAACGGGTCCGTCGGGGGTCGAGAGTCGTGCGAGTCGCATACGGGCCGTCGTGACTCCGGCGGGGTATGGGTGCCGGTTTGCTCCGACCGGAGTTTTCGGACCGAATCGGCACTGATTGCCGCCGTTCCGAACGCGCGAACTCGAGCGATGGGTGCCGATTTTGTCCCGGGCGGTCGAAAGCCGGGTGCTCGTGGGGGCGAACCGCGCTCGAGCCGGTGGGTGGACGGACGCGTCGTCGTAGAAACCCGCCAATTGTACCCTCGGTGTTAGCTTTAACCCGGTGGTCGGTGGACGAGTTCCCGTATGACCGATTACGACACCGACGTCCTCGTCTCGGCCGACTGGGTGGAAGCGCATCTGGACGAGTTCCAGTTCGACGACCCCGACTACCGTCTCGTCGAGATCGAGAGCCCGAGTCCGCCGGAGGGCGACTTCCCGTCGCTGTACGACGAGGGGCACATTCCGGGAGCGATCGGCCTCAACTGGGCCGAGGACCTCTCGGACGAAACCCAGCGCGACATCCTGAAGAAAGACGACTTCGAGGACCTCGTCGGCGAGGTCGGAATCAGCGAGGACTCGACGGTCGTCTTCTACGGGGACGGCCACATCCCGAACTGGTTCGCCGTCTTCGCCTACTGGGAGTTCAAGTACTACGGTCACGAGGACGCCCGCGTGCTCGACGGCGGGAAAGACTACTGGGTCGAAAACGACCACCCGCTGACCGAAGACGAGCCCGACTTCCCGGCCCAGGAGTACACCGCCAGGGGCCCCTTCGAGAGCATCCGTGCCTACAAGGACGACGTCGACAAGGCCCGCGAGGCCGGCCTCCCGATGGTCGACGTGCGCTCGCCCGAGGAGTTCTCCGGCGAACTGATCGCCCCGCCGGAGCTCGACGAGACCGCCCAGCGCGGCGGCCACATCCCCGGCGCGTCGAACGTTCCCGTCCCGACGAACCTGCGCGAGGACGGCCGCTTTCTCCCGCCCGAGGAACTCGAGGAGCTGTACGCCGACGCCGGCATCGAGGGTGAGGAGTCGGTCGTCACCTACTGCCGCGTCGGCGAGCGGTCGGCGATCGCCTGGTTCGCCCTCAGCGAGCTGCTCGAGTACGAAGACGTCCACAACTACGACGGCTCCTGGACCGAGTGGGGGAACCTCATCCGGGCCCCGATCGCGACTGGCGAAGAGTAAGCACAGGTCAGTTCGGGATCGTCACTCCTCCTGCCAGCTCGGATTCGCCCGCGGCGGGCTGAAGATGTCGACGCCGCGAACCGTCTCCTCGCCGCGGTTTACCGCGCCGTGGGGCTGGTCGCCGGGGATCGCGTAGGAGTCTCCGGGTCCGCAGACGATCTCTTCATCGTCGGTGAGAAACGTCAGCTCGCCCTCGTAGATGAACCCCGTCTGCTCGTGTGGGTGGCTGTGCTCGTCGACGCTCGCGCCGGGGTCGATCTCGAAGTGCTGGACGTTCATCTCCTCGTGACCGGCCATGAGCGCGAGGTGGACGCCATCGGTGGCTTCCGAGGCGTCGACGTCCTCGAGTGAGACGCGTTCCATACGACGGGGGTCGCGCCGTGGCTACCTAATAGTTCGCCAGCCGGCAGCTCGCCGGCGTCCGCGACGGTACCTGGCGTGTGTCTTCCCAACTACGTCTCGAGCGGTTCCGTCCCGAGTCGTCGCTCGAGGAAGTCGTCGAGCACGCGGAACAACCGGATCTTCTGGTCGATGTCCGAGGAGGCGTGGCCCTCCTCACCGAGTTCGACGTACTCGAAGTCGCCGTTTTCGCCCCCCTCGGAGCCGAGTTCCTCGAGTCGGTCACGAAAGAGCCGGGCCTGTGAGACCGGGACGCGACTGTCGGTGACGCCGTGGACCATCAACAGGGGTGCGTCGAGGTTCTCGGCGTGGGTGATTGGACTGCGCTCCTCGTACAGGTCGGGGTTCTCCTCGGGCGTGCCGAGGTTCTTCTCCATCAGTTCGGTCCGGAAGTGGGGCATCGTCGTCTCGAACATCTCCACGAGGTCGGTGAGGCCGATCCAGGCGATGCCGGCGTCGTAGTAGTCGGGATACTGCACCAGCTGCCAGTACGCCGAGTAGCCGCCGTAGGAGCCGCCGAAGACGACGACGCGATCCTCGTCGATCCAGTCGTGCGTCTCGAGAACGTGCTCGAGTCCGCGGGCGATATCGGCCTGTTCGGCCCCGCCCCAGTCGTCGTACAGCTCCCGGACGAACGAGCGTCCGCGGCCGGTCGAGCCGCGGTAGTTCACCTCGAGCACGCTGTAGCCTTGGCTGAGCAGAAACTGCGTGTAGAGGCTGAACGACCGCTGGTCGGCCGCCCGCGGCCCGCCGTGGGGTTTGACGAGCAGCGGCGAGGGACGCTCGCCGGAGTCGTACAGCAGCGCCTCGATCTCGAGGTCGGTCGCGGGCTCGAGCTCGACTGCGGCCTCGGTGCCAGCGACGCCGTTGGATTCGAACCGGAAGTACTCGGCGTCGACGAACCGGTCGGGGTCGAGGTCGCCGTACTCGGCTGCGAGCAGGACCTCGACCTCGTCGCTCTCGCGGGTCGCCGTGCTCCCCGCTCGACGGTTCGAGGCCTGGTCGGCCTCGCGCTCGAGGTCGTACGCGAGCAGTTCGGGTCGCCGGTCGGGCGTCGTGTGGGTGATGAGGACGCGGCCGTCGGCGAGCACTGCCTCGCCGTGTTCGGCGATCGTCGAGACGCCCTCGGGGAGGTCGAACTCCCGCGACTCGCCGGTCTCGACGTCGTAGACGACCGGCACCACCGCCGCCCGGCGCGTGCGCTGGGCGAGGAAGCGATCGCCGTCGGGGAGCCATTGGACGGCTTGCTCCTCGTACTCGAGGTCGCCGAACCAGGTCACCTCGTCGGCTGCCAGGTCGTAACTCCCGGCCCGGCCGAGGTCCTCGCTGTTGTCCGTCACGAGCAGCCGATCGCCGTCCGGGTGCCAGTCGGCGACGACGACCTCGGCGCCGGTCTCGCCGATCTCGAGCCGTCGGGGATTCGAACCGTCCGCGTCGGCGACGTACGCATCGAGGTTCTCGTAGTCATCCGTTTCGTTCGTCACGTAGGCGATCCGCTCGCCGTCGGGCGAGAGCGAGCCGCCCCACACCGCGCGCTCGTAGTCGGTGACTTTCACCGTTTCGTCAGTTTCGAGGTCGTGACGATAGAGGTTCATCTGGCCGCCCGCGCTCGAGGCGACCAGCAGGGCTGTCTCGTCGGCGTCAGAGAGGATGGTCTGACCCTCGAGTTCGACGACCGCCTCGGCCGCGCCGTCGCGGTCGATCGCGTGAACGTCGTTCTGCTCGTTCCCATCGTCGTCGAGGTGGAAGTAGAGCCGATCGCCGTCGACTCCCCACCTGATCCACCAGCGGGCGTTTCGGGGAACTTCGCCGTCGCTGACTCGCTCGAGTTCGCCGGTTTCGACGTCGAGGACGTGGAGTTCGTTCCGGCCGGGGCCGTCGTAGTAGAGCGCGACCTCGGTGCCGTCCGGCGAGACCGTCGGGTGGTGAAACGTCGGCAGGCTCGCGAGTTCGGTGAGGACGTCGTTCGATTCCGACATGTCCGCCGGTTCTTGTACGATCATCATAGGTCTTTTACATGCGGAATCGATTACCGGGGCTGCGATCGGCGTCCGGCCCGCTCGATGGCCGTTCCACCAGCCGGGAGTATCACGATCGAAAGTAGTTTCGCCGTCTAACTCGACGATCGGTCGAGATGTCACCGAACGCGCGAGACGGGCGAACAGGCGAACCTCGAGCCGATCGAACGGGGCTGCTCCACCACGTCGAACTGTACGCCTCAGACCTCGAGGCGTCCGCCGAATTCTGGGGGTGGTTGCTCGGCGAACTCGGCTACGAGGAGTATCAGTGCTGGGAAGACGGGCAGTCCTGGAAACGTGGGCCGACGTATCTCGTCCTCGTACGCGCCGACGAACGGTTCCGCGACGCGGAGTACCACCGCCGTCGGCCGGGACTAAACCACCTCGCATTTCACGCATCATCGCGCGATCACGTCGACGAGCTGACTGACGGGTTGCGAGCGCGTGGCGCACCGATCCTCTACGAAGACGACCACCCGTACGCCGGCGGTACGGACCACTACGCGGTCTACGCCGAGGATCCGGAACGGATCAAAGTCGAGGTGGTCGCCCCGTCGACGGACGACTGATCGCAGCTCCCGTTCCCCGAAGGTTGAACTACGAACCCGACCGAGTCCGTACCATGTACGCTGTCGTCGGCTGTAGCGAGTGTTCGTACCTCTGGATCATCGAGGGGCGCTCGGAGACGACCCAGTGTCCGCGCTGTGGCTCGCGCAAAAAGTACGAAAAGCGAAAGAAGTTCCTCGAGACCGAGGACGCCGACCACGCCCGGGAGGTCCGGGCGTCGATGCTCGCGAACCGACAGGGCCACGGCGAGGCCTTCGCCGAAGTCGACAGCTTTGCCGACCTCGAGTCGCAGGTCGCCGACGGCGTCGTCGACGACGAGGCGTACCTCGAGGGGTCGGGGCTCGACGTCGCGGAGCTCGAGGCCGCAGGCGAGCGCGACCCGCGCGGGTCGTCCCGAAGCGGGAGTCGAAAGGAGATCGTCGAGGAGGCCCTCTCGACGCTCGATCGGCCCACGGAGGCCGAGGTGATCGAGTACGCGGGCGAGCGTGGGGTCCCCCGAGAGTACGTCGAGTCTGCGCTGGAAAAGCTCACTCGCCGCGGTGCGGTGAGCGAGAGCCGCGGGCGGTATCGGCTCCTCTGATACCGACTCACGACGGCCACGATGAGACCTGGTGATCGCCACGGCTTTACCCGCCCGGTCGGTACTCGAGGTGAATGACGGAGACGGTCGACGTGCAGGGAACGGCGATCGGGATCGGCATCCTCGCCGCCGCCGCCGTGATGGTGTACGGGACGGTCGTGAGCGAGACGGTCGTCGGGGTCGACACGACGACGATCGCGACGTGGGTCTTCGCCGTGACACTCGCCGTCGTCTCGCTCGCCCACGCGTTCGTGGGACACTACGCCCTCGCCGGTGGCCACGGCGGGGCAGCCGTCGGCTTGCTGTTCGTTCTGCTCGGCACGGGCGCCCAGGTCGCCATCGGGCTGCTCGTGCTCGTGCTCTCTGGCGCCTACATCGCCGTGGTGACGCTGCGGCTCAAGCGTGAGGCGACCGCAGTGGAGTGACCGCAAGCGAACGGATCGCTCACAGCACCCCCAGAGCGCGCGCGACCGTCAGCGAGAGGACGATCACCGTCAGGACGGCCTCGAGCACCAGCAGGTACCGGTACGCGCGCTGCGACTCGAGCGGCGGTGGTGAATCGTGGCTCATGAGTGGCGCGCCCGTCGGTACTCACCAAACGGACGCGCCACCGACTACCGTCCGGTGGTAAAAATACCATCGCCAACAGCGGACGGTGAAAGTGAAAGTGAACGCGAAGTCAGCGCTCGAGTTCGGCCGGCGAGTCGGTCGCGATCCAGCAGTCGGGGTCGTCGCGGTCGCGAAGCTCGAGGAAGCCGTCCTGGCTCACCACCATCTCGTATCTGTCGTCCATGCTGTTCTCGACCCGACCGGAGCTGCGACCAAGGTAATCGGCGTCGTACCCGGTTCGAACGGATCGGTAGGAACACCGTACCGTCAGTTTCGGGGCGTGCGAAATACGCTATTACGGGCCGGCCGCTGGAGCCGCCGACGTTCCGCCCGGACCGTCGGGGACCGGCGTCGGTGAGGGGGCAGTGGTTTGCTCCTCGACGCCGTAGGAGGTCGTATGTGTGGCCGGTACACGTTGTTCGTCGAGCAGGCGGACCTCGAGGAGCGGTTCGACGCCGCGTTCGAAGCATCGTTCTCGCCCCGGTACAACCTGGCGCCGGGCCAACGGCTGCCGGTGATCACGGACGCCGCACCGGAGACGGTCCGCCAGCTCGAGTGGGGGCTGGTTCCCTCGTGGGCCGACGACGATGCGAACGGGCTGATCAACGCGCGTGCGGAGACGATCGACGAGAAGCCGAGCTTTCGCGACGCCTACCGCCGTCAGGATCGTGACCCGGCGGCGCCGACGGCTGGTCGCGCGCTCGTGCTCGCGAACGGGTTCTACGAGTGGGTCGAAGCGGAGGGAGAAAAACGGCCGTATCGGGTCGCGTTCGAGGACGACCGGCCGTTCGCGATGGCGGGGCTGTGGGCCCGATGGGAGCCCGAGACGACACAGGTCGGACTCGACGCCTTCGGCGGCGGTGTCGACGCGGACGACGAGGACGGCGTCCTCGAGACGTTCACGATCGTGACGGCGGCGCCGAACGACCTCGTCGCCGACCTCCATCACCGGATGGCTGCCATCCTCGAGCCGGCCGTCGAACGCCAGTGGCTGACCGAGGAGGACCCACGAGCCCTGCTCGAGCCCGTTTCCGCCGCTGAAATGCGTGCGTACCCGGTCTCGACGGCCGTCAACAGCCCGGCGAACGACGATCCATCGCTGGTGGAACCGCTCGAGTCCAGCACTACTTAAATGCCGGGAGAATCTCGGCCATTCGCGCGGTCACGGCCTGTGATACCGAGACACATTCGAACCGAGGGTGGCCGCCTCAGTACGGCGGTTTTCGTCGGTTTCTTCCGACCTTCGACGATACTCGTCTGCTGGAGATAGCGGCACCTTTATGTAGAAGGACAATCATAGATTCGGCTGACTATGAGTCAGCGAATGCAGCAGGGACAGCCGATGATCGTCATGAGCGAGGACTCCCAGCGCGTCAAAGATCGCGACGCGCAGGACTACAACATCCAGGCGGCGCGTGCGGTCGCCGAGGCCGTACGTTCGACACTCGGCCCGAAGGGGATGGACAAGATGCTCGTCGACTCGATGGGGTCGGTCACCATCACGAACGACGGCGTCACCATCCTCAAGGAGATGGACATCGACAACCCGACGGCCGAGATGATTATCGAGGTCGCCGAGACCCAGGAGGACGAGGCCGGCGACGGCACGACGACCGCCGTCGCGGTCACGGGTGAACTCCTCAAGAACGCTGAGGACCTCTTAGAGCAGGACATCCACCCGACGGCCATCATCAAGGGCTTCCACATGGCCGCCGAGAAGGCTCGCGAGGAGATCGACGACGTCGCGACCGAGATCGACACCGACGACGAGGAACTGCTCAAGAAGACCGCCGAAACCTCGATGACGGGCAAGGGTGCGGAGGTCAACAAAGAGCACCTCGCCCAGCTCATCGTCGACGCCGTCCGCCAGGTGACCGTCGAGACCGAGGAGGGCGAGCGCGTCGTCGACCTCGAGTTCCTTAACATCGAGACCCAGACCGGCCGCGGCGCCGGCGAGTCCGACCTGCTCGTGGGTGGCATCGTGGACAAAGATCCCGTCCACGACAACATGCCCACGGAGGCGACGGACGCGAACATCCTGCTGCTCAACGACCCCATCGAGGTCGAAGAGACCGACATCGATACCGAGGTTTCGGTCACGGACCCCGACCAGCTCCAGCAGTTCCTCGACCGCGAGGAGCAGCAGCTGCGCGAGAAGGTCGACCACATCGTCGACGTCGGCGCCGACGTCGTCTTCTGCCAGAAGGGCATCGACGACCTCGCCCAGCACTACCTCGCCAAGGAGGGCATCCTGGCCGTTCGCCGCGCGAAGAAGTCCGACCTCGAGTTCCTCTCGGAGGTCGTCGACGCGGCAGTCGTCTCCGACTTAGAGAGCGCGACCGAAGACGATCTCGGATTCGGTGACGTCACCCGCGACGAGGAGGACGAGCTGTTCTACGTCGAGGGCGAGGACGCCCACGGCGTCACGCTCCTGCTGGCCGGCTCCACCGAGCACGTCGTCGACGAACTCGAGCGCGGCGTCCAGGACGCCCTCGACGTCGTCGCCCAGACCGTCACCGACGGCCGCGTGCTCGCCGGTGGCGGCGCGATCGAGGTCGAGCTCGCCTCGCGCCTGCGCGACTACGCTGACTCCGTGTCGGGCCGCGAGCAGCTCGCCGTCGAGGCGTTCGCCGACTCGCTCGAGCTCGTCCCGCGCGTGCTCGCCGAGAACGCGGGCCTCGACTCGATCGACCTGCTGGTCGACCTCCGTGCGGCCCACGACGACGGCGACGTCCGCGCCGGCCTGAACGCCTGGACGGGCGACGTCGAGGACACCTTCGAGGCCGGAATCGTCGAACCCGCTCACGCCAAAGAGCAGGCCGTCACCTCCGCTTCCGAGGCCGCAAACCTCGTCCTGAAGATCGACGACATCATCGCTGCCGGTGACCTGAGCACCGACGGCGACGACGAGGAGATGCCCGACGCCGGCGGCATGGGCGGCATGGGCGGCATGGGCGGCGGCATGGGCGGCATGATGTAACTGCCGGCCAGCAAGTCGCTTCACTCCACGTCGAGCGGTTCACGGTACGCATCGAAACCGATCCGTTTTTTCGCCGCGACCAACGCGTCGAGCGCAGCGTCCAGCGTACGTCGGCGGTCACGTCCACGACGCTATTGCGGTGACCGAACGGGGCCGTTCGGGAGGCGGCGAATGCGGCGCAGGCCCACGAGTTCGTCGTCGGGCTAACACGCGCGCATGGGCGTAAGACGTCAACACTCCCGGAGGTCAGCGCCAGCGAATCGCACTCTCTCGGCCCATCCTCGCCGATGCGGCGGTCGACGTGCTCGCCGACGGGGGCGTAACCGATGACGGAGATTCGGATGGCAATCTCCAGTACGGCACTCGAAAGGCGGCTGACGCCGCGTCGAGAAGCAGCGGTTCATACTGCCGGACAAAACGGTTCACACATCGATCGCACGCGACCGGCCGTCAGCGAGTCCGACGGCCGGTCACAGCGCGATCGAGTGTTCACTGACTGTTGTCCAGTAGTATCAGTCCTCGTCGATCTCGAGTTCGAACTGTTCGTTCTCGGTGACCGTGTTGAGCACGACGCTCGTGTTCGACTCCTTGATGTCGGGGTCGGTGATGAGCGCCTTGATCTGATCGTTCATGCCATCCGTATCCGTGAACTTCCCGACGGCGATCACGTCGTAGTCGCCGGTGACCTCGTAGACGCTGATCATCTGCCGGTGCTCTGCGAGGCTGTCGGTGATCTCGGGGAGGGCGTGGCCCTCGACTTTGAGCTGGATGATCGCCGTGACGTCGTACTCGAGTTCGTCGTAGTCGACGATTGGCGTGTAGCCCTCGATCACTCCCTGTTCCTCGAGGTCGGAGAGGTGATTCGAGACGGTCGTCACCGAGACGTCGAGTTCCTCGGCCAGACTGCGAAGGCTGGCCCGCCCGTCGCCGAGAAGGGCATTCACTAACTTCGAGTCCAGATTTTCGTACGTCATCACGTTCACTCTCTCACCCCACCCATTAGAACTTTACGAATATCCAGTTTCAGTCCGCTTAGAGAAGATTTGCTCGGAACAGCAGGGTTTTAGTGGCTCGGATAGTTGAATGAGACGAGCATAAAATGACAAGCGGAAACCTAACTACGGCAGAACAGGACGTGCTGGACCAGATCGAGGAGGAGGGCGTTGACTTTCTTCGGCTACAGTTTACGGACATTCTCGGCGTGGTAAAAAACGTTGCCGTTCCCGCCCGGCAGGCCGAGAAGGCGTTCACCGAGGGAATCTACTTCGATGGCTCCTCGATCGAGGGGTTCGTCCGTATCCAGGAGTCGGACATGCGCTTAAAGCCCGACCCGGAGACGTTCGCGATCCTCCCCTGGAGGGCCAACGAGGAGAGCGCCGCCGCCCGGATGATCTGTGACGTCATCGACACCTCGACCGGCGAACCGTTCGAGGGCGACCCGCGCTACGTCCTCAAACAGGCGATCGAGCGCGCAGAGGAGATGGGCTACACGATCAACGCCGCGCCCGAACCCGAGTTCTTCCTGTTCGAGGAGGACGAAGAGGGCCGGGCGACGACGAACACCGCCGACCACGGCGGCTACTTCGACCTCGCACCCAAGGACTTAGCGAGCGACGTCCGTCGGGACATCATCTACGGCCTCGAGTCGATGGGCTTCGAGATCGAAGCCAGCCACCACGAGGTCGCCGAGGGTCAACACGAGATCAACTTCGAGTACGACGACGCGCTGACGACCGCGGACAACGTCGGCACCTTCCGGACGGTCGTCCGCGCCATCGCGGCCCAGCACGACCTGCACGCGACGTTCATGCCCAAACCCATCCCCCGGATCAACGGCTCGGGGATGCACACCCACATCTCGCTGTTCGACGAGGCCGGCGAGAACGCCTTCCACGACGACGACGACGAGTTCAATCTGAGCGACACCGCGAAATCGTTCCTCGCGGGCGTCTTAGAGCACGCTCCCGCGATCACGGCAATCGCGAACCCGACAGTCAACAGCTACAAGCGCCTCGTGCCCGGTTACGAAGCGCCGGTCTACGTCGCGTGGTCCGACCGCAACCGCTCGGCGCTGATCCGCAAGCCGGCCGCCCGCGTCCCGGCGGCCTCCCGGATCGAACTGCGCTCGCCCGACCCCTCGTGTAACCCCTACCTCGCGCTCGCCGTCATGATCCAGGCCGGCCTCGAGGGAATCGAGAAAGGCCTCGAGGCGCCCGACCCGGTCCGTGAGAACATCTACGAGTTCGACGAAGCCAAACGCGAGGAGTACGGCATCGACACGCTGCCCGAGAACCTCGGCGAAGCCGTCTCCGCACTTGAAGAGGACGAGGCGATGCTCGACGCGCTCGGCGAACACGTCGGACCGAAGTTCATCGAGGCGAAAAAACACGAGTTCGGCGAGTACCTGGTCGACGTCTCCCAGTGGGAACTCGACCGCTACCTCGAGACGTTCTAATCGCTCGCCGTTTCGGCCGACCCTCGCTGTCTTTTACTGCTGGCGAACGAGGGAAGCGAGACGACGACTACGGCAGCGACGGCGCCCACGGCGAATCTGACGACGATCCCATCGGTGAGCACGAGCACGAGCGCGACGAGCGCGAGCAACCCGATCCCCGAGAGCGCCAGGGTGGCACCGTGCAGGTTTCGCGGCCACGGCTGCCGTGGTGGCGCGGCGAACTGCCAGGCGAAGAGGCCACCGAGCGCCCCACCGAAGAGGGTGGCTGCGTCGGCGTTGCCACTCACGACGAACGAGATCGCTGCGATGCCAGCGGCGAGGGCGAACGCGACGGTCCCCGATCGGCGATCGTCCCGATCACTCACGCGGCCGATCACGAACAGGACAGTTGCCAGGTAGCACACGCCGATCGCGGCGCCAGCGACGACGTCGGCGGGGAAGTGGACGCCGAGGACGATCCGTGAGAGCGATACGAGGATCACCATCACCCCGGCGACGACGGTCCGCTGTCCTCGAGTCCCGACGTCGACCTCGAGGGCGAGCAATCCCCAGACGATGACGGCGGCGAGCGCGTGACCGCTCGGAAAGGCCGACGTGTCGACTTCGACCAACAGCCCGTAGATCGGGGCGACGAGCGTCGGGAGGCTCTCGGGCGTGACGGCCGGGTCGACGGCGGGTCGCGGGACGTCGAAGTAGGCTTTCGTGGCGGTCATGACGGCGTATCCGCCGATGACGACGCCGAGCCACGGCGCGGACCGATGTCGGTCACAGTACCAGTAGGCCAGGACGACGACGGGGGCGACGAACCAGACGCTCCCGAAGGACGAGAGGATGGCGAATACGAGGGCGGTCCACTCCGGGAACGCGTCCCTGACCGATTCGACGACTGCCGGATCGGTCCACGTTCGCATGGCCGTCGGCTATTCGTAAGATTTCCGCCTGTAAAATTCCCGTGGCGGCTGATGCAGCGTGGCGTCTCTCAGGACCGCCGCTCGCCGATTCGGTCCCGGAGCCGACCCGGAACGCCGAGCAACGACAGGCCCGTCCCGAACAGCACCATCAGGAGGTAGACGCCGAGCACCGACGTCCAGACGACGAACATCGCGACGATCGCTGCCCAGCCCTCGAGGAAGTAAAACGCGCCGAGAGCCAGCACCGTCCCGTACAGCAAGACGAGGTACGGCCCCCAGCCGCGGGCGTGTCCGCGGCGGGCCCGACGGCGGACGTACCGCTTGAGTTCTGACTCGAGAGACTCCTTCTGGACGGTGCGGCGTTCGACGTCCGCCTCGAACGACTCGAGTTCGTCGCGCAGGCGTTCGATCTCTTCCAGCAGGACTTCGGGGTCGTCCGCCCGATCACGCGTGCGAGCGCTCGCCCGAGCGTCCGCCGCGGTGCGGTCGTCCACGGCGGAGTCGTCGGCTGACGTCTCGTCGGGCCCCGTGTCGTCGTCGGTCATCGCTTCCGTTCGGACCTGTCGCGCGCCGGGACTTTGTAGCTGCCGGTCCTGATCCCGGCCAGCGAGGACGGCGTTGAGCACGGCCCCGAGCACGACGACGATCGACCCGAAGTACAGCCACGTGAGCACGAGGAAGACGCCACCCAGCGCGCCGTAAAACGCGTAGGTCCCTGCAAACGCCGTGTAGAGGCTGAACGTCCGGCTGAGGATCGTCCAGCCTAGCGCCGCCAGCGCCGCACCGGGGAGCGCCTCTGCGGCCTCGACGCCGGCGTCGGGAAAGACGACGTACAGCGGGAGAAACACCACGAGCAGCGTCACGAACAGAAACACCGGCCCGAGCAGCCCTAGCACGCCGGTCGTCGTCGCGCCGACGATCGCCTCGACGCCGCCGATCGCGGCCAGTCCGAGAATGATGGCCCCGAGGACGATCGCCCCGTCGCGAAACTGTCCGACGATCGACTTCGTCGCCGCCGTTCCGTACACCACCGAAAACGCCCGATCGAGCCCGCGAAGAACCCGCGAGCCGGCCCAGACGAGACCGATCGCGCCGACGACCGTCGCTCCGCCGCGGCCGGCGTCCTCCGTCAACGTCTGCTCGAGGACGGCCTGGGCGCTGGGGGTGAGAACGTCGTCGGCCGCGTCGGTCACGAACCTGGCGAGTTCGGCCCCACCGACGAACGTCACGATCGCGAACCCGAGCAACGCCAGCGGGATGAGCGAGACGAACGCGTAGAACGCGACGCCGGCCGCGAGCAGCGTCACCTGCTCCTCACGGGAGATTCTGGCCACGCGACGGACGAACTCGAGTTCGGTCGAACGATCGATCACGGACGCTCCTTCGACGGGAAGGGGGAAATAGTCGAAGTGACGTCACGGTCGCTGAGACCAGACCGCGCTCGAACCCGTTTCCGTGGTGGCGCGTGGGCTGACCGCTAGTCGGTCAGGTTCGCTTCGGTCGCGTCGCGAATCTCGCCCACGCTCGCGTCGGTCTTGAACGTCGTCCCGCCGTAGTGAGTTCGCGAGGCGTCGTAGCCCGCCTCCCGGAGATCCGCCAGGAACGCGTCCATCGCGTTCGCCGGCAGGCCCCACCGCTTGCAGAGTTTGTGCTGGTCGTAGTGGGTCGGCTCGTCGAGTTCGGCCGCGAGCGTCTCGAGGAGCTCCCGCGCTTTCTCGGCGGTTCCGAACTCCTCGGTCACCTGTTCGCGAACCGCGTCGACGAACGCCCGGTCGCGGACGGCTCCGAGCCAGACCGGCCCGGCGACGAGGAGCCGGTCGCTCCCACAGTCGGGGCAGGTCTCGAGCGGCTCGGCGATCAAGCCCGACTGGGCCTCGCGATAGAGGCAGTCCTCACAGTGTGAGAGGTAGCCCAGCTCCTCGAGCGCCGCGTCGGCCGCGGTGGCCCGCTCCTCGAGCTCGAGGTAGGTCCGCACGTAGTGGCTGCTCGCGTGGGTCAGGAGGGGGGTGACGCCGACGTCGTATCGGGCGGCGGTGCGTGCGAGCGCCGAGAGCAAGATTCTGACGCCCATCTCGGCGTGGTAGTCGGTGTTTCGCGGGACGGCGCTGTAGGACCTGATGCCGCTCTGGAAGTGCGCGCCACACAGCGGCGCCGTGTCGGTCGCGGTGACGCAGACGAGGTGGCGACAGTTGGCGAACGCCGCGTCGGCGAACGGCATCGGCGTCCCGTACGGGTCGAGGTCGATCACGTCGAAGCGCGACTCGTGCATGACGGCGTTCGCGTCCCGACGGACGACGGTCGCCGCACAGTCGTTGCGCTCGAGGTTCTCTTGGGCCAGCTCGACCGCCTTCGGATTCCGATCACAGCAACTCACCTCCCAGCCGTCGGCGGCCGCCCGGACCCCCCGAGCGCCGCTCGCGGTCATCGCGTCGAGGTACGACTCCGCCCGTGGCTCGCGTTCGCGGTAGGCTCGCAACGTCGCGATCGTCAGGTCCCGGTTCAGCTCCTGGCGCGGGTTGTAGAAGACCGACGCCTCGACGCCCTCGGTCTGTTCGGCCGGCACCTCGAGGTCGACGCCTCCTTCCGTGACGCGCATGGTGGTGACTCGAGCGGCGAGTGCGAAAAGCGACGTGGTCCGATTCGGACGTCGTTTGCCCGTGATTCTGCGTTCGCTCTCTGATTTCAGAGGGGAGCTGAACGGCAGTACGGTTATTACGCCACGTTACGTGCTGTTACGTATGCCTGTCGACTTCGAGAGCTATCGACCGACGGACGTACCCGATGAGAACACCAACGGTCGACGAATCCTCGAGTTTCTCGCCAGCAATCCCACGAAGGGATACCGGGCCAGTGAGCTCGCGAAGGAGCTCGAAATCCCCCGTGGGAGCGTCGGGACAACCCTGAGTCGACTCGAGGATCGAGGGTTCGTCCGGCACAAGGGGGCGTACTGGGCGATCAACCCGGACGCCTACGATGCACATACGGCGAGCATAATCGGACTGAAAACCGTCGCTGAACAGTTCGAGGGAGACTACTACGACGAAACGCCCGAGTGGGACGCTGACCTCCCCGACCTCAGCGAACAGGAGACTGAGGACGATTCGACGGAGGATAGGTGATGCACGAGCGCGGCGTCGTCGTGGTCGCCGCGGATCCGTTTGGCCACACGCCGCGACGGCCGTACCTGGTCGTCAGCAGCGAAGATCACCCGTTTGCTGGTGACCAGTATATCGCGCTCGGAATTACGACACAATCGTACGCCGAGAGCATTTCGCTCGCCGGTGCGTTCGAAATCGGTGCGCTCGAGCGCGACTCGTTCGTCTCACCGTGGGCTGTCGTCTCGCTCCGAGACGCCGACGTGGACCGAGCGATCGCTCGTGTGACTGACGAACTGACTGCCACTGCCGTCGAGAAACTGATGCAGTACGTCTAGAACGAAACGGCGTTAGACGCCCGTGCTGTACCGAAGGATCCCCGCGACGCCGCCGAAGGCGTTGTAGAGCTGTTCGCCCTTCTCGAAGTCCGTCGAGATGAACTTCGTCTCGGTGCCGCGCTGTTCGGCGAGCGACATGAGGTGTTCGATAGCGTCCTCGCGGTCCTCGTCGTCGGCCTCGACGTCGGCGCCGCAGGCGCTGCAGGTGTGGCCGGGCGTCGCCTTCCGCCGGTCGATCATCTCCCGGTCGGTGTTGTCACACTCGCCACACTCGTAGGTGACGACGTCCTTGCGGAGGTCCTCGCTGATCAGCAGCCGATCGACCGACCCCATCATCAGGTTCTCGCGGGTCTCTGCGAAGCCGTAGGTCGCGAGGTTGCCGGCGTGGAGTTCCTTGAAGAACTCTTCCATCTGCTGTTTGTCCTTGATGACCTCGGCGTCTGCCAGCGCGTCCTCGGCGTTGTCGACGAGTTCCCGGAGGCCGGACTCGTCGGTGTAGGAGACGTCGAACTTGCCGAGTACCTTGTCCTGGATCTCGTGGTGGAGGTAGTCGCCGTCGAGGAACTCGTCTTTGGTGGGCGAGGGACCGCCGACGAGGATACCCTCGAGGTCGTGGCGCTTGGGGACGAACAGGTCGTTTGCCATCCCGGCGACCTCCTGGTAGAAGTTGTCGATCGCCTCGAGGCGCAGACGGGCGAATCGCTGGGCGGACTGACCACCTTTTCGCTGCTTGCCAGGAACGAGCGAGGAGGCGGACTTGACGGGCTCGATGCGTTTACCCTTGAGCCAGCCGACGTTCGCCTCGCGACGGTCGAGGACCACGAGGCCGTAGAGGCCCTTGTCGGTGAGCATCTCCTCGAGCGGACCGGTGAGGAAGTTCGAGTCGCAGTGATACCGGAAGGACTCGACGGGCTGGGGCGGTTCCTCTAGGACTTTCGTCACCATCTCCGTCTGCCCGCCGCCGGAGTTCACGGCGCCCGAGAAGAGTACCATCCCGTTTTCCGGTGGGTAGGTGTCGTAGTAGCGCAGCCGGTCTTTGATGCTCGTCAGCGCGTCCTGGACGTTCGTCCGGGTCTGCTTCGACTTGATGTTGGCCGCCTCGCTGTGTTCCTGGGTGACGTGGGCGACCACGTCGCTGACCTGGCGGTCGTCGGGCACGTAGATCGTGACCAGTTGCGTCCCCGAGCCCTCGTAGTTCTTGAGATCCTCGATGACCTTCCGGAACTCGTATTTCTTCCGGTCGGACTGTTCCTGCTCGCCCTCCTGGCTCATTAGCTAATACGAACGGTGCCGCGGGTAAGTATCCTTTGACACGGACGTTGACTCGGGGTAGGGTCTCTGGGCTACGGCGGTGCGATCTCCTCGATCGGATGGCGGCTCCCGCGTCCGAGCAGCGACTCGAGCTGATCGCCACAGGAGGTGCCGCTCGCGAGGATCGTCGCCTCACCCTCGAACGACTCCGCCAGCGGCTGGCCCACGTCCATACTCAGCTCGTAGTACGCCCGCTTGTAGCCGAAGCTGCCGGCCATGCCACAGCACTCGACGTCGCTCTCGCGCACGTCGTAGCCCAGTCGCTCGAGGACGGCCACGGCGTACTGGTCCGTGCCGAGGGTCCGCGCCTGGCAGTGGCCGTGGTAGGCGATCTCGCGGCCGTCACCCGCAGTGAGAGCGTGGGAGTCGGCCCCGTTCTCGAGCAGGCCGTAGACGTACTCCATGACGTCGTAGGTCGACTCCCGGAGTCGGCGGGCGGATTCCTCGACGAGCAGCCGGTCGTACTCCCGGCAGAACAGCGCGTGGTCGGAGGGTTCGATCACGACGACGTCGCGGCCGGCGTCGACGTGTTCGGCCAGTCCCGCGTAGACCGCTCGCGCCCGTTCCCGGGCCGTCTCGACCATGCCCTGGGAGAGCGGTGCGCGCCCGCTTTCACCGAGGGGCGGGACCCGGACGTGGACGCCGAGTCGCTCGAGCGTTCGCACCGTCGCCTTCCCCCGCTCCGGAGAGAGGTAGTTCGTGTACGTGTCGGGGTAGACGATCGCTTCCCGGGTGGCATCTCCCGGATCGATCCGGGAGCCACCGCGCCGCTCGAACCACGAGCCGAACGACTCGCGCGCGAACGTCGGTAGCTCCCGCCGCCGGTCGATGCCGACGACGCGCTCGAGCAGGGTCCGGACCGGGCCCGCCGAGGCAAGCCAGTTGGAGACGGGAGCGGTCGTCGAGCCGAGTCTGGCGGCCGTCTCGAAGTTGCCGAAAAAACGCTTCTCGAGCGGGAGCCCCGGCTCCTCGGCGTCCGGACTCAGGCCGTCGACGAGGTGGTCGAAGGCGTCGGGGTCGGCACCTCGATTGAGCCGATCGCGCACGACCGTGTTGATCCAGGGGATGTCGATCTCGACCGGGCAGGCGTTGACACACCGGGTGCAGCCGGTACAGAGGTCGTTGAACGCGGCCGCGCTGTCGTAGCCGTGGACGCCGGCCTCCCAGCCCGTGGCGATCCCGCCCGAGTACGTCTCGCCGCCGAAGGCGTGGCCGCCGACCGACTGGAAGTTCGCACACGCGTTCGAACAGGCGCCACAGCGGATACAGTACAGCGTCTCGCGGAGCTCTTCGTCCTCGCGCATGTCGAACCGGCCGTTGTCGAGCAGGACGAGGTGGAACTCGCGCTCGCCAGCCCCCAGCTCGTCCGCCTCGAAGTCGAGCGTCGGCGACTCCGTCGGCGGGCTGAGCATCGTCACGTACTGGGCGATCGACTGCCCGGTCGCCGCCCGCGCGATCAGCTGGACGAACGGCTCGAGTTCCGCAACCGTCGGAAGGAGCTTCTCGACGCCGGCGACCGCGACGTGGACGTCGGGCGTGACGGCGCTCTTTCGGGCGTTGCCCTCGTTGGTTACGAGGACGATCGTCCCCGACTCCGCCAGCACGAAGTTCGCGCCGGTGACGCCTACGTCGGCCTCGCGGATCCGCTCGCCGAGGAAGTCTCGGGCGAAGCGGGTCAGCTCCTGGGCCGTCTCGAGGGGTTCCTCGAGGTCGAAGTGTGCGTTGAACAGCCGGGCAATTTCGGCCTCGGATTTGTGCATCGCGGGGCCGACGATGTGCGACGGTGTCTCCTCGGCGACCTGCAGGACGAACTCGCCGAGGTCGGTCTCCCAGACCTCGAGCCCGGCTGCCTCGAGGTGGTCGTTGAGTTCGAGTTCCTCGGTCGTCATCGACTTGCTCTTGACGACCGACTCGGCGTCGCGGTCGGCCGCGACGGACTCGACGTACGCGTTGGCGTCCGCGGCGTCCTCGGCGAGATAGACCGAGCCGCCGTTTTCCTCGACTGCCTCGGTCACCCGCTCGAGCAGGTCGGGGAGGTCGGCGATCGCCGCTTCCTTGATCTCCCGGGCCCGGCTCCGATACTCGTCGTAGGCGGGGAACTCGTCGATCGCGTCGTAGCGCTGGCGGTTGAGCAGCGTCGCGTTCTCGCGAACGGCGTCGCCCTCGCTGGCCAGGAGTCGATTGATCTCCTGTGCCCGTTCGTCGTCGGTGTGCGTGTGACTCATGTGTTGGCGACCACGATAACGTGAACTTCACGGGGGCCGTGGACGCCCTCGACCAGTTCCCCCATGTCCGCGGTCGCGCTCACGCCCGTCGCGAACACGACGCTGTTGGTTCCTTCCTCGAACTCGGTCGCGAGCCGCTCGAACGCCCCGGCGACGTCGGGGTAGACGTCGCGCTCGGCGACGACGGCGACGTGTCGCGGCGGGTAGAGACTCACGGGCTCCTCGCCCGCCGGCGTCGAGGGGATCGCGAGCGTCCCGGTCTCCGCGATCGCGAACCGGGCGGGCGTGACGCCTGTCGCCGCTGCCTCGAGTTCGCTCGGCGACGGATCGGAAGCGACGCCGGCGTCCTCGAGCGCGTCCGGCGCGAAGGGAAGCGGAACGCCGACGGCGGGTGGTTCGACCGCGTCGGTGAGCGCTGCCGAGAGCGTCGACGGCGTGGCGCGTTCGGTGGTGACGCCGAGGCCCTCGAGGGACTCGGCCAGCCCCGCCACTTGCTGGGTCTCCATACTGGCTGTGGGTTGTGACTCCCGGATAATACCTCCATCGCCGACGGTCGGTCGATGGAGACAGCGTGTACGCAGGAGGAACGGCGGTCACTCGGCTGGAATGGCGCTCACATAGCAGCGATGTACACTCGGCGGGAACGATGTTTCCTACAGGAGCTGTTTGTACATTGATGGCTGGAGATTCATTATTGTTAAATAATGACCTCGGCTCGGGTCGAGTACTGCTATGAGATTCGTGGATCGTCGCAGAACGTGGGCCGTCGAACCGGATCGCAATCCGGACGGGAGCGCACCGACAGCCCGTGAGAAACCGAATGGGACAGACCGGGGTGAACCGAAATGGCACAGCCGGTAAGCGAGGACCTCGAGTATCCGGCCGAATCCTGGGCGGGATTCTTCAAGAACCACTTCGGGCCGTCGATGCTCTGGGCGCTGATCAGCATCGGCGGGAGCCACATCGTGCTCGCGCCGACGCTCGGGGGCTTTTTCGGTATCTTCGCCGTCTGGATCTTCCTGTTGATCTACGTCGCGAAGTACGGCGGCTGGGAACTGGGAATCAGATACACCTACGGCGTCGGCGGCAACCCCGTCGAGGCCTACGGCGATCTGCCGGGGCCGAAAAACTGGGCGATGTGGGTGTCGGTGTTCATCTTCACCATCCTCTACACCGGGATCACGGCGGCCGTCGGCGTCTCGACGGCGGCGCTCGCGGCGGCGCTGACGCCGCTCGAGTTGCTGCCGGCGTACGGCCTCCTGCTCGCGATTGCGATGGGGCTCGTGCTCGTCTCGCGGTACGGGATCTTAGAGAACGTCCTCAAGGTGTTCACCGCGATCCTCGGCGTGCTGATCGTCCTCGGCGTGTTGTTCGGCCCGCCGTCGACCGACGTGGTCGCCGAGACGGCCACGGGGCTGCCCGAAGGGACCTCGCTCGCGCTGTTCGTCGGCCTGTTCGCCGCCGCCGCCGGCTTCGCGCCGACCGGCCACAGCACGAGCATCCTCATCGGCAGCTGGTCGATGGCCAAAGACGAAGGGGCCCAGGCGCTCCGAAAGCGGGGCGTCGATCCGAACGACGAACGCTACCACGACTACGTCGCTGCCTGGATCAAGACCGGCCGACGGGATTTCAACATCGGCTACGGGTTCAGTCTCGTCATCATCCTCAGCATGGTCGTCCTGGCGGCGAACGTCCTCTACCCGAACCCGCCGACCGACGAAAACCTCGCGATCGTCCTCGGCGACATCCTGAGCGACTCGTTCGGTCCGTGGTCGTTCTGGGCGATGTTGCTCTGTGCGTTCGCCGCGCTGTACTCGACGGTGATCACCCTGCTCGACGGCGCCTCGCGGGCGACAGCTGACATCCTCCCGCTGGCGCTCGAGAACGACGGCCTCGACAGTGAGCGGATCCGAAAGCTCGTCGTCCTCGGGATGGGAATCGGCAGCCTGGTTCCGATCGCCGTCATCGGCGACTTGCCGGTGACACTGATCCTCTGGATCTCCGTTATTCTCGTCATCTTCGAGGTGTTCTTCTATCCGGCGAACTGGTACGTCGTTGAGAAGCGACTTCCGGAGGCGTTCCGCCCGTCGACGACGTGGAAGCTCTACTACGCGATCACCATCGCCCTGGTGGTCATCTTCGCGATCCTGGGTGCCGCAGCCGAACTCGGCCTGATCGGCGTCTAGACGAGAATCGAGGGTGTACTCGAGTTGATGGGTCTCCCGACCCGTGTACTCACCTTTTATGGTGTTTCCGTCACACGGTTCAGATATCCGAATATGTCCCACGAGACGGTGTACGCCATTGCGAGCGGAAAAGGTGGCGTCGGAAAGACGACGGCGACGGTGAACCTCGGGACGACACTCGCACAGGCTGGCGAGCGCGTCGCGATCGTCGACGTCGACCTCGGGATGGCGAACCTCGCCGGGTTCGTCAGTCTGGCTCCCGATTCGACGACGCTCCACGACGTTCTGGCCGACGACGCGTCGGTCGAGGACGCCACGTACAGACTCACAGATAACATCGTCGCCGTCCCGAGCGGTGCGACGCTCGAGGAGTACGCGAAGACCGAACCGGGGCGACTCCGCGAGGTCGTCGAGACGCTCCGCGAAGCGTACGACTACGTCCTGCTCGACGTCGGTGCGGGCGTGAGCCACGAGACCGTCCTCCCGCTCGGGCTCGCCGACGCCGTCCTCCTCGTCTCGACGCCCGAACCCGCGGCCGTCCACGACACCAAGAAAACCATCGAGCTGACCGAGCGAGCCGGTGGCGAGGTGGAAGGAATCGTCATCAATCGCGTCCGTCCCTCCGATGGCATCTCCTACGAAGAGATCGCCGACCGACTCGACGTCGACCTCCTCGCGACGATTCCCGAGGATTCGTCCGTCCGCGAGAGCGCCTTCGCTGGAACGCCGCTGGTCGTCCACGCCCCCCAGTGTCCCGCGTCGACGGCGTACCGCAAACTCGCCGTCGAACTCGCGGATCTCGAGATTTCCGTGGTCGACGCCGACGGTGAGGAAACCGACGACGAGGACGACGGATCGGCCACCGCCTCACACGACGACGTCTCGAGTGCGATCACGGAAGCCGAGTCGAACACCCAGTAGTCGCGCCTCGAGCGGAGTCGCTGTCGACGTCGCGAGAATCGGTTCGAGCGTTCAGAACAGTTCTACATCGAGTTCGGTGCCTCGACGCCCAGCACCGCCAACGCGTTGGCGATCGTGTGCCGGGAGGCAGCAACCAGCGCGAGGCGTGCCTCGCGGACGTCGGGGTCGACGTCGTCGGCGAGCACCGGACACTCCCGGTAGAAGGCGTTGAACCGCTCGGCGAACTCGCGCGTGTAGGTCGCGACGCCGTGTGGCTCCAGATCGTCTGCGGCCTCCTCGATCACCGCCGGGAACCGGGCGATCGTCTCGAGCAAGTCGCGTTCGGCGTCGGTCTCGAGGATGGCGGCGTCGACGTCGGTCTCGAGGTCGGCCGCCGCGGTCTCGAGGTCGAGTCCCGCCTCCTCGAGAATCCCACAGCAACGCGCGTGGACGTACTGGACGTACGGCGCGGACTGGGCCTCGAAGTCGAGCGCGCGGTCCCACTCGAAGGTGATCGCCTTCGTCGGCTGCTTGGCGACGATGTCGTAGCGCACCGCGCCGATGCCGACCTGGTGGGCGATGCGTTCGACGTCCGCCTCGTCTAGGTCGTCGTCCCGGATGCGGTCGTCCAGCCGGCGCTCGACCTCCTCACGGGCGCGGGAAATGGCCTCGTCGAGCAAGTCGTCTAAGTCGATGCCCGTCCCGCGACGGGTCGACATCTTCCCCTCCGGCAGGTTGACGTAGGAGTAGAGCACTTGCTCGAGTTGGTCCGTCTCGTTGCCGAGGAGTCTGAGCGTCGTCCGGAGCTGTTCGGCCTGGAGCTTGTGGTCCTCGCCAAGCACCGTCACCGCGCGGTCGTAGTTGTCGAACTTCCACTCGTGGTGGGCGAGGTCGCGGGTGGGATACAGCGAGGTGCCGTCCGAACGGAGGAAGACGAGGTTCTTCTCGATACCGTGGTCGGTGAGGTCGAGCTGCCAGGCGTCGTCCTCGTAGACGGCCTCCTCGAGCGCTTTGAGCTGGTCGACGAGCTCGTCGGTCGAGCCGTCGAGCATGAAGCGCGTCTCCTTGACGAACTCGTCGAACTCGGCGGGCAGGCGGGCGAGACACTCCTTCATCCCGCCGAGCACCTGATCGACGACCTCGCTGACGCGCTCGTAGGTCTCCTCGTCGCCGTCCTCGAGTCCGCGCATGATCGCGTCGATCTCGGCTTCGGCCGCGGCGACCTCCTCGTCGGGTCCGTCCTCGAGGAAGGCGTTGCCCTTCCGGTAGTAGCGCACGAGGTCGTACTCGATGCGGTCGCGTTCGGGCTCATCCTCGAGGTCGGCCTCGTCGAACGTCTCGTAGGCCCACGTGAAGACGGCCATCTGGCGGCCGGCGTCGTTGACGTAGTAGTGACGGGAAACGTCGAAGCCCGCGAAGTCGAGGACGTTCGCCACCGCGTCGCCGATGATCGGGTTGCGGGCGCGGCCGACGTGGACCGGCCCCGTCGGGTTCGCGCTCGTGTGCTCGACGACGACCGACTCCTCGCGGTCGGGGAGGCGGCCGTAGGACTCGTCGGTGCCCGCCGCGAGCGTCTCGGCGAAGTAGGCATCACCCGGCAGGAAGTTGAGGTACGGCCCCTGGGTCTCGACGGCCGAGACGTACGTCAGCTCGTCGGGGTCGATCTCGGCGGCGACCTGGGCGGCCGCCTGCGGCGGCGCCGCGCCGAGTTCGCCCGCCAGCCGGAAGGCGACGCTCGAGGCGAGCACTGCCTCGACGTCTTCCGGGGGCTCTTCGATCCCGAGGTCGTCGGTCGGGAGCTCGAGGGCCGAGAGCGCCCCGCGAAGGGCGTCCTCGACCTCCGCGCGTAGGGAGAGGAACATACCCGCCCGTTCCCGGGCGGGGAGTAAAGGAATGTCGGGTTGAACCGACGGCGACCGTCAGTTCATCGTATAAAAAGTTACTTCCCGGATTTCCGGCCCGGAACCGGTCGAGTCGGCTTAAAGGGTATCCACCACACAGGTGAGAGTATGACAGAACCCGTGTCACGACGTCGGCTGCTCGCTGGCGGTGTGGTGACCGCCGCGGCTGCGCTCGCGGGCTGCGTCGCAGCCGGCAGCCGAGAGGTACAGGAAGACGAAACCGAGACGTTTGCAGTCGACGACCTCGAGTCCGTCTCCGTCGGCGCCAGGAACGGTCAGCTCACGGTCCGAAGCGAGGACCGAGAGACGATCGCGGTACGCCGGGTGACGAGAGCCGCGAGCGAGGACGACGCCGAAAACGTCTGGCTCGAGTCGACGCAGACGGGCGACCGGCTCGACCTCGCCGTCGAGCGTGAGGACAGTCCCGGACTGATACGGATCGGTCCCAGCCCCCGGATGGATCTCGAAGTGACCGTCCCCGAGGGGTTCGAGGTCGAACGCGCCGCCGTCCGGAACGGGACCGTCGACGTGGCTGACGTCGCGGGACCGCTGGTCGTGGAAGCGCGAAACGGGATCGTCGAGATCCGAGACGTCGACGGCGACCTGACGGCGACGGCCAGAAACGGTACCGTCGACGTCGCGGGCGTCGCGGGATCGTTGACCGCCGAGACGAGAAACGGCCCCGTCGAGTTGGCCAACGTCGCCGGGGACGTCGAGGTGCAGACCCGAAACGGCGAGGTCTCGCTCGAGGTCCCGTCCACGCTCGACGCCGTCATCGGGATCTCGACCCGGAACGGAGAGATCTCCGTCGACGGGATCGACGACCTGACCGCGACCTCGGGAGACTCGTCGTTCCACGGGACGGCCGGCGAGGGCTCCCGTCGAATCGCCCTCGAGACGCGAAACGGGGCGGTGACCGTGCGCGGTCGGGAGTGATCGGAGCGGCCACACGAGTGTGCTCGTAATTCGGCGCCGACTCCCTCGAGGATTCGATCCGCGGACTCGCTGGGACGCTCCTCGTCTTGCAGTCGATCGATCGGGCGTTCGTACAGCCCCTTCCGAAGCTCGATCGAGTTACAGCGCTTCCTTGTACGCCTCGAGCGTCTGTTCGACGTCTTCTTCGGTGTGGGCGTAGCTGACGAACTGCGCCTCGAACTGATTCTGGCTGAGGAAGATCCCCTGTTCTTTCATCCGGCCCCAGAAGATGCGCCGCCAGCGGTCGGTCTCGGCGCGTTTGACGTCGCCGCCGGTTTTCGGACAGTGGTCGTACCGCGGACAGGCCGGTCGCTGTCGACAGCCCGCGTCGCACTGTCCCTCGAGGCTGTCCTTGCGGGGCCCCTCCCGCGTGAAGATCACTTTGAACGTGCTGCCGGCGCCGACGACGGTGTAGCTCGGCGCCTGGTCGGCGAGGATCTCGGTCAGGCCGGATCGCAGGCGCTCGCCGAGTCCGTCGACGTGGTCGTAGACGTCGTTTTCGGCGGCAAACTGGAGCGTCTCGAGGCCGGCGGCCATCGTCACGGGGTGGCCGGAGAAGGTGCCGGCCTGGAAGACGTCGCCCGAGGGGGCGAAGTGCTCGATTATCTCGGCCTTGCCGCCGATCGCACCGACGGGGAAGCCGCCGCCGATCACCTTGCCGAAGGTGGTGAGGTCGGGGGTGACGCCGAAGTGACTCTGGGCGCAGCCGAGGCCGCCGATCCGGAAGCCGGTGATCACCTCGTCGAAGAGCAGCAGGGAGCCGTATTCGGCGGTGAGTTCGCGCAGGAACTCGAGGTAGCCCTCCTCGGGGTAGACGATGCCGTAGTTGGCGAGGATGGGTTCGGTCATCACCGCGGCGATCTCCTCGCCGTGTTCCTCGAAGACCTCGCGCATCGCCTCTTCGTCGTTGAACGGCACCGGGAGGGTGTGCTCGGCGAACGATGCCGGGATACCAGCCGAGGATGGGCTGGGGTTTTCGGCGTCGCCGTCGACGAGCGTCGACTCCTGGGCGCCGTGGTAGCCACCCTGCATGATGACGATCTTGTTTCGGCCGGTGTAGCCGCGAGCGAGCCGAACGGCGGAGGTCGTCGCCTCCGTCCCGGAGTTGACGAAGCGGATTTTCTCGACGCTCGAGACGTGGCGGACGACGAACTCTGCGAGGTCCACCTCGACCTCGGTTGGGGTGCCGTACATCGGTCCTTCGCTGGCTTTCTGCTGGATCACCGCCTGGACGGGGTCGGGCAGGTCGTGGCCCAGCAGCAGTGGGCCGAGTCCCATCACCCAGTCGACGTACCGGTTGCCGTCGGCGTCGATCACGTGGCCGCCGTCGCCCTTCCGGACGAAGAAGGGATACGGCTCGATCGCGGCTCGAACCGCCGAGTTCACGCCGCCGGGAAGCACCGACAGCGCACGGTCGTACAGCGCCTGAGACTGCTCGTCGTTCATACGCGGGCGTTGGCGGCGGGGTGGCAAAGTAGTACCGAGGTTCGACGGACCACGCGATCGCAACCAGTCCCCGTGTCGGTCGACCCGTACGAATACGTCATTGCCCGGGAATCATAGGGGGTTAGCTTCGGTTCTCATGCTTTTCAGTGTGGCAAATCACGGATATGTTGAACCCGGCGTGCAAGATACAGAGGATTAGTGCAGCACGACGACTCCGTTTCTTCCACGTTGAGAGCGGTGAACCATCTGCTCATTACACGTGCAAACTGAGCTACAGACGATTGTCTGATTTCACCGAGACACATCAAACCCTACTGACTACAGAGGAGTTTCTTGACCGGAAAACCTGGTATCCGTTATATGTCCATCCTGCTCGACGACTTGAGTATGAGCGTAATCGGTTCGCTATCGACTGCAGTATCAGTCCTTCGAAATAACCCTGTGATTTTGCTCATTGGGGTGTTTTTCATACTCCCTGGCGAAATATCGGTCCTGTTGGACATTTACGTGAGTCCGCTCGCCCAGTGGCTGTTCATTCTGATTTCACTTTTCGTTACGCCGTTTCTGCTCGGTGGCCTGATCACGATGATCAACGAGGGACTCGAGGGATCGACCCGTCTCGGATCGTTCGTTCGTGGCGGGAAGGAAAACTATGTGTCGCTGCTCGGGGCGACGTTCCTGTTCGTGGTGCTCTTGATGGGTGTCTCGTTCATTGGAAGTTTGCTGATGGTATTCGTCGGCGTCATTGCAGCGGTTGCCGGCGCAGGGTTGGCTGGCATAGTAGTCGGAGCCGTTCTCCTGCTCGCGGTCCTGGCGCTTCTGTTTCTGTTCATCCAGTTCTACGACGCCGCGATCGTGGTCAGCGATGCCAGGGCGATCGAGTCCTTTTCCCACAGCATCGGTCTCGTTCGGGATAATTTCCTCAGCGTCGTCGGTTTCTCGATCGCTTTCCTTGTGATCACCCTCCTCGGACAGGGACCAGGGATGGCACTCTACCTCTCGGCCGTCGAGTTCACCGACACCGGCGAGACCGTGCTCGCCTCCGAATCGACGCTGTACCTCTCGGTCGCGGTGACGCTCGTCATCGGGACGATCGCGATGGCCTACGCCTACACCTACTTTATCACCTACTATCGGAGTCTCGTCGACGACCCGGCCGCCGCGACGATCCAGTAGGCAACGACGGGGCAGTCCGACGCCACCGTCGGCCGACCCGATCTTGCACAACAGCTGGTTCGAACTACTTTACTCGTCCAGATCAGCATACAGCCGACTTAATCCACACTCAGAGCAGACGAAGGTGTTTACACTAAATTTTTGTTTGGCTCCGAGGGAACCAAGAATCCCCTCTCTATCTTCTTCAGAGACGAACTGTAGATTATAGCCACTTGCAGTAAGAGTCATTTCGTCCGTTCCGACACCACAATCCGGACACCGTGGAGGTACCTCAACCATATAACGTGAGTTCTTTCGCTAACCATATCAATATCAGCGTGACCGACATGCGCTCTGTATTCATCAGATCCTATCTCTCAACTACTGGAGAGAAACAAAACAAAATTATGAGTCGCGTTGCTAATCCCTCTCAGTATCGCACCAGTGTTCTACGACCGCGAGGACGAACTCGAGTAGCCGCTGCCGGCTCGAGAACGGTTCGTCGTCTCAGACCGCCTCCGGGCCGGTGTCGCCGGTGCGGACCTGGCAGGCGTCCGTCACCGGGAGCACGAAGATCTTCCCGTCGCCGGGTTCGCCCGTGTTGGCTGCCTCGCGGATCGCCTCGACGACCTCCTCGGCGGGCACGTCCGCGACGACGACCTCGATCTTGACTTTCTGGTGGAGGTCGACGGCGTACTCCTCGCCGCGCCACTGGCCTTTCTTCGCGGGCTGGGAGCCCCGACCGGAGACGTTCGTCACGGTCAGCGAGGGGGCGCCGACGCCCGCGAGGGACTTCTTGACGGCACTCAGGCGGTCGGGGCGAACGATCGCGGTCACCAGTTCGATGTCGGTCGCGTACCCCCCGTCGGTGCGCAGGCTCTCTTCCGGAACGCCTCCGTCGGTCGCGAGTTCGGGCCTGCCGAATTCGGGGTAGGTGTCGACGCCGTGCTCGGCGACGTCGAGGCCGTCGCGCTCGTGCTCGGGCGTCACGCGAGCCTGGCCGGCGAGTTTGAACGCACCCCAGACCGCCGCGGTCGCGAGGACGGTCCAGATCGTGATGACCGCGACGCCGACGAGCTGGGGAACGAACGCGCCCGCTTCGATCGAGAAGATGCCGCCGGCGATCACACCGTCACCCACGGTCGTCGCGCCCTCGGCATTCGACCACAGCGGGAAGAGGATCAGGCCGAGCATCCCCGCGCTACCGTGGACGGGGAAGACGGCACAGACGTCGTCGATCTTCAGGCGCTTCTCGACGAACCGGAAGACGATCGGGAGCTGGGCGCCGGCGATGAATCCGATCGCGAGTGCACCCATCGGGGTGAGCAGGTCGGTCGGCCCCGTGACGCCGACCAGCCCGGCGAGCATGCCGTTGGCGACGTAGAGGGTGTCGACCTTCCCGTTCAGGTACAGCGAGACGGTCGCGGCGCCGATCGCGCCCAGTCCCATCCCCAGCGCCGTGACCATCGCGACGCTGCCGACGTAGTCGAAGTCGGCCAGTTCGAAGGTGCCGGGATCGATCACCGTCGCGGCCGTCCCGACGTTGAAGCCGAACCAGCCGAAACAGAGGATCAGCGTGCCGAGCACGGCGAACGTCATCGAGTGGCCGGGGATCACGTTCGGCGAGCCGTCGTCGTCGTACTTGTCCATCCGGGCACCGAGAATCCAGGCCGCGGTGAGCCCGGCGACGCCGCCGACGCCGTGGACGACCATCCCGCCCGCGAAGTCGGCAAAGCCGAGGCTCGCGAGGATCGGCGTCCCGCCGGGGGCGTACCAGACCAGCGCCGCGACGACCGGGTAGATGACCGCTGCCAACAGGAAGGTGTAGGCGACGTACGCGCGCAGCTTCGCGCGACCCGCGACCGCACCGGAGACGATCGTCGCCGCGGTCATCGCGAACACCGCGCTAAAGAGCCACATCGCCCAGTCGAACGAGCCCGCGCCGAACATCGTCAACGGCGAGGACTCCCCGCCGCCGAGGATCGAGCCGACGTTGTTCGCGATCCCCATCCCGATCAGGAAGAAAACGCCGATGCCGACCGCCCAGGTCAGCATGTTCTTCGTCAGCTGGTTCGCCACGTTCTTCGAGCGCACCTGGCCCGCCTCGAGCATCGCGAAGCCGGCGTGCATGAAGAAGATGAGGAAGGTGACGGTGAGCGCCCACATCAGGTTCATCCCCGTCGCCAGCGACTCGAGGTCGCCCGTCGTCACCTCGAGGACGGTCGGCTCGATCATCCGGCCACCTCCTCGAGTTCGGCACTGTGTCCGAGAATTTGTAAACGTTCGTCTATCGAATTCGGCGAATATCCTGCGAGTATTTCGAACATCACGGTTGAATCGGATGTCTGTCTATAGTATAAGGATTAGCGTTGACGTTCGTCTATGTATAATGGTGTGATGGTGACGAGCGTACAGAGGTGGGTACAGTCTAGTCGATATAAGGTCTTCGACCGTCCAGAAATCGGCCGGTTTCGGGTCTGAAACTGGGCGAACGACGACCGTCACAACGCCCGACCGTCGTCGAATCCGACAATTCGGCCCGACCGTTGGTTCGTTCTCGCCCGTGCGCGGCAAATATTGTCACACCGGGGCGCTCGAGCGGGTCGAAATCGGACGGGGTGGACGTTCGTCGGGTTCGGCGGCTGAACGCGCCGGCGCGATCTTACAGCTGGGTGGCGACGTCCTCGGCGAAGTAGGTGAGAATCAGGTCCGCGCCGGCACGTTTGATCGACAGCAGCGACTCGAGGGCCGTCTCCTCGAGGTCGAGCCAGCCCTTCTCGGCGGCGGCGTGGAGCATCGCGTACTCGCCGGAGACGTTGTAGGCGGCGATCGGATGGTCGAACTCCCGGCGGAGCGCCGAGACGATGTCGAGGTAGGGCAAGGCGGGTTTGACCATCAGCACGTCGGCGCCCTGCTCGACGTCGAGGCGAACCTCCCGTAGCGCCTCGCGCGCGTTGGCGGGGTCCATCTGGTAGTGACGACGATTTCCGAAGGCGGGCGCGCCGTCGGCGGCGTCCCGGAACGGCCCGTAGAAGGCGCTCTCGTACTTCGCCGCGTAGCTCATCACCGGAATTTCGGTAAATCCCTCGCGATCGAGTGCGCCTCGCAACGCGGCGACCATCCCGTCCATCATTCCGCTCGGGGCCACCATGTCCGCCCCGGCCTCGGCGTGAGAGACGGCGATCCGTTCGAGGCTCTCGAGGGTCGCGTCGTTGTCGACGGTGAGCGAGGCGTGGCCGCAGTCACCCTCCCGGATGCCCGTCTCGAGCGTCCCACAGTGGCCGTGGTCGGTGTACTCACAGAGGCAGACGTCGGTGAGCACGTAGGCGTCTGTCTCCGTCGTGATCCGTCGCGTCGCCTCCTGGATCACGCCGTCGTCGGCCCACGCCCGGGTACCCTCGGCGTCTTTCTCGGTCGGGATGCCGAACAGCATGACGGCCTCGACGCCCGTCTCGAGTACCTCCTCGACGCGGGCGACGCTCTCCTCGAGCGGGACGCGTTCGTGGCCGGGCATCGACTCGATCGGAATCCGGCTGTCGGTCGTCGCGTCGACGAAGACGGGTGCGATGAAGTCCGTCGGCTCGAGGCTCGTCTCGCTAACGAGCTCGCGGATGCGATCCTGGCGGAGTCGCCGCGGGCGATGAGTGAGGTCCATGTCCAGTGCTCCGGCCGGCAGGCGAAAAAACCACGCGTTCGATCTTCGCTCGTGCTCGCGTTCGCGTCGGTGAAATCGGCATTTCAGTGTTCCGAAAACTTATGGCCCACACTGGACACGGTACCGACATGAACCGCCGCACCCTCCTCACCGCCACGGCCGGTGGCGCCGCCCTCCTCGCGGGCTGTCTCGGGGCCGACGACGACTCCGGAACGGATCCCGGGAGCGAACCAGAATCCGAAGACGACCCATCTGAATCGGACTCCGAACCGACGAGTCGGGACGACCCCGAACTGCCCGTGTTCGACGAACCGTCCGTCGTGGACTTCGAGACGGCGCCGCTGACGGCGGCCGTCGTCGGCGGTCGGATTCGCACCGACGACGGCCTCGAGGTCGGCCTCGAGTTCGCGGAACCGGCGACCGAGGAGTCGCCGGCGACGCTCGTCGCGGCCGTGCGAAACGGGATGTCGTACGAACAGACGTTCCGACCACGCCGGCTGGTGGCCTTCGACGACCCCACCACCGGACGAACTGCGGACAGGGAGACGGTGTACCTCGTCCCCGCGGGAGACCACCCGCTCGCGGAGACGTCACCGGACTATGCCCGCGACGACGACGACGGCCGCTGGCGGCTCGAGTCGGTGGGTGAGGACTGGTTCCCGGAGACGATCACCCTGGCTGGCGAGGAGACGGTCGTCGGCGAGCACTACCTGCTGGGACATCACGCGCGAAACGAGCCGCCGATCGACGTCGGCCGGTACGACTTCCGCTGGCGCGGCCGCGGGTTCACGATCGCCGTCTGGGAGACGGACGCGCCGGGCCCCGACGAGACGTCGCGATTCGACGGGGCGTCCGTGCCCGACCTGCCCACCGAGGACGAACTCGCGTGGTACCACGAGGCGACGCCCGCGGCGGAAGCGTACCTCGAGCCCGACGTCGAATCGGTGACGGCCCCGGCGAAGGTCTCGTTCGAACTTGTCAACCACAGCCGGGAGACCATGAGCGGCAATCCCTACTACTGGCGGCTGTACAAACTCGAGGACGACGCGTGGTTTCCGATCGGGCCGTGGGAGTGGGTGCTTCCGTACGCGTCTCTCAAACCCGGCGCCGTCGACGAAACTGCGTTGTTCCTCTACGACGGCGAGCCGATCGACAGGCGTGGCGAACGAACCGTCGGCTACCTCGGCGGCGGTCGGTACGCCTACACGGTCGATTACAGCCGAGACGGCGAGACCCACGCGGCGATGGTCGACCTCGAGGCACCCTCACTCGAGGTCGAGCCCGAACCCAACGCGACGATCGAGGACGAGGGGGAGACGATCGTCGTCGAGTTGCCGAATTACGCCGACGCCCGTCGACCGGCGACGGTCACCGTCACGCGCGCCGACGCCGACGTCGAGGAGGTCGACGAGCGGCTGCTCCCCGAGCAGCTTCCCCGGCGGCCGTTGCGTGGCTTTCGGAACGCACTCCCCCTGTTCGACGACGGCGTGAAGACCGTCCGGGTGAAGACCGACCGGGGGACGGCTCTCCGACGGTTCGGCTACGAGGAAAGCGAGCGACGCACGATCGCCTACGAGGGGCGGACGTTCGAGGCGACCGGCGCGCTCGAGGACGAGTAACGAACCCGTTCAGACCATCGCCTCGTCGCCGACGTCCGGATGCTTCAGGACGTACGCCACGAGACGATCGACGTACGATTCGAACGGCGGGCACTCGAGGCCGCTCCCCTCGAGCGCGCGATGGGTGTTCGGACAGGCATACCGGGTGGGGTGATCGAGATAGTCGAGTGCGGCCGGCTCGAGTGGCGCACCGCGGGCGGCGAGGCGTTCCATCGTCGCCCGGCCGATCGATTTCGTCGTCGGCACCGTCACGGTCCGGTGGCCCGTCGCCGTCGCGAGCGCGTCGACGAACTGCGGGACGGTCAGCGGGGCGGGGTCACAGAGCTGGTAGACCTCGCCGACGGTGTCCTCGCGGCCGCTCAGGTGGGCAATGGCGTCGATCACGAAGTCGCGGGGGACGACGTTCAGTTCGGCCTCGGCCGAGCCAGGGAGCGAGAACGAGAGCGAGCCCCACCGCGGCTGGGCGAGCAGCCACCGGAGCAGGTAGTACGGCCCGTCGTACTTGTCGGTCTCCCCGCTCTGGCTGTCGCCGACAACGATCGCCGGCCGGTAGATCGTCGCCGGGAGCCCCTCGACCATCCGATCTTGTACCGCGACCTCGGCCAGGTACTTCGTCGCCTCGTAGTGGTTGTTGAAGCCCTGACCCTCCTCGAGGTGGGCCTCGGTGAACACGCCGTCGTACCGGCCGCTGACGTAGCACGTGCTGACGTACTGGAACCGATCGACGGCGAGGTCCTCGGCGACGTCGAGGACGTGCTCGGTGCCGCGGACGTTGACCGCCTCGGCGAGCCCCCGGTCGACGCCCAGGTCGTAGACCGCCGCGAGGTGGTACAGTTCTTCGACGGAATCGAGGTCCTCGAGGGCGTCCCCCAGCCCCAGGTCAGGGTCCGTGATGTCGCCCTCGTACAGCTGGATCGAGTCGTCGCCGACGTCGGCCTCGAGTTCCTCGACGATCGCCGTCGCCCGCCGCTCGGCCTGGTCGCGGTAGGCCGGCTGGACCAGACACGCGACGGGACCGTCGCCGCGGGCGAGCAGGCGTTCGATCAGGGCGGAGCCGAGAAAGCCCGGAAAGCCGGTGAGGAAGATCCGGGGGTCGGCCATCACAGCCACCTCATCAGCCGCCGCCGGAACTGCGTGAGCCCGCTCAGGATGCGAACGAACGCCGACGCCGGCACGCCCGGCGGGGCGTCGAGCGGCCCCAGCCGGGAGACGGCGATCGTTCGGGGCTCGAGGTAGCGACGCAGCCCCTCGGGGCCGTGTCGTCTGCCGAGCCCCGAGTCGCCGACGCCGCCCATCGGCGCGTCGACGGCCGCCCAGCCCGCCGTGTAGGCGTCGTTCACGCAGACGGTTCCGCAGTCGATCTCGCGGGCGACCTGGACCCCTCGTTCGCGATCGGCCGTCCAGACGCTCGCGTTCAGGCCGTAGGGCGAGTCGTTGGCCGCCTCGATTGCCGACTCGATGTCGGCCACCGGCGTCACCGACACCACGGGGCCGAACGTCTCCTCGCAGGCGACCCGCGAGCCCGGATCGACGTCGGTCAGGATCGTCGGCTCGTAACAGTACGGCCCGACGTCGGGGCGGTGACGACCCCCCGAGAGCACCGAGGCGCCCGACTCGACCGCCTCGGCGACGTGTGACTCGACTCGCTCGAGCTGGGCGCCGTCGATCAGCGAGCCGACGTCCGGCCCGTACTCGAACTCGAGGCCCATCGAGAGCCTGCGGGTTGTCCCGACGAAGGCGTCGAGAAAGTCTTCGTACCGGGACTCCTCGACGTAGATGCGTTCCGGGGCGAGACAGAGCTGGCCGGCGTTGGTGAACGCCCCTTGCACCGCACCGCGGGCGGCCGCCTCGAGGTCGGCGTCGGCGAGGACGATCATCGGATTCTTGCCGCCGAGCTCGAGCGAGCAGCCGATCAGGTTCCGCCCGGCACGCTCGGCGACGGTCCGCCCCGTCTCCGTGCTGCCCGTGAACGCGACGTAGTCGACCCGATCGATCAGCGCCGGACCGACGGTCGGCCCCTCGCCGGTGACGACCTCGAGGACGCCCTCGGGCAGCCCCGCTTCCTCGAGCAATTCGGCGAGCGCGAGCGCGATAAAGGGCGTCTTCTCGTCGGGTTTGAGCACGACGGCGTTACCCGCCAGTAAGGCGGGGATCGCGTCGGTCACCGCGAGCGTCAGCGGGTAGTTCCACGGCGCGATGATCCCCACGACGCCCACGGGGTCGACCGTTACGCGAGCGTCGGTCGCCAGCGGAATCGCGCCGCCTCGTCGCTCGTCGGCGAGCATCGACGGCCCGCGCTCGGCGTAGTACGAACTCGTCAGCGGGACGTCGAGGACCTCCTCGACGCCGTGGCGTCGAGATTTGCCCGTCTCGAGCTGGAGCAGGTCGAGCAACTGCTCGCGGCGCTCGAGGACGAGGTCGCCGAACCGGCGAAGCGTCTCCGCACGGGCGTCGACGGGGACGCGCTCCCAGGACGCCTGCGCCTCGCGAGCGCGCTCGACCGCGGCGTCGACGTCTGCCTCGTCGCAGTCCGGAATCCGACAGATCTCGTCGTCCGTGATCGGGGTCCGGACCTCGATCCCGCCCTCGCGCTCGGCGTCGATCCGGCCGGCGAGGGACTCGAGTCGCCTGGTGGTCAGACGCGTCTCCCCGAAGATCGGTGGGGCCGAAGATCGTGACATGGGTTCACTGATATGTCGAAAACACCTGTAGCTGTTGGTCGCTCGAGCGAACGGCTGGTGCCGGTATAGGGGATCACGGTCTCGGCAGAACCATTTACCTGGTAGAGTCTACTACTACAACTATGTCCACGTCGGTCAAGGTCACTGACCGGACGAAAGACTGCCTCGAGAAACTTCAGGCGGAGATTCGTCTCGAGACGGGTCGGAAGGTGACCCAGCAGGAACTCCTCGAACGGATCGTCACGGACACGTACGAGTCGAGAGCCGAGGTGATCGACTCGTTTCGTGACGAGTTCGAACCGCTTTCGGACGAAGAGACCGAGCGGTGGCTATCTGGAACGGTCGCTTCGGGAGTCGAAACGGACGAAGACGACATCGACGACATCCTGTACGGCGAATGAGCGTGTTCATCGATACTGGCGTGTTTTTTGCCCATCACGACCGGGACGCGGCGAGACACGAGTCGGCGACAGCGGCACTCGACACCGTTCTCGGTGGCGAATTCGGCCAGCCGTACACGAGTGAGTACGTCTTCGACGAAACCGTGACGCTGACCCGAACCCGTACGGGTCGATACGACGCAGCCGTGACCGTCGGACGACGGATCCTCGGTCGAGGGAAGTACCCGTCGGTCGTTGAACTCCTGTACGTGACGGAGTCGATCTTCGAGGCGACGATCGAGACGTTCGAACAGTACGACGACCATACACTCAGCTTCACCGACGCGAACACCATCACGCTCCTCGAGGAGCACGAGATCGACGCCGTGCTCAGCTTCGACGACGACTTCGACGGGATCGTCGAGCGACTCGATCCCACTACGCTCGCCGACTAGTACTCCGTCAAGCGTCGACTGCAGGGTCGAACCGGCCTTCGGCGACGGATTCGACCCTGCAGATCAGGCTTGACAAAGCACTAGCGTCGTTCGCCCCTGGAGCCATCACCGACGAGCGACGGCGGCGGCGCGATCCCCAGCGTCCGGCGTACCAGGTACTCGAGGCCCGCGAGCACGAGGACGCCGACGAGGAGTGCCGACGCGCCCCACGCGTACAGCGTCAGCGGCGTCGGACTGATCCCGAAGCCCGGGCCCTCGGGCGGCAGGGTCTCGAGCGAGCGCAGCCACGTCCGGTAGCTCGCCCAGCCGAAGGCGACGAGAACGGCTGCTGGCGGGGTGAGGAGGCGGAGCCGCCCCGCGAGGACGACGGGCACCGCTCCGAGGAGGACCAGGCTCACGGTGAACGCGATCAGAAGGGCGAGTCCGTAGGGGTCGACGGCACCGAGTTCGGTCGGCGGCGGGAGGAGGGGGCGGTGCTCGAGCGCGGTCTTCAGTCGGTCGACCGCCAGCAGGTGGCCGACGCCGACGGCCAGCGCGAGCCACTCGAGTCGCGTCGGTCGGGACCGGTCTGCGGTCCTGCGGACGTGCTCGATCGGGACGGCGACCAGCGCGAACGGGACCACGACGACCGCGGTTCCACCGAGGACGAACCAGGAGTCGGGTGATTCGCCGAACGCGATGGGTGGAACGGCCGGAAGGACGAGCAACAGCCCCACGATACCGGCGGCCGCGACCCGACACCCCTGCTGCCAGCCGACCCCGAGCGTCGCGCCGACGAACCCGAACACCCCGACGAAGAACAGCCACGTCGTGGCGTCGTACTGTCGCCACCAGGAGACCGGCGAGCCGGCCGGCAGGATCGAAAACGCGACGGCGACGACGAGGAGGAGGCCTGCGGCACCGAGGAGCGCCGCCCGGGCCACCGCCCGCCGACTCGAGTCGAAACCGCCGTCGATCGTGGCGCGTTCGTCGCCCGTCATAGTACGAATCGAAGCCAGCCGACGACGAGGAGAACGACCGCGACGGGGTGCGCCGCCAGCGCGACAACCACGCGGCGCGACGGCCCCGACGCGTCCCCGGCTCGTCTTCGAGCCAGACTTCCGACGAGGTAGGCGACCGATCCGAGCGGGAATCCGAGCAGGAGGAAGCTCGCGACGCCGGCGGCGACGAGTCCCGGCTCGAGTCCCGACCTGACGGCCTCACCTGCCACGAAATAGCCCCAGATCCCGGCGATGGGGGCGCTCGAGGCGAGCCAGCTCACCAGGATGCCGCCGTCGAGGCGCGCGTGGAAGGTGGCCACAACCGTCCCGAGCGGAACCGCCAGGAGCGCGGCGACAGCCGCCGCACCCGCGACGCGGGTCGCCCCCGTGAGGGTGACGTCGACGGCGAGAAACGCGCCGAGGCCGAGTGCGACGCTCCAGGCGGCGGTCCGTCGGGTCTGCCTCGAGTCGTGACCGACGAGGAGCGCCTGCCGACCCGTCCGACGGGTCTCGTCGCGGTCGAACGCGCCGCGACGATCGGCGATGAGGACGGCGGCCAGACCGAGGAGGAAGGCGGCAACGCCGGCGACTACAGCGGATACCGTCGTCGCCTCCCCGGCCAGCGGAGCCGTCTCTGCGGCCCGCGTGGTCGTCTCCGCGGCGGCGTCGTCGCCGAGCATTTTGAGCCGTTCCGGGCCACGAGCGACGACGGCTGCGACCATCGCCACCAGCCCGACGAGCACCACGGGCGCGAACAGTCGCTCGAGGGCGTCCGCGAGGCGCTCGACCAGCCCAGGCTCGCCCGCGGCGACGATCACCGCTCGCTTGCTCGGCTCGTACACCCGGACCTCGCGGCCGTTCTCGCCATATCGCGTCTCGACGGGCTCGAGCAGGCCCGCGGACTCGAGTTTGTCGACGTGGTAGCCGACGTTCTGGATGCTGGTCTCGAGGTCGTCGGCCAGCTCGGATCGGGTCCGGCCGCGCTCATAACAGGCGGCGAGGACGGCCCGGGAGGTCTCAGAGCCGAGGGCGTCGAACAGCTTGTCGGCTTCCTCGTCGTCCAGTCCGACGACGGAGGGCTCTTCCGGCTCGCCGCGCAGACGCTCGACGAGTCGGCCGGCCAGACGGTCCATACGCGGTGATCGTTACGGCGAGTGAAAGAGTCTCGGGGAACTCAAAGTGCGATTTGAGTCGGGAAACGAGATGGGTGCGGTGTGCAAACACCGTCCTCGAGCACCGCGCTCACCAGTCGGTCAGGTCGGCGGTCGTCGAATACGCGTCGCCGAAGACGTGGTGTTCGGTGACGGTGACGCGCCGGAGGTCGCCGCGAACCGTCGCCTCGATGCGGTAGCCGGTTTCGACGAGGTCGTCCGAGCACGACATCGGCCATCGCGAGTCGTCGACGGCGGCGACGAGCAGGTCCAGTCGGGCCTGTGAGGTCTCGTACGCCGCGTGGGCCAGCTCGACCGTTCCGCACTCGCTTGACGCGTACTCGACCGTGCCCCGGACGACGACGGTGTCGCCGTCGACGGTCACGTCCGGCGGGTCGTCGACGCCCAGCTCGGTGCCGGTCAGTTCGAACGACGTGTCGAGGCCGATCCCCGGAATCCGGTCGAGACAGCCGGCGCCGGCGACGACGCCGCTTCCGGCCGCGAGCGCGAGAAACCGCCGTCGATCCATACTCGAGTCGACGAACGAGGAGAACAAGTGCCTTCGGGGAGGTCAAATACCGACTGCACCTAGGCCGTCGCTTCCTCGAGGCCGGCCCGTTCTTGGGCGCCGAGTGCCTCGACGAGCAACTCGGCGACGTCGACGATCTCGATGTCGTCCTCGAAGCCGCCGGTCTTGCGGCCGTCCTCGTACATCGTCATGCACATCGGGCAGGCGACGACGAACTTCTCGACCTCGGCGCCGGCGTCGGTGTCCTCGAGCGCCTCGCGCAGGCGTTCCTCGCTCGGCTTGGGCTCTTCCTCGAAGTCCATCCAGAGGCCGCCGCCACCGCCGCCACAGCAAAAGGAGTCGGCGCGAGAACGGGGCATCTCGTACAGTTCGGCGCCGGTCGCGCGGATGATCTCGCGGGGGGCCTCGTACTCGTCGTTGTACCGGCCGAGGTGACAGGGGTCGTGGTAGGTGACGGTGTAGTCGAGTTCTGTTCCCGACAAGTCGAGTGCGCCCTCGGTGACGAGTTCCTCGATGGCCTGGGTCCAGTGGAGCACCTCGACCTCGCCCTCGGCGTTCCAGAACTCCTCGTACTCGAACGGCATCATCGGGTCGTCGGCGAACTCCGCGAAGTCGACCTCCGGATACTCGTTCTTGAAGGTGTTGTACGAGTGTGGGTCGGTACAGATGAGCTTCTCGAACTCGCAGGCCTCGAAGGACTCGACGTGGTGGCCGGCGAGCTCGAGGTAGAGGAACTCCTCGCCGATCCGGCGGACGTCGTTGCCGTCGTACTTCTCGTCCTCGAAGAGGATGCCGAAGCTGACGTCGGCTTCCTGGAGGATGGTCGCCAGCGAGCGGGCGACCTGCTTGTTGCGCTCGTCGTAGCTGGGGTAGTCGCCGACGTACCAGAGGTACTCGACTTCTTCTTCGCGGGCGTCGGTGAGGTCGAACTCGAGGTCGTCGGCCCAGTCCGCGCGCGAGTGTGGTGAGTCGCCGAACGTATTCCCGTTTTGCATCAGGTTCTGGAAGACGTCCTGGACGTTCGGGTCGACGTCGCCCTGGTCGGCCATCTGGCGGTTGAGCCGGGTGAACGACTTGAGGTGTTCGATCTCGACGGGACAGGCGTCCATGCAGGCCATACAGGCCATACACGACTCCATCGTCCGTGTGTCGATCACGCCGCCGCCGTCGGCGACGATCGGTTTCTCCTCGCCGTCGGCGTCGAGCGATTCGCGGTAGGACTTGAGGTCGAGGATGACGTCACGCGGGTCGAGCGGTCGACTCGAGGCCTTCGCGGGACAGACGGCCGAACACCGGCCGCACTTGGTACAGGCGTCCTGGTCGAGCAGCTCCTTCCAGGTGAAGTCGTCGATGGATTCGGCGTTGGTCGCGTCGAGGTCGGCAGGGACGTTCGGCAGCCGCCGGCCGGCCTTCTCGTCGCGGGTGACGACGTTCGCGAACGAGGAGAGCATGTGGAACGGCTTGGCGTAGGGGATCCACGCGATGAAGAAAAAGGCGAGCAGCGAGTGGCTCCACCAGGAGAGCCAGTGGAGCGTCTCGGCGTTGGCCCCGACGACGCCAAGACCGAACTCCACCCCGCCGGCGGTCGGCAGGCCGACCGCGCCAAACAGCATCGCCAGCCCGTAGCCGACGAAGCTGACGACCTCGTGTTCGGGCATGCCGGTGATGTAGATGCGAAGCCCTTCCAGGAGAAATCCGCCGACGCCGAGGCCGAAGAGCGTCCAGATGAAGATGTCGTCCTCGTTCGAAGTGTGTCGACCCCAGAGGCGGTGGTTGCGGACCCAGTAGCGTCGGTACATCGCCATCCCGATCCCGACGACGAACAGCAGCCCCATCGCGTCGACCATAAACTGGTAACCGAGGTAGAAGTCGCCGTACCAGAACGACTCCCCGACGACGAGCCCGTAGGCGTACTCGTCGAACGCCAGGATCGACGTCGCGATGAACAGCGACAGGAACCCCCAGAGGATGAACGCGTGCATCAGCCCGCCGTACAGATCCCTGTTGAACTGCTTTTCGTTCGTGAAGACGATCTTCGTCGCCGATACGATCCGTCCCGGAAGTTCGTCGACGCGGGGGAACGAGTCGTCGTCGCCCGCCGCGTACCGTGCGAAGCGGGCGTAGACGCCGTACGCGAAGACGAGAATAGTGACGGCCGCGAGGAAGTAAAACAGCGCCTTCTCGACGCTGCTGATCCCCAGGTAGGTCTCCCTCGTTACGTCCGCCTGTGCTACGACCTGCATGTACTACTCCCGGTTCAGAGACGACTTAATTCTTGTCACACTGTCCCGAGCTAACCCCTGTGCCGTCTTCCGGGAATTATACCCTCGTTTCGAGTTTCTATGGATGTGTGTCGATCCCTCTCGTCCGACGCTATCTGGCAACAGGCTTAAATAGCCGCCCGTCGCCAGTGTCCATCCATGAACGAGAAAACGGAGGAACTCAGGGACATCTTCACCAGCGTCACCGACGGAGAGGAGACGATCACCGAATCCCAGGTGGATACCCGGGGTTCGCTCGAGCAGGACGAGCGAACGGTCGACGAACGCCTCGAGAGCGTCGTCGCCCAGATGCGCGAGCGCTACGGGTTCGACGCGGGGCTCGAGGACGAGGCGTACCTCACCGTCGCGAAGCGCTTCTACGAGGGCGAGAGCGACGAGGCGATCGCCGAGGAACTCGGCGTCGACGCCGAGACCGTCTTCGAGGCCCGGATGGCGCTGCATCTCGTCGCCGAGGACGATGCCGACGAGGTCGATCTGGTCGCGATCCGCGACCGCGAGGAGGACGACGCGACCCTCGCCGCGGAGTACGGCGTCGACGAGACGCGAATCCGTCGTTACCGGCGCGTCGCGGCGGCGAAAGACGAATCGCGGGCAGCCAACGACCGCTACCGCGACGAGTTCGACGACGTCTTAGCCGACTCCGCCCTCTCCGAGCGGCTGGCCACGGACGTCCGCGAGGACGGCCTCGCCGACGCCACGGAAGGCATGGAGACCGACGTTTCGTTCTGAGCCAGGCTTTTTATCGGATGCCGGGGCGAGAGCCCCCGTGACGCGGGTTTCGTTCAGCGACCTCAGGACGGCAGCGTACTGTCCACGGAAACTCTACTACGTCAGGCGTGAGGAGCGTCGCGAGCCGCCGCCCGAGGTCGACGCCGTTCGCGACCTCGCGTTTCGGTACGAGGAACTCCTCGAGACCGAAGACGAGGCGCTTGCGAACGAACCGATCGCGCTCCCGCCCGCGACGTATCGCGCCCGACTCGAGCGCACCCGAACGCGGCTCGAGGAACACGACCGCTGGACCGCGCTGTGTCACCCGAGCGAGCGCGACCACCTGACGACGGGGCGACACTGCCGCGGAGTCGTCCACAAGGTGCTCGCCGATCCGCTCGAGCCCGCGCTCGTCTCGCCGGGTCGACCACCCGACCGAGGCGTCTGGGAGCCCCACACCGTTCACGCCGTCGCCGCCGCGAAGGCCCTCGCCTGGGAACACGAGACGCCGGTCGAGACGGCCTGGCTCGAGTATCCCGCCTACGGAGCGATTCGTCGACTCGAGTTGACGACTCGCCGGAAGGCCCGCTACCGGCGGGCGCTCAGGGCAGTCCGGGAACTCGACGGGCCGCCCGCGCGGACACGAAACCGGGAGAAGTGCGCGTCCTGTTCGTACGCGGGAGAGTGTGGCGTCCGGACGCGGACGTTGCGGTCGTTGCTGGGATTCGGATGAATCGATCAGTTCACGGCGAGCCACTCGGCGATCTCGTCGGCCAGCGCACCTCGGCGATAGATCGCGTCGCTCGAGACGTCGACGACCGTGCTCTCGGTGCCGTCGGTCTCGCCTCCGTCGAGGACGACGGCAGCAGCGTCGGCGAGTTCGGGATCGAGGTCCGCGACGCGCCGGACGCTTTCCCGGCCGCTCACGTTCGCGCTCGTCGCGGTGATCGGCGTGCCGGCCCGTTCACACAGGGTGAGCGCGGCGTGGTGGGCGGGGACCCGGACGCCGACCCGATCGGCTCCCGACGTCAGGACGTCGGGGACGACGTCGCGGCGGCGACAGAGCACCGTCACGGGGCCGGGGAGGAACTCGGCCATGAACTGCCGCTCGCGATCGGTCACGCGGACGAACTCGAACGCCGCCGGCACCGACGGCACCGCGAGCGAGATCGGATTCGAGCGATCCCGACCTTTCACGTCGAAGACGCGTTCGACGGCGTCGTGGTCGAGGGCGTCGGCCCCCAGCCCGTACACCGTCTCGGTCGGGTAGACGACCAGCTCACCGGCGCGAATCGCCTCCGCAGCACGCTCGAGGTCCATATCCGGTGTCGGCTCGTGGTGGACAAAAACGTACCGCGTTCGCCGCGGACAGCGAGCCGTTTCGAACGAGAGATGGGGGTCGAAACGGTTCGTCACCGTGGAACAATCGGTGGCTGCCCGCACCCACTCGAGTGCTGCCCGACAGTACGTCGGCCATAATAATGGCTGCCGCCGTCTGGCACCGCGTATGGGCCTTCACTCGCCGCGGTCGTTCGAAGACGACGTTCGGCAGTCGGTGTACGAGTACGTCGAACGTCACGGGGCCGCCTCGCCGGCGGAACTCGCGCGCTCCGTCCGGATCGAGGACGAACCGCCACAGTCGAAACCCGCCCGCTCGGGAACGGATACTCCGGACGTCTTGCTCTCCCGCGACGCGCTCGAGGCTGCCATCGAGGGGCTGAAACGAGAGGGGCACCTCGTCGAGACCGACGGAAAGCTCCGGCTCGCCCTCGAGGGATCGCCGACCGAACGCGAGGTCGCTGCGGGCACGGTGACGATCCGCCCCGCTCGTGAGGAAGATCGGGCGGAACTGATCGCCGCAATGCGGACGGTCGGGAGCGAGGAGACCTACGTCGTGGCCGAGGACGTCGCCGACCACCTCGAGAGCGAACCCGCGCTCGTCCGCGTCGACGAGGAGCGATCACGCGTGTTCTTCGTCGCCGTCCTCGAGCGCGAGCCGGCCGATTCGGAGACGGGCCGCGACGAGGAGCGGGCGGCCGTCGAATCGACGGCGACGGTCGTCGGCTGGCTCCACGTCGACGCACCCGAACTCCCGTCGCTGTGTCACACCGCCGAACTCACCGTCGGCGTCGTCCCCGACCACCGCCGGGAGGGGATCGGCTCGGCGCTGCTCGAGTACGGTCTCGACTGGGCCGAAGGGGAGTACCGGAAGGTCTACCAGAGCGTTCCCGCGACGAACGAGCGTGCGATCGCGTTCCTCGAGGAGACCGGCTGGACGCGGGAGGGCGAACGGGAAGAACACTACCGGATCGACGACGAGTTCGTCGACGAGGTACAGTTCGCGATCTGGCCGTAGGATGATTTTACAGGCGGACTAGGGGAATTCCCCGGGATGATTCACCAGCAGCGCGCCTCGAAACGGCGCCGACTGATGACGGTTCCGCCACAGTCGGGACACGTATAGACGTCGCGAGTCGGCCGTTCGTGGAGGGCCCAGTCGCCGTCGACCGGACTCGCGTGATCACAGTGGGGGCAAAAGAGCACCCCCTTTCGGTTCGTTACCGCGGTCGGCGTGGATGGAGGGGCATTCACGGTATTCGAGGTAGGTGGCGAGCAGGCAAAACCCTGTCCGCGACGATCGTTCCTGACGATTTTGCGTCGAGCTGCGCCGACCGCTTGCTCGCGGCCGGGAACGAACCCGATCGTTCACGCTCGTCCGACAGAGTACCGAACTGCTCGCTCGAGGTGGGTCGGTCCATCCGGGCCTGCCAGTGAACCCCCCAGAAGTATGGTCCTCGGCGGGGTACGATCCTCGGACCGATGAGAGAGACGCACACGCACGACGTCGACCGCGAACTCGGAATCGAGTTCGGCGATCTCGAGTCGAAACTCGAGGCCCAGGAGTATCCCACGACGTGCGAGGATCTCCTCGAAGAGTGTGGTGATCACGTCGTCGAGCTTCCGAACGGGTCGGCGACGGTAGGTGAGGTCCTCGGCGTGCTCCCGACGGTGACCTACGAGTCGCCCGCGGACGTTCGACAGGGCGTCTTCACCATGGTCGGGAGCCGAGCGATCGGGCGACGGTACTACTCGGATCGGACGCCACCCGCCCTCGGCGAGCGTCGAGAGGACGACCAGCTGTCGTTCTGACCGGCCGACGACGCCGGCGATCAGGAGTCGTGTCGCCTGAACAGCGGCGCCTGGGCACCGTCGCCGAGTGCCTCGACGCGGAGGGTCTGCGCGTCGTCAGTCGCGCTCGCGAGGTAGAGCGCACTGTTGAGCAAGCCGATGTGGCTGAACGCCTGGGGGTAGTTCCCCAGGAGCGTCCCGTCCGGCCGGCCCATCTCAGAGAGCAAGCCGAGCGGCGACGTGAACTCGAGGACGCTCTCGAAGAGCTCCTCGGCCTCTTCGAGCCGTCCGGAGACGACGAGCGCGTCGACCAGCCAGAACGAGCAGAGCAGAAAGCCGCCCGGCTCGCGTGGGCGGGCTTCGCTGTTGGCGAACCGGTAGACGAGGCCCTCGTCGGTCGTCAGCTCGGAGCGCACGGTATCGATCGTCGACTGGACGCGCTCGTCGTCGGGCGGCAGGAAGTCATACAGCGGGATCAGCAGCGCCGTCGCGTCCAGTGCCTCCTCGGTGTCGTAGTGCTGGACGAAACTGCCGATCGACTCCTCGTAGCCGCGCTCGAGGAGTTCCGCTCTGATCGCTTCGCGCTCGCGCTCCCAGCGCTCGAGCGGCCCATCGCGGTCGTACTCCTCGGCGAGCTGGATCGCGCGATCGAGGGCGACCCAGCACAGGAGCTTCGAGTGGACGTAGTGGCGCGGGTCGTCCCGGAACTCCCAGATGCCCGCGTCGCGTTCGTCCCAGTGGGCACAGACGTAGTCGGCGAGGGCGTGGATCGACTCCCAGTCGTACGTCGAGAGTCCGTCCTCGTAGCGGACCGTCTCGTAGATCCCCTGGACGATCGTTCCGTAGACGTCGAGCTGTTCCTGTTTCGCGGCCGCGTTGCCGATCCGCACCGGCTGTGAGTCCCGGTAGCCGGCGAGGTGCTCGAGGAACTCCTCGCCGATGTTCGTCTCGCTGTGGAGGCCGTACAGCGGCTGGATCTCCGCGGGTTCTTCGTGGCCGATCTCCCGGAACCAGTCGAAGTAGCGTTCGGCTTCTTCGGCTTGCCCGACGTTGTACAGCGCCTGGACGGTGAATTTGGCGTCCCGGATCCAGTTGTAGCGGTAGTCCCAGTTGAGCTCCCCGCCGAGCTCTTCGGGCAACGAGGTCGTCGCCGCGGCGGGGATCGCCCCCGTCTCCTCGTGGATGAGCAACTTGAGGACGAGCGTCGAGCGGACGAGCGCGTCCCGCCACCCCTCCTCGAACGAGAAGAAGTCGCCCGCCGACTGCGCGCACGTCTCGAGCCAGTCCCGCCAGTAGGCGACCGTCTCCGAGAGCAGCTCCTCGCGCTCAGCGTGCGGGAGGCGTTGTGAGTGTTCGTACTGCAGGCAGAGCCACGCCGTCTCTCCCTCCTCGACCGACAGCGTCGTCGTCGCCTGCCCCGCCGCACACTCGGCGGAGACGTCCTCGGGGAGGTGCAGGTGCAGGTGTTCGCCCGCGGCGCTCGCGACGAGTTCGTCTCGACCCGCCGTCTTCACCGCAGTCGATTCACGGCCGTAGTCGAATTGTGGTTCGAATCGGACGTCGAGTGAAACCGACCCCGACGTTCCCTCGAGTTTGCGGTACACCGACTGCTGGAACCCCTCGTACGGTTGCGGGCCGTCGGTCACGGGCATGAAGTCGGTCATCGTTACCCGACCCGAGTCGGTTTCGAACGTCGTCTCGAGGACGTTCGTTTCCTCGAGGTAGGCGTGACTCGCGTCGTACTCGTCTGTGGGAGACACGGCGAAGCGCCCGCCGTCGTCCGCGTCGAGGATCGCCGCGAAGACGCTGGGCGACTCGAGGTGGGGAAAACAACACCAGTCGATCGAGCCGTCGCGGGAGACGAGTGCACAGCGATTGTCGTTGCCGATGATGCCGTAGTCGTCGATCGGCGGATATGCTGAGTCCATGGCGGCGTGCGGTTCGGCCGAGCGGTGGCTCGGTCCGTCGGGCGACGTACCACGTGAATCCCGAAAAGCGTGCGTTCCGCCCGCGAGGAAAGTCGTCGATCGAAGACGGTCTGGCCAGCTGTCGCGCCGACACGGCTGCGGTTCACCCTCGCGACGCTAGATGTCGACGTCGTCGAGCTCGAGCAGGTTCAGCTCGAGGTTCCAGAAGGACGCGGTCTCGGGCATCGTCCCGGAATCCCCTGGCTCCGGCTCGTCGTCGTCGTTGGGTTCGATCAGCAGGTATCCCAGTTGGATGCCCGGCCCATCGTCGTCGATACGGATCGCGTACACCTCCCAGTCGCTCGGGTCGTCGAACGCGTCCACGTCGTCGTAGTGCTCGAAGAACGTATCCCTCGCCAACGTCCCGAACTGTGCCAGGACGTCGAAATCCACGTCCGGACGGTAGTGTTGGGCCTGTATCACGACGGTCTCGTACTCCGTTGCCGCCGCGATCGCTCCCGGGGTGCTTACCGCCGCCCCGGTGCCGACTGCAAGGCCCGCCGCGCGCGCTCCAGTCTTCGTCCACTTTCGAGTCGACTCCGCTGCCTGTTTGTGCCCTTCGTCTCTCATTGTCGTCTCGAGTGAGACTCCAACGACGCGGTTCCTAAACCCCCACAGCCGTCACTGAAGGGGGACGCGTCCCGGGTTGGTTCGCTACCGAACGGTCCGGGACGGCGCCGGGCAGGCTGTCGGACCGAGCCGGGTTCGACACCGAACCAGGCTCGACGACAGCGCCGTCGTGCCCGACGGCGGGTCAATTTCGTCGTCCCCAGAAGAGGGAAATACCGCGCCCTCGAACCACCGACCGATGCTGCTGGTCCTCTGTGTCGACCTCGACGACGATCTCGGCCGCAAAACCGGCTTCTCGACGCCGGTCGTCGGCCGCGAGGCGGTCGAGGAGGCAGCCGTGGCGCTGGCGACCGCCGATCCGGAGGATTCGGACGTCAACGTCATCTTCCAGGGGCTGCACGTCTACGACGACCTCGAGACGCGCAACGAGAGCGTCGAGGTCGCCGTCGTCACCGGCAACGACGGCTCCGACGTCAGCGCCAATCGCGAAGTCGGGGAGGAGGTCGACACGGTCCTCGCAACGCTCTCGACGGGCGAGGACGTCAGCGCCCTCGTCGTCACCGACGGCGCACAGGACGAGTCCGTCATCCCCGTCATCCGCTCTCGCGTCCCCATCGACGGCGTCCGCCGCGTCGTCGTCCGACAGGCACAGGACTTAGAGTCGATGTACTACACGATCAAGCAGGTGCTCGACGACCCCGAGACGCGGGGGACGATCCTCATCCCGATGGGCATCCTGTTGCTCATCTACCCACTCGCCCTGATCGGCACGCTGCTCGAACTCCCCGGCCTCGTCCTCGGGACGACCTCCGCGCTGCTCGGCCTCTACCTCATCTCCCGCGGACTCGGCCTCGGCGAACGGATCGACACGGCCGCCGAACAAGCCCGTCGATCGCTGTACGCCGGTCGGATGACGCTGATCGCCTACGTCGTCGCCGCGGCGTTGCTCATCCTCGGCGGCGTCAGCGGCGTGAACACCCTCGAGCACCACCAGACGGCCGCCGACGGCCCGCTCGACATCCCGATCGTACTCGCGGCGCTCGTCTACGGCTCGATCCAGTGGTTCGCCGCCGCCGGCGTCACCACCAGCCTCGGCCAGATCACCGACGAGTACATCGCCGGCCGCCTCGAGTGGCGCTATCTCAACGCTCCCTTCTACGTCGTCGCGATCGCAGTCGTTCTGCACGCCGTGAGCGCCTTCTTCCTCGGCGAGGTCTCCATCGCGTACGTCGCGACCGCGCTGACCGCCGGGACGCTGCTGGGGATCGCGAGCACGCTCGCGTTCGCCATCGCCGAGTCACACTTCACCGAGGACGGAACCCGGCGGGCGGAAGGCGCGTGACGTCACGTAGCTGCCGCCGTCCCACTCATACGGATCGTCGTCCCGTGGTATCGATGATCGCCCCACCGTTCGAGCAATTACCGGTACCGAATCAGAACAGGCCAGATCACTCGAGGGGGTAACGGTGAGCTACCCCTGCTTACTCGCCGCTGTGTCCGTCTCGTGTCGCGTACCGAGCGCGGTGACCGTTGCAGAGATAACCGTGATAACGATCGAGATACTGCCGACGAATACTGCCAGAACACCACCAAATGCGACGTACCACACCGTAAACCAGATGGCGGAGATAACTGCGAGCCCCTCGGTCAACGCGACCACCGTGAGATAGGTAACGAGAACGAGACAGAAAAACACGATCGAACTCAACACGTCCGCAATGACCGCATAGCCGATGACGGTGGACAGTCGATCTTCAGACAGGTATGCTACTGTAATGCCACAGCCGACCGCACCAACAAGCCCTCCGACAGGATTCCCATTTCCAAGAATTGACGTCAAGAATAGCCCTGCCAGACCAGTGAGCAACCCGACAACAACGCCAGCTACTATCGGACTCCGAATCCGCAGTGACCCGACGCGAACATCGCGTTCCATAACACTCGATACTCACTAACCTCTGAATTCATCCTGACCCTAAAGGGTCAGGTATTCTCCTCGGTTTTGTATAAACCGACCGTCCGTCGATCGGTCGCTATCGTTCCCGTTCGACGACGAACTCGGCGAGCTCGAGCAGGTAGTCCCGCGCCGTGGTGTCGACCACGTCGACGGTCTCGAGGGCGTCGATGGCGCGGTCGGCCTCCGCTCGGGCGCGGTCGGTCGCTTCCTCGGGCGTGAGATCGGTCACCTGGACGAGCGACGGTCGTTCCATCTCCGCGTCGATGCCGGTCGGCTTGCCGAGCGCCCTCGGGTCGGCGACCGTATCGAGCACGTCGTCGCGGATCTGGAAGGCGATGCCGACGCGCTCGGCGTACTCGCCGAGGGCTTCGACGGTGAAGGCGTCGGAGCCGGCCGCGATCGCGCCGAGTTCGGCCGCCGCCCGAAAGAGCGCGCCGGTCTTCCGGCGAGCGAGCGTCATGTACTCCTCCTCGGTGGCCGGCTTCGCCGAGAGTTCGGTGGCCTCGCCGACGCCGAGTTCGACCATCGACTCGGCGACGACCTGCGTGGCTTTCGGATCCGAGGAGAAGAGCGCGAACGCCTCCCCGAGAAGCCCATCGCTCGTGACGATCGCCGGCCCGTGGCCGAATTCGGCCCACGCGCTGGTCGTCCCGCGGCGCAGCTCAGAGCGGTCGATGATGTCGTCGACGACGAGCGAGGCCGTGTGGACGAGTTCGATTCCGACGCCGAAGTCGACGGCGTCCTCGGCCGACCCCCCGACGGTTTCACAGGCGAGCACCGTTACCGTCGGTCGAACCCGCTTTCCCCCAGAAAGCACGACGTGTCGAACTTCGTCTCTGAGCGGCTCGGGTTCGACGCCGTCGACCACGGCGACGAGCCGCTCTTCGATCAGCGCCCGACGGCGCTCCAGAAGTTCCATTACACGCGCTTAGGAGGGGGTGAAAAAGTAGGTGACGGTTGTCGACGACTCGTACTGACTCGAGTCACCTGATACCACACCGTGCCACCCGTGGCGTTCGTCAGGTCGGCTCCTCCACGACGAGGGTCGCCCCACACGCCGGACAGACGAGCCCGGATTCCGCTCCCGTCGGAACCCGCATATGGTCGTGACCACAGTCGGAACACGCGACGTCCCGGTCCCCGAGGACTGGAATCCGCGAGATCCGGATGTCGTTCGTCTCGCGGGGTGCACCGAGCGCGAGCGCCACGACCGGCTCGTCCCCGTCGTTGGCACCCGTCTGGAACTCACCGGGTCCGAATCGGACCGCCTCGTCCTCGCCGACGACGACCTCGCCATCCTCGGTCTCGAACGTCGCTTCCCCCTCGAGGACGACGAACACCTCCTCCTGATCCACGTGGGCGTGGACCGAGCCGCTGAACCGTTCGCCGGGCTCGAGTACGTAGCGAGTGATCGCGACGTCCGACGTGTTCAACGGTTCGGACAGCGGCCGTCGGTCTGAGTGGTACTCGTCTGCCGGCTCCGGCGGAACGCCGTCGATCGAAACCTTCCGCATGCTCGCCCGTTCGGCTGTTCGAAACAAAAAGCCCCGCTCGTGCGGGTGGCTCTACTGGAACTGCTCGATCAGCGCCGGGACGACGTCGAAGAGTCCAGTCCCACCTTTTTTCCGTTCGGGTTCGCTCTATCGCGGCGCGAGCGCCGCGCGTCGCTCACCACTCACGCAAAAAAGCTGTCTGGCGAGACACGGAGTGTCTCGCTGACCGTCGTCTCGCGACGCTCGACGAGAGACCAAAAACGGCCGCACTCGCTTCGCTCGTGCGGGTCGCTCTACTGGAACTGCTCGATCAGCGCCGGGACGACGTCGAAGAGGTCGTCGTGGATGGCGTAGTCGGCGATGTCCATGATCGGGGCGTTCGGATCGGTGTTGATCGCGACGATCGTCTCGGAGCCTTTCATGCCGGCGACGTGCTGGACGGCGCCGGAGATGCCGACGGCGATGTAGACTTCGGGGGTGACGACCTTGCCGGACTGGCCGACCTGGCGGTTCGGCGGCAGCCAGCCTGCGTCGACGATCGGTCGCGACGAGGAGAGCGTCGCGCCCATCGCGTCGGCGAGCTCTTCGACCAGCTCGAGGTTCTCCTCGTCTTCGATGCCACGGCCGACGGAGACGAGGACTTCGGCGTCGGCGATGTCGACGTCGCCGCCGGCGACCTCCTCGAAGCCGGTGACGGTCGAGCCGACGGCGGCCTCGTCGATCGCGGCGTCGAACGCCTCGATCGCGGCGTCGCCGGTGCCCTCGGCGGGCGGCCACTCGGCCTCGCGGATCGTCACGACGGCGCCGTCGGCGGCGTCGACCTCGACGGTCGTCTCGACTTTGCCACCGTACATCTCGCGGGTCGCTTCGAGGGTGTCACCGTCGACGGCGACGCCGACGACGTCGGTCACCAGCGGGCGGTCGAGCTGGGTGGCGACCGCGGGGGCGTAGTCGAGCCCGTTGACGCTGTTGGGCGCGAGGACGAACCCTGGCTCGAGTGCGTCGACGAGCTGGGAGATGGCCTGGGTGTAGACGTCGTGGTTGAACTCCTCGCCGTGGGAAACGGTGTGGACGGCGTCGACGCCCTCGCGGTTGAGTTTCTCGGCGTACTCCTCGACGGGGCCACTGATCACCGCGAGGTGGAGCTCGCCGCCGGCGGCGTCGGCGAGTTCGCGACCCGCAGAGACGAGTTCGTAGCTGACGTCGCGCAGTTCGCCGCGGCGGTGGTCGGCAACCGCGAGCACGTCGGTCATTGTGCCACCCCCTTGTCGCGAAGCAGGTCAGCGAGTTGCCCGGCGGTATCGCTGGCGTCGCCCTCGAAGATCGTCACGTCGGTTTCGGTCTCGGGCTCGTACATGTCGGTGAGCGTCAGTTCGGCGGCGACGTCGTCGTCCTCGAGGCCGAGGTCGGCGAGCGTCTTCGCGGCGAGCTCCTTGCGCTGGGCCTGGCGGATGCCCCGGAGGCTGGCGTAGCGGGGCTCGTTGATCCCCGTCTGGATCGAGAGGACGGCCGGCAGCTCGACGTCGGTGAGCTCCTCGACGCCGCCCTCGAGTTCGCGGTGGACCGAGGCGACACCGGCGTCGGCGTCGAGCTCGAGCTCGTTGACGACGGCGGCCCACTGGACGCCGAGGTCGGCAGCCAGCGCGACGCCCGTCGCCCCGAAGCTGTCGTCACCCGTCTGGACGCCCGTCAGCACGAGGTCGGGCTCTTCCTCGGCGACGACCGCCTCGAGGATCGCCGTCTTCGCGCCGACGTCGAGTAAGTCGACGTCGGCGAGAGCGTCGTCCCACACCCGGATGGCGCGGTCGGCGCCCTTCGCGAGCGCCTGGCGGATGGTCTGTTCGGCGTCTTCGGGGCCGATGGTGACGGTGACGACCTCGTCGGCGACGCCGTCTTCTGTCAGCTGGACGGCCTCCTCGAGGGCGTACTCGTCCCACTCGTTCAGGTCCGCCCCCAGGAACCGGTCGTCGATCTCGGTCCCGGCGATCTCGAACTCGTCGTCGACGGTCGCGACCTCCTTGACCGTTACGAGAACTTTCATAATCGACCAGTGTGGGCCCGCCATCGTAAACGTTTTCGAAACGGCTGTACCTGCCCGACCAGTTGTCGAACCTTCGTCGGGATTTCGTCCCCGTCGTCTTCTCGAGACGCAAGCGGTTTAACGGCGCCACGAGTAGTGTACCGTATGCCAAATTGTCCACTCGCGGACGAGTGCCCGAGTTTTTCCGAGCGCATTGCCGGGATGGGTTGTCAACACTATGGCGACCGGGGTGGCAAGGAGTGGTGCAATCATTACAGTCAGCCGATTCAGGACCTGAAGACCCAGCCGGTCAAAGCCGGCGAAGAGGTTATCATCGACGTCGAGGACATCCACGAGAGCGGGGCCGGCGTCGGCCGCACCGAAGACGGATTCATCGTGATGGTCGACGGCGTCCTTCCCGAAGCCCGCGCCCGCGTCGAGATCACGCGGGTTCACAGCAACCACGCCCGGGCGGAGGAACTCGAGCGCTTGCCGATGGACCCCGAGGACGACGCTGACGACGAGGAGGAACCGGCCGACGCGGACCGGCGGCGCGGGCGTGAACGCCTCGGGAGCCGCGAGAACTTCTGGGGCTCCTGATCCCGCCGTCCGCGAGCGGGCCACACCACGAGCAGCAGCAATCGCACTCTTCCGTGGGTCGACGACCGTGAGCCGCGCGGATCAGGCCGACAGATGAGCGATGGTGGACGCGAGCCGCAAGGCTCATAGCGGCCGTCTTCGAGCCATCGGGTATGGCCGAATTCATCGTCTCTGCAGTCTTCCAGATCGCGCACCTGGTGTTCGCCGCGATCTGGGCCGGAAGCGTGTTCTACGTCGCACTCGTCGTCCTGCCACTTGCCCGGGACGGAACGTTCAACTCGACGAAGCCGCTCGAGGGTATATCCAGCAAGCTCACCACCATCTCGCGAGTGAGCGCGGTCGTGCTCTTCGTGACCGGCGGTCACATGGCCGGTACGCGCTACACGATCGGTGACAACGGTGGCGCCGACCTCTTTGCGTCGACGAACGGCCAACTCGTTCTCGTGATGCTCGCGCTCTGGCTCGTCATGGCTGCGCTGGTCGAGGTCGGGGCCAAGCGACTCGAGTCCGGACTCACCGGGAAGAAGCTCCGCGAGCCGGCCCGGGATGCGCTCCCGCTGTTTCGGGCTGCGGCCGTCGCCGGCGTCGTCCTGTTCGTCGTCGCGGGACTGATCACGACGGGACTGGCAACGCGGTACGTTTGAATCTCACGAGGGGGAGACCGTTCTCGAGGAGGGACACTCCGTCGAAAGATACTTAGTCAATTGCTGTAAGGTGAACGCATGGCCATCAGGGGGAAAGACCTGGCGCTGTCGGTGCTCGCAGTCGGCACGGCTGCGGTCGTGGGCTACCTCCTCCAGGGACGGAGCACGCGACAGCGCGGCGGACGGGTCAAAGCCGATGTCGGCGCACGAATCGTGACGGACGTCCCCGAAGACGCCACCGTCGTTGATGTCTCCTCTCGACAACTCAGGGAGTTACCCCTCGCTGACACGGTTATCCAGCGTGCGCTCAGCGACGACGCCCGCGAGGAGTGGGCGAACGCCACGCTCGAGCACGACCACGCCTGGGAGGTCGTCGACGCGCTTCGTCACTTGCTGCCGTACTACGAGGGCAATGGATCGACGTACAACGGCGTGTACGTCCGCTGTGATGATCGCATCGTCGTCCTCGACGCGATCGGCTGGGCGCGCATCGAGGAACCAGTCAGCTAACTGTACCGACGTCGAATCGAACTCGCCCGTCTTCGTAGTCTATATTCGATCAGTTTGACCGCGAGTTCTCCCGGCATCTGCCGACCGGTGACTTTTTTATTGGACCCACCAACACCGGAGACGCGAAGAAACGCTGACCAACAGCATCACAGTTTTGCTATGCATGCCACATTCGGTATGCTTTTACGTAGGTACTCCGAACCATCGAGTATGTCGACCACAGCGACGTCGGCCGTCGGGCAGGCCGAGCTCGCCGTTCTCAAGTTGCTCGCCATCGAGGGCGGACTCTCGGGTGATCTCAAAATCTCCTGTTCGGCGCTCGCCGACCAGCTCGACGCGTCGAACCAGACCGCCTCGCGCCGCCTCCAGCGCCTCGAGAGCGCGACGCTCCTCGAGCGCGATACGGTCAGCGACGGACAGTGGGTGGCCATCACCGACGCGGGCGAACGTGCGCTCCGCGCCGAGTACGAGGACTACCGCCGAATCTTCGAGGACGGGTCGGAGATCGAACTCGAAGGGACGGTCACCGGCGGGATGGGCGAGGGCCGACACTACATCTCGCTTCCCGGCTACAACCGCCAGTTCGAGGATCGCCTCGGCTACGAACCCTACCCGGGGACGCTCAACGTCGACCTGCTCGAGGAGAGCGTCCGCCGTCGGAGCGCCGTTTCCTCGCTCGAGCCGGTGCCGATCGACGGCTGGGAGGACGATGAACGGACCTACGGCCCGGCCGTCTGCTACCCGGCGACGCTCGAGACAGCCGACGGCGAGTGCTACGAGGGTGCACACACGATCGAGCCCGAACGCACCCACCACGACGACGACAAACTCGAGGTCATCGCACCGGCGAAACTCCGGGACGAACTCGACCTCAGCGACGACGACCACCTCACCATCTATGTCGGAGATCACTGATATGACCGGCCGATCCACCGGCGTCTCGGCGTTCGACCGCGCGCTCGACTCGCTCGCCGCCGGCGAACCGATTCTCGTCCACGACGCAGCCGACCGCGAGGGTGAGACGGATCTCATCTACCACGCGGATGCTGTCGTTCCCGAGGCCGTCACTCGGCTGCGAAACGACGCGGGCGGGCTGATCTGCGTCGCCCTCGGCCACGACGTCGCCGACGCGTTCGACCTCCCCTTTTTCACCGAGGCCGTCGATCACCCCGCGACGGACGGTCACGACCTCGGCTACGACGAACGCTCCTCGTTCTCGTTCACCGTCAACCACCGCGACACCTACACGGGAATCACCGACAACGACCGCTCGCTGACCATCCGCGCGCTGGCCGACGCCGCCGCGACCCCCGGCTCGACCGCGTTCGACGAGGAGTTTCGCGTTCCCGGCCACGTCCACGTCCTCAAGGGCGCGCCGAAGCTGCTCGCCCAGCGCGAAGGCCACACCGAACTCGCCCTCGCCCTCGCCGACGCCGCCGAATTGCCACCCGCCGTCGTCGTCTGTGAGATGCTCGACGACGAAACCGGCGAGGCGCTCACCCCTGGCGCAGCCCGGTCCTACGCCAACCGACACGACCTCACCTACCTCGAGGGCGCGACCGTCCTCGAGCGGCTGGGGTAGTGGCCCCCGACGTCGAGCTCCGACCGGCAGAACGGGGCGACCGCGAGTACGTCGAGTCGACCCTCGAGCGCTGTGGGCTGCCGACGGCAGACCTCGAGACGGCCCTCGAGCACCTGTTCGTCTGTTCGGCCGACGGTCGTCGAATCGGCGTCGGCGGCCTGGAGCCCTGTGCGGAGTACGCGCTCCTTCGGTCGGTCGCCGTCGAGCCGTCGGCGCGAGGGGAGGGCTACGGGACGGCGATCACCGAACGGTTGCTCGAGCACGCACGCGAGGACGGCTTCTCGACGACGTACCTGCTGACGACGACGGCCGCGGACTTTTTCGCCGACCGCGGGTTCGAGCCGGTCGATCGAGCCGCCGTTCCCGAGCCGGTCTGCCGTACCGAGGAGTTCACCGACATCTGCCCGTCGACGGCCATGTGTATGCGTCACGACCTCGAGTGATCGCCGCGTCCGGTCGTCCGGTCGGCCGCCGCCGGATCCTCCCGCACTCGCCGTTCGAGAACGAGAGTGCGAGGAGCCGTACCAATCGAGAACGTTCATTACGGAGGCATCCGTCACGCTGCGTATGAGCTTCGACGAGATGGACGTCGACACGATCTGGATGGATGGCGAGTTCGTCGACTGGGACGACGCGCAGATCCACGTGCTCACCCACGGACTTCACTACGGCACCGGGATCTTCGAGGGGGCGCGGTGTTACGACACCGAGGAGGGGCCGGCGATCTTCCGCTGGGACGAACACGTCGAGCGTCTCTTCCAGTCCGCAAAGCCCTACGAGATGGAGATCGACCACGAGCCCGAGGAACTCACCGAGGCGACGGCCGAACTCATCCGCCGCCAGGAGCTTCCCTCCTGTTACATCCGGCCGATCGTCTTCTACGGCTACGACAGCCTGGGAATCAGCCCGGGTGGCTGTCCCACTCGAACCGCCATCGCCGTCTGGCCCTGGGGGAGCTACCTCGGCGAGGACGCCTTAGAGAACGGCATCGACGTGATGGTTTCGTCCTGGCGAAAGCACGCCTCGAGCCAGATCCCGACGAACGCGAAGACGACGGGGCTGTACGTCAACAGCTTACTGGCCGGCGAGGAAGCCCGCCGGCACGGCTACGCGGAGGCGATCGTCCTCAACAAGGAGGGCAACGTCGCCGAGGGACCGGGTGAGAACCTCTTCCTGGTGCGAGACGACGAGCTCTACACGCCTGGGCTCTCGGAGTCGATCCTCGACGGGATCACCCGCGACACGGCCATCACGCTCGCGCGCGACCTCGGATACACCGTCCACGACAACGTCTCGATCTCTCGCGGTGAGCTCAACACCGCCGACGAGCTCTTTTTCACCGGCTCCGCAGCGGAAGTGACGCCGATCCGTAAGGTCGACAACGTCGTCATCGGCGACGGGTCGCGTGGCCCGGTCACCGAAGAGATCCAGTCGACGTTCTTCGAAGTCGTCGAGCGTCGCACCGACGAGTACGACGAGTGGTTCACCTACGTCTGAGCCGCTCTCACGCCACCGAACCGAGTTCTGCGATCTGTTCGTAATACCACGGAGTTATCTCTCCCTGTCGACAACGAAGAGCGATGGCAACGGAGGCGACGACTCGAGAGCGCGGTACGGTCGGGGCGTTCGTGCGACAGCTGGGACCGACGTGGCTCGCCGGCGCGATCGCGGCGGGGCCGGCGACGATGGTGAGCCTGCTGATCGCCGGCGCGAGCTTTGGCTACGCGCTGTTGTGGGTCGTCGTGTGCTCGGCGGTTCTCGGCACCGTCGGACAGTACCTCGCGACCCGGCTCGGGCTGCTCACCGAGGCGGGGATCGTGACCGTCGTCGACGAGCATCTGGGCTCGTTCTGGGCGTGGGTGCTCGTGATCGACGTCGTGCTCGCCGCAGGGTTAGCCCAGCTGGTGATCATGAAGACGCTGGCGGAGGTCAGCGCAGCGATCGTCGGGGACCTGGGAATCGCCGTCCTGGCTGACCCACGGATCTGGGGCGTCGCCTGGGCGGTCGTCCTCGCCGTCGGGCTGGCCGGCGGCGGCTACCGCGTCGCCGAACTCGGGGCGAAGGTGCTCGTCTCGCTCGTGGTCCTCACGTTCGTCGTCGCAGCCGTCGTCGTCCCGATCGATCCTGCGCAAGCGGCGACCGGTCTCGTTCCGCAGATCCCGGCGGGCGTCGGCGGCGCGCTCGTCGCTGCCGGCGTGCTCGGCGGCGCCGTCCACGTCACGCTCCTGACGATGCAGAGCTACACGATGCGCGCTCGAGGGTGGACCCGCCGCGACGCCGACGCCGCGACGTTCGACGTCGTGAGCTCGATGCTCGTCGCCTTCGGGCTCTACAGCCTCGCGATCTTCCTCGTGGCGGCGACCGTCTTACCGGCACTCGGTGTCGACCCGGGAACGATCGATCAGATCGGGGCCGCCGAGGCGCTCGGCCCCGTCGCCGGCGAGTACGCGACGTGGCTGTTCCTCGCCGGACTGCTCGGGGCGGCCGTCTCGACGCTCGGCGGGAACACGCTGGTCCCGCCGTACCTCCTCGCGGACAAACTCGGCTGGGAGCGCTCGGTCGAAGACCACCGGTACCGCACGTTGCTCGCTGCCGTGGCCCTGCTGTCGGCCGTCGGGCCGTTCCTCGGGGGTGCGTTCTTCCAGCTGCTCGTGCTCGTGCTCGCGTTCGGACTCGTCGGCACGCCCTTCGCACTCGCCGTGATTCTGGTCCTCCTGAACGATCCCGACGCGGTTCCCGAGACGAACGGCCGGGTGGCGAACGCCGGCGGCCTCGTGCTGTTGCTCGTCGCGACCGTCGTCGCCGCCGAGTTCGTTCGCGACGAACTCGCGACCGTCACCGAACCGCTGTCGGCGTTCGTGGTGGCGTTCGCCGCCGCGATGGTACTGGCGATCGTCGGCCTCGCCGGAACCTATTATAGTAGCCACTGAACGTCAGTGCACACCTGCTCGCGACTCAGCGGCCAGCACTGGCCGTTCCGCTGCGAGCAGTGTGTAACCCGTTTCAGTTGTTACTGCGTGTAACCCGTTTCAGTTGTCACTCTACCTCAGAACGACCGTGCTGGTGCGGTGAGCAGCGCCACCAGCGGTATCACGGTGAGAGAGAATCGTCGGTACCTCGTCGAGAACGAGCGAGCGGTCACGCCACGCAGTGAACGCAACTCGCTTGAGCCATCCCTCGATTCGCCGATGCTCGGGCAGGAAATTCCGGCCGGATCGAGGTCAGCCGAAGAACGCACCACCCATCGAGCCGGGTGCAGGCGGCTCGTCGTCGGTGTCGTCGTCCGCTTCGTCCTCGAGTTCTTCCTGTTCTTCGAGGTACTCCGCGAGTTCGACCGCGTAGATGGCGATCACCATCCGCGTCTCGTCGTCCTGCATCGCGAACGCCTGGACGACGTACGACGGCACTTGCGACGAGTCCAGCATGGATTCGGCGTACGATGCGATCTCTCGGAGCTCCTCCGCGGAGTGCTCCTGGAACCGTTCGACGATGAACGAGGGCACGCCATCGTCGGGTGCGGGTGGGACAGTCACACCAGTTGAATGGCGTAACCATTAGAAATACTTTACTGGTTTCCTGATACGATTTCGGTCAATTCGAGGCGATCGTCGTCAAAAAATGATATTCTGTTCACAAATACCGCGTGTACGTTTACGGTTTCGATCGTCGGTAGCCGGCGTTTATACCGTGGTTCGTGGTACTGCCAACTGGTGCCGTGAATGGTATCAACTAACACACTCGAGCGGATGTACGAGGAGATGGTGACGGCACGCCACTACGAGGAACGACTCCAGGAGGAGTACCTCGAGGGGAAACAACCGGCCTTCGACATCTCAGCGGGGCCGATTCCCGGCGAGTTGCACCTCGCAGCGGGCCACGAGGCGTCGGGGGCGGGCGTCTGTGCTCACCTCAGAGACGACGATACGGTAACGGCGCCCCACCGACCACACCACGTCGCGATCTCGAAGGGCGTCGACCTGAAACGAATGACTGCGGAGATATTCGGCCGGCAGACGGGCCTCTCGAAGGGAAAGGGCGGTCACATGCACCTCTACGATCCCGACGTGAACTTCGCCTGCAGCGGGATCATCGCCCAGGGCTGCCCGCCGGCGGTCGGCGCGGCGATGGCCGCGAAGAAACGAAACACCGACGCCGTGGCCGTCGCCTTCCTCGGCGAGGGGGCGGTCAGCCAGGGGGCATTCCTCGAATCGCTCAACCTCGCCGCCGTGCAGAACCTGCCCGTCGTGTTCGTCATCGAGGACAACGACTGGGCGATCAGCATGCCCAAAGAACGCGTGACCGACGTCGAAGACGCCTCGCAGCGAGCCGACGGCTTCGAGGTACACGGCGAACGCGTCGACGTCGACGACGCCGTCGCCGTCTACGAGGCCGCAGGGGAGGCGATCGGGCGCGCCCGCGACGGCAACGGGCCGACGGTGCTCGAGGTACAGCTCCATCGCCGGATGGGCCACTTCATGGGCGACCCCGAAGCGTATCGCCCGGACGAGGACGTCGAGGCGGCCCACGAGCGCGACTCGATCGAGCGGATGGAGCGTCACCTCGAGGACCACGGGCTCGGAGACGAGGACCTCGAGGAGATCCGCGAACGCGCCCACGAGCGCGTCGAGGAGGCCATCGAGTGGGCGAAAGACCAGCCCCAGCCCGATCCCGAGGAGGCCTACGAGGACGTTTTCACGGACGAACTCGAGGGCTGGCCCGAGCGTCCGGATAAGGAACTGGCCGCGGCCGACGGAGGTGAGGAGTGATGGCGCAGGCTGACGTCCCCGACCCCGAAACGATCGACCGTGAACTGACGATGAGCCGGGGGATGGTCGAGGCCATCGCCCACGAACTGCGCGAGAGCGAGGACGTCTTCGTGATGGGGGAGGACGTCGCCGACTACGGTGGCATCTTCGACTCCACGCAGGGGCTGCTCGAGGACTTCGGCCACGATCGAATCATGGACGTCCCTATCTCGGAGACTGGATTCATCGGCGCGGGTGTCGGCGCGGCCATGCAGGGGATGCGTCCCATCGTCGAGTTGATGTTCGCCGACTTCTTCGGCGTCGCGATGGATCAAATCTACAACAACATGGCGAAGAACGCCTACATGTCCGGGGGCTCGGTCTCGGTCCCGATGGTGTTCATGACGGCCGTCGGCGGCACGTACAACGACGCCGCCCAGCACTCCCAGACCCTGTACGGGACCTTCGCTCACCTGCCGGGCATGAAGGTCGTCGTTCCCTCCACCGCATACGACGCCAAGGGGCTGATGCACGCCGCGATCCGGGACGACGACCCCGTCGTCTACATGTTCCACAAACGGCTGATGGGCCTGGCGTGGATGCCCGCCCCCGACGGGCCCAAAACCGGCGTCCCCGAGGAGGACTACGAGATCGAGTTCGGCGAGGCCGACGTCAAACGCGAGGGCGACGACGTGACGATCGTCACTCTCGGGCTGCACGTCCATCGCGCGCTCGAGGCCGCCGCCGACCTCGCAGAAGACGGCATCGACGCGGAGGTGATCGACCTCCGGACGCTCGTTCCGCTCGATACGGAGACGGTGCTCGAGTCGGTCCGAAAGACGGGGAAACTCGTGGTCGTCGACGAAGACTACCACTCTTACGGCGTCAGCGGGGAACTCGTCGCGCGGGCCACGGAGGGAGCGCTCGACGAGCTCGAGGCCGTTCGTCGGGTAACGATGCCGGACGTGCCGATCCCGTACGCCCGCCCGCTCGAGAACGAAGTGCTGCCCGACGCCGGAGACGTCGAGGCCGCGGTTCGCTCGATACACGAATGAGCGACGTGATCGAGGTCGACGCGGCGACCGCCTGGCCCGAGGACGCCGAGGACGTCGACGAGGGCGTCATCGCGACGTGGTTTGCTCGAGAAGGCGGGACCGTCGAGGAGGGCGAGACGATCTGTGAGATCCAGGTCGAGAAGGTGAGCGTCGACGTGCCCGCGCCGGCGTCGGGGACGCTCACCGAGATCGTGGTCGGCGAGAACGAGGAGTTCCATCGCGACGACGTGCTCGGACGGATCGAACCCGACTGAGCCCGTCTCCGGATGACCGATCGTTCGGGCTCGAGTGCGCGCCGTATCGAGGTGGCGGTCGCTGCCGACGAACGGAGCGTTCGCGACACTTTTCGAGGTCGTGACGTGCCGAAAAACGGAATGCAGCCGACGGGGAGTTCTACGACAGGTTTTCGATGTTGGCGACGACTTCCTCGGCGAACTCGCTCGTGGCGAGCTTCTCGGCGTCTTCGAGCTGACGTTCGAGGTCGTAGGTAACCTTGCCCGAAGAGATGGTCTCCTCAACGGCGTCGCGGACGAGGTCGGCGGCGTCGTTCCAGCCCATGTACTCGAGCATCATGCGACCGGAGAGGATCATGGCGGTCGGGTTGACCTTGTCCTGGCCCTCGTATTTGGGTGCCGAACCGTGAACGGGTTCTGCGAGCATGCGGCCCTCACCGAAGTTGCCACCGGGTGCGATGCCGAGCCCACCGATCTGGGCACCACAGGCGTCGGACATGTAGTCGCCGTTTAAGTTCATCGTCGCGACGACGTCGTACTCGTCGGTACGGGTGAGAATCTGCTGGAGCATGTTGTCGGCGATCCGGTCGTTGACGACCACCGCGTCCTCGGGCATCTCGCCGTCGCGCTCCTCCCAGAGGGTGTCCTCGGTGATGACCTCGTCACCGTACTCCTCGTCTGCGACCTCGTAGCCCCAGTCGCGGAACTGCCCCTCGGTGAACTTCATGATGTTGCCCTTGTGGACAAGGGTGACGGAGTCGCGGTCGTTCTCGAGGGCGTAGTCGATGGCTTCCCGAACCAGGCGCTTCGTCCCGAACTCCGTGATCGGCTTGACGCCGATGCCGACGGGGCCGTCGTGGATGACGCCCGTTGCGCCCATCTCCTCTTCGACGAACTCCTTGACCTGCTCGACTTCGTCGGTGCCGGCTTCCCACTCGATGCCGGCGTAGACGTCCTCCGTGTTCTCACGGAAGGTGACCATGTCCATCTTCTCCGGCTCCTTGACCGGTGACGGGACACCGTCGAGGTGGTAGGTGGGTCGGACGTTCGCGTAGAGGTCGAGCAGCTTGCGCAGGCCGACGTTGAGCGAGCGAAAGCCCGCGCCGACGGGCGTCGTCAGCGGGCCCTTGATCGCGACGCGGTGTTCTTTGATCGCCTCGACGGTCTCGTCGGGCAGGTTCTCGTCGTATTTCTCGCGGGCGGACTCGCCGGCGTAGACGCGCATCCAGTGGATCTCGCGACCGGTGGCCTCGGCGGCAGCCTCGAGCACCTTCTGGGCGGCCGGACCGACGTCGCTTCCGACGCCGTCACCGTAGATGATCGGGATGATCGGGTTGTCGGGCACCTCGAGTTCGGTGTCAGACCCCTCCTTGAGCGTGATCTTCTCTCCGTCCTCGGGAACCTCGATTTTGTCGTAGCTCATCTCGTTCCTAACCTTCTCATACGCTCGCTAAAAGGGCTGCCATTTGGGTTTGCATCGGAAAATATTACGATCGACCCTCGAGTATGGGGGATTTAGACCTAACAGTTGTGGTTTTCTGGACGCGACTGCTCGGCGTCGACGCAGTCGTCGTTACCAGTCGTCGACGATCAGCGCCACGCCGACTGCGATCGTGACCACTCCCAGCGCGATCAGCAGCGGCCCGACGCCGGCCGGCGACCACTCCACTTGCAGGTCGAGCCAGACGAGGACGAACGCCGTGACGCCGACGACCAGGAGGCTCGTTCCCACGTCGATCGGCTCCCGTCGATCTGCAAGCGCGAGTTTGCCGACGGCGATGATCACCATCAGACAACAGAAGACGGCGAGCAGCGCGACGGGCGTCATCGTCGGCGGTACTCGAGCACGCGTCGTAAGTGTAGGGGTTCGTGGTCGTTCGGCCGCGGCGATCGGCCGTCGTCCGGAATCGGGACGATTATCCCGGCCCGCACGCAGGTCCGGCGTATGCACGTCATCGTTCACGGCGGTGCCGGCGGCGAGCCGGAGGAGCCGGATGCACGACAGGCTGTCCTCGAGGAGTCCGCCGAAGCCGGCGTCGACGCGGAGACGCCGCTTTCGGCCGTCGAAGCAGCAGTTCGAGTGCTCGAGTCCTCGCCCCGGTTCAACGCGGGCGTCGGCGGCGCCGTCCAGAGCGACGGCGTCGTTCGAACCGACGCGGGTATCATGACCGACGACCGTCGAGTCGGCGCGGTCTGTTCGATGCCGGGCGTCGAGCACGCCGTCAGCGTCGCCCGCGTCGTCCTCGAAGAGACGCCCCACACCTTCGTCGCCGGCGAGCACGCCGTTTCGCTCGCCGAGGACTACGGCGTCGAGACCGAGGTCGACCTCTGGACCGAGCGGACGCGCGAGCGCTGGGCGGAACTCGAGGCGCCCGAAGGGGGGTCGCGAGCTCAGCTCGAGTGGATTCAGGCCCGGTTCGGCCAGCGAGATCAGTTCGGGGAGGAGACGCCGGGAATCGACGACGAACACGATCACGACACGGTCGGCGCGGTCGCCTTCGACGGCGAACGGCTCGCCGCGGCGACCTCCACGGGTGGCCGCTGGCTCGCCCTCGCCGGCCGCGTCGGTGACGTCCCGCAGATCGGGTCGGGATACTACTGTTCGCCTGCCGGCGGCGCGAGCGCGACGGGAGCCGGCGAGGACATCGCGCGCGTCACGCTCTCCCGGCGCGTCGTCCGTCACCTCGAGCGCGGGCTCGACGCCCAGGGGGCGACGGAACTCGCGATCGAGGAGTTCGGCGAACTCACGGGTTCGTCGGCCGGCGTTATCGCGATCGACGCGAGCGGCTCCCTCGGATCGGCGTACAACAGCGACGCGATGCAGACCGCTCGCGCCCGTCGGTAACGCCGTTTCGGCCGGGCACGGCGGGGCCGCCACCTACCTGATTTCGACGTTCGTCGTAGGGAGAGTTTATTATCGTCGAAACCATCGTGACGGCTGATGCTTAGACCACCGCAGTACGCGTCCCGGTCGTGTCCGAACTGTGATTCGACGCTCTCGAACGTACAGGGCGTCGACACCTGTTCGGAGTGTGCCTGGATCGACCGCGGCGGCGACTCGACGTAGGACGGTTCTTGTGCGAACAGTTACAGTAGCCACTGAAAGTCATTGCACACCTGCTCGCGATCAAGCGGCCAGAACTGGCAGAGTAAGCCAGTTCTGGCCGCACTACCGCGAGCAGTGTGTAAACCGTTTCAGTTGTTACTGTAGAGTAGCCACTGAACTGCAGTGCACGTCCGATCACGAACGGCCGCGGTCAGCCTCGGTCTCGTTGCCGAGGCTGGCCGCTCGACTGTGATCAGGCGGAAATCGTTCCGACGACCACTCCAGCGACGACCGTTCGCTCGAGGTCGACGGTTTCACCCTGCGAACGGTGTGGCTTCTCTCGGCGGCCTGGAGAGTGACCGTGCCGTCTTCACCGTTTCCAGTACGTCGGCGGCGACAGACGTTCTCGGACGCCTCGACGGGAGGCACCGACGTCGAGCTCGCCGATGGGGTCTCCGTCTACCGTCTCTACCCGGCGCACTTTGCCCGTAGCAGGCACGAGCCCGAGTGCGTCGTCCAACACGTCTTCCGCCGCCGACGGTGCCGTCCGAACGATCGTCGCTACCTCTCCGGTCGGCCGCTCGAACTCGACGATCGCCGTGTGTCCGTCACTGTCGTGGGTCATCTTCGATCACCCCTCGCCCGACCGCGCCGTCTTCGAATCGGTCGGCCCGTAGCCGCGGATGATGTGATAGTGTGTCTCATTGTTCCTCGAGCGGTGGGCTGTTCTACGGTAAACGGCCAGTCGTCACACACGCCGTACCACCTCCCCCACAGCGTGTGCGTTCGCGAGTGTAATAACAACTCGCTAACCCGAACGTACGTTCCCAGTTACCTGAAAGTAACTTAGATTGGCTTTCCTCATAGGTGAGTTTAGAGTAAGCTAGTAGGTTACCCATACATCACATGATATACATCATAATTCGATCGGATAAACTCTTCAATGGGGCGATAAGTAAACGGTGCCCCTGCTCGAGGTGCACAGCCGTGTCAGATATTGGTATCGTACTCCCTGTCCAGGGGCAGCGAACGCGAAATCGGTCTGGATGACAACCTTACGAACGAACACTAACGATGAACGATAGACGAACGTTACAACGGCGAACGGTTCTCGGGGCACTCGCAGCGACTGGTGTCGGAACACTGGCGGGTGTCGGGAGCACAAGCGCCAGAAACGGCGACGTACAGAAAGCGGTAGCAGCCCAAAGCGACGATCACGTCGCCGACTATGCGAACCGTGTCGGTCGTGTCATGACCGACGGGTTAGACGATGCCTTCGACGATTGGAGCGACGGCGACATCACTACTGCAGAACTCGATGACGTCATCGACGCGTGGAACGAAGGAACCCGCGTCGTAGACAAAGAGGTCATCGAACTATCGGACGACGTCACGGAGGATACGACGTGGGAGGCACATCCGCCTGAGGCAACCGGTGACGACCCCGTCGTCTACAAGGTTACCAGTACTATCCACGTAGAGGCGACGCTGACGATCAAACCGAACGTCAGAATCGAGTTCGAACAGGGTACGCGTCTCGATTTCAACGAGGGAAGCACCTGCCTTATCGAGGGAACGGAAAGCGAACCGGTCCTGCTCACGTCCACGAGGGCCTATCGTGGCTGGTGGGATGGCGTCTATATGAACACCGACGACCTCGAGAACTCAATCGAACACACGACGATCGAGTACGGTGGTGGCGAAGGGACGTCCACTATTCGAAATTATCCGCTCCGGAGTAATCTCGACCTCTCGAGCAAGGGTGGGTCGTACGGCGAACCAAGTTCGGTCACGCTTTCGAACTGTACGTTGCGACGGAGTGGAGGCCACGGTATGTGGATGGGTTCGGGTGCCGAACTGAGAGGAGACAGCGGCGGGAGCACGTACGAATACAACGCCGAAGGGCCGGTCCGCACGCGATCGACGCAGATCCACATGTTGTCGGCAGATTCCTCCTTCCAGAACAACGACGAGGAGTTCGCACGCGTCTACGCCACGAGTCTCGACGATGGGATGGGTGAGGACTCGATCACGTGGTCGGCCATCGACGTTCCCTACCGGATGGACGGCAAGACGTCCGTCGAAGACGTGACGGTAACGATCGATCCCGGCGCGACGTTCGAGTTCACAACTCGAGTTCGAGGAAGGCTGCGGCATGCGCGTCGAGGGTACCGAGGAGGATCCAATCCTGTTCACCGGCACCGAGGAGACGCGCGGCTGGTGGGACGGGATCTACGTCCAGACCGTCGACCTGAACAACGTCCTGTCCCACGCCGTCATCGAGTACGCCGGCAACGACCTCGACGGCGGCCTCGAAATCGCGACCAAGACCGGGGCTGCCGCCGACGACGCCGAACTCGAGCTCTCGAACTGCACGATCCGGGAGAGCGCAGGCCACGGACTCGTCCTCGGTCGGAACGCCACACTGTTCGACGGATCGGGCGAGAATACCTACACCGATAACGACGACAGCCCAGTCTGGACGCGCTCGAGCCGGATACACATGCTCTCTGACACTTCGAGCTACACGGGCAACGGCGACGAGTACGTGTTCGTGGAGGCGCGGGACGGCGAAGACATTAGCGATAGTCGCACCGAAGAGGACGCAATCAGCTGGGACGCTATCGAGGTACCGTACCGAATGGACGGCCACACAGAGATCCACGACGTCGAACTGACCGTCGACCCCGGCGCGTACTTCGAGTTCACGCAGGACTCGATGCTCGAGTTCCAGGAGGAGTCCGCGGTGATCATGCGGGGTGTCATCGATGGTGGAGACGGCCGAGACGAACAGGTAGAGGAGATAACGTTCACTGGCACCGAGGAGACGCGCGGCTGGTGGAACGGCCTCTACATCCAGACCACCGCGGCCGACAACGTGCTGGAGCACGTGATCGTCGAGTACGGTGGCGCGACCGACGAAGACAGCGCGAACGTTAGAGTTGCGACCCGGACCGGATCGGCCGGTGGCTCCGGTGAACTCGAACTCACGGGCTGTACGTTACGCGAAAGCGACGGACACGGCCTCGTGCTCGGTCGGGACGCCGAGCTACGGGACGAATCCAGAGCGAACACGTACACCGCCAACACGTCCGGACCGGTCAAGGCACGGTCGGACAACGTCCACACGCTGGATTGGTCGTCGGATTTCACCGGCAACGACGACGATACCGTGCTGGTCGAGGGGAAGACCCGGGAAACCGACGGCGACGTTTACTGGGCGGATCTGGGCGTCCCTTACCGACTCGACGGAGGGACGTCGTCGTTCGAGATGAACGGCGAGTTCGAAATTGCACCGGGGACCGACGTCGAATTCGAGCAAGAGGCGAGGCTACGGATCGGCGACGACAACGCCGAGACCGACATCAGGTTCGTCGGCACCGAAGACGACCCGATCACGTTCACTGCCACTGAGGCCGGTCGGGACGCGGGAATACGGGGCTGGTGGGACGGAATTAACGTTCGTTCCACGAGCATGCTGAACCAGATCCACCACGCGACAATCGAGTACGGCGGTCGGGACCTCGAGGGTAACGTCGACGTCGCGACTGGCGCCACTCACGACGGTGCGCTCGACCTCAGGGACTGTACCATCCGTGAAAGCGGCGCAGCAGGCGTTGCCGTTGGCGGAAACGAAGAAATCAACGGCGACGTCTGTGCAGTAAACGAATTCGAGAACAACGACGGAGTTGATTGTGATGTCTGACACTGTTACCCTTTCAATTGGCCATATGAGCCGAGTAGTTCAAGAGACGGAAGTCGCCTTCGGCGAGAGTACCACCGTCGAGGTCGCCGTCGAAACCGAGGACGAACTCGGCGAGATGGAACTCGTCCGTATCGACGAGCAGTTCTCGCCGGCGTTTGCCGACGTCGAAGTGCTCGACTTCTCGCCCGGTGGTGGGAACACCGACGCCGGCCCTGACAACGACGAACTCATCGCCGTCTGGAACGAGGATGCAGAAACGTACTCGGTTACCTACGAGGTGACGCTGCCAACGGATGCCGACGCCGGGTCGACGTTCGATCTCACCGGCACGATCGAGGTCGGCGACCAGGAGCAGTCCCTTCCGAGCGGGACGATCACAGGTGCAATACCGGAGGAGACGAGCCTCGAACTCCGGCCGGCCGACGCCACGGCCACGACCGACGACGAGGCCACGCTCGAGGTCGTCGTGATCGCGCCAGACGAGGGCGTCAGCGCCTTCGACGTCGAGATCGATCTCGATCCCATCGACGTCGCCGAGTTCGTCGACTACGAGCTAATCAACGCCGCAGCAACCGACGACAGCGAGATCGCCGCCGACGGCTCCTCGGTGAGCCTCGACGTCGACCTCGCCGAGGATCACGACCCGGACTTCGGCGTGGTCGTCGCCGAACTCGTCCTCGAGACCGCCAACGCCAGCGGGACGACCGACCTCACCGTCGACGATGCCACCGTCACCGATACGAACGGCGCGGACTACGACCTCGAGACGCTCGAGGGGGCGACCCTGACCGTCCAGGACAATCCGCTGTGTGCCTACACCGAGGCCGACGGCACCGTCAGCACGAACGGCCTTCGGGACGCCATCGACGCCTGGCGAGGCGGTGAGATCGACACTAACTTGCTCCGGGATGCCATCGACGCCTGGCGCAGCGGTGATCCAGTCGACGGCTGCTGAGCAATCGCCGCTGAACTCTCGGCCACGACGTAGCCTCAAGAACGCTGTCTACGATCTTTTCACGCCACGTCTCTCGCCCGGGCCGGACGTTCCGTTCTCACAGCACCAATTTGTCGGGGGCCGGGATCGACGGTTGCCGAGCTCAGACCTCGAGTTCCTCGAGCTGACGCCGTGCTTCGACGTACGCCTCGTCTGACTCGAGGCGCTCGGTCGGGTAAATCGACTCGAGGAGTGCTAGCCGTTCTGCAAGGGCTGTGCGTTCGCGTTTCTCGGCGGGTTCACCCTGGCGATTCAGTTGTTCGTCGATCGCTTCGAGGATCGACTCGCGGACGGTCGGTTTCCGGAGGACGTCGTCGCAGTCGAGCTCGAGCAGGTCGACGCCAGGGCGGTCGCCGACGAGCGCGATCGTCCGATACTCTGAGCCGACGATTTCGGAGAGTTCGTAGGGATCGACGCCGGGGAGCCCCTCGTCGAAGAGCACGACGTCGACGGCGTCGTCGAGGGAGTCCTCGAGTTCGTCGCCGTCGTGTACTCGGGAAACCGTGTACCGATCGGTCAGCCACTCGCTGTACATCCCGGTGATTCGCCGATCGGCGTCGGCGAGCAGAACGGTCGGGGTCGTCGATTCGAGGTGGCGGGTTCCCCAGACGGCGAGCGCTTCGAAGATCGGCTCCATGTCGCGACCAGCTTCCGTGAGCTGGTACTCGACCCGGAGTGGTGAGTCGCTCACGACGGTTCGTTTGACCAGCCCGGCGTCGGAAAGCGCCTCGAGCGTTCCCGAAAGTACCTTGCCGGAGACGTCCGGGATCGCTTCGAGGAGTTCGTTGAATCCCATCGGCCCGTGGCGGGTGAGAACGGCAACGACGACGGGGTGCCACTTCTTCGAGAGCAGAGAAAAGACGCTGAGCGCAACACGTTGTCCTTTTGATACGTCGGTATTGTGGCTGATCATGGCGCTCGTTTCCGGTGGAACCATATAACTGTTGAGCACACATACAGGCAACACTATCCGAGATGCTCTCATGTTCACACAGTTCAGCGACGCTCAGTCCACGGGTACGCTCGGAGGGGGTACCTCGACTGGATCGAGTCGGTTGGTCGTCGTCCCACGGGTCGAGGTGAGCGAGTAATGACTACCGAAGGAACCGACGTGGAACTGCTGCTCGTCGAGGACAACCACGACGACGCACGGTACGTCGAACGACTGATTCACGAGCACCGGCTCGCCCGCAACGTCGACGGGGGGACGGGACCGATCGAGATCACCGAAATCGATCACGTCGACCGGCTCACTGACTCCCTTGAACGGGTCCGCACGAACCCGCCGGACGTCGTCCTCCTCGACCTCATGTTGCCGGACAGTCAGGGACTCGAGACGATCGATCGGATGGTCGAACACGCACCGGGCGTCCCGATCGTCGTGTTGACCGGACAGAACGAGACCGACGTCGGCGTCGAGGCGATCCAGCGTGGCGCACAGGATTATCTCGCCAAGGGGACCGCCACGAGCGAACTGCTCTTGCGAACGCTCCGGTACGCCATCGAGCGCGCACGCAACCAGCGTGAACTCGTCGATCGAAACCACCGGCTCGCACTGCTGAACCGAATCGTGAGACAGGACATTCGCAACGACGTGAGCATGATCGTCGGACTCGGCGATCAGCTCCGAGATCGGGTTGACCCGGACGACGAGGCGACGGTCGAGATGGTCCTGGAGGCGGCCCAACACGTCGTCGAACTCACGGACACGGCGGCGGAGGTGATGGACGTGCTTTCGACCGACGACGTCGACCGCGAGCCGTGTGATCTCTACGCCAGTCTCGATGCGGCGGTAACCCGACTCCGGCGGGAACACGACGTCGAGCTCACCGTCGACCGACACGATTCCGGTGACGATCCAGTGATCGTCTACGCCTCGCCGATGCTCGGCTCGGTGTTCGACCACCTCCTCACGAACACCGTCGACCACTCAGATCGATCTACGCCAGCGGTGACGGTGAGCGTCGAGGCGACGAGCGAACGATCGACGGTGGAGATCGCAGACGACGGCGTGGGCATCTCTGACGCCCAAAAACAACTCCTCGTTGACCCCGACGCTCGCTTCGACGATCGATCGGGAATGGGAGTCGGCCTGTATCTGGTGACGACGCTGATCGAGGCGTTCGAAGGAACGCTCGAGATCGACGACAACTACCCGAGCGGAACGATCGTCTCAGTGACGCTCGATCGAGTCCACGGCGCCTGACTCGATCCGACACCTCGATCCACCGTTCGTCGGCTACGGGGAACGCCACCGGAACGTCTCAGTCTGGCGTTCAGTTTCGAGCCCGACCGCACGTCCACCGAAGGAGTGGGACTGAATCGCTCGAGACCGCCCCCCTTCGAGTGAGCGTATGACAATCATATGTCTGTTTTAAGTACATTCATTACTGTATAACCGAAACTCGACACAGAGTCGATCGGACCGGCTTCGACGGGATCCAGCATGGCCTGGCAACACACGATCTACGCCTACCCGATACTGTTTGTAACGGCGATTTCGCTCTTGCTCGCCGCCCACGCGATCGGCTACAGTCGTCGGCACGAACGCGCACCGACGCTCTACGTGTTCGCTGCGATGAACGTCGCGATCGCAATCTGGACCGGGTTCTCGGCGATCAAACTGTTGAGCACTGATCCGGCAGTACAGTTTCACGCGTACCGACTGCTCTATCTCGGCAGTTCGTCCGTCGGGCCGCTGTTGCTCCTGTTCGCGCTCGCGTATACCGATCGAACCCGGTGGCTTCGCCGCCACGTCGTCGTCGGCGTCTTCGTCGTTCCGGTCGTGTTCTGGATCCTCCTCTGTACTAACCCGTACGACGTGGTGATCGTCGAGACGCGAATCGTCGAGGTCGACGGACTCGTGATCATGCGTGCGACGACCGGCCCTGCACGCGTGGCGTTCAGCTTCGTCTACGCAGGGGTGATCGCCGTTCTCACGCTGGGCATCGTCCTGTCAGAAGCCCATCGCCGGGGTCGATCGTACCTGCCACAGGCGTCCCTGCTGGGGCTCGCCATCGTGACGCCGATGGCCGTGAGTTTTCTCACCGCAGCCGGCGTCCACCCGTTCGATCTCGACGGCGTGAACTTCGTGCCGGTCTCGACGGCAGTCTCCTCGGCTGCACTGGGATTCGCGACGTTCAGGTATCGGCTGCTCGACCTCCAGCCGATCGCACACCGGACGGTCGTCGATCACTCCCCCGACGGCGTTCTGGTTCTCGATTCCAACGGGCGGATCGTGCACGCGAACGAGACCGCTCACTCGCTGCTCGGCGAGAACGCGCCGACCGTCGGTGATCCGCTGGAGTCCGTTCACCCGGCGTTAGACGTGGCGCCCGGATCGGACGTGACGGTCGAACTGTCGGCAGACGCAGGTGACACCACCTTCCTCGACGTCCGCTCACAGCCGTTGCAACGACGCGGCCAAGCGGTCGGCTCGGTCGTCGTCCTCAGAGACGTCACCGAGCGACTCCGACGCGAACGCGAACTCGAGGCGTTCACGGGCGTGATCTCACACGATCTCCGAGAGCCACTGCGGACGACAGAGCGGTACCTGGCGTTGCTCGAGGACAGTTCAGCATCGTCTCTCGACGAAGAATCGCTGGCGTTGCTGGCTGTCGCACGCGAGAACAATCAGCGAATGCAAGCGATGATCACGGAGCTGCTCCGGTACACCCGGATCGGCGCCACGGACGTGGAGTTCGGCCCGGTCGACTGCGATCGGCTGATCTCGGACGTCCTCGAGGTGTTGCGGTTCGAGATCGAAGACCGCGACGCGACCATCGACGTCGACACCCTCCCGGCGGTCCACGGCGTCGACCACCTGCTCCGTCGCCTGTTCCAGAACCTGCTGGTGAACGCGCTCAGACACGCCGATAGCGAGGCGCCGACGGTTCGCGTCGCCGCCACTCGAGAGGGCGACTTCTGGCGCTTTTCGGTTCGTGACGACGGCGTCGGTATCGAGCCCGCAGACCTCGAGTACGTCTTCGAGCTGTTCACTCGCGGCTCCGGGTCCGACCCCGATTCGGGCACTGGAATGGGGCTCGCGATCTGTCAGAAGATCGTCGAGCGCCACGGCGGGACGATCGACATCGAGTCGACGCCGGGCGTCGGCACGGAGGTGACGTTCACGCTCCCCGTCACGCAGCGAGTTCCACGCCCCGAAGACCGAGCGCAGACCGCGTCTCGAGCCGACGAACGGCGCCACGTGCCGGAGAAACTCCACTGATCGGGTTCGTGTACAGCCCGCAGCAGGCGTCGACGTCGGTCTCCGGACTGGCAGTCTCGTTTCACGACGGAATTCGCAGCCTCTGGCTACGTGTCCGTGGGGAGTACCGTCTCCGACGGCCGCTCGAGCGACCCGGAGCGGCATCGGTCTCCCACGGCCCCGATCCAGCAGCCGTTGACCGTCAGTGCACCCCCGGTCACGAATGTCGGCCGCCAGGCTCGGCAACGAGGTCGAGACTGGCCGCCTGGCTGTGACCGAGCGTAAGTCGCTTCGACGAGCACGGGAGAAGCCCGCGTTCGCTCACCTGACGATCATCACTGGCGTCGGCGCTCGCTTGACGACAGTCTCGGCGACGCTCCCCAGCAGGAACCGGTTCGTCCCGGTTCGGCAGTTGCTTCCCATCACGATCCGATCGACGTCGTGTGTCTCGGCGTACTCGACGATGACGTCCTCGGGGTCGCCGAACTCGAGGACGGTCTCGACGGTCCGGTCGCGTTCGGCGGCCTTCTCGCGGGCCTCCTCGAAGACCGCTTTCGCCTTCGTTTCCGCCTTCTCGTGCCACTCGCGCCAGTATTCCGGCGAGACCGACCCCGGCGGCGAGCCGTCGTGGAAGGTCGGCCGCATGACGTCGATGAGGCCGAGACCTGACCCGATCGGATCTGCGACGTGCAGGACGACGACCTCGGCGTCCGGATAGTCGGCCAGCGCCGTCTCGAGCGCCTTCGTCGAGAGTGGCGATCCCTCCGTCGGGACGAGTATCGTCTGCGTCATACGATTCGGTTCGAGCCCCGCGATGAAGTAGCCTACCCCGCGTAAACGGTCGGGGCCCTGGCTGAGAGCGTCCGTCGCGACCGCTGGTCCGCTCGAACGCCGGAACGTCGGTCGGTGCCCCGATTCAGGCCTGTTCGATCGCCTGATCCAGGTCGGCGACGATGTCGTCGACGTCCTCGATGCCGACCGAGAGGCGCACGAGCTCGTCCGTCACGCCGCTTGCGAGCTTCTCCTCCTCGGTGAGCTGCTGGTGGGTCGTGCTCGCGGGGTGGATGATCAGCGTCTTCGCGTCGCCGACGTTCGCGAGCAGGCTCGCGAGCTCGACTTCGTTACAGACCGTCTCGGCGGCGTCGTAGCCGCCCTCGAGGCCGAACGTGATCATGCCGCCGTAGCCCCCATCGAGGTACTTCGTCGCGTTCTCGTGGGTCTCGTGGCTCTCGAGGCCGGGGTAGGTGACCCAGGACACTTTCGGGTGATCCTCGAGGTACTCCGCGACGACCTGGGCGTTCTCACAGTGTTTTTCCATGCGAACGGGGAGCGACTCGAGTTTCTGGAGCGTGTTCCAGGCGTCGAACGGCGACTGCTGGTTGCCCAGGTCGCGCAGCCCGCGGGTACGGGCGGCGATGGCGAAGGCCTGCTCGCCGAACGTCTCGTAGAAGTTGACGCCGTGGTAGGCCGGGTTCGGTTCGGCGAGTTCGGGGTAGTCGCCTTCGTCCCACGGGAAGGTGCCGCCGTCGACGAGGATGCCGCCGACCGTCGTGCCCGCGCCGGTGAGCCACTTCGTCGTCGAGTTCCACACCAGGTCCGCGCCGTGTTCGATCGGCCGGCAGAGGTACGGCGTCGCGAACGTGTTGTCGACGAACAGCGGGACGTCGTGGTCGTGGGCGATGTCGGCGATTCGCTCGATGTCCGGGGTGACGAGCGCGGGGTTGCCGATCGTCTCTAAGTGGACGAACGCGGTGTCCTCGTCGATCGCCTCCGCGTAGGCGTCGTAGTCGAGGGTGTCGACGAACGTCGTCTCGATACCCCGCTTCGCGACGGTGTGGGTGAGGTAGGTGTAGGTCCCGCCGTACAGCGCCGACGCCGAGACGATGTTGTCCCCGGCCTCGGCGAGGATGAACGTCGCGAGGTCGAACGCCGCCATTCCAGACGAGGTGGCGAGCGCGCCGACGCCGCCCTCGAGGCTCGCGAGGCGCTCTTCGAGCATCGCGTTCGTCGGGTTCATGATCCGCGAGTAGATGTTGCCGAACTCCTTCAGCCCGAACAGGTTCGCGGCGTGGTCGGTGTCCTCGAAGACGTAGGAGGTGGTCTGGTAGATCGGTGGCGCACGCGCACCGGTCGTCGGGTCGGGCTCCTGGCCGGCGTGGACGCTTCGCGTCGAAAATCGCTGCTCGAGTTCGTCGTCGCTCATACGACGGGGAGGTGCCCCGAGGGTTGTAAAGCTACCAGAAGGTGCAAAAGCGGACGGGATCGCCGACGACGCGCTCGAGGCTGGAACTGGGCGGCGACGAACGCGGTCCGACTGGCGATCACGGTGCTCGAGGAGGGGCCCCGTCGAGACGTTCCTGCTCGGCGACGGCGTCGAGGCGCCCGACCTCGAGGGAGACGACCTCCGCCCGCGGTCGACGATGGGCGACCTGCTCGAGCTGATCGAGATGGCCGACAAGGTGGTGACGATCGGGTAGGCGCCTCCTCGTCATCGCCCGTCTCGGAAGCGGTCGGCAGTCGGCTGGCTGACGGAGACGTCGGCAATACTGGACGCAGGATCGTCTGGTGCTACCAGCCCGTCTCAGTCATCAGCTGGCGTGACTTCTCGAGTCTCGGCCCGGAGTACGTCACGCTGGGCTTCGGTCAACAACCGAACGAACTGGCCGGCGTTCGTGACGAGCTTGTTCTCTGCTTTCCGCAGGTGTTCCTCGAAGGTCGCCCGGGCGACGGTCGTCTCCTCGGCGAGTTCGGCGACCGACGCGCCGCGGGGCTGGTCGTAGTAGCCCGCGTCCAGCGCGATCCGCAGCGCCTCGAGCTGACGGCCGGTGAGGCCGTCGAAGAGCCGATCGACCGAAAGCAGCGAGCTGTGGGGAACCTGGCGCTGGTCGATCGAGGTCTTGGCGAGGACGTCAATCTCGCGGCTCTCGTCGAGGTCGGCCAGCAGGGCGGTGACGTCGCCCTCGTCGAAGCCGATGACGGTGTAGTGCTCCCAGCCGTTGCGGTAGACCGTCGGCGGGAGGTGCACGCAGTTGTGGCGTTCGAACGTCCGGACGATCGACTCCTCGAGCGAGCACGCACACGACCGGACGATCACGTGCAGGCCCGGACCGTCGACCGAGGTGTGAAGCACCGTCCCGAGTGCGTCGATCTCCTCGAGCAGGTCGTCCTCGGCGTCCGGGGCGGTGAGCTCGAGGACCTGGCAGTCCTGCAGGTACCACTCCCGGATCGACACGCCGGGAAACCGCTCGGAGAGCTCCCGGTACGGGCACTCGTGGCGGAGTTTGAAGGAGACTTCGTACATGCTCATGCGTCAGTAGACGACCTCGATCGACGATAACAGTGCCGGTCATAACTGGCACTGCTGATATGGCCCTGCTGTGCCTACGGATGGTCGATGACGGAGGTCACGCCGGAAGCCGTTGCACAGCGACTCGAGAGCGGGGAAGACGACTCCACCCTGGTCGACATCCGCGACACTGAGTGATGAGCGGCGAGTACGCACAGGGCATCCGCCGGAACTGGCGGCAGTTCGCCCTCCAGGTAGCCACGGTCTTCGCCGTCGGGCTCACGATGGGTTCTCAGCGCAACGTGGTGCCCATCATGGGCGAGGAGACCTTCGGCGTCGAGTCGCTGCTGGTCATCGGCTCGTTCGTCGTGAGCTTCGGGATCGTGAAGGCCGTCCTCAACCTCTACTCGGGGAAGTGGGCCGACGCCTACGGCCGCAAGCCGATCCTGATCGCAGGCTGGATCGCCGCGATCCCAATCCCGTTCATCCTGATCTACGCGCCGAGCTGGAGCTGGATCGCGGTCGGGAACGTCCTGCTGGGGGTCAACCAGGGCGTCGCCTGGAGCATGAGCATGATCTCGAAGATCGAGCTCGCCGGCCCCGACCAGCGCGGGCTCGCCGCCGGGATCGACGAGGCCTTTGGCTACACCGGCGTCGCCGCGGGCGCGTGGCTCACGGGCGTGATCGCCGCCCAGTACAGCCTCCGACCGGAGCCGTTCTACTTCCTCGCGGCGGTGATCGTCGTCGCGCTCCTGCTCGCGGTCGTCCTCATCCAGGAGACCCTCCCCTACGCGAAAGCGGAGGCCGCAGGGATCGAGGACACTGATGACGCGGCCGAAGCCGACGGCGGCGAAGTTCGAGAGGTCGACCTCTCCTTTACCGAGATCGTCAAGCGAGCGACGTACAAGGATCGGACGCTCTTTACGGCCGCCCAGGCGGGTCACGTCGAGAACTTCGTCGACACGCTCGTCTGGATCGCCTTCCCCATCTTCCTCGTCTCACAGGGCCTCGGCGTCGCCCAGGTCGGGGTCGTCGTCGGGGCTCACAGCGCGGCGTACTTCCTGCAGATCTACACCGGGCAGCTGAGCGACCGGATCGGCCGCAAGCCGCCGATCGTCGCCGGCTTCTTTCTCGCCGGCGCGGGCGTCCTCGGGATGGTGCTGGTCGAGGGCTACTCCCTCTGGATCCTCTTCTCGGCGCTCTCGGGCGTCGGCATGGCGCTTCACTATCCCAACCTGATCGCCGTCGCCAGCGACGCCGCCCACCCGCTGTGGCGCTCGACCGGCCTCGGTGTCTACCGCCTCTGGCGCGACCTCGGCTACGCCGTCGGCGCCATCCTCATCGGGCTGACCGTCGACGCACTCACCATCGAGGCCGCCTTCTACGGCACTGCCATCGCGATGTTCCTCTCGGGCGGGCTCGTGGTGTTCTGGATGGAAGAGACCCACCCCGAGTTCGGCACGCACGAGCCGCCGGCGGTCGAACTCGAGACGACTGACGAGGTCGCCACCGAGGACTGATCACGTCGAGAGTCAGCTTCCTCGGTTGACCATGAATGGTATCGGCAGCGACATGACAGAGTGGTATTTTATATCTCCGCTCGAGTCGTCTCCCTCGTATGGATTCCACTTCCACGTCCCGGCGCCTTCCGACCAGCCAGCTCCTGCTCGGAGCGATCGTGATTCTGGTCGGCGTCTTGCTCTTGCTCCAGACGACCGGTCTCTTTCCGACGCGGAGCCTCTTGCTGTACGTCCCGTCGCTGTTCGTCCTCGTGGGCGTCTGGGCGCTCGTGCAGAGTCGCTTTCGGAACCTCGTCGGCCCGGTCGTCCTGATCGGCGTCGCCGGGGCGTGGCAACTGGTCGCCCTCGAGTACGCGACCGTCGACCAGGTCGTCGTCTTCTGGCCGGTGCTCGTGATCGCCTTCGGCCTCTCGATCGTTCTGGGCCAGTACCGCTCGCGCGTTCGCGCCACCGACGACGCCTACACGTCCACCTTCGCCGCGTTCGGGAGCGTCGAAAAGCGCAACACCTCACAGTCGTTCGCCGGTGGCGACCTGACCGCCATCTTCGGCGGCACCGAACTCGACCTCCGTGACGTCGAGCTCGAAGAGCGCCCGGCGCAGGTAAATGCCGTCGCCCTCTTCGGCGGCGTCGACGTCATCGTCCCCCGCGAGTGGAACGTTCGGATGGACGTCCTGCCGATCCTGGGCGGTGCCTCCGACGACCGTCCCCGCCGCGAGGGCCAGCACGAGGAAGTCGACCTCGTCGTGACCGGCTTCGCCGCCTTCGGTGGCGTCTCCGTGGTCGACTGAGTACCGTTCCACTCGGCAGGATTACTCGAGCAGCGGCTCGCCGGTCATCTCGTCGGGCTGGTCGACGTCGATGGCCTCGAGCAGCGTTGGCGCGATGTCGGCTAAGGTGCCGCCCTCCCGGACTGCTCGGTCCCCGTCGGTGCCGTCTGGAGTCACGTAGACGAACGGCACGTCGTTGTAGGTATGAGCCGTGTGCGGGTCGTCTTCGGTGCCCATGTCGTCGGCGTTGCCGTGGTCGGCCGTGACGAAGACGTGCGCGTCGTGGGCCTCGAGCACGTCCACAAGCCGGCCGAGCTGGGTGTCGACGGCCTCGACGGCCTCGACGGCGGCGCGGTAGTCGCCCGTGTGGCCGACCATGTCGGGGTTGGCGTAGTTGAGCACGAGCACGTCGGGATCGTCGGACTCGATGACGTCGATCGCCGTGTCCGTGACCTCGGGGGCGCTCATCTCCGGTCGCTCGTCGTAGGTCGGGACGTCCGGGCTCTCGACGATCTCGCGAATCTCGCCGTCGAACTCGACCTCGCGGCCGCCGTTTAAGAAGTAGGTGACGTGGGCGTACTTCTCGGACTCGGCGATCCGGAGCTGGGTCTTGCCGGCCTCGGCGAGCACCTCCCCCAGGGTGTTCTTCGGCTGGCTCGGCGGGAAGGCGATCGGGAGGTCGAACGTCTTGTCGTACTGGGTCATCATCACGGCCGCCGTCTCCGGCGGGTCGGTCTCGAAGTCCCACACTGGCCGGATGTCGGCGAGCATCCGCGTCAGCTGGCGGGCCCGATCCGAGCGGAAGTTGAACCAGATCACAGAATCGCCGTCTGCGAGCGCCGGACCGCCCTGCTCACGGCTTCGCCGGTCGCCCTCCGAAGCGCGGATCGCCTCGCTCTCGACCAGCGTCGGCTCGACGAACTCGTCGGTGACGCCGCGCTCGTAGGACTCTTCGACGGCCTCGACGGCCGACTCCGCGGTGTGGTCGCCCTCGCGGTGCACGATCGCGTCGTAGGCTCGCTTCGTCCGCTCCCAGTTCTGGTCGCGGTCCATCGCGTAGTACCGGCCCGTCACGGTCGCGACGTGACCCGTCCCCACCTCGTCGATCACGTCCTCGAGTTCGGCGAGGTAGCCTGCCCCGCCCGTGGGGGACGTGTCGCGGCCGTCCATGAACGCGTGGGTGACCGCCTCGAGGCCGCGATCCGCGGCCATCTCGATCAGCGCGTGGAGGTGTTCGTGATCGGAGTGAACGCCGCCGTCGCTGACGAGGCCGAGGAAGTGCACGCGGCCGTCCTCCTCGGCGGCGTGGTCGAACGCCGTATTGATCGCCTCGTTCTCGCGGAACGAGCCGTCCGCGATGGCGTCTTCGATCCGGGTGTACTCCTGGTAGACGACCCGTCCGGCGCCGATGTTGAGGTGGCCGACCTCGCTGTTGCCCATCTGCCCCTGCGGGAGGCCGACGCGCCGACCGGACACCTCGAGTCGGCCCGAGGCTCCCGTCCTCGAGAGCCGGTCGAACACCGGCGTGTGGGCTGCCTCGACCGCGTTTCGGCGATCGTGCGCACCGAGTCCCCAGCCGTCGAGGATGACGAGTGCCGCTTCCATGCGAGACGGGTCACGGCCGCGGCGTAACTACCTGTCGTTCGCCGGTTGGCGCCGCGCGTGGCGACGGCCGGGCGCGTCACCGGTCGCCCTCGAGTTCGACATCGACCCCGTCCGGCGAGAGGGTGATTCGAACCGTCCGGTCGACGGTCCGGAACACCTTGCAGTGGTTGCCATCCGACCGGATCTTCGTCCGCGAGCGGACGAACCCGAGCTCCTCTAAGTCGTTCAGTCGCCGATAGATCGTCACCCTCGAGGCGCGACACCGGTCGGTCAGCTCGTCGACGGTCGCCGGCCCGTCCTCGAGCGCCTCGAAGAGTTCGTGGACGTAGTCGTCACCGAACAGAGTGAACACCGACTCGGCGTCGATCGGTCCTCCGTGCCGATTCGTCGCTGTCTGTGGCATACATCTCTCTTCTCCGACCGATATATTCATTTCTATGACATTACAATCAATACCATATATACTATCAAAACAATCAATACTTCTATAGTATGGGTACAAACCATACTATCTACAATGGCAGGTGAGACCGAGTTACGGTCGATCGTCGAGGTCCACGTCGCCCCACTCGGCTACGAGTACGACCGGATCAAAGACCCCGTCCTCGAGTACGGTGCGGACGTGCTGTACGCGCTCGACGACGCCGACCGCGACCGGCTGGCGTACCACGACGAACTCGAGGCCGTCCTCGCCGACGCGGGCGTCACCGTCCACGTCCGGGAGGTCGACCTCGGCGACGTTTACGACGTGCTCGGCGAGATCACGACGATCGCCGATCGCTACGCAGCGGACATCGTCCGAGTCAACGTCTCGAGCGGGCCGAAGCTGGCGGCGATCGGGGCAGCACTGGCGTGTATGGCGACCGATGCGATCGGCTACCACGTCCACCCCGAGTCCCGCTCACACCCCGTCGAGGAGACACCACGGACGGCGGGTATGCGGGTCGCCGAGCAGCTTCCGTCGTACCCACTCGAGACGCCGACCGAAGACCAGGTCCGCATCCTGAACTACGTCGAGGAGACCGACGACGCGGCCTACACGCCGAAAAAGAGCGACCTGATCGACTACGCCGAGGAGGCCGAACTCGAGTTCATCACTCGTTCTGCACCCGCCAACGGCAAGGCCAAGTTTGCGCTGTTGAACAACCGCATCGTCGACCCGCTCGTCGCGGACGGCTACCTCGAGGTCGAAACCGTCGGCCGGTCCAAACAGGTGTCGCTGACCGAGACGGGCCAGAACGCGCTACGGGCGTTTCGACACAAGCTGTGACGGAACGCTCCGTTCGCCTCGAGTCATCAACTGGCAGTTACGTTTATCGGGGCTCGAGTCGCTCGTCAACACATGTCGTGGCATCTCACGCTCGAGGGAGACACCTACGAGGCCGCCCGGGAGGCGTTCGAGTGGGACGTTCCGGAAGGGTACAACGCCGCCCACGATCTGGTCCGAAAACACGACGATCCCGATGCGGTGGCGCTGTACCAGACCTACCCGGACGGGCGACGGGAGACGTACACGTTCAGGGACCTGGATCGGCGGTCGAACCGGCTGGCGAACGCGCTCGAGGCGCTGGGTGTCGAGCGGGGCGACCGCGTCGGCGTCGTCCTGCCACAGCGCCCCGAGAATCCCCTCACCCACCTCGCCTGCTGGAAGCTTGGAGCCATTTCGATACCGCTCTCGGTGCTGTTCGGCCCCGACGCCCTCGGCTACCGGCTGGCCGACAGCGAGGCGCGGGTGGCCGTCGTCGACGCGAGCGTCGGCGACCGTGTCGACGACGCCCTCGAGGAGTGTCCTGGGCTCGAGCACGTCGTGGTCGTCGGCGACGACGGAGCGCCAGCGGCGGCCGCCGACGTCGCTCGCGAGGAGGTGGGTGCCACCGGATCGTCCACCGAGATCCACCCGTTCGCGGACGTACTCGACGGCTACGCCGCCGAGCGCGACCTCCCCGAGACCGACGTCGATACCCCGGCGATCGTCATGTATACGAGCGGGTCGACCGGGCCGCCGAAGGGAGTCTTACACGGCCACGGCGTCTGGCTCGGCCACTGTCCGGCCTTCCACATGTACTTCGAGCGGGACGTCTTCGAGTCGGTCTACTGGACGCCCGCCGACTGGGCGTGGATCGGCGCGCTCGGCGACCTCCTCTTTCCGGCGTGGCACTACGGCCAGCCCGTCGTCGGCTCCCCGATGGCGGGATTCGACGCCGACGAGGCGTTCTCGATCCTCGAGGCGTTCGAGGTCACCGACGCGTTTCTCCCACCGACGGCGATCCGCATGTTAATGGAGGTCGACGAGCCCGCAACCACGTACGACCTCGCACTCGAGGCGATCTGCTCGGGCGGCGAGCCGCTGACGCCGGAGATCCTCGAGTGGGCCGACGAGGAACTGGACGGCGTCGTCGTCAACGAACTCTACGGCCAGACGGAGGCGAACCTGCTGGTGACGAACTGCCGCGACTGGTTCCCTGCCCGGGTCGGCAGCATGGGCAAGCCGGTACCGGGCCACGAGGTGGCGGTCATCGACCCCGAGACGGGGACGGAGCTGCCGCTCGGCGAGGTCGGCGAGTTCGCGGTTCGTCGAGACGGCGACGATCCGGTGGTGTTCGAGGAGTATTGGCGCAAACCCGAGCAGACCGCGGCGGCGACGGTCGGCGAGTGGCACCGCACCGGTGACCTCGGCTGGCGCGACGTGGACGGTTACTGCTGGTTCAAAGCGCGCGACGACGACGTCATCATCACGAGCGGCTACCGGGTCGGACCGGGCGAGGTCGAGCGGGCCATCCTCGAGCACCCCGACGTCGAACAGGTCGGCGTCGTCGGCGTTCCGGACGAGACCCGCGGCGAGGTGATCAAAGCGTTCGTCCAGCCCGTCTCGGGCGTCGACGGCGACGACGACCTGCGCGAGGAGATTCGGTCACTGGTCAGAGAGAACCTGGCCCAGTACGAGTATCCCCGCGAGATCGCGTTCGTCGACTCGCTCCCCCAGACGACGACGGGGAAAATAAAGCGGCGGAAGCTGCTCGAGGACGGCGGCTGAGCCGCTTCTTCCCGCCGACTCGGTCTGTCACTCAGTTCCTCAAACGGTGGTAAATTCTGAAAAGCTGTGTCTTTCTTGTTGCTCGGGATCCATAACTGGATATGGCCTCTCACGCGCTCGACGAGCAGTTCGAGATGGTGTCGAACGTCCATCGGCGGCGATTGCTGCTCTCGCTGCTGGCACACAATCCCCAGCCGGATCGACCAGTAGAACCCGATCGATCGGACCGGGCCGCCGACGAACGGGCGTTGACGATCGAACTGCGACACGTTCACCTGCCCAAGCTGGCGGCGGCCGGATACGTCGAGTGGGATCGGTCGACGGGAACGGTGATCAAGGGTCCACGGTTCGACGACCTCGAGCCGTTGCTCACCCTGTTGCACGAGAATCGCGAGGAGCTTCCCAGCGACCTGTCTCCGTAGCGATCGGCGCTCGAGGACTGCTCACGTGTACGGTGCGGCGGGGTCCTAATTTTGTCGACGCGGCTCGTCCCGTGGTTCGCTAACTGGACGAGGAGTCGCGACTCTCGAGAAACGATGGCACGGAACGTCAGTGGTTGGGACCCTGCTGAATTCCGTGCCAGGTTCCCCTTCGAACCGGTCCGGTATAACCTTACTGTGATTATCTGGGTGACGATCTGTATCGGACCGTTCGACGCGTCGACGGCCCAGCGTACATATGTGTCGTCCACGACTGTATCGGTATGCCCAGGGAGTTGGACGAGGTCGACAGAGGAATTCTGTATCGCCTCCAGCGTGACGCTCGAGGCACGACCGCCCAGGAGATCGCCGAGACCGTCGGCGTCTCGCCGAGCACGGTTCGAAACCGAATCGACCGGCTCGAAACGGAGGGGGTGATCAACGGCTATCATCCGGAGATCGACTACGAAGCGGCGAACCTGCCGTTACAGGTGCTTTTCATCTGCACCGCACCGGCGAGCCACCGGTCCGAACTGGCCGATCGAATTCTGGACGTACAGGGGGTGGTCGATCTCCGCGAGATGATGACTGGCCGACATAACATCCACGTCGAGGTCGTCGCGACGAGCACGACCGACATCTCCCGGATCACGGATGCGATCCACGACCTCGGCCTCGAGATCGAGAGCTCCGAACTCATCAAACGGCGACGGAGGCAGCCGTTCGATCACTTCCATTTCGCCGACCTGGATGGTGGGACGTCGGATGCAGGACCGTGATAGTTCTGGAATCCACAGTATTTCGGAGCCATTTCCGTGTTTCAAATATCTTTGATTGTGAATACCGGAGTATAATGCTCCATAAGCCACAATATTCGCAACGTATCGGCTTTTGTATGAGTGTGATTCATAGCCGTTGACGCACTCGAAGTTGGTATGATTGTCGAGACCGGTTGGTGGGACAGGAACTATCTTGTAAGCGGCGGCATAACACCGGAGACGGTACCGGAAGCTCCCGGTAGCATGGTTGGGACCCATGGACGAATTATCTAATCGGCAGCAAGCAGTCGAATTGCTTCAGCAACTCGGGTTGAAAGAGTACGAAGCGCGGTGCTTCGTGGCGCTGACGCGCCTCCCGAAAGGGACGGCCAAGGAAATAAGCGAGAACTCCGACGTCCCCCGGACCCGCGTGTACGACGCGATCCGGGTGTTAGAGAGCAAGGGGCTCGTCGAGGTTCAACACTCGAGTCCGAAGCAGTTTCGGTCCGTTCCGGTCGGGGAGGCGGCCGAGACGCTCCGCCAGGAGTACGAATCGCGAACGGAGACGCTCGTCGACCTGATCGAAACGATCGCCCCCGCGTCGGGTGACGACGACCGGGAGGTGACCCACGAGGTCTGGGCGTTGTCGGGCAGTCCGTCGATCGCGAACCGGACGCGGCAACTCGTCGAGGGTGCCGGACGGGAGGTCATCTTCGTCGCCGGCCGGGGCGACGTCGTCACGGAGGAGTTGCTCGAGGAACTGCACGCGGCTCGAGACGCGGGCCTCACCGTCATCGTCGGTGCGTCGACGGAGGAGATGCAGGGGGCACTCCAGGACGCGCTTCCCGACACCGACGTGTTCGTCTCGGGGCTCGAGTGGCTGGCGAGTTCACCGATCGACCCCGCAGACGAGACGACGATCAGCCGGCTCCTGTTGGTCGACCGAAACACGATCCTCGTCAGTTCGGTCAACGAAACCGGCGGCGATGGCCTCGAGACCGAGAAGGCGGTGTTCGGCAGAGGGTTCGACAACGGGCTGGTGGTGATCGCTCGCCGGCTGATGGCGACGGGCTTGTCACCGGCCGACGATCCTGACGTTTCTGCGGGGTAGCGGGCGCCACCGCACGACGTCGACCGGACGCGACGCGTAACGTTTTTTACGACCCCTCACAACCGTTCGCACATGGCATCCGAACCCCACAGACGGTCGATCGCAGGCGAGCACCCAGCACGGCCGGGGTTCGGCTTCTTCTTCGCCCGATGAGCCGGGCCGGTGGACCTCGAGGCGCCCACACCGGGCGCCGAGGGCGAAACCGTCCGCGCCGAGTCGGAACCGCTAACTGACCGACCCACAGCCATAGAGGTAAGCGAATGCAACTACCGAAAGCACAGGCCGCGGTGTTAGAGACCGCGAGCGCAGACGAGGCACAGTCCGTCGACGCCCTCGCTTCCGCGACCGACCTTCCGCCTGAGACCGTCACCGGGGCGGCGTTCGAACTCGAGGCGGAGGGGCTGGTCGCCGTGGACGAGCGCGTCGAGCAGACGATCACCCTCACCGACGAGGGCAGCGAGTACGTCGAGGACGGCCTCCCGGAGGTCCGCCTCTATGAGGCCGCCCGCCAGGCCGGCGCCGACGATGACTCCGTTCAGATGGGACAGGTCATCGGCGCGTCGGGCCTCGAGGGCGCTGGCGTGAACATCGCGCTGTCGAACTACGCCCGGAAGGGCTACGGCGCGATCGAGAGCGGCGAGATCACCGCCGCGCCGGACGCCGAAAGCGACGCCGATCCCGAGGCGACGGCACTTTCGGCGCTGGCTGCGGGCGAGAGCGAGGAGCCGAGCGACCTCGACGACGAGGTCCTCGAGCACCTCGAGCGCCGCGACCTCGTCGAGCGCCGCGAGACGACGATCCGCGAGGTCACGCTCACCGATGAGGGTGTGACGACGCTGATGGCGGGCGTCGAGACGGCCGAGACGGTCGGCGCGGTGACGCCCGACCTGCTCACGAGCGGCCAGTGGCGCGACGTCGAGTTCGCCGAGTACAACGTGGGGGCCGACGCAGAACGCATCGACGGTGGCAAGGTCCACATCCTGCGCCAGACGGCCGAACGAGTCAAGGACGTCTTAGTCGGGATGGGCTTCCAGGAGATGGAAGGCCCCCACGCCGACGCGGACTTCTGGATCAACGACTGCCTGTTCATGCCCCAGGACCACCCGGCGCGAACGCACTGGGACCGGTTCGCCCTCGAGCAGCCGACCCACATCGACGAGCTCCCCGCAGACCTGGTCGAGCGCGTCGAGCGCGCCCATCGCCAGGGCGTCGGCGCCGACGGCGAGGGGTATCACTCCCCCTGGGACGAGGACTTCGCCCGCGCGCTCGCGCTTCGCGGGCACACCACGTCGCTCTCTGCGCGCTACCTGTCGGGCGAGGAGATCGGGCGATTGGAGCCGCCCCAGCGATACTTCAGCGTCGAGAAGGTGTACCGAAACGACACGCTCGACCCGACGCACTTACTCGAGTTCTTCCAGATCGAGGGCTGGGTGATGGCCGAGGACCTCTCGGTCCGGGACCTGATGGGCACCTTCGAGGAGTTCTACGCCCAGTTCGGCATCCACGACATCGAGTTCAAACCCCACTACAACCCCTACACCGAACCCTCCTTCGAGCTGTTCGGTACCCACCCGACGACGGGCGAGCTCGTCGAGATCGGCAACTCCGGCATCTTCCGCCCGGAGATGTTAGAACCGCTGGGCGTCGACTGTGACGTGATGGCCTGGGGGCTCGCCCTCGAGCGACTGCTCATGCTGATGTACGGCTTCGAGGACATCCGCGACATCCACGGAACGCTCTGTGACCTCGAACTGCTGCGGGAAACGGAGGTGACCTACTGATGCCAACCGTCGACGTCGACCCCGACGAACTGCGCGAGTTGACCGGCCACGAGGAGAAAGGAGACGACGAGTTGATCGAGGACCTCTTCGCGCTCGGCCTGGAGTACGAAGGCGAAACGGAGGAGGGCGAGTTCGAACTCGAGTTCGCCCCCGACCGGCTCGACCGGCTCTCGGTCGAGGGCGTCGCCCGCTCGCTTCGCTACCAGTACGGCGACGCTCGCGGGGTCGCCGTCCCGTCGACCAATTCGCCCGACTGGGCCATCGAGGTCGAGGAGTCGGTGCCCGACGAGCGCCCCTACGTCACGGGCGCCGTGATCCGAAACGTCGACTTAGACGAGGACGCCCTCGAGTCGCTGATCCAGCTCCAGGAGAAGCTCCACGCGACGATGGGCCGAAAGCGCGCGAAGGGCGCAATCGGCATTCACGACCTGACGATGCTGAAAGGAAGCCCGGCGACGGATGGCAACCCGACCATCCGCTACGTCGGCGTGTCCCCCGACGGCGACCGATTCGTTCCGCTCGACGCCGACGAGGAGATGACGCCCGAACAGGTGCTCGAAGAGCACCAGACGGGGCGCACCTACGCCGACCTCGTGAGCGAGTACGACCGGTATCCGGCGATCTACGACGATATCGGGTTGTTCTCGTTCCCGCCGGTGATCAACGGCCGCCGGACGGAGGTCACCACCGACTCGCGGGACCTCTTCGTCGAGATGACCGGCACCGACCAGTGGACGATCGACAAGATGTGCACCATCGTCTGCTACGCCCTCGCCGCACGCGGGGCTCGGATCGAGGAGGTGACCGTCGAGTACCCCGACGACCCGGCGTACGAGTCGGTCGGCACCGAACTCGTCCGACCCGACCTCTCGACCAAGACGAAGACCGTCAGTCACGATCGCATCGAGACGGTCCTCGGTATCGACCTCGATCCCGACGAGGTGATCGACCTCGCCGAGCGCTCCGGCCTCGAGGCCGAGCGCGAGGAAACCGACGAGGGCCTCGTCTACGAGGTGACGATCCCGCCGTACCGCGTCGACGTCCTCCATCCCGTCGACGTGATCGACGACCTCGGGCGCGCCTACGGCTTCAACGAACTCGAGCCGAAGTACCCCGACGTGGGCACCGTCGGCGGCCGCCACGAGCGCAGCCGCCTCGAGAACGCCGCTCGAAACCTCCTCGTGGGCCTGGGCTTCGAGGACATGCTGAACTTCCACATGATCAGCGAGGCGGAGAACTACGACCGCCTCGGGCTCAGTTCGGAGGACGACGTCTACGGCGCCGGCGAGCCGGCGACGATCAAAGAGCCCTACAGCGAGGACTACACCATGCTCCGGACGTGGGTCCTGCCATCGCTGCTGATGGTCCTCGAGCGAAACACCCACCGCGCCTATCCGCAGGATTTGGCCGAGATCGGCTTCGCCGCCGAGCTCGAGGGGTCCGAAAACACCGGCGTGGGCGAACGTCGGTCGGTCGGCGCCGTCCTCGCGCGCCACGACGCCGCCTACGAGGACGCGAAAGCGCGCCTCCAGGCGCTCGCGCGCAACTTCGACGTCGACCTCGAGACGCCGCCGACGGAGCACCCGACGTTCATCCCGGGTCGCACCGCGGCCGTCGTCGTCGACGGCGAGGCGGTCGGCGTGATCGGCGAGGTTCACCCGAAAGTGCTCGTCGAACACGACCTCGAGTTGCCCGTCGCGGCGTTCGAGTTCGACCTCGAGGCGCTTCGCTGATCGATATGAGTCTGCGCGTCGCCGTCGCCGCGCCGTTCGCCCAGAACGGGACCCGGTCGCTCCGGGAGAACGAGTTCGTCGTCGCGCTCTCGCTCGACCGGGACTGGTTCTCGCCCGACCAGGCCAAGCGGCTGGTCGACGTGGCCACCAAGGAAGGACTGCTCGAGCGCGAGGAGGCCCAGCTCACCTGCACGTTCGACCCCGCAGCGGTGACGATCCCCGAGGCGTTCGTCCCGGACGAGGACCTGCTTCGCGAGCGGTCGGCGTTCGAACGCGTGCTCGACGCGCTCGTCGCCGAGGGCGTGGAGAAACACGAGGCAGTGGGGGCGATCAACGCGCTCCAGCACGAACTCGGCGTCACGATCGAGACCGCGGCGGTGGTCTACGCCCGCCGCCAGGGACTGGACGTCTCCGAGCTCGTCCCCGTAGCGCGAGCGGCGCTGTTCGAAGCGGATTAACCCCGCGAGCGAGAGGGAGACGTATGGTCGAAGACCGGATCACCGACGGTCGCCGGATCGCCGAGCTACTCGCCTCTGAACTCGACGGCCGGCGGGACGACGAACTCGAGCGCATCGCCGTGACGGACGCCGACCGGGACGTCGAGCCGACCGTCGAGGGGGCGCGAGCGTACACCATCGTGCGCGACGGCGAGCGATTCGCTCGCGTCTTCGTCCACCCCGACCGGGCCCACGTCGAACTCGAGGCGGGCCAGGAGGCGGGACTCGAGGCGGCCCGCGAGCGGGACCTGCGCGTCCGGCCGAAGGCGACGACGCCCCCGCGGACGATCGTGTTCGTCGAGAGCGGCGCGGCGGTCAAGCGCGCGACGGCCGTCGTCCAGGCGGCGAGTCGGGCCGCAGGTGCTGGCGACCGGCAGTAACGATCACGGAACGGTCCGCCCGCGAAACCTAGCTTTACGTGATCGCTCGAGTATCGTGTGACAACCCATGACGAGTCCGAACGCGGGCGAGGAGTACGTCTTCGAGCGGACGTTCACGACCGAGGACGTTCGGCGCTTTGCGTCGCTGTCGGGGGACACCCAGCCCCAGCACGTCGAACCGGACGGGGACGGCCGGCTGATGGTCCACGGGTTGCTGACGGCGACACTGCCCACGAAGATCGGCGGCGACCTCGAGGTGCTGGCGCACACGATGACGTTCACGTTCCACCGACCGGTCTACACGGGCGAGCCGATCACCTGCACGTGGACGCACGAGGAGGTCGAGGAGCGCGACGATCGGTACGTGGTCTCGGTGGCGATCGATTGCCGGAGCGACGACGGTGAGACGGTGATGAGCGGCTCGCTCTCGGGAATCGTCTGGAAAGGAGCGTGAAATCACTCCCGCGAAGCGTGGTCGAATCGCGCTCCGCAATCGCCACAGACCGAGCCGTTACCCGGGGTCGTCCGCTGGGCGAAAATTGCCCCACAGTCGGGACAGATCATGAAGAGCCGGTGTTCGGGCGCTACCCCCGCTGTGAACTCCATCCGAACCCACGCGTCGGGGTTCGTCTCGTCGTAGATCGTTACCCCCGTGCTCGTCCCCCGCCAGTTGATTGCCTCCCCCTCGGACGCCACGTCCCGGGTCGCTCGTTCGGACATCGAGATAGCCGTCCCTCGAGAGCCGGCAGGCATACGCTTTCTGATATAAACTTACACGAGTGCGAGTGAATTCTGACGCTCGACCGAGAACCCGTCGGATCGCGAGACGTATCACGAGACTTTTGACGGCTGGCCGGGTCGCCGTTGGTATGACGCTCGATCCGGTTCACTTCGACGGCATCGCGCGGCTCGCGCGACGGATCGACCACGGTGCAGACGAGCGCGACCACCGCGAGTTCGCCGAGACGGTCTGGGAGTCGTTTCTCGACCCGTTGACGGACGACCGGGGGCGGACCGTCCTCGAGCCGGTCGCCGAGGTCTCCCGGCACGTGGTCGACTGCGAGGACGTCGCCCTCGCCGAACGGCCGTTCCCGACCCAGCACGGCCTCGACGCCGGGACGATCAACCCGACGACGTTCCGAAACGGGCTGGTGATCGACGTCGCCCAGGCCGCGATGGCGTCGACACCCAGTGACCTCGAGCTCCACCGCTCGCGGACCGTCGTCGCCACGGTCCACTCGAACGACGAGACGGCGACCGTCGACGACCGCTGGGGGAAGTTCGACGAAGGGTACAGCCGAAGCCGGGCAGTGAAGGTCCCGCCGCTGCCGCGCTTCGCCGAGGGAGTCGTCCACGCGCTCGCGCTCTATCAGGCCGAGAGCGAACACGCCCGACGTCACGCCGAGGCGGTGAGTGACCTCCTCGTCCTCGACGGCCCGCTCTACCCTCGTGGGCTCCTCCGCTGGGCCGACCAGCACCCCGACCTCGAGGACTTCCTGCTCGAGGATCCGCGGCCGACGACGGTCCTCGAGAACTACCTCCGGCTGGTCGAGGACTTCGTCGAGCGCGGGATTCCGCTCGTCGGCTTCGTGAAGAACCCCTCGACGCGGGTGCTCTGTCGGACGCTCAAGCGAAAGCGCGAGGCCGGGATCGACGCCCCGTGGGCCGACGATTCGGCCTTTTTTACGCGCGTCTTAGAGCGCGGCGAGTACGTCGACGACGTCGAGGGCCGCCGGTGGGAGCGGGACACCTCGGCGCTCACTTACACCGGCTGGTTCCGGTCGCGCGGCGGCGTCGACCGGCCGCTCTCGGTCGACGGCGACGCCCTCGGGGTGGACCGGGGACTCGAGCCCGAGGCGTACGAGGTCACCTTCTTCGTCGTCTACGATCCCCGAACCGACCTCGTCTACCGTATCGAGGCGCCCTACGCGTTCACGCGCGATCCCGACGTTCGCGAGGCGCTGACGCTGCAACTGCTCTCCGACGTCGCCGTCTCCCGCGGCCCGCCGCCGGTCGTCGAGAAGGCGGACGAACTCGCCCGCATCGGGGCGACCGAGAAACGATCGCTCCGGGAGACGCTCGAGACGGCGTTCGACACGACGCAAGATCGGACGTACGACGACCACCGCTGGAACGACGAGTTCGCGTGACGCGGTCGCGGTGGGACTCGTCGCCTCGCACACGGCTTTTAAGCGTCGGCGTCGAAGTGAGCAGTATGCTCCTCGTCCGAGGCCGCGCCGGCGGAACCGAACTCACCGGAACGATCTACGAGCGCGGCGAAGAGTCGCCCCGATTCAGGGGCGCCCCCGACGAAGACGCCGCCTACGTCTGGGTCTGTGACGAGTTTTACGAGGTCGACAGCGGCGGCTCGAGCATGGAGCTCGCCGACCGCGAGATCAACATCGCGTTCGAGTCGCCGATGCCCCGCGGGTTCGACACCAGAGATCAGGCGCTCGAGGCGGCCGAGGATCACGTCCGGACCCAGTTTGCCCGGATCGGCGTCGAACCCGATGACGTCGAGGTGGCGGTCGAAAAAGAACACGAGGGCCGTCCATCCGGCGATCAGGTTGGATGAAAGCAGAGGCCAGGGATCAGGTAGAGACGCCTGCCGACGTCGCCTGTCGGTTGCGGTGGTCGAGCCGATCGAATGCGTCATTGCTGATCAGTGTGTCCCAGCCGGGACGGTCGCCGCTGATTGGAGAACCGCCGAAACGGCAGTGGACGGCTGAGACAGGCTCATTTGGCTGCTCGCCACCTGACGTTCAGGTTTCCGAGACCAAATCGTATAGGGGACGACCTTTTTCCCCCGTAGCTGATGCCTCTGAGTATGAGCCTCGACGTACGGTACGGCGAGGGAGATCGGAAACGCGATGTGATCGCCGACGGCGACGGTGATCTCTACGAGATACTCTCCCACCCCCGACGATCGATGGTGTGCTCGCTTCTGCTCGAACGAGGTGGCTCGCTGTCGATGACGGAACTCGTCTCCATGATCCTCACTTTCGAGGACACCGATCCGACCGCCATGCCGTCGGCCGAACAGCGCCGGGACGTGCACGTGGACCTGTACCATCGTCACCTGCCGATGCTGGTCACCCACGGTCTCCTCGCCTGGGATCGCCGGATGGAAACCGTCACACTCGCCGACGATCCCGACGTTGACGTCGACCGACTCGAGGCCTTTCTCGAGCCGCTCGGCATCCACCGGTCGGGGGAACTGTTCGAACTCCTCGCCCATCCCCGTCGGCGGACGGTGCTCGTCGCGCTCGATCGCGGCGACACCGTTGCGGTCGACGAACTCGCGACGCGCATCGTCGCCATCGAAGCGGGAATCTCGACCGACGCAGTTTCGCCATCCGACGCGACCCGTGCACACATCGATCTCCGACACGTTCACCTGCCAGCGATGGCCGACCTCGACGTCGTCGACTACGATCACTCGAGCGATCGCGTCACGTACCGGGGCCATCCCGCGCTTCTCGGCCGCTAACCTCACTGGAGCGCCGTCCGACGGCGCGGCCGTGAACGCATTGCCGCCGAACCGAGATAGCCACAGGTTCTGCCAGAGGGCGCACGTACATACGGGATCGACGACAACTCACGAGCGAGAATGACCGGGCCACGACAGCCGCGCTACACTCGCCGACGGCTGCTCGAGGGGGCGACGATCGCCGGGGGACTCGCCGTCGCCGGCTGTACGAGCAACGGGGGTGACGACGGGGCAGACGCCGACGACGGAATCGGTAACGACCTCGAGAACGACCTTCTCGCGTTCCCCGAAATCGAGGACCCGCCCGAGGCCGTCTACCGGCCGACGCACCGAGAGCAGATGGTGATGCTCGAGCCCGTCGTCGCCGGCGAGTACGTCGTCGCGCCGATGTACACCTACCCCCACCCGTTCTGGATCTTCACCGGCGACCTCGAACACCACGAGCCGACGCCCGAGGAGGACGTCCACCTGATGGTGACCGTCTGGGACCGCGAGACGGGCGTCGTCGTTCCGATCGACGCGAGCGTCACCCTCGAGCTGTTCAGCGACGACGACCTCGTGAGCACCACCACCGGCTGGCTGATGATCTCCCAGCAGATGGGCTTTCACTTCGGGGACAACGTTCCTCTCGACGGCGACGGGACCTACCGCGTCGAGGGCCGCATCGCCCCCCTCGACGTCCGCCGAATCGGCGCGTTCGAGGGGCGGTTCGAGGAGGCAGTCGACTTCGCGTTCGAGTTCGACTTCGATCGGGACGACCTCCACACGCTCGTCGAAGGGATCGAGTACTTCCCCGAGGAGGAGTGGGGCGAACCCGGCGCGCTCGAGCCGATGGGCCACGGCGATCACGTACACGGAGACCACGACGACCATCACGATCACCACCACGACCATCACGATCACCACCACGACCATCACGATCACCACCACGACCATCACGATCACCACCACGACGACGACCACCGCCACCACGACGAGCACAATCACAACGACCACCACGACGACGACCACCGCCACCACGACGAGCACGACGTCTCCTACTCCGCGCTGCCGCCAGCCCAAGCCCTCCCCGGCACGCTCCAGGGGACGCCCGAGAGCGGTGACGCCGTCCTCGCGACGACGCTCATAGCGCCCGGCTCGCGCTTCGTCGACGGCGACGAGTGGTACCTCGCCATCTCGCCGCGAACGCCGTACAACCGGTGTGTGCTCCCCCTGATGGCCCTCGAGGCGACGCTCGAGGGCGCGGACGGAACCGAGACGGTCGACCTCGTCGAGACGCTCGACCACGAACTCGAGTATCACTACGGGGCGCCGCTCTCGAGCGCCTCGGACGGCGACGAGCTGACGATCGCGGTTCGGACGCCGCCACAGGTCTCGCGTCACCAGGGGTACGAAACCGCCTTCGTCGAGATGCCTGACGTCACCCTCGAGCTCTCACCATGAGTCGTCGACGGCTCGAGGAGGACCGACGCTCGGGCGCTCGAGTCGGCGCGGTCGCTCGCTGGGTCCTCGGGGGCGTTGCCATCGTCTTCGTCGCTGTCGGGCTCGCACTCGGCGGGCCGGCGATCGGTACCGCCGTCGCGGGTGACCAGCTCGCCGTCGTCGATCCGGTTCCCCACCAGGTCGAGGTCGAGCCCGGCGAGGTGTTCGAGGTCGACGTCGTCGTGCGTAGCTGGGGCGGCCACGGCAGCGCCGGCGTCGAGAACGTCACCCTCCGGGCGCAGTACCACCCCGACCACCTCGAGGTGACCGACGTCGACGCCGGCACGTGGTTCGGGGCGGACGCCGACGTCGAAACCGAGGTCACGGTGGCGAACGACCGGGGCGTGACCGAGGTCCGCCAGTACGAGGAGCCGCCCGCAGGTGGCGCGACCGGCGAGGACGTCTTCGCGACGCTCACCGTCCGCGTCGCCGAGGACGCCCCGCCGTCGAACGCGACGATCGACCTCGACGAGACGAGCGCCGAGCTCGCGGACGACCAGCCCTTGCCGATCCTCGAGCGACCCGTCACCGTGGTGATCGACGGCGGCGGCGAGCCCCGCGAGTCGTCCGACTACGGCGAACTCGACGACCTCGAAGGCGAGGCGTCAGCTGACAGGACTGACGAACCGCTCGAGACCGACGACGACCCGATCCCCGCGTTCACGGCCGTCGCCGGCGGGATCGCGGTCGTCGCACTGCTCGTCGGTGCGGCCGTCGCCGGACATCGATTCGCTCGTCGGTGAACCGGCTATTTCCGCCCGTCGGCACACTCCCGTTCGATCGAGGGGAGGTTCACCGGATCGCGACAGACACGATGGGAAAGGTGTTTTACCGATGCGACAGATGACGTGTACATGGCCGAGCTGGGCGACTTCGGCGACTTCGGCGGTGACGACGACTCCGACGAGCGTGGGGACGAGCCGGACGACGCCGGCTCGAGCGCGGGCGCTGACGGGAACGCGGAGGCAACCGAGGACTTCGAGCCGACGTCGGTCGAACCCCGCGGGGAGGACACCGGCATCGGGACGATCTGCGTCTCCCAGGGGCTGCGGATCGCCGAGGACGAGACGGAGACGACGTTGCGCGCGTACGTCACCCGAGGGAACCGCTCGTCGGTCCGTATCGGGGCGTACCTGCTCGCACCGTACCCCGACGGCGAGACGCTGTTCTGTCGTATCTCGGGGCTCGAGTACGCCCAGCAGTTTCACGCCGACGACGCGACGGAGATCCACGCCCGGCGAGCGATGCGCGCCAGTGGGATCGACGAGGCCGACTACAAGTTCGTCGCCTCGCTGGAACCTGTCGCCGTGCTGTACTCTGACGACGGCGAGCTCAGGCGGCGGCTGACCGACCGGGTGCCGAAGCCGGCGACGGTGATCCGGCAGGCGACCGACGTCGAGGAGATCAAGACGGGGCTGAAGATCCCCGAGGACGGCGTCTTCCTGGGTCACCTTTCCGTGGGCGGCGAAAAAGTGAAGACGGCGGCCTCGCCCCCGACGATCGACTACCGGCTCAAAGACGACTACGAGGCGGGCGACCCGCTCGTGTTCCGACACTCCCTGATCGCCGGCGGGACGGGCTCGGGGAAGACCCACGCCGCGAAGAACGTCCTCCGACAGTACCTGAGCGAGGAGCGGACCTACCCCATGGAGGACGGCCGGGAGGTCCAGGCCGCGGTCGTCCAGTTCGACCCGCAGGACGAGTACGCCCAGATGCACGACGACAACCCCGAACTGGACGGCGAGTACGCTCGGCGCCTCGAGCGTGAGGGGGTCGCCTACGGCGGCCACGACGACACGGTGGCGTTCGTCCCCAAAGTCGGGGACGCCGCCTACTCGGGTGGTCACCACCGTGCCGAACAGGTCGAGTTCACGATTCCGTTCTCGATGTGCCGGAGTCGGCCGTGGCTCGTCTCCGGTGGCTCGCTCAACGACAACCAGTACGGCGCGCTCACCTACCTGATCGACCGCTTTTTCAAACAGTACGGGAACGCTGGCACGTACGCCGAGTTCAAATCCTTCCTCGACGATCCCGCGCTCCGGGAGGAACTCGACGAGTCCGGCCGCGTCCACGAGGCGACCTACGACGCCGTCCGCCGGCGCGTCTTCGGCTTCGACTCGGTGTTCGACCAGGACGCCCGCCCGATCACCGAGTTGGTCCACCAGTTCGTCCGTCCTGGTGGGCTGTCGGTCGTCCCCACCTACCACGTCAACGACAGCCGGGCGACCGAGGCCGTCGTGCTCGCGCTCTCGAGTCTGCTGATCGACGAGAAGCTCTCGAACGACCCGACCTACGACCGGATCAAGGAGACGCCGCTCGTCCTCGGGATGGACGAGGCGCACAACTTCCTCACCGACGCCGACAGCGTGCAAGCGCGCAAAGTCATCACGAAGTTCACCGAGGCCGCCAAACAGGGACGAAAAGAGCGACTCGGACTCTTTCTCATCACCCAGGACCCTCAGGACATCGACGACGCGGTCTTCAAACAGATCAACACCACCGTCGTGCTCAATCTCGGTGACGAGGACGCCATCAAGAGCGTCAACATCCCGAGCAACCTCGAGTCGAAGGTGCCCTACATGGAGAAAGGGCAGATGGTGGTCTACTCGCCCGATAATTCGGAGCCCGTCGAGTTGATCGGGCTCTCCCGGTGTCTGACCCGCCACGGGCGGGACTAGGCGTTCGGCAAGCCTGATAGCGGCTCGAGTGACGAGTCCGCTCCCGGGCTCACAGATACCCGAACAGCGTCCCGACGAGTACGATCACCCACAGCGCGACGCCGGCGAGCAGCATGTCGTTCAGGCGCGACTCGCGCGTCGCCCGCTTCGCCGCCCCGCCGGCGATCAGGCCGAACGCAACGACGACGAGGATGCGCTGGAGCACGACGTCGATCGCCAGCGAGTCCACGCCGAGCAGTCCGTAGTCGATCCAGATCGCCACCGCGAGCGAGCCCGACGCGGCGACGGCGGCGTCGAGCCGGCGCTCGAGGCCGCTCGCGATGGCGTACGCCGCGAGCGGGAGCCCGACGGCGATGACTGGGTAGAGCAGGGCGGCGATCGCGTGCACGGAGAGAACGCCCGCGTGGCGATCCAGCGCGATTCCCGCGATGCGGACCCCGAGGATCACCGTGAGGACGGTCCCCGCGAGGATCAGGTGTCGGGCTTCGATCCGGTCGGCGGCGGCCGAAAGCCGCGCGCGGTCGACGTCGGTCAGGTGCTCGTCGACCTCCGTGCCAGCGCGCTCGAGGACGCCCTCGCGCCGGGCGGCGAGGCCGACGACGAACGCGAGACTCGCCACCGCGGTGAGGTCGGCCTTCGTCGCCCAGCCGTCGGCGTCCGACGGCCCCTCGTTCCCGAGGTAGGTCCGGTGGACGTCTTGCTGGACCTCGACGCCGGGGATGGCCATCAGGTCGGCCTCGACACGTGACTGGGCGGCCTCGACGCCGTCGACGCGGTGGCGCAGGGTGAACCAGTCGAAGTGTTCGGAGTGCGTCTGCATGACGACCCACTCGTCGTCCGGGTTGGGACTCTCGTAGAGGCGAATGTGGTAGCGGTAGCCGTAGTATTCGCCGTCCTCGAGCTGGAGTGTCTCGGTCGTCCAGTAGGCCTCCTCGTCGGGTCCAGGGTCCAGGTAGGCGAGTCGGGTCGTCCCGTCGGCCTGCGACCACGGGATGTCGGTCGGCGAGAGCAGCTGTGAGGCGTTCGCCTCACCTTCCGTGTGGGCGTGGACGCCGTCGTCGCTCTCGTTTCCGAGGATCGGATCGACGAGCTCCTCGGCCTCGAAGTGGTCGTGGTCTGTCTCTTCCCAGTCGGTCTCGCCCGCGTCGCCCAGTGCCCTGACGATCTCGTCGGTATCCCCGCGGACGACGACGTTGAGCGGGCTCCGCTTTTCGTGTACCTCTCGAGCGTTGAGGTACGGCCAGAAGCCGCTCTCTGCACCCTCGAGCGAGACTATTTCCGGTGCCGGTGCGTCGGCTTCTTCCGGCGCGATGTCACTCGTCGACGGCGAGACGAGCAACGAGGGACCACCGACGAACAGAACGGCGAGAACGACCAGCACGGCCGCGATGACGATCGAACGTCGCATCGGTCACCCTAGCGGCGCCAGCCACATTACTCTAGGCGTTCCCGAAACTCACACCACTGATACAGAATCGCTCGAGCCGATCGCCCGGTCTCGCGGACGCTCCTCGGTTACGCGTCGAGGCCGACGGTCAGGACCGGCACGGGCGACGTCTGGACGACCCGCTGGGAGACGCTGCCGACGACGTTGCGTTCGTAATCGGCGCCGCTCGTCCCCATCACGACGAGGTCGACGTCGTTCGCCTCGACGTAGTCGACGATGCACTCGGCGGGGCTGCCGACGTCGACGCCGGTGACCGTTTCGACGCCGTGGCCTTCCGCGACGGTGACGGCCTCGTCGATCGCCTCGAGCGCGTTCTCCTCGAGTTCGCTCCGGACCTGCTCGACGCGTTCGTCGTCGAGCACCAGGAACGCGCGGTCGTCGACCACCGAGAGGACGTGCAGCGTCGCGCCGCGCGTCTTCGCGGCGTCGATCGCGTGTTCGGCCACCGTACTCGCGTGGTCGCTCCCGTCGGTCGGAAAGAGGATCGTCTCGTACATCTATACGGAACACTCGAGCGGCGGCGGAAAAGTACTTCGCGATCGGTTCTCGGCCGGTGGGAACGGCTCCGGTTCGGGCGCGGTCAGCCGCCGGGAAGCAGCGCGTCGGGGGTCACGACGCCGGCGAGCGACAGCCCGTACACGACGGAGACGGCGACGATCCAGGCGACGCCGCCGATCGCGGCCGCCGTTCCCCACCCACCCGGATAGCGCCAGTTGACGACGCCGATCCAGAGGACGAGCATCAAAACGGCGCCGAGCATCGGGCTCCAGTCGACGGCGTCGGCCGCCATCGTCCTGGCGTAGCTCGAGGCCGCCCAGACGGCCGCTCCGACGAGCGCGGTGAACAGGGCGTTCGGGACGCCCGCGTCGCTGTCGACGAGTAGCCGTACACCGACGAGGATGGCAGCGGTGCCGACGACCAGACTCACGACGAAGATCGCGACGGCGTCGGCGAGGACCATCAGGGTTTCCAGCTGAGTTCGATCTCGACCGTCTCCCGGTTGCCCCGGAGGACCGACGAGCGCTCGACGATTTCGACGTCGCACTCGACGGTCTCCGGCGGACTGAGCGTCACCGTCTTGTTCCCGACGGCGACCTCGATCTCCTCGCCGCCGCGGTCGAACTCCTCGGCGAGACTCGCCAGGTACGTCGCCAGCTCCGAACGCTCCATCGTCCGTGTCGATTGCGTCCGATCGGCCATGCCTCCACGGAAGGTCGTCTGGCGGAAAAGTATGGACAGCGAACAGGTCGCTAACAACGTCTTACTCGCGTTTCGGGTGCCGAAAGACGACGTTTCGCTTCGGTTCGCGTTCTGGCCGTCTCGCCCTCGATCTACGCCGGCCGCTTCAATCGCGACACGGGGCTTTTTGCTCTCAGAAGCGCTATCGAGCGACGATGGACGTGGACGTAGGACTCGTCGCTCAGCGCGACAACGAGCGGGCGCAGGCACTCGCAGCGACCCTCCGCGAGACGCTCGCAGCCGACGACGTGACCGTCACGGTCGACGACGAGACGGGCACCGCGATCGACGCCCCGAGTGCGCCGGTCTCCGCGATGGGGTCGTGTGACCTCGTCGTGAGCATCGGCGGCGACGGCACGTTCCTCTTCGTCGCGCGCGAGGCCGCCGGCGCGCCGCTCGTCGGGGTCAACCTCGGCGAGGTCGGCTTCCTCAACGCCGTCCCGCCCGAAGCGGCCGTCGAGGCGGTGTCGGAACTCGTCGCCACCCTGCGAACCGAGGGACGCGTCGACGGAACCCGCGTCTCCCGCCTGCGCGCGAGCGGTGAGGGCTGGCACCTCGAGCCCGCGCTCAACGAGGTCGTCGTCCACGGACCGCGACGGGGTCGTGGTGGCGGCGCCGAGATCGAGGTCCGCGTCGACGGCGAGCCGTACACCAGTGGGCACGCCGACGGCGTCCTGGTCGCGACACCGACCGGTTCGACGGCGTACAACCTGAGCGAGGGCGGGCCGCTCCTCCAGTCGGTCGACGCCCTCGTGATCACGCAGATGTGTGCGACTGAGTCGATGCCGCCGCTGGTCGTCGACGCCGACAGTGAGGTTACCCTCCACGTCTCCGGCACGGAACGGGCGTGGGCGATCAGCGACGGGCGCAACAGACGCCCGCTCGAGCCCCCCGAAACCGTCACGGTGACCGTCGCCGACGATCCCCTGACGATCGCCGGCCCGCGGACGAACTTCTTCGACGCGCTCGAGAAACTCGAGTAGTCGTTCTATCCGTCGACGAGCCGCCGCAGGTGCTCCGGCGGAACGGCTCCACGGGCGACCTGTCCCTCGAAGACGAACGCCGGGACGCCCGTAACCCCCGCCCGTCTCGCGTCGTCGAACCGTTCCTCGAGCCGGTCGCGGAGCTCCTCGTCCTCGAGGGCGTCTCGAATCTCGGCTTCTGGAATCCCGACCTCGCCGGCGAGGTCGACGAGTACGTCGGGGTCGCCGATATCTCGACCGTCGACCCACAGCGCCTCGTAGATCGCCGCGTCGAACGCCGGCCACACTCCGGGGTGTTCACGCGCGACGAAGAACGAGGTGAGCTGGGCGGGAAGCGAATCGACCTCGATCGCCAGTTCCTGGCCCATCTCGACGTCGTACTCCTCCTGCAGGCGGCGGACGTTCCGCTTCGCTTGCTCGTAGTACGCCTCGTCTTTCCCGTCGTCGGCGTCGTGGTCGATCGAGCCGTCGGCGTTTCGCTTGCCCGCCCGAAGGTCGAACGGGTGCCACTCGACCGCGAGGGGCTCCTCGCGTTCCTCGCGATAGCGCTCGAGCGAGGTCCGCCCGAGATAGCAGAACGGACAGACGTAGTCTGCGTAGCAGACGATCCGGTCGTCGGTGTCGGTGGCCATGGCTCGGCTACGGCGGCTCGCGGGAAAAGTCGACCGTCCTGGGCGACCGGTGAGAGGGGTCTCGAAACGGTATCGAGGGCTCGAGTCGATCACTCTTCGTTCGCGGCGTCCCCCCGATCGATGAGATTGGGCAGGTTCGGGTCGCGGTGGGGGGTGCGCCCGAACGCCGGGAGCGCGTCGTCCTCGAGTTGTTCCTGGAGCACCCGGCGCAGCCGGTTGAGGCTCGTCACGTCGAGGCCGTGCTGGGCGGCGAGCCGTTCGAACGTGGGCTCGTCGGTGACGTCGTGGGCCCGGTACCGGGCAAACAGCTCGTCCATTCGCTTGGGACTGAGCGCGCTCACGTCGACGTCGTCGAGTCCGAAGTACCGCCGTCGGTCGAGGTCGACGACGTGGCGGATGACTACCAGCGCGACTTTCGGGATCGACCGCTGGCTGCCGAAGGCCGTCAGATCGATCTCGTCCATGATCCCGAGGGCGAGGTCGCGCTGCCACGGCGTCAACTCGAGGGCGTTACACAGCGCCTGGGTCGTCCGCAGGCGATCGAGGTGGTGGGCCCGCGTGCTGTGGCCGGCCATCGCCGGGTGCTGTTCGTCGTGGAGTCGACGGATACTCTCGGACAGCTCGTCCCCGGGCGACTCCGCCCGCCCGATGACCGTCGCACTCGGGGTGACGACGCCCCAGCGTCTGACCGTCGCGTCGCGCCGGGCCTCCATCCGCGAAAGCGACCCGGAACCCGGACGCGTCTCGAGCCGCCGCTCCTCGTCGGGATGCTCGAGGCCGGTCCCGGTCGGGGCGCCGTAGCCACTCATACAAGGTGGAGGTCACACAGGGAGACGGATAAAGGCATCACCCCGAAGCGTGTCGTGGCAGCACGGAAAGGCGAACGCGGCGCTCCTCGAGGCTCGAAAACGCGAGAGAATTCCCGTCTATATCTCTACCTTGTGACCAGAAGTACTTAAAGGCCGATCGAGTTGGACGAACGCCGATAGACGCGTTGGGTGAACGTGCTCCAGGGATCCGTCGACGTCGCTCGTCGGTCGTCGACCAGTCGAGAGAAAGCCGAGAATTCCCGTCTGTATCTCTACCTTGTGACGAGAAGTACTTAAAGGACGCCGCGATGGCCGCGCCGCGTCGACACTGGATGCAGCTCAACGCCGCGGCTCGCCGGCAATAGTGCCTCGAGAACCCCTCTGTATCACCACCTTGTGACGAGAGGTACGTAAATGGCGGACCGACGGGCGTCGAGCGCCGGCCGGGAGTGTACCTTCCGAAAGCCCTAATCGCCTGCTGCCCCGACTAGCCGTCAATGAGTCACCAGTTGCCGGACGTGCAGGCGACGGCACCCGAGGTCACCGTCGGGTTGAGCCAGGTCGGCGTCACCGACGTCACGAAGCTCGTGAAGATCGCTCGCGACGGCAAACGTCCCCTCATCCTGATGGCCGAGTTCGAGGTGTTCGTCGATCTGCCCTCCTGGCGCAAGGGCGCGGACATGAGCCGCAACATGGAGGTCATCGACGAGACGCTCGAGGCCGCGACCCGCGAGGAGGTCGACCGCGTCGAGGACGTCTGCGGCGACGCCGCCGAACGGCTGCTCGAGAAACACGACTACACCTCACGCGCGGAGGTCTCGATGCAGGCGGAGTTCATGCGCCGCGAGCAAACGCCCGCGACCGACCGCGAGACCCAGCACACCGTCGACATCGTCGCTTCGGCGACGGCAACCGAGGAGGGCACCCGCGAGGAGATCGGTGCCCACGTCGTCGGGATGACCGTCTGTCCCTGTTCGCAGGGGATGTCCGCCGCCCGGGCGAAGCAGAAACTCGAAGATCTCGAGATTGCGGAGGCGAAGATCACCGAATTCCTGAACGAGATCCCCCAGCCGGGTCACTCCCAGCGCGGCCACGCCACCCTGACGATCGAGGCCGCGGGCGACCCGGAGGTCGACCTGAACGACGTCATCGACGTCGCCCGCGATGCGATGAGCGCGCGGACCTACAACCTCGCGAAGCGGCCGGACGAAGATCACATGACGTTCGAGGCGCATTCGGACGCGAAGTTCGTCGAGGACTGCGTGCGTTCGATGGCCGAGGGCGTCCTCGAGCAGTTCGACCACCTCCCGGATGACGCGGTGATCACGATGAGCCAGTCGAACGACGAGTCGATCCACCAGCACAACGCCCACGCCGAACGCATCGTCGAGATGGGGACGCTGCGTGAGGAAGTCAACGGTAACTGATCGATCGACCGGTTCCACACCGTCTGCTGACGCGGGGCGTGTGAGTCGACAGGATTGCCTGCTCGAGTCAGCGTCGGGAAAGTCAGAGGCACGTAGTGTCACTGCGCCGGACTGGGCACGTCCGACCTCGGGACACCACGATCATCGGTAAGCACCGAAGCATCAAGTTCTGAGGGGCTAAACGATTAGGTGGTTCGATCGTCGAACGCACGTCGAGCGACGAGCTCAGTTCGGCACTGTCGATCCTAACGCGTACGAAATCGGCAGGGGAGTTGGTCAGTAGGACTTCGCGAAGTACGCGATCTGGTCGGCCGGTTCGCCACAGACTGCACACACCGCGTCTTCGTCGGGTCGCTTTGTCTCGCCGGGTGTCGATCCGCCCTCGTCGGCCAGCGGTTGCATGACGATCTCCGCGGCAACTTTCTCCTTGATCGCCTCTTCGCAGGCTTCGTCGCCACACCACGGCACCTTCACGTAGCCGCCGTGGCGACCGATCGTCCCCATGATCTCCTCTGGGCTGTCGGCCGTCCGAACGTTCTCCTCGAGTCGCTCCTCCGCGGCCGCGTACAGCTTGTCGTAGATCGTCTCGAGGTGCGCCTCGACGGTTTCGGCGACGTCGTCGCGCTCTGCGACGACCTTCTCGTTGTCCGGACGGTGAACCAGCGTGACCTCTTCGTCGGCCGCCTCGTTGGGGCCGATCTCGATCCGAAGGGGAACGCCGTTGAGCTCGTGTTCGTTGAACTTGAAGCCGGGGTTGCGCTCGTCGCGGTCGTCGAGTTCGACGCGAACGTTCGCTTCCTCGAGTTCCTCGGCGACGCCGGCGGCGTACTCGAGCACGTCGTCTCTGGTCTCCTCTTGCCAGATGGGGACGATCGCGACCTGGGTGGGGGCGATCGTGGGGGGTAAGACGAGTCCCTGGTCGTCGGAGTGAGTCATGATGAGCGCCCCGATCGCGCGCCAGGAGAGCCCCCAGGAGGTGGTGTAGGCCGTCTGCTCTTTCTCGTCCTCGTCGACGAAGGTGATGTCGAACGCCTCGGCGAAACTTTGCCCGAGGTGGTGGCTGGTCCCACCCTGGACCGACTTGCCGTCGGGCATCAGCGCCTCGACCGTCGTCGTGGTGTCCGCGCCGGGGAACTTGTCGTGTTCTGGCTTCTTCCCGCGGAGGACGGGAATCGCGAGCACCTCCTCGTAGACGCGTTCGTACTGGTAGAGCCGGGTCCAGACCTCCTCCCAGGCGCCTTCGTTCGTCGCGTGGGCGGTGTGCCCCTCCTGCCACATGAACTCCTTCGTGCGGAAAAAGGGCTTCGTGTCCGTCGCCTCCCAGCGGACGACCGAACACCACTGGTTGAGCCGCAGGGGGAGGTCACGGTGGCTGCGGACCCACTGGGCCATGTACGGCGCGATGATCGACTCGCTCGTCGGCCGGACGGCGAGGCGCTCCTCGAGTTCCTCGTGGCCGCCCTGGGTCACCCAGGCGACCTCGGGGTCGAAGCCCTCGACGATGTCCTTCTCGCGCTCGAGGTAGGACTCGGGGATGAACATCGGGAAGTAGACGTTGTCGACCCCGGTCTCCTTGAACCAGCCGTCGAGGGCGTCCTGGATGGACTCCCACAGCGCGTAGCCGCGGGGTTTCGTGACGATGAAGCCGCCCATGGGTGCGTAGTCGGCGAGGCCAGCCTTCTGGACGACCTCGGCGTACCACTCGCCGGGTCGGTGCGATTTGGACTCGGTGATGCCGAGTTCCTGACTCTGGTCGCTCATACCTCGAACGACAGTCACGGCGGCCTTAAACCATGCGAAGGTGGGGCGTCGGTTCGCACGGTCCGACCGTCGAGTGCCGACCCGTCGCAGGCCCCGTGGGTCAACGCTCCGACGTGCGGTTGTGAGGGCGGTCGTCCGAGAAGGGTTGATTCGCGGAGTCTTCGGAATCCCGAGGAGTGAAAGAGCGATATAGTGTAGTGTGTTAGCAATTAACTGGGTCGAGTGGGCGGCGATGCGAGCGGCAAACCGCGCTGAGATCGGCGGATCTCGACCCAGCGACGCCAGTAGAGCCATGACCGACCACGACCAACCGACGCGACGAACGGTGGTACAGGCCGCCGGCGCACTCGTGGGGGGTTCCCTGACCGTCGGGGCTGCGACCACGGTCGCGGGACAGCCCGACGAGGACGAGGTGCCGGACGAGCTGCCTGCAGACGTCGCCGCCGTCGTGCCGGCGGACGTCCCCACGGGCGTTCACCAGCAAGCGGTCACGCATCGACACACCGGGTGGTCGATCCGGGTCGACATGACGTCCGACGACGCCTGGACCGTCCGCGGTGGGCACCGCCTCGAGGCGTTTTGCACCGTCTGGAACGGCAACAATATGTCGCGGCAGGCGACTGTCTGGCTCGTCGTCGGCCACGACCCGCAGCTGACGGACCAGGCCGCGGTTCGCGTCCCCGGCCGATCGACCGGACAGGTCGACGTCGGCTACCAGACCTACCCGGTCCAGCAGTACGTCACGTTCCCCATCTACGTCGTCGTCTCCGGACCGGGCGGCTACGACTGGGACGGGACGATCGTCGAAGTGTACCCGGCACCGTGAGCGATCCGGTCCCCGCACCCACCGCGGTTCCCTTTACACGCCGTCCTCGAGCAGCGCTTCGACGTACTTCGTGACGTGGTCGTCCATCCGGCGTTTGTAGCCCGCCTGCCGGGCCAGTCGGTCGAGTTCACGGGCGACGAGGCTGCCGTACTGGACGGCCTTCTTCTCTCGGGTCGCGACCGAATCGGGCAGATACTCGCCCGCCACGATTCGCAGCCCGCGCTTGCGGATCTCGCCGTCGACCAGCAGCGCCGTCGGCAGCCGAAGCGCCGCGTCGACGACGTCGTCGTGCAACAGCGGCGCGACGGGCTCGACGCCAGCGGCCTCGAGCGCCAGGACGTCCCGCGGGAGCTGATCCGGGAGCGTGTGGATCTGCTCGCGAACCGCCCCGCGGACGGTGTCGGCGTCGACCCGGTGGTCCAGCCGGGCGACCTTCTCGTAGCCGCCGAAGAGTTCGTCCGCCCCCTGGCCGACCGCGAGCGCGTCGAACCCCTCGGCGGCGACTCGCTCGGCGACCAGGTACAGCGGCAGCGCGATCTGGACGTCCATCGCGTTCGTCCGCCCGATGGCCCGCGCGACGGTCGGGACGGCGCGCTCGAGGTCGGCCGGCTCGAGCGTGACGACCTCGAGCTCTCGCCCCATCGCCTCGGCGGCCGTCCGGGCGGCCGCGACGTCGTGACTGCCGGGAAAGCCGGCGACGTAGAGCGGGGCGTCGAGCAGTTCGGCGACGAGTGCCGAGTCGACACCGCCGGAGAAGGCGACTGCGACGTCCGTCGCGTCGACGGCCTCGGCTGCCCGGCCAATCGCCCGATCGACCCGCTCGAGCGCCCGGTCGTGGTCGGCTTCCACGGGCGGCTCTGGCAGCTCCCACACCTGCGTTCGCTCGACCCCGTCGGCGACCGCGCCCGCGGGAAACGGGACGGGGTCGGCGAGGTCGGTCGGCGAGAACGCCCAGGAGTCGCGTCCGAGAACCGAGCCATCGACACCCTCGCGCTCGACGAACAGCGGAACGCGTCCCAGGACGTCCCGGACGAGGCGTCCGTCGAGTTCGCCGGCGAACCCGAACGTGCCGGGGAGCGACTCGGCGCGCTCGAGGGCGTCGCGGACCGTTGCGGCGTCGGTTCCGCGGATCATTCGAGCAGCTCCGAGACGCGGCTCTTCACCCGGCGTTTCGCTCCGCCGGCGGCCTGCCGGAAGCTGATGTGCCAGGGGGTTCGCTTCCCCTCGACCGACGTCCGGCCCGCACGAATCGCCTCGAGGATCGCGTCGACGTCGGGCTCGTCGGCCCCGACGCGGGTCACCGCCTGGCCGACCATCTCGCTGATGTGGGCGTCGCTCCCGGCCGTCATCGGGAGCCCGCGCGAGCGAGCGAACCGTTCGGCCTGGCGGTTCGCCCGGCCGGTGAGCAGCCGCGAGTTGTACACCTCGATCGCGTCGGCCATCCCGAGTTGTTCGCGCGTGATCCGCGCCATCACGCCGTGGCGCGACTCCTGGAACGGGTGTGGAACGACGGCGAGACCACCCTGCTCGCGGATCCGCTCGAGGGTCTCCTCGAAGGGCAAGCCGGGTGGGACGGCCTCCTCGACGCCGAGTCCGAGGACGTGGCCCGCCTTGCTCGAAATCTCGATGCCCGGGATGGCGACCAGGCCGTACTCCGGCGCGAGGTCGACGGCCTCGAGGCTCGCGTCGATCTCGTCGTGGTCGGTCACCGCGACCGCGTCGAGGCCGACGGCCCGGGCCTGTTCCAGAATGAGTTCGACGGGGTCCCGACCGTCGTAGGAGAGCGCCGAGTGGACGTGGAGTTCGACCGACAGCACGGACCGATATTGGTTCGAACGACTGAAAAACACCTCGATACGGGTTGCACCTGCTGGCGTTCCGCGGGCAGACGGGGTGTGGCGACGGGCCGAAGGGCGATGGCGAGCGCTTATGCCGCCGGAACGAGCACACCGACCATGGCCGACGACGGGGAGCGCCACCGACAGAGTCGCCTGTTCACGACCGACGACGGCGGGTTCGACGCCGAGCGCGCTCGAGCCGACTCGCTCCCGATCGACGACGGCGAGGTGGTCGACGTCGACGAGCTCGAAGCCCACCAGACCTACCTCGAGGGCCGGGGGATCTACGACGAGCGCAACCGGGTCAACGACCTCACGGGCAAGGAGTGGAAGTACGCGACGAAGTCCGTCATCGCACAGCGGTACCCGCCGGACGTCCAGCACGACCTGCGCAGTGAACACGGTGGGCAGAAACCCCCACGACTCTGCGCGGAGCTGATCGGCCGGTTCAGCAAGGCCGGCGACACCGTCCTCGACCCGTTCGCCGGCGTCGGCGGCACCTTGCTGGGGGCCAGTTTCTGCGAACACGAGGGGACCGGCCTGCGCGAGGCGACCGGCTTCGAGCGGAACCGGCGGTGGATCGAGCTCTACGAGGACGTCCTCGAGCGCGAGAACGCCGAGCGCCGGGCTCGCGGAGAGCCGCCGCTCGCCGAACAGGACGTTCGTCACGGCGACTGCGCCGACCTCGTCGAGGAGCTCCCCGACGACTCGGTCGACCTCCTGCTGACGGACGTCCCGTACTGGCACATGGACGAACTCGAGCAGACGCGAAACGAGCGCGCAACGCGAAAGAGCAAGCTGGGGGCGTTCGACGGAGACGAGGGAGACGACTCGGGTACGGACGGATTCGACGACGAACCGATGGCGACGAAAGACGAGTGGCTCGCGGACATGGCCGAGAAGTTCGAGCGATTCACCCGGACGGTGACGCCGGAGGGATACGTCGTCGTCTTCATCGGGGACATGTACCGCGAGCAGCGCTACGAGTTCCTCTCGGCGGACCTCGCGCGGGCGATCGAAGGGGCCGCGCCGGTGACGCTCAAGGCGAACCTGATCTGGTACGATCCCCTGAAGGACCTTCACGTCTACGGCTATCCGTTCTCGTTCGTGCCGTCGATGGTCCATCAGAACGTGCTGGTCTTCCGGATGGACTGAAACCGGCTATTCCCGTGTCGACCGCAACCTTTGACCCCTTCGGGTGAGTGGGTTCGACTCGAGTGAACACTCCATCATGAGCGACGAACCATTCGACTACGGCAAAGACGACCTCCCGAGCCGCGAGGTGACCCAGGGGGCAGAACGCGCCCCGCACCGCGCGATGTTTCGGGCGATGGGTTTCGACGACGAGGACCTGTCCTCGCCGATGATCGGCGTGGCGAACCCGGCGGCGGACATCACGCCGTGTAACGTCCACTTAGACGACGTGGCCGCCTCGGCGATCGAGGGCGTCGAGACGGCCGGCGGCATGCCGATCGAGTTCGGGACGATCACGATCTCCGACGCGATCTCGATGGGGACGGAGGGGATGAAGGCGTCGCTGATTTCCCGGGAGGTGATCACCGACTCCGTCGAACTCGTCGCCTTCGGCGAGCGCATCGACGGGCTCGTGACCGTCGGCGGCTGTGACAAGAACATGCCCGGAATGATGATGGCCGCCATCCGGACGGACCTCCCCTCGGTGTTCCTCTACGGCGGCTCGATCATGCCCGGCGAACACGACGGTCGAGACGTCACCATCCAGAACGTCTTCGAGGGCGTCGGTGCCGTCGCCGACGGGGAGATGGCCCCGGAGGAACTCGACGAACTCGAGCGCCACGCCTGCCCCGGGGCGGGCTCCTGTGGCGGGATGTTCACCGCGAACACGATGTCGTCGATCTCCGAGGCGCTCGGCTTCGCGCCGCTGGGGTCGGCCTCCCCGCCCGCCGAGGACGACAGTCGGTACGACGTCGCCCGCGAGAGCGGCGAACTCGCCGTCGAGGCCGTCGAGGCCGGCCGCCGACCTTCGGACTTCCTCTCCCGTGAGTCGTTCGAGAACGCCATCGCCCTGCAGGTCGCCGTCGGCGGCTCGACCAACGCCGTCCTCCACCTGCTCGCACTGGCCGCCGAGGCGGGCATCGATCTCGAGGTCGAGGACTTCAACGAGATCAGTCGGCGGACGCCGAAGATCGCCGATCTCCAGCCCGGCGGACAGAAGGTGATGAACGACCTCCACGAGATCGGCGGCGTGCCGGTCGTTCTCCGTGAACTGCTCGAGGCGGACCTCCTCCACGGCGACGCGCTCACGGTGACAGGCGAGACGATGGCCGAGGCACTCGAGCGGGTCGACCCGCCGCAGGTCGCCGAGCTCGACGCCGACTTCCTCCACACCGTGGCCGACCCGATCCACGAGCGCGGCGCCATCCGCATCCTGACGGGCAACCTCGCGCCCGACGGCGCTGTCATCAAGATCACCGGCGAGGACCACCTCCACCACGAGGGGCCGGTCCGGGTGTTCGAGAACGAAGAGAACGCCATGGCCTACGTCCAGGAAGGGCACGTCGAAGAGGGTGACGTGCTCTGTATCCGCAACGAAGGGCCACGGGGCGGCCCCGGCATGCGCGAGATGCTCGGCGTCACGAGCGCCGTCGCCGGCCAGGGCCACGCCGAGGACGTCGCGCTCTTTACGGACGGTCGGTTCTCCGGGGCGACGCGAGGCTTTTCCATCGGCCACGTCGCACCCGAGGCCTACGTCGGCGGCCCGATCGCCGCCTTAGCGGACGGCGACACCGTAACCATCGACATCGACGACCTCGAGCTGTCGGTCGACCTCAGCGAGGAGGAGCTCGAAGAACGACTCGAAGGCTTCGACCCTGAGCCGAACTACGACAGTGGCGTGCTCGCGAAGTACGGGGAGGCGTTCGACTCGGCGGCCAACGGCGCGGTGACGAACCCCGCCGTGAAGCGGGACTGAACGCCTTCGGGACGCGCATCAACACCCCGTACGTCTGTTGAAGAACACTATAGAACGGTTCTCGTGCACTCGTTGTGCAAACTATCGAATTGGCCAGTACCAGTTTTGGTCAGTACAGGTCAAACTGGTAATAGAACCTCACTGACAGCTGTCAAGAACTATCTGCGGACGGACGTCCAGTTGGGGACAGCGACGCGATCATTGGAGCGACGGCCGACGTGGTCGACGAACCGGTTCTCACATGAAATGATTTCGAGGCGGAAGCCCACGGCTTCAGCCGTGGGAGGAAGCCGACCTGGTGGGAGCCAACTGAACGATGTCGGCAGGCTGCCTCCTCAACGTTTTTCGTCGTTCCGCCCGTACATCCGATAGCCACATGACGCGCCCTGTCCACGGGACGCTCCCCCCACAAAGGCACTCGCGGTGGCCGGCGTGTGACCCGCGAGAAAACCGCTTCGTGGAGCGAGCGCCCGGCCTTGCCGTGGCCGGGCGCGTGGCTCAGAGTGGAACTGTCCACGGCGAGACGCAGTATCGGTGCTTTTGCGAGATACCGTGGTGGGCGACCAGACTGTACCACGGGGCCAACGAGCCGAACGCGGTTGCGGATACCGCCGAGCGGTATCCGTTCCCCGTGGGTTGGGCTGTCCGTCAGCCAGCCCCGAAGCGCGGGCCGATGACCACGAACGGTAGCTCCGCTCTCCTGCCGTCGTCTGACGGCCAGAGTGGGAGGCCACGCGCAAGCCCACGACGTTAGTCGTGGGTAGCTGACGAGAAACGTCACGGACTTCGAGCGACTCGAGGACGTTTCGGTCGAGACGTACTAACGCGATCACTCGCGCGAGGCGAGGTACCGGAGCACGAGTTGCAACACGTGGACGAAGACGCCGGCGACGGCGATGTAGACGCCGATCGTCTGGAGCGCGACCGACCCGGTCCGGTGGTCGCGCACGCGCCAGATCTCCCAGCCCAGTCGGAGGAGGAAGCCGAGGAAGATCAGGAGGAAGCCGACGAGCAGGACGGGCGAGACGAACGTCCCGATCAGGATCGCCACGACGCCGCCGATGAACGAGAAATTGGCGTACCGTCCCCAGTGCTCGAACGTCTGTGAGCGCGCGTAGACGTAGGTTGCGATCAGTCCCGTCAGTACCGCAACGACGATCGCCGTCAGCCCCAAGGCGGTCACACGGACGTCCGGGGGAACGAACGCGAGCACCCCCGCACCGAAGATGCCAAACGCGAGCTGTAAGATCACCAGGCCGACAAACGCGACGCCGAAGTCCCCACCCTCCACGCCGCGTTCGGCGACCCACTCGCCGGCGACGATCGCCGCCCCGTAGACGAGCACGCCGACGATCGGAACCGCGAAGAGAAACTCGTTGATCACCGCGAGTGGCGACACGGCGAGGAGGTACATCAGGACCACGTTGATCGCCATCAACGCACTGGCACCGCCGACGACGCGCCACTCACGACCCGAGAGGAGGACACCGCGTCGAGTCTCGTGTGGCGTCTCGAACGAACTCATATTCCTTCCAATTCGCGTGACAGGGGGAAAAGCCTGCGGCTTGGCGACAGCGCCGTCACTCGTCGACGACGGTCCACCGATCCGAGTACGCCGTCCCGCACCGACACTGCGCGTAGGCGTGGATCACGTCCCCCTCGGCGTAGATGCCGCCAACCTCCTCGTTCTGTTCCTCGGCGAACGCGAAGACGAACTGGACCTCGTGGTCTCCGCCCTCGAGTTCGTTGGGACAGGTCCCACCCGTCAGATCGCCGTCGACGATCCCCTCGAGTCCCATCGCTGCGCCGGCGAACTCCATCGCGCCGACGCCCGTCGCCGCCTGGAACGCGTTGCGGCCGCGCTCGCCGTCGACGACGAGCAGGTAGCCGCCGTCGACCCGGTCGCCAAAGCGCTCGAGTCGGTCGTCCTCGACGAACGAGTCGGCGAGAAAGAGGGCGACGTCCTCGGGTCGCTCGCCGGCGAGAAACTCCTCGCGTGCGTCACTCATGGCCCGGGCTTCTCTCCGGAAGGGGAAAAAGGACGCGACAGCGACCGATCAGCCGTCCTCGAGCTCCTCGGCGATCGAGGCGAGGCTGTCTTTCGGTGGCTCTCGGGCCTCGTAGACCGCGGTTTCGCCGGGGGCGCGAAGCCCGTAGAGAAACGCCGGTTCGACGACGTCGACGAGGACGGAGCCGCCCGTCCTGACGTCGTTATCTGTGACCCACTTGGCGAGGCGGTCCGTTCCCTCCCGCGGGTCGCGAGCGAACGTCGGCGAGTCGTAGACGCCGGAGACCGTCAGGTCGTCGCCCGTGAGCGCTCGCTCGATTCGGGCGAATCGCTCGTCGCCGCCGAGAACGATCCGAACGACTTCGTCGATCGGGAACGCCTCACGCTCGTCGGCTGGGATCTCGAGTCGAACGCCGGTCGCCGTCTCCGCGAGCGTCGCCCGCACGGTGTCGACCGACGGGTGATCGCTCGAGATGCGGTCAGCCATCGAGGGTTACTCGTCGTCGCCCTCGCCGAGCAGGTCCGCGATCGAGGCGTTGCCACGTTCGGTGACGGTGGCGTTCACCTGGGCGACCGCGTCGGAGAGCTCGCGGCCGCGAACCGTGATGCGTCGGCGCTCGCCGTCGCGCTGGGGCTTGTAGCCCGTCTGGCGCTCTTTCATCAGCACTTCGTCTAAGTCCGGACCGGCGACGCTCTCGTTCAGCGGGCGACCCGCCTCGTCCGAGCCACCCGTGATCTCGAGCGTGTAGCCGTCGAGGGAGACGGCGCTTCCGTCGACCTCGTCGCCGATGGACTTGCCGAGGAACCGGTTTGCGTCCTGTCCGTCCGCTTCGAGCTGGTACGACGCCCCCGACTCGGGGTCGCCGACGACGACAGTGAAACTTGCCATGACCGACGGAAAACGGCCTGCGGTCAAAAATACGTCGATCGACCCGTCGTGTACCGGTCGGACGGCTCCGTTCGTGCCGATTACCCTCGCTCGTCGCGGCGCTGGTGGACGGAGACGAGCCCCGCTCCGTCGTCGCTCACCCGGAGGTCGACGACGTCACCGACTTCGACCTCGTTGAAGTCGTCGAGAAAGAGCCGCAGGTCTCGACAACCCCGGCGGTCGTCGTCGGGTGACTCACACGCCACGACCCCGTAGCGGACCTCGAGGAACTCGCGCTCGAGTTCGTCGCCCGTCGACGCAGAGAGCACGAGTGGGGTCGTCTCGTCGACGTCGTCCGCGAGTAACGCGTGGATCGCCCCCTCGTAGGTCGGCTCCTCGTCGTCGGCCCGGTAGCGTCTCCTGGCGAGTTCGTGCTCGCGTTCGAGGTCGTCCCGGTCGACCGTTTCGACGTACTTCTCGACGACCACGACGCGGTCGACGAGGCCGAGTCGCGCAGCACATCCCGCGAAGGCGATAGTCGGCAGCGATGCGAGGAACGTCCGTCGGTTCACTACGTCACAGTCGGGAAGCGAGCCTCGAGTACTTTTTCCCCACCGTAGTTCGAAATCGCTATGAGCGCGTCGGCACTCGACTCGAGTGATGGAGCTGGTGACGTTTCTCGTGGCGACGGTCGCTGCCCACGTCGGGTTCACAGCCTGCGTGACCGTCCACGGCTACGTGACCGGCCGTGAGCTCGGACGGTGGCCGTTGCTGACGCTCGCGTTCGGTCTGGCGGGCGTCGCGGGCTACCTCTTTTACGACCCCGACGACTCGAGTTGAGCCAGCCGATTGACGATCGGTGGCGAGCGATTGACGTTTGTGCCCGCGGGCTGCACGTCATAACGATGGTTGTCGTCTCTTGTCGGTGATCGCCCCACCGGGACGGTGATCACCGGTAACCGGTTCCAACTGTCGTTATGACCCATCCACTTTTTCCCTTCTCGCGCCAAGGTCGTCCTATGAGCGACCTTCGCCTGGACGCGACCCAGCTCGACCGGTACTCGAGACACGTCATCATGGACGAGGTGGGTCCAGAGGGACAGAAACGGCTGCTCGACGGGAGCGTGCTGGTCGTCGGAGCGGGCGGACTGGGTTCGCCGGCCATCCAGTACCTCGCCGCCGCTGGCGTCGGCCGACTGGGGATCGTCGACGACGACGTCGTCGAACGGTCGAACTTACAACGCCAGATCGTCCACCGCGACGAGGACGTGGGCAAGCCGAAAGCCGAGAGTGCCGCCGACTTCGTCCGCGGGCTGAACCCCGACGTCGACGTCGAACCGTACGAGACGCGGCTCACGCCGGAGAACGTCAGGGCGCTCGTCGACGGCTACGACCTCGTCCTCGACGCCAGCGACAACTTCGCCACCCGCTACCTGCTCAACGACCACTGCGTCCTCGAGAACGTCCCGCTCTGTCACGGCGCGATCTACCGGTTCGAGGGGCAGGTGACGACGTTCACGAACGACGGCGACGGTCCCTGTTATCGATGCATCTTCCCCGAAGCACCCGAGCCCGGAACGGTTCCCGACTGTGCAACGACCGGCGTCCTCGGCGTCCTCCCTGGCACCGTCGGCTGTATCCAGGCGACCGAGGCCGTCAAGTACTTCCTCGGGAACGGCGAGCTGCTCGAGGGCCGCTTGCTGATGTACGACGCGATGGACATGACGTTCGACACTGTCGAGATCAAGCCCAACCCCACGTGTCCAGTCTGTGGTGGCGACCCGGCGATCGAATCGATTCACGACGTCGAGTACGAGGGTGTCTGTTCGATCGCCGCGGACTGATAATGACGGTTGTAACTATTTTCCGGTGATCGCCGTCCCGGTGGGGCGATCACCGACAAGAGACGACAACCATCGTTATCAGTCGTCGACCACCGGTGCTCGAGCGATCGCGTTCCGGACCACGGCACACCGCCAGTCGAAGTCATGGTACTTATTGCCACACCCGATCGATTTATTACCCTGGTTTGCCATAGCACACCTATGGCATCCTCACCCAATGGTGCCGGCGACGAGGTGTTCGACCAATTCCTGGCGGATCGCGGCCACACAGTCGAACGAGTAGGGTGGGAGCGAGACTATAACAAGAAACAGTGTCCGGAGTGTGGTGGACTTCACGATCCATCCGCTACGTCCTGTACCGTCTGTGGGTGGGATCCGCGAGAGTAGCGCCTCGCGGCGAGAGTAGTCGAGCGTCGACGGCCTCGAGCGATCGTCTCGCTCATATCGTCGTTCCATCTGATTATTTCGGGTAATTCACTTTTCCCCGCCCCCGGGTATTTTTATACTCGAACGGTCGATACAATTATAGTGGACTATTTCTCACTGGTCAAGTGGAGAGAGACTATGCCGGAATGTCAAAACTGCGGCTCCTTCGTGACGGTTGCCTACGCTCGCGTGTTCACCCCTCCAGGAGTCGACAATCCTCGCGTCTGCCCCGAGTGTGAAGACCTGATTCGCGACGGTGCCGAGGTACGGACGGCGCGATCGCCGCGAAACAACTGATCCGGTCACACCGCCGAATCAGTGGAGTTCTCGTCGAATGAAACCCACGTGACTTATAGGTATTGCGCGCTTGACTGTGTACAATGGCTACCTCGGAGACGCAGGTGACTCGGCTGTTCGGTGGGCCGGGAAGCGGTAAAACGACGGCGCTACTCGACCACGTTGAGGAGATACTCGACGAAGACGACGTAACCTTTCGGGACATTCTCGTCGTTTCGTACACTCGAGCGGCCGCCCAGGAGGTTCGGGAACGACTGGCCGAGCGACTCGACGAGAGTCCGCGAGCGCTGCAGGGGAACGTCTGCACGATGCACGCGAAGGCCTACGACTTACTCGACCTCTCCCGGGGCGACGTCATCGGCGAGAAGGACAAAGAGGCGTTCTGTGACGAGTACGGCATCGAGTACGAAGACGAATACAGCGGGGCCGGCCGGCGCACGGCGCGATCGACGACCATCGGAAACAAGGTCATCGCGACGAGCCAGTGGCTCCAGCGCACCCGCCGGGAGGTCGCCGACTGGTACGACGTTCCCTTCCAGTGGGACGTCGAGGAGGTTCGCTTGCCCCCGGAAATCGATCCGAACGCCCAGGAAGGCAACAAGTACACTCCCACCTGGCCGAGCGACGACGACCGTATCGACGTCCCCGAGGCGATCCGTGCCTGGCGATCCTACAAGGGCCGAGAGGGGAAGATCGGTTTCGCGGACATGCTCGAGCGGGTCAAACAGCGCTCGCTCGTCCCGAACGTCGACTACCTGGTGATCGACGAATTTCAGGACATCACGACGTTACAGTACGACGTCTATCAGGAGTGGAAACCACACGTAAAGCGAGTTCTGATCGCGGGCGACGACGACCAGGTCGTCTACTCCTGGCAGGGTGCCGATCCCGCCCTCCTGCTCGACGAGGCGGTCGACGAGGACGTCATCCTGCCAAACTCCTACCGACTCCCCTCGAACGTGCTCCACGCGGTCAATCGGGAGATCCGTCACATCGACAAGCGCCAGGAGAAAGACCTCAATCCGCGAAAGGAAGGTGGCTCGGTCGAGGCCTACCAGAACAAGTCGATGCTCGACCTCGTCCGGATGGTCCGACGAACGCTCGTCGAGGGCGACGGCACCATCATGTTGCTGTTCCGGGCGCGCTACCAGATGTTCCAGTTCATCGATGAGTTCATCACCGAAGGCGTCCCCTTCACCGCACTCACCGACCAGCGGATGTGGACCGACCGACTCACCCAGTACGTCCGCGCCGTCGAGGCCATCGAGGCCGGCGAAGACGTCGACGGTTTACAGGCCCGTCGGCTCGCAGACATGCTGATGGAGTCGGCGTTCGGGACCAACGAGCGCGACGACCTCTTCGACGTTATCGACGAGCTGAAAGAAGACGCCGGCGTCGACGACCTCGAGGAACTGACCGTCCCGAAGGAGGTCATCAAAGACCACGCGCCGTTCATGCCCGGCCCCGCCTCGGCGGCCGACATGGTCCGGAAGGTCACGAACTTCCAGAAAAAGAGCATCCGGGCGTACTTCGCGATCGGGACCTACGAGCACATGGACCCCGACCGCGTCCGCGTCGGCACGATCCACTCCGCGAAGGGTCGCGAGGCCGACCACGTCTTCATGGCCACCGACCTCACCGAGAAAGTCGTCGAGCAGATGGCGGCCACCGTCGAGGGAGCGACGTCGGAGACGTCGGACGAAGCCGGTGCGGCCGGCGGAGTCGAGAACGTCCCCGGCTGTGAGGAGTTCACGAAGACGACCAGTCCCGTCCCGATCCTCACCGACAACGAGCGCCGCGTCTTCTACGTCGGCATGTCCCGTGCCCGCGAGCGACTCGTCATCCTCGAGAACCTCGTCGACGGCGCCCCGACCCTGCCCATCGGCGTCCTGCTCAACAACGAGCCGACCGAGGCCGACCTCGAGGCGTTGATCGAGGAAGCCCAGCGGCCGATCGACGTCGAAGTCGAAGCCGAAGCGCCGTGACCGAACGGGACGAACACCGTCGGGCGGCGATCCGGGCGGAACTCGAGTCCCGGGACGCCGGCGCGTTCGTCCACGTCGGGACCGGGGAAGAGCCGTCGGTCGCGTACTGCGGGGTCGACGGACACGAGCGAGCCATCGCCAACGACGCGACCGTCGCGGTCGCTTTCGACGGTGACGCGTGGCTCGTCGTCGACGAGGCGAGCGTCGACGGCCACCCCGCCGACCGCCTCGCTCGCGAGCTCCGCGAACGGGACGTCGCTACCCCGCTGCTCACCCCACAGGACGTCCCACACGACGCGGCACTCTACCTCGAGCAGGCAGGATTCAGCCTCGCCTCGAGCGACGTCCTCGAGCGGGCGCGGGCGACGAAAACGAGCGACGAACGCGACCGGATCGACCGCGCGAGCGCGGCGGCGAGCGCTGGCGTCCGGGCGGCCGCTGCGGTCCTCGCCGACGCGACGGTCGTCGACGGCCGGCTCGAAGCCGAGGGCGAGGCGGTGACCCCCGAGCGACTGCGCCGGACTGTCGACGGAGCGATCGTCGAGGCGGGTGCGTTCCCGGCGGGGAACACCGTCGTCGACGAAGGGGTCACATCGGAACGCCGCGAGGCAGCCGAACCACTTCGCGCCGGCGAGCCGATCGTTCTCGAGGCCACTCCTCGCGGTCCGACGGGCTATCACGGGAGTCTCGCCCGAACGCTCGTCGTCGAGAGCGAGGGCGGCCCCGAGCGACGCGCCCACGTCGCCGTCACGAGCGCGCTGCGCTCGGCTCGCGCGATGCTCGTGGGAGGTGACCAGCCCCTCGAGGCCGTCGAGGCGGACCTCGAAGCCGAGGTCCGATCGTTCGGGTTCGACGAGGGCGTCGAGGCCGCCGTCCACGGCGTTGGGCTCGAGCCCCGAGAGTGGCCGGGCCACGGCGACGAGATCGCCGTGGGGAGCGTGGTCCGACTCGAGGCTGCGGTGACCGACGCCGACGCTGGCTGTGTCAGGGTCGCCGACCTCCTCGCGCTCGAGGCGAACGGGCCGCGGTGGCTCGCTTCGCCCTCGCGGTCGCTGTCGCCAGCGGCGGTCGTGGAGTAGCGGTCGAACCCGATCGACGGCGCCAGCTAACGCGTCACGACCCGTTCGCGTCAGTCACCGTCCCCGTCGGGCGCAGCTGCTGTGAGGTGTCGCCGGACGTCCCCGACTCGAGCAGTGTTGTCCGCCCCTATCGGCGTTCAACCCGATCGTACAGCGTTCGGGCGGTGACGCGGCCGTCGGCGACGACCTCGAGCGGGTCCGTTCGGTCCGATTACCGACGGCCAACTCGCCGTAGGGGCGGTCGATCAGTGCTACTTCGCAATTAACAATTCGAGATGGACGAGTCGGTGCAGACCGAGCCATATGAGACGACGCACGTATCTGACGAGCGCGACGGTGACGGCACTCGGGCTCTCGATTGCGGGTTGTGTCGGCGGCGACGGTGACGACACTCCCGACACTGCAGACAACGACTCGAACGACGACGACCCCGAGACTGACGGCCACGACGACGATTCGGGCGACGAATCCGAAGCCGACGACGAACCGGAGGACGAGGAGGAGCCGACCGAGGAGTTGCCCGATCTGGTCGGCACGTTCGACGACTTCGAGGAGCTGGACGCCTGGGAAGCGGTCGTTGGCACGCTCGAGGCCGACGGAGAGCGCGCGTTCGAGGGGTCCCAGTCGGCTCGCCTGACGGCCTCGGAGGCCGAAGAGCAGGTCAGGATCTCACGAGAGCTGTCCGAGCCCATCGACGTCACAGACGTCGTCCCCGGGCTGGCCTTCGCGACCAGCAGCGCCGCGAACGTGGTGATCCAGCTCCACGACGAGGACGGCGACTACCTCCAGTACCAGCAGTTGATCCACGCGAGTCACCCGTTCCTCCGGCAGAACTTCGGACACACGGCCGTCTCCGGCGAGCCGGACGCGAGCGAGATCACCGAGATCCAGATCGTCCACTGGACGGGCGACGGCGAGGGAGAGGTCTGGATCGACGACCTCCACTTCGTCCCCCGCGTCGAAACCGGCCGGGTGATGTTCCAGTTCCAGGGCGGATTCGAGACCGACTACACGCACGCGTTCCCGATCCTCGAGTCGTACGACCTGACGGGATCGACGTTCGTCGCGACCGATCGGATTCGCCCGAGCGGTGAGGCCGACGGGAGCCGGCTGACCCTCGATCAGCTGGCCGAACTCGTCGACGCCGGCTGGTCGCTCGGCACCGTCGGCGCGAGACACCAGCAGCTCCACCGAATCGAACCCGGCGAGAACGAAATGCACATCCTCGAGCCGCTCGAGTGGTTCGACGAGCACGGGTACGACGACGCCCGGTACTTCGCGTTCCCCGGCGGCCGGTACGATCAGGCGCAGTACGACCTCGTCGCGGAACACTATGACCTCGGCTACGCGGGACGGTTCCGCTCACAGGGCTGGGCGAGCAACCCCTACACCATCACGCGCATCTCGGGCGACGTTGGCCAGCGCAACCTGAGCGCCGAGGAGCTGATCGACGCACTCGACTGGACGGCCGCACGCGGCGGCATCACGACGATCGTCTTCTACGAGATGGACGGCGACGATGCGGAGGCGCTCGAGGCGGCGGCCGCACACCTGGCCGAACTCGTCGCCGCGGGCGAGCTCGAGCTGATCACGCCGGGCGAGATCGCCGACGAGTACGTTCCCTGATCGAGGCCGCGCTCGAACGCCGTCGTCAGTCGTCTCTCGACTCCGACTCCGAGTCAGCCGAGCCCGAGCCGAGAACGCCGTTCAGAAGCAGTCCACGAACGCTCGTCGGCAACGAGAGGTAGTGCTGACCGACGACGAGCGCCGTCGCGAGCACGAGGAGGGCCGCGCCGATGACCGGCTCGCCCCGGACGAGCAGGAACTCGAGGCCAGCGAGCGCGGCAGGGATCGCGAGGATGAGCACGCCGACGAGTTTGATCGAGTCGAAGAGTCCGACCATCGACCCGGGGTAGAACGGGAACGTTCAAAAGCGCGGCGACCCGGAACGGCTTTGGCCCGCCGGCTGTCACCCTCGAGTATGTTTACGGGGATCGTCGAGGAGACGGGCGAGATCGTCGGGCGGACGGCGACGGACGAGGGGCTCCGGCTTCGGATCGCCGCCGACGACGTAGCCGACGGGCTGGCCCACGGCCAGAGCATCAGCGTCAGCGGGGCGTGCCTGACGGTCGAGCAGTACGAGGACGGCGCGTGGTTCGAGGTCTTTCTCGCCGCCGAGACGGTCGCAAAGACCTACCTCGGCGACCTCGAGGAAGGCGAGTCGGTCAATCTCGAGCGAGCGATGCCCGCCGACGGCCGGTTCGACGGCCACGTGGTCCAGGGCCACGTCGACGCGGTGGCGACGGTCGAGGGGGTCGAGTCGGTGGGCGAGGACTGGTTCTTCGAGTTCCGGCTGCCCGAGGGCTACGATCGCTACGTCGTCGAGAAGGGCTCGATCACGCTCGACGGAATCAGCCTCACCGTCGCCGCGCTCGCCGAGGACCGCGTGACCGTGGCGATCATCCCGACGACGTACGAACTGACGACGCTCTCGGAAAAGGAGCCCGGCGACCCGGTCCACCTCGAGGTCGACGTGCTGGCGAAGTACGTCGAACGGTTGCTCGAGGGCTACGTCGAGTGAAGTACCTCGGGGACAACCCCGAGGCACTCGCCCTGGGTTATCTGTAGACGAAGAGGGCGAGGGAGAGCTGGCCGAGGCCGGCGAGGATCATCACCACCCCGGCGAGTCGCTCGATCGTCTTCGCGTGGGGTGCGAACAGTCCCGCGCCCGTGAGCAGCCCGATTCCGGTCGCAACCGTCACCGAGACCATCAGGACGGCAACCACGCCGGCGTACGTCGCGAGGACGAGGGCGGCGCTGCCGGGCGGGAGGACGATCGTGTGAGTCACGACGGCGAGGAAGACCGGGGCCACGCAGCCGGCCCCGGCCAGCGCGTACCCCGCGCCGAAGATGCCGAAGCCGAGGATCCCTGACCGTCGCTTCGGGAGTGCCAGCGTGATCGACGGTGCCGATCCCGTCACCACGAGAAGGCCGAACGCGACCAGTGCTGCCCCGACGAGCACCTCGAGAAACGTACTGTTCGACAGCGCGGCGTGACCCGCCGCGAGCGTCACCCCCGACAGGACGCTGAAAGTCGCGAGTACACCGAGTCCCGCGGCGATGCCACGAGCCCCCGCACCGCGAAGCGTCACTCCGTCGCTGTCCGTCCGGTTGACGTAGAACCCGACGTAGCCCGGCAACAGCGGGTACGCACAGGGGGAGAAGAACGTCGCGACGCCCGCCGTGAGCGCGAACGAGAGGGACGTGGCGAGCGCCGCGTCACTCATCGGCCTCGAGTGCCCGTCCGATCCCGGCGACGAGTTCGGCAGCCGTCTTGACGCCCGCGTCCGACCACTGCACGCGTCCGGCCGCGTCGATGGCTGCGGCGGACGGAAACCCGCCCGCGAGGTACCGGGCTGCGAGTTCGGCGGTTGGGTCGATCCCGAGCAGCCAGTTTCCGTCGTGTTCGTCCCACCACTCGACGACCGTCGACTCGGGGACCGCGTCGCCGACCGGTTCGGTCGTCACCGACATGAACTGCACCGAGTCGCCGACGCGCTCGTGGGCCGCCCCGAGCGCCGGCATCTGTTCGACACACGGCGGACACCACGTCCCGAAGAAGTCGACGAACGTCACCCGATCGCCCGCGGGGACCGTCACCTCGCCGGCGCTGCTTCCCGGCGCCTCGAGCGTCTCGACGGTGATCGGGTCGGCTCCCGCGTCGACGGTGGCGCCATCCCCGTTGCCGTCGTCGAACGACGGGACGCCGCGCGTCGCGACGAGGCCGGCACCTGCGAGCACGCCGACGCTGCCGACGCCGGCGAGGACGTCTCGTCGACGCATCTCAGGCGGTCACCACCGTTTCGACGTCCGCGACGACGCGAGCGACCTCGACGGTTGCGCCGTTGGGATAGGCGCGCTCGACGATCCCCCGTTCGTTGACCAGCAAGAGCAGGTTGTAGTGCGGAAAGACGTACTCGAGGTGGTCGTACTCCTCGGCGTCGACCTTCTTGAGTGGCAGCCCGAACCGTTCGGTGAGGACCGTCGCTCCGTCCTCGTATCGGTCCGGACGCAGATAGTGCCAGTTGCCGGCCTCGAGGTCGACACCCCGTTCGACGCCGTAGCTCTCGAGTTCGACTGCGGTGTCACGTTCGGGGTCGAAGGTCATTGCGAGGAACGCGATGTCGTCGTCGTAGCCCTCCGCGGCGGCGACCTCCTGTGACCGCCGGAGCCGCAAGATCAACGCGGGACACATTCCGTCGGGACAGTTCGTGTAGAAGAACGTCAACAGGACGGCTCGCTCGCCCTCGAACTGCGTCGTCGAGACCGGCTCGCCGGTGAGCGGATCCGGGAGCTCGAGTTCGGGCAGTTCGTCACCGTAACTGGGGTGTGACGCCGCGCTCAGATCCTGTGCCGGCGGCTCGAGTACGGTCTTCCCATCGTCGGTTTCCGACAGCCCATCGAGACAGCCGGCGACGCCGGTGACGCCCGCCGTCGCGACCGCCTGCAGGTAGTGGCGACGGTCCATACGTCTGACTTTCGCACAGGCAGATAAACCGGATCCGCCGATTCTCCGGGTCGGCAAATCGGGCCCGTCGCCGACGCGTTCGTCCGTACGGCCTGGTCGACTCGAGCCCGGGCCGGCGCCCAGGGCGGAAGCGGTTCGGGGCCGACTCGAGCGTCCCGCCGGCGCGATGCCGTCGGCTGCGCTGCCGGCGAGTGGTTCCCCAATCGATATAGTGATCGGTCGCGAAGGAACGACCGATGGACGACGACACGGCAGCACGACGGTCGATCGTCGGCGTCGGGGGGCTCGCGAGTCTCTGCTGTCTCGGCCCCGGAACCGCCGCCGTGACCGGTGGCGTCGCCGCCAGTGGGATGGGCGCCGGACTCGTCGAGACGGCCGTCCTCGCGCTGGCGCTCGTGATCGCCGTCTTCGCGCTCCGGCGACGGACCGGGTGTGCGGGCTGTGAGACCGACTGCGTGCCGGACTCGTGAGTCACTTCGTCAGCGAGAAGAGGACACAGAGCATGCCGCTCGAGACGATCACCGCCTGAATGAGGCCCGCAGAGACGATCGAGGTCCCAAAGAACAGGTAGATGAGTCCCTCACAGATCGCACCGGCGCCGATGAGGACGAAGCCGGCGGAGACGTACAGCATCGGCTCGCGGCCGTTTCGCCGGTAGCCATGGTAGGCCAGATACGCGACCGCGAGACTCAACGCGAGCGTGACGAGCTTCGCGGCGAGAAAGGGTGCTTCGGTCATCGGCTCCCCCGAAGCTCGTCCCACAGCGACGTAAAGTTGTCCGCGAGTTCGTCCCGCGTGTCCACGCTGACGGTCAGCTCTCCCTCCGAGAGGTCGACGTGGAGCTCCTCGAGCACCGTCTCGAACTTGCGCCGGTGAGTGCCGTCGGACCCGATCGTCCGTCGTTCCTCGAGGAGGCCGTGTTCTTCAAGCATCGAGGCGCGCCGGTAGACCGTCGCGAGCGAGGCGTCACAGGCGTCGCTCAGCGCTTTCGCGGTCATCGGCCTCCGATCGGCGGCGACGAGGATCCGCCGGGCGTACTCGTCTGCCAGCAACTCGAAGACGTCCGCCGGAGTCACGTCCCCCGCCCGGTTCATGGCACTGGCATCGCCGGACGATCACAAATAGCCGGCGGTTCTCGAGAGTGGGCGGTTCCGACGTCGGGACTCGAGCCTGCGTTCATAGGTTACACACCCCACACGTCCGTCGGTGGCGCACGGAGATCAGTCCCGCCAGGAGCGCGACCGAGAGGAGCCCCAGGAGCGGTCGTAGTGGGTCGAAGTACGTCATGAGCATCGAGGAACTGAACAGCGCGAGCAGGACGGCGTTACAGACCGGACAGCCGACCGCCAGGAAACCGCCGACCAGCCCCCCGAACGCCCAGCGGTCCGTGCTCCCTCCATCGAACCGTCCACCCGCGTCCTCGGGTTGTGTGCAGGCCACCTCGGTCGTCAGCCGCTGGGTGACGTACACGCCAGCCAGCAGCGCGGTCAGCGTGAGAAACAGATAGTCTGTCGGCGTCCGTGACACCATCCGAACGTAGAGTGGGTTCGGAATCAGGCCGGTGACGAGACCGAACAGCGAGAACACGCCGACCGCAGTGAGCGTGCCCCACGCGACCGCGCGCGGATTCGATCGGACCGTCCGGACGAGGCCACGTCCCGTCATTCGGCCGCCTCCATCGCGAACGAACACCGCTCGGGGTGGCCCGTCCGTCCCAGGAAGAAGAGCAACAGGAGGAGGCCGCCGACACGGAGGAGTGCACCGTCGAACGGGAGGACCGCCACGCCGCCGGCGAACCCCAGGAAGCCGAGGAGTCCGGCGCCACAGCTCGCACAGCCCGACGCAAGGAAACCGGGGAGCACGCCGGAGACGTCGGCGAGACTCGAGAGGCCGACGACGCGCAGCTGTGCGACCGCGTTGACGATCGCGATCCCCGAGAGCAGCGCGTAGAGGACGACGAGTGCGAGCCCCGACGGCCCGTCGGTCCGGTACACCGTCTCGGTGAGCGAGACGAGGGCGTAGTCGAGCCAGTGGAGCCCATCGCCGAGCAGCTGCAACGAGAACGCCGGCATCGTGCTCAGGATCAGAAGGACGTAGATGGCGAGCGAGACGATGACCAGTCCGATCGTGCCTCGCCAGCTCTCGAACGGGTACGAAACCGCCGCCGCGAGGTTCCGCAGGAACCGTTCGATCGAGTCGCGCGTGCTCATCGATCGGAACGAACGACAGTCGCGTTGATACGTTCGACTCCGATTTGCTGACCCAGCGAATCGGCGACTCCTTTACCGTCGACTGGTGAAATCGTGAGCACGAAGATACCGAATGACGTTCGATCAGCCGTCCCGTCGTGCCTTTCTCGCCGCCTCGGTCGTAAGCCTCGGTGCCGCCGGCGCGTACGTTCTCACGCGCGCTGACGATGAGCCCGATCACGACCGAGCCGTATCGTTCCACGCCAGCGACGAGACGTCGGCGTTCGGCGTCGACCTCGCAGGCAAACCGATCATGGGGTCGGCCGACGCCCCGCTCGAGCTTTACTACTGGACCGACTTCCAGTGTCCGTTCTGCGCGCGGTTCGAACGGGAGACGCTCCCCGAACTCGTTCGCGATCACGTCGAGCCGGGTCGGGTTCGCGTCGTGTTCGTCGCGCTGCCGTACTTCGGCCCGGATTCGATGACCGCCGCGGTCGCCTCGCGGTGCGTCTGGTCGCAGGTCCGCGATACCGGGTCGTCGGCGTACTGGGACTGGCACGCCGCCGTCCTCGACGAACAGGGCGAGCGAAACGCCGGCTGGGCCGCGGCCGACAGCCTCCTCGAGTACACTCGCTCGGTCTCGAGCGTCGATGCAGACGCCCTCGAGACGTGTCTCGACGAGCGTCGGGAAGCGTTCGAAACACAGGTTGAGGCCGACGCGGCGCAGGCACAGTCGTTCGGAATCTCCGGTACCCCGACGTTCGTCGTCTTCGATCCGGGGACCGAGACGGCCGGGACGCTCGTCGGCGCCCAGCCTGCCGAACGGTTCGACGAGGCCATCGAACGGATCGGGGACAGCTGACGTCGGCGAGACTCGAGGCGACCGCGGTCGGAGGCTCGGTTTTAAGCCGTCGAGCGATCCACGTCGAAGTATGTCGAAGCGTAACGAGCAGGACGTCGAGTGGACGCGCTACGACCGGGACGGGGTCGCCATGCGCCGCAAGGAGCTCTCGAACGCGACCGACGCCGAGCAGCTGGGCTGTAGCCTGTACGAACTCGAGCCCGGCACGCGGTCGTGGCCGTATCACTACCACACGGCCAACGAGGAGGCCATCTTCGTCCTGCGTGGGGAGGGAACGATCCGGCTCGACGACGGCGAGAAATCCCTCGAGGTTGGCGACTACGTCGCCCTGCCGGCCGACGAGTCCGGCGGTCACCAGGTCGTCAACGATGGCGACGAACCGCTTCGGTACCTCGCCATGTCGACGATGGCCGAGCCGGACGTGACCGTCTACCCGGAGATGGAGAAGCTCGGCGTCTTCGTCGGCTCGGCGCCGGGCGGTCGTGACGAGCGTTCCGTTCACGGCTACTACCCGATCGATGGAGACGTCGACTACTGGGAGGAGTAGTCAGGCTCGTCCGTGTGGGACTGCCGGTCGGGGTCGAACTCGGTCAGTTCGGGCGTCGGGACGCCGTCGACGTCGTCTCTGGCCGACCGGTAGGCGCGGCGGTAGCGGGCGATCTTCCGGTAGAGGTAGAGGCCGATGAGGAGGTTGAAGCCGATCACGTAGGCGACGAACGCCAGTTCGACGCTGATGGGGTGGATCGCCGCGACGAGTGCGGGAACGACGCCGACGGTGGCGTTGTAGGTCGCGTGAACGAACGCGGCGACGAGCAGGCCTTTGACCACGAGCGGGCCGGCGTACTGGGGATTGAACTTCGCGAGGCCGAGGTAGTAGCCGGCGATGGCTGAGTAGATGACGTGGCCGGGGCCGACGAGCGCGCGGACGGTCGTGATTCCGGTCGCAGCCGTGATCAGACCCGTGCCGGTGCCGAGCTGAACGAGGGTGCCGCTGATGTAGATGGCGTTCTCGATGGCCGCGAAACCGAGGCCGGCGACGGCGCCGAACACCGCGCCGTCGATGACGGCGTCGAAGTGTTCGCTCCGGTACGCCAGGACGCGAACGGCGAGCAGCTTCACCGCCTCCTCAACGGGCCCGACGATCAGGAAGAAAAAGAGGAGCGTGCCGACGATCGGAATCGGCTGGAGTCGAGTGCCACCGACGGTGTTGACGACGGCGGCGAACGTCGCGAACAGTACGGCGAGCACGAACGTGGCGACGAGGAGCCACAGCGGCTGTTTCGTCGTGATGTCGGCGTACCAGATGTACGCCGCGAGCGCGAGCGCCGGAACGATCGACAGGCCGAAGAAGACGGCGATAATCGGCTCCTCGGCGACGAGCAGCCCCGGCGTGACCAGTAACGAGATCGTGATCGCGACCGCGGTCAGCAAGACGATCGACTGAAGCCCGTAGCTGAGCCCCTGGTAGATGCCGTAGGAGAGCCGGTCGACCGTCGACCGTGGCTCCCACGTCGAGACGTCGTAGAGGTCCGTCCCGTCGCCGTCGGCTCGTTCGACCGGGTCGCGCCTGCGGGTCATGCGCGCCGATACGACCTCCGGCCCCCTATAGTATCGGACGGGTCGTATCGAACACACGAACACCGGACGTGGACGGCGCCACCCCATTCGATCCCGGCCATTATATGATATAATGTATCACGACACATATTAGGAGATGGCTTAAGCGGATCGAGTTCACACCGATACTCAATGTACAGCCCGAGCCGCGGTATCCTGTATGCCGACCTCCCCTCGGCGGACGAAGACGAGAACGAGGAGACACGAACCCGATCTCGAGTACCGCCCGCCGACGCCGAATCGACGCTCGAGGAACCGTCCGCCGATGCCCCCGCTCACGCTGTTTCTCATCCCGTTTCCGAACCCGCCGACGACTGAGACGGACTGCGGTACCGAGTTACCGACCCGCCCGTGAGCCGTTCGACCGGTACGCTCTACCTCGGACAGCGACCCGTCTGTCGACCCGGAATCCACAAGCACCCCCCGTGCGAAGCGCCCGCCATGCACTCCGTTCGCGTCCGTGGCATCTACACCACGGCGGTGACGCAGCTCCTCTCGGAGAACGGGCTCGATGTCGTCCAGGCCTCAGAACCCATTCGGGAACGGTTCGACGACGAGTTTCAGGTCGCACCCGCTGACGTCTCGATCGAGACGACGCGCGACCGACAGGGCGTCTCGATCTCGGGACCGTCCGAGGCGGTCGACGCGGTCGCCGCCGAACTCGAGTCGGTCGCCGTCGATGCGTTCCGGTGGGACGCCGCGGCTCCCCGGGGAGCCGTCTACGACGGCGAAATCATCGAGACGATCGGCAGCGGTGCCGTCGTCGACCTCGGCGACGGCCGCTGGGGCTTTCTGCAGTACGACGACGTCGACGGCTACGTGGACGTCGGGAATCGCTACCGCGTGCAGGTCCACGAGCCGACGCCGCCGTGGGACGACGACCGCCCGCTCGTCCGGCCGGAGATCGAGGTTCGAACCGGACTCTGTCGGCTCACCCGTGGCGAATCGGGCGTCTCGGCGGCGGCCAGGGGCCCCCGTGGGAACGAACTCGTGGGGATGACCGACCTGCTCTCGACCGACGTCCCCGACGGCTGGGGGCTGCGCTGGCGACACGCCGCCGCCGAGGCCGACCTCGAGGCGATGGGAAACGGCCTCGCCCACGTCGTCGACCGGGCGCGGGCGCTCGAGGCCGACCTCGAGGCGGCGGCCGACGGCCCGGGCGAGCCGGCACTGATCGCGGCCCCCGAGGCGACGACGTGGGTCTGGTTCGGCCGCGAGTCGCGGTTCGCGCTGGACGCGGCTCGACGGGCGGTCGAGAACACGATGCCCGGCCACCACCGGACCAAGGCGGCCGACCGGGCGGCGAGCGCGGCGGTCGACTTCGTCGAGGCCGTCTGTGACGCCGCTGGCGACGACGAGGACGATGCGTTCCCCTTCGACGCCGTCTCCCGCCAGTTCGGCCCGACGACGGGCGACCGACTGACACTCGGCCACGGCAAACCCGACGGCCGACTCATCAGCCTCGGGACGGGCAAGGTCACCGGCTGGGATCCCGACGGCTCGATCACGCTCGAGCGCCAGCTCTCGGGCGGTGGCACCTACGACGCGCTGGGCGTCCCGAAAGAGGCCGGCGACGTCGCGGTGACGAAGCTCCGGGAGGGCCGGTGGTGGTACCCCACAACCTACCGGGACGCCGAGGGGACGGCGAAGGGGACCTACGTCAACGTCTGCACGCCCGTCGAACTCTTCCCCGACTGCGCCCGATACGTCGACCTCTACGTCGACGTGATCCGCCACGCCGACGGGACGGTCGAGGTCGTCGACGAGGCCGAACTCGAGGCCGCCGTCGACGACGGGCTCGTCTCCGAGGCGCTGGCGAAGAAGGCGAGGAGCGTCGCGGGGGCGGTCGAACGGGCGCTCTCGAAGTAGTCGTTCCCAGCTGCTGGAGCTTTACCTGCCGACGTTCGTCAGCACGTCCCCGACGGCGGGCGCGCTCGCGTCGAACCCCTCGGCTCGTAATTCCTCGGCGAACGCCTCGCAACGATCGCCGTGGTTCACGAGCACCGTGGCGTCGCGGTAGCTCTCGAGGAACGCGAGCAGGCCCTCGCGGTCGGCGTGCGCGGAGAAGTCGTACCCCTCGACCTGAGCGCTGACGGGCATTACGCGGCCGTCGATCGGCGCGCTGCCGGTCTCGAGTAGCTCTCTGCCGGGCGTTCCCTCGACCTGGTAGCCGGTGAGCGCGATCTTGTTCGCTGGATGAGTTCGGATCTCGGGGACGTAGGTCATCGCGGGGCCGCCGTGGAGCATCCCACTGGTGGTGACGATCACGGTGTTCTGGGTGGCGATCCGCTTGCGCTGGCCGTCACGGCCGTCGACGAACCGGGCGTTGCCCTTCGCCCGCCGGAGCAGGTCGGGGTCGCGCAGAAAGTCGCGGTTTCGCGGGCGCAAGAACAGTTCGGTGACGCGTTTACCCATCCCGTCGACGTAACACTCGAGGTCGTGTGCTTCACAGATACAGAGCACCTCCTGAGTGCGGCCGATGGCGAACGCGGGGACGACGACGGTGCCGCCCTCCCAGATCGTCGCCTTCAGGCTGTCGGCGAACGCGCGCTCGAGTTCGTCGCGGGGCGGCCGGGTCGTATCCGAGTACGTGCTCTCACAGAGTACGACGTCGGCGTCGGGGCGGGCGGTCGTGCCGGAAACGAGCTGCTGGTCTTCGGTGTGGAAGTCGCCGGTGTAGAGCAGGCGGGTGTCTCCGTCGTTGACCAGGACGTGGGCGCTGCCGACGACGTGACCGGCGTCGAAGAACGTGAGCTCGTACCGGCCGGCGTCGGTGTCGACGGTGAACGGCTCGCGGTAGCCGTGAGTCTCGGAGACCTGCGTGAGACGGGCCAGTTCGGCCTCGGTGAACGGACAGTCGTACGTCCCGCCGTGGAGGGAAAGCGTGTCCCGGGCCAAGAGCATCGCGAGGTCGTAGGTCGGCTGCGTCCAGTGGATCGGTGGCCTCGAATCACCCGAGAGCAGGGCAGGGATCGAGCCGACGTGATCGAGGTGGCCGTGGCTCACGACGACGGCGTCGGGGTCGACGTCACGCACGGGGTATCGCGGCGGGTCGCCCGAGTCCATCCCGAAGTCGAGCAACAGGGCGTCGTCGATCAGCATCGCGCTCCGGCCGATCTCGCGCGCCCCGCCCAGGAACTCGAGGTCCATCGGAAACCGATACTCGCGAGCGACGTTTGGGTCTGTTGATCCCTCGCGCGCCGGGAACCGCGAGCGAGACAGGGGCCACGGTTGTCTCGAGATGGAAACGTTGAGGGTCCGTTCGAACGACATGTGCGTGTGATCGGCCGCGGACGCCGACTGCGGCCATACAGCGATCGACATGAACCACCAGAACACGCTCGAGGCGATCGGTGAGACGCCCCTGATCGAACTTCCGTCGATGCGACCAGATGGCGGCGCGACGATCGCCGTGAAATGGGAGGGAGCGAACCCGACCGGGAGCCTGAAAGACCGGATGGCGCTGGCGATGATCGAGGCGGCGAGACGACGGGGCGAGCTGGAACCCGGCGAGCCGGTCGTCGAGTTCACCGGCGGGAGCACGGGCTCGAGTCTCGCGTTCGTCTGTGCCGTCCTCGAGCACCCCTTTTCCGTCGTCACCGCCGACTGCGTCGCCGAGGAGAAGATCGCGTCGATGCGGGCGCTGGGGGCGGAACTCGAGTTGGTCGAGACGCCCGACGGGACGGCCTACGACGGGCTGTTCGACGACCTCCGTGACGCGGCGCTGGCCGTGCAGGAGCGGACGGGCGCGTACTTCACCGACCAGTTCGACAACCCCGACCAGCTCGAGGGCTACCGGGCGCTCGGTCGGGAAATTCTCGAGGAACGGCCCGACGTCGACGAGTTCGTGATGACCGTCGGGACGGGCGGCTGTGCGATGGGCACCTCGCGCGCGTTCCGCGAACGGGGCGCCAACGTCACCGTCTCGCTCGTCGAGCCCGCAGAGTCGCCGGTGCTCACGGACGGCACGGCCGGCTCACACAGCGTCCAGGGGACGGCGATCGTCGGCTCTCCGCCGCTCGTCGACGAGGAGCTGTACGATCGGGTTCACACGATCCCGACCGAGGAGGGAGTCGAGTGCCTCCGCGAGGTCGCACGGGAAGACGGGTTGCTCGTCGGGACGAGTACGGGGATGAACCTCGCCGCCGCCAGACGAGCCGCGGCCGAGCACGATCCCGACGGGACCGTCGTGACGGTCGCCTGTGACACCGGGCTGAAGTACCTCTCGGACGGCCTCTACGACGGGCTCGAGGGGTCGACGTTCTGTCTCTGCTGAACGTCGGTCACGCTCGACGGCCCGCTCGGGGCTCAGTCTCGCCCTCTGGTGGTGAGCCCGAGCAGGTAGACGTCGAGCAAACAGACGAGCAAAACGGCGAGCGGAACGGCGACGTCGGCGAAGTTCACCTCGTCGAACTGGAGCGCCGTCACGAAGAACGGGCTTCCCGGATCGAGCGCACCCGAGAGCGTCCGCGCGCTCAGGAACGCGAGCGCGAGCGCGTAGAGGACGAACCAGAGCGCGCCGCGTCGCCACTTCCCGAGATAGACGTGGCCGAGACCGGCGACGAGGAGCGTCAGGAGGTACGCCGGCCACGTCGGACGGGTGGGCTCACTCATTCGTTCGACCGTTCGGTCCCGATTACCAAAAGATCAGTCGCTCGCTCGAGTCGCTCCCGGGCGGGCGAGTCGGGGAGCTCCCGGAGTAGCCGACGGGCGCGTTCGAGGGGGTCGGCGACGGGGTCGACGGCACCGTCTCGAGGGAGCGACCGTGGCTCGGCGACGGCCACCAGCGAACGGTCGTCGAGAGCGGCAGACAGCTTCTCGAACGACTCGGCCGTATCCACGGAAGCGGCCTCGGCAGCCGTCGCCAGCGACTCTCCGTAGCGTCGCATCGCGTCGATCACCTCGTCCGACGCACCGCCGGCCGCTGCGCCGAGTGCGCCGCCCGTGCCGACGAGGACGGCTCGCGGGCTGGGTCGACGCGCGTTCGGTGAGAGCTGGTGACGGCTCGACCCGGCGGCGTCGGTCTGGGCGAACAGCCGCTCGACGAGTGACTTCGAGCCCTCGGTCAGCAGGCGGTAACAGGAGCGGTGGCGGCCGGCCGGAAGCGAGGCGCGCGCGAGCGCCTGGTGGGCCGACGCGTGGAGGTAGTCGCTCGCCAGAACGGCACCGTCTCGCTCGCGCGGCGTGACGTACCGTTCGGATTCAGGTCCGAGTAAATCCGCACGAACCTCCGCGTACGCTCCGAGAAAGGAGACAGCGGTTGCGACCTCGAGGAGGGAACCGTCCCGACTCTCACCGACGGCCGAACCGACCGTCCGAACCAGGGCGGCCGGGAGATCAGTTCGCCGACGGACGCTCTCGCGAACGGCCGAGCGGGTCGTCGGTGAAAGCGCTCCGAGCGAGGAGTCGATTCGATCGGCGGTGTACGTCGTGGTGGGGAGGTCTGACATTGGATCAGGTGACTGGCAAGGGAGGAATCGACTGGGTCATCGGTTCGGTTCGTCGGCGGCGTCGGTCGGCTCGATCCGGCGCGTCGGGAACTCGAGGTCGTCCGCGAGCAGTTCCTCGAAGATCCACTCCTCGGTCGCCGACCGAACCGCCACGAGGTACTCGTCGTGGCTGGTGGTGAGCTGGCGAACCCGTGCCCCGTCGAACGCTGCGATCAGGAAGGCCGCGGTCGTTACCGGGTCGTGTTCGCGGAACGCCCCCGACTCGATCCCGTCCCGGAGGATCTCCTCGAGCGCCGATCGAATTCGGTCGTCACTTCGGCACAGCTGTTCGCGGAAGCGATCGTTGTACGGTGCCTGGGCTCGTAGCTCGAGCATGGCGGTATGAAAGGACGCCTGCTCGTCGTCGTTCGGTCCGTAGAGGAACCAGTCGACGAACGTCGCGAGTCGCTCGACGGCGGACAGCTCGCGGGTCTCCTCGACGCGGTCGTCGAGGCGCTCGAGCAGGAAGTCGACGAAGTCGACCATGAGCTCGTCGGTGGAGTCGTAGTGGTAGAACAGCAGCGACTTGCTCTTTCCCGTTCGGTCGGCGATGGCCTGTGCGGTCAGATCGGTGTATCCGTGCTCACACAGCGCCTCGTACGTCGCGGTCATAATCTCGGCTCGAACGTCCGGGTCGGTCACTGCCTGACTAGTCAGTCAGGACCGAGATATGTATTTCGGTTCGATAGGTCGTGACGAGACGAACGACCGGACCGCGACGAGTTCGCCGCGTGGATCCAGAGATCGGAACGTGGATCCAGAGAAACAAAATCCACATCGGCTACCCACTTCACGTCTGGTATCGCCGGACACCAAACCGTTCGTAGCTACCGTAGGCGAGCTCGAGCGAGCCGATCCACCAGTTCCACCGGTCGGCGGGCGTGCCGTCGGGAGCGTCCTCGAGTTCGTCGATCACGACGTCGTTTGTCAGCGTCGCCCCGACGTCCTCGGCGTATCGACCTGAGTCGGCGAGGTCGACCGCCTGTCGGACGACCACGCGCGCCTCACCGGCCGTCCCGCCGAACTCGCGCTGGAGGCGCGACTCGAGTCGGTCCGGATCGAGGAACATACTCGAGAGAAGCACGCGGCCTACTTGAGTCGTTGGACCGCCAGGTTCCACGCGGTGACCGCCAGTTATGGCCGAAAATGACTACTGATTAGACGTCGGGTTCCGGGTCGTCCTCGACGGACCGTTTCAGCGAGTCGCGACGGGACTTCGCGTCCCGGGCGGTCGCCTCAAGTAAGAACTCGTTTTTTGCGGAGACGGCATCGCCGGCCGCCTCGAGTTCGTCGGGGCCGAGTTCGGTGGGGTCGCGCTCGTGGAACTCGACGCCAAGTTTGTCCTTCTTGCCGGAGTATTCGACGGCACCCACGACGATGCGTTCGAAGACGGGGTTGTCGGGCTCTCCGATCACGTAGAGGTCACTCCCCTTGTACTCCTCGGTGCCCGTGATCGGTCCGAAGTACTCCTCGACGGTGGCTTTCATGTCGGGGATTCGCTCCTCGAGGTACTCACCACGACGCATCTTGTACTCCTTCATGAATTGGATCATATACGGGGGAGCGTTTACCTCTTTTCATCAGTGGCCGGTTTCGAGACCGTGGGAGAGGCGTCGTCGCTCGACGCCGAACTCGGCTTTGCGCAGACGTGGCGAACGTCGAGGGAGGTCGGCGAGCCGGTTACGACTCACTCGAGGTCGCGTTCGCCGAGGTAGCCTCGTCGACACTCGGGGCAGATATCGCCCGGGCGCAACGAGCCGTGGGTCGCCGGGGCGACGAACGAACAGCGAGGGCAGAAGTACTCGGCGGCGACGGGATCGGTTGACTGGCTCTTTCCAGGTTCCGGAGCCGGCTGGGCGCTGGCGATGCCGGTCCCGGAGTCGGTCGCCGCCGGCTCGGGGACCGGTCGCTTGTCGGCGTCGACGAAGACCGCGTCGTCGACCGGCTCGACGTCGTCGGCCGGTTCGTCGGCGGCCAACTCGGCCGACTCGGGTGATTCTGCCTCGGGCCACGACGACGGTTCGGTCGCGATTCCCACCGGCGGGCCGACGTCGTCCGACTCCGGCCACTCACCGCGGGCACGGTCGTGTCTGGGTTCGTCGTCGGCCTCGAGAATCTCGCCGTCGTCGGTGATCGGGCCCTCGTGTTCGTTGGCGATCGGCTCCTCGTGCTCGTTGGCGATCGGCTCCTCGTGTTCGCCGGTGATCGGGTCCTCGTGTTCGCCGGCGACGGGTTGCGCTGGCGATTCGGTCGTCTCCGCCGATGTGTCGACGGTTTCGCCGAGAATCTCGGTCTCGTCGTCTCCGTCGGCGTCACCAACAGCCGACTCGGGAGCGCCGACGGCGGCTTCGTCACCGGCTTCGTCGGCGAGAATCTCGCCGTCGTCGTCGGCGTCGACGACCGCTGGCGTCACGTCGTCGTCACCCGACTCGACCGTCGGCGCAGGGTCGTCCGGGGCCGCGCTCGACTCGTGAGAGACCGACGTCACTTCGGTACTCTCACTGACTACGCGCACCTCGCCACACCGGGCGCACTCCTGGTACTCCCTGACGGTGACGACGACCTCACTACCCTGTTCCTCGCGCTCGCGTTCGACTTCGGTGTCGCCGAAGTCGTGCCCGAGCAACGAACATCGAAGGACCATGCTCTCACCGTTCCGAGCGAGAGGATAAAAAACGTACTGGAGCGGCGAACACCCCAGAAACGGCAAACGTCAAATCCTGGCTCGTCGAATAGCCGTACGAATGAGAGCGAAGCGGGAGTTTCGGGACCGCGAGTCGACAGAAGTGGCGGTCCTCGACGCGCTCGTCAACCGCGCCGACGACGGCATGACCGTCTTCGAACTCCGGGCGGCGGTCGCAGCCGAGATCGATGCCCTCGAGGATGCGCTCGCACGGCTGAAAGACGACGAGCTGATCGTCGTCGACTCGACGGGCGGACGGACGGTCATCAAGCCCGCCGAGCGCGTGATCCCCGACGAACCGGTCGACGACGAGGACGAGTCACTCTCCGACTGGATTCGACGGCGCATTCCGTTTTGAGCGTTCCAGGCGTTCGACACCGGCGTGAACCGTCCACCGGATCGGAAATCCTGATACGTCCGAAGCCCCTCGAGTGAGCCATGAGCGTCATCGAGTCGATCCACGCCGCCCACGGCGCGACGTTTGGCGAGCGCGGCGGTCGGCGGGTCGTCGAACACTACGGCCGACCGGAGCGAGCCCACCGCGCGGTCAGAAACGGCGTCGGCCTGTTCGAGCCGGCCTACGGCGTGGTCGTCGTCGAGGGTGACGACCGGGTCGAGTACGTCGACAACGTGGTCTCGAATCGCGTTCCCGACGCAGAGGGCGAGGGCTGTTACGCGCTCGTGCTCGATCCCCAGGGTGGGATCGAGGTCGAACTCGCGATCTACAACGCCGGCGAGCGGCTGTTGCTCTTTACCCCACCCGACCTGGCCGAGGAGCTGGCCGCCGACTGGTCGGAGAAAGTGTTCATTCAGGACGTCGAGATCCGTGTCGCAACCGACGAGTTCGCCATCTTCGGCGTCCACGGGCCGACGGCCACCGAGAAAGTCGCGAGCGTCCTCGCCGGCCCGGCGACGCCAGAGCGCCACCACTCCTTCGTCAGGGGCTCGATCGCCGACGCGGGCGTGACCGTGATCCGCACCGACGCCCTCGCCGGCGAGGAGAGCTACGAGGTCGTCTGTGGAGTCGCCGACGCTGAAGCCGTCTACAGCGCCCTCGAGACGCAGGGCAGCTCGGCCGCTCCCTTCGGCTACCGCACCTGGGAGACGCTCACCCTCGAGGCCGCCACCCCGCTTTTTTCGACCGAACTCGAGGGAACGATTCCGAACGTCTTCGGCCTGCGAAGCGCCCTCGACTTCGAGAAGGGCTGCTACGTCGGTCAGGAGGTCGTCTCGCGGGTGGAAAACGTCGGCCAGCCCAGCCGCCGGCTGGTCGGCCTCACCGTCGAGTCCGACGCGGTGCCCGACGCAGGTGCAGCCGTCTTCGCGGGCGACGCGAGCGTCGGCGAGGTGACCCGCGCGGCGGAGAGCCCGCTGCTCGAGCGACCGATCGCGCTCGCGCTCGTCACGTTCGACCTCGAGGCCGACGAGCTATCGGTGCGCGTCGGCGGCGAGGAGGTGCCGGCGACACGAGCCGACCTCCCGTTCGTCGCGGGATCAGAGCGTTCCGGCCGGCTCCCGGCGTACGAATAGCAACCGTTGAAGCGAGTACTATAGCGTCAGGCGAGTCACATCAGCTGACGATTGCGATCGGCACCGGCATGAAACAGAGGATCCCGAGGACGAACGTGACGACGCCGAGGACGATCCGCCCCGTCCCGAGGCGCTCGTCGTTGACCGGTCGTGCCGGGCCAACGGCGGCGATGAGCGTGGCGAACAGCCCCCAGAACACCCAGATGAACACCGAGTTGCCGCTGTGGCCACCGACGTAGTAGAGGTAGCCGGCGAGCGCGAAGAGGACACCCGGAACGAGCGCGCCGATCGTCTCCTGTCGGTCGCCGAGCACCGCCCGGAGGATGTGCCCGCCGTCGAGCTGGCCGACGGGGATGAGGTTGAGGAAGGTGACGAACATCCCGACCCAGCCGCCGATGACGACGGGATTGACGGCCGTCGTGGGGTCATCACGGTACAGCGGCTGGTCGAACGCGCTCGCGAGTAACTCGAGCAACGGTGGATAGCCCAGCTGGATCTGGATCGCGTCGGGATCGTTGACCAGCGAGGACGGCGCGGTCACCGGCGGGAGGTGGAGGCCGACGATCGTGACGACGACCGTCGCGACCAGCCCGGCGAGCGGCCCGGCGACGCCGATGTCGAACAGGACCTTCCGGTCCGGCATCCGACCTTTGATCTTGATCACCGCGCCCATGGTTCCGATGAGCGTCGGCACCGGGAGGAAGTACGGCAACGAGGCGTCGACCTCGTGGTAGCGGCTCATCACGTAGTGGCCCATCTCGTGGAAAAAGAGGACGCCAATGATCGCGACGGTGAACGGCCAGGCCGCGAGGACCGCACCGACCGGGTCCGAGATCGGGTCGACGTAGTACCACTGTGCACCGGCGAACAGCGTCGAGAACACCGTCGCGACGAACAGGAAGACGTTCGTCCAGGGGATGCCGTCGACGCCGACGTCGGTGGGCTCGGCGACGAGGACGTACTCGCCGTACTCGACCGCTAGCTGCACCTCGTATCCTGCCTCACGGAAGACCGGCCACAGCTCCCGCACCGTCGGCTCGGGCGCCAGCAGTGGCTCGCCGTAGTATCGTAACTGTTCGCCGTCCGTTCGCGTCTCGTAGACGACGAACACCGACTCGATCGCTTCGAGCGGAGGGCTCGAGTCGGGTTCGTCCACGTCGTCCATTGATTAGAACGTACTCTCCCGCGAGTATAAAACGACCATCGTTGCCGTCGATCGTCGACCACGGCGGTGGCCGACCGGCGAGCGCGAGATCACGCCGGTACTGGAAAAGCGAAACCTGGACGAGCGACGCGGGTCAGTGACCGATAACGATCGACTCGCGGCGCCGAGTGAAGCATGGCGTTCGAACACGAAGCGTTCAGTGGTGTGGCACGGTGTGAACGCGGTTCGGGGGTGGTTGGGAGCGGTTCGGGGATGGTGGGGGACGGTTCGGGCGGTCCGGGGCGATTCAGGGCAGTTCGTCAACTGTTCGTGCGTCGACGGTGGCTGCTCAGGCGGGTTCGACGCGCCAGGTCGTCGCGCCCGTGTACGACCACTTCTCGATCTCGAGATCCGTGGCGGACTCAGAGAGCTTCACCATGAGCGCGCCGATCTCTTTGGGGGACAGGCCGACGTCGTCGGCGATGAACTTGCCTTTGAAGTACAGCTCACCGTCGGCGGCGCGGTCGCGAAGGTAGCGTTTCAGGCGGCGTTCCTTGCTTTCCGTGGAGGGGGTAGCTGTCGTGCTCATCGACAGTAACCCCTCTGGCAGGAGGAAGGTTATAAAGAGAGGATGGTTAGCGAATTTTCGATTGCGTTCAGCCGCTCGGCGGCTAACTGAAATTTTACGTCGGTTCAGCGAACGTTTCACGAAGCTCTGAGATCGCTCGAGACGTTTTAAAGTCCAATCTAACACATTATCGCAGAATGTGGATCGATCCAGTTCGACCGACGAGAGCAGCCGGCGTCGGACGTTCGTTTCCTTCCCGATTTCACGGATAAATCGATCAGGTCTGCTCGTGAACCCAGAATTCGTCGTCGACGGTGACCTCTTTTTTGAACAGCGGCACCTCGTCTTTCAGCCGGTTGATGCCGTCTTCGACGGTCCGGAACGCCTCCTCGCGGTGACCCGCGAGCACGACGACGAAGACGATGTCCTCGCCGTCGCGCACGACGCCAGTCCGGTGGAACAGCTCCACCGCGTACACCCCGTCACGTGCCTCGAGTTCGTCCCGAATCGTCTCGAGTCGTTGCTCGGCGACGCCCTCGTACTTCTCGAACTCGAGGTACTCCGTCCGGGCGTCATCGGCGGCGTCCTTCGCGCGGACGCGCCCGGTGAACGTCGCGATCGCACCCGAGCGGTCGGCGTCGGGCGATCGCTTGATCCTGGCGACGAGCGTCTCGAGCGTTTCGTACGGTTCGGCTGCCTCGAGGTCCTCGACGACCGACTCGAGATCGAGGTCGGCGGCCGTCGAGACGGTCGCGATGGCCGACTCGGGCACGTCGCCGCCGTCGCCGACGGCGATCGTCGGATGGCGAGGCGGTTCGACGCCGACGACGAGACCGTACGCACAGTCGCGCGCGAGTGCGTCGAGCGCGTCGGTCACGGTCAGGTCGGTTCCTGAGGCGACCCAGTCGCCGCCAGCACCCAGGTCGTAGGTGACGTCGCCGCCCGGGGAGAGCGTCGAGTCGCGAAGTTCCGGCGTTCCGTCGGCGATCGTCGCATCGTACCAGACGACGCCGACGCGTCCGTCCTGCGAGAGTCGATCGACGACCCGGTCGACGACTCGCTCGAGTGCGTCGTCCGTTCCACCGCGGTCGAGGATTCCGAGTACGTGCATGGTCGAACGAAAGACGGCTCGAGGCTTGTAGGTGTCGCCACTGCGCTCGCTCGAAGTCGACTCCGGGGCGCCAATCGGGGTTGAGAACGCTTAAGGTCGGCTCCCGGTTACACCGCGGTAGCATGAAAGTTGTCGTCTCCATCGGCGGAAGCGTCCTCGTGCCCGAACCTGGCTCAGACCGGGTGGCGGCACACGCTGCCGTCGTCGAGGACCTCGTCGAGGATGGCTGTCGGGTCGGTGCCGTCGTCGGGGGTGGCGGCGTCGCCCGCGAGTACATCGGTGCTGCCCGCGAACTCGGCGCGAACGAGATCGAACTGGATCAGCTGGGAATCGACGTCACCAGGCTCAACGCCCGGCTGCTCATCGCCGCGCTGGGCGAGGGGACGGTGACGGCGCCCGCCCACGACTACGACGAGGCGGGCAACGCGCTCCGCCAGGGAGACGTCTGCGTGATGGGCGGGGTTGCCCCGGCCCAGACGACCGACGCCGTCGGAGCCGCCCTCGCCGAGTACGTCGACGCCGACCTGCTCGTCTACGCGACGAGCGTCCCGGGCGTCTACGACGACGATCCGAACGAGAACCCCGACGCGGTCAAGTTCGACGAACTCACCGCGCGCGAGCTGGTCGACGTCATCGCCGACCTCGAGATGAACGCCGGCTCCTCCGCGCCGGTCGACCTGCTGGCGGCGAAGATCATCCAGCGATCGGGCATGCGGACGATCGTGCTCGACGGCACCGACCCCGACCGGATCGCTCGGGCGGCCCGCTACGGCGAACACGAGGGCACCGACGTCGTCCCCGAGGGCGTCGGCGAGGAACCAACGTACTGGGCGGACGATGAGCACTGACGACGCCGACGAGACGGGCGCCGACCGACGGTCGACGACCTCGAGTCCGTACACGATCCAGCACGAGGGCGGTGAGGCTCACCACGCCTTCTGGGCCGACGAGATCGCCGACGAGATCGAGGCGCGCGATCCCGACGAACCGATCGTGATCAAAGGCGGGATCTCTCCCTCGGGCGTTCCCCACCTCGGCAACGTCAACGAGATCATGCGCGGCTACTACGTCGCCGAAGTGCTGCGCGACCGCGGCCACGAGGTGAAACAGGTCTTCACTGCCGACGACCGCGACCCCCTGCGAAAGCTGCCACGGACGCTCTGTGACCTCGAGGGCGAGCTCGTCGGCCTCGGCGACGTCGACGCGGGGGCGCTCGGTCGGAATCTCGGCGTTCCGTACACAGACATCCCGGACCCATTCGGCTGCTGTGACTCTTACGGCGCGCACTTCTCGACGATCATCCAGGACAGCGCCGACGCCCTCGACGTCCCGATCGAACTCATCTCGACGACCGAGCTCTACGAGTCCGGCGAACTCGAGCCCGTCGTCCGCCACGTCCTCGAGAATCAGGATCGCGCACGCGAGGTGCTCGCGAACTACCAGGACAAAGTCGACGAGGAGTACGTCCCGTTCAACCCCATCTGCGAGGAGTGTGGAAAGGTCACCGAGACGGTGACGGCTGTCGATTTAGCGGCCGAAACCGTCGCGTACCGCTGTACGGACATGGAAGCCGGCGACCGGACGATCGAGGGCTGTGGCCACGAGGGCGAGGCGAGCTTTAGCGAGGGCAAGCTACCCTGGCGCTTCGAGTGGCCCGGCCAGTGGCAGGTACTCGGCGTCGACTTCGAACCGTTCGGCAAGGACCACGCCGAGGGCTCCTGGCCCAGCGGCGAGGACGTCGCCCGGAACGTGCTGGGAATCGAGCCACCGGTGCCGATGGTCTACGAGTGGTTCACCCTCGATGGCGAGCCGTTCTCGTCTTCGGAAGGGAACGTGATCCTCGTCTCCGAGGTGCTCGAGGTGCTCGAGCCCGAGGTGCTCCGGTACTTCTTCGCGAAGGATCCCTCGAAGGCGCGGGACTTCAGCATCGAACGGCTCGACCTGCTGGTCGACGAGTTCGACCGGTTCGAGGCGATCTACTTCGGTGAGGTCGAAGCGAGCGAGGACGAGCAGGCGTTCGCCGAGCGCGTCTACCCGTTCGTGGTCGAACAACCGCGAGAAGCGCGCATTCGACTGCCCTACACCTTCGCCGCGGTGCTCGGCATGACTGACGATCCCGACCTGCGCGAGGAGATCGCCCGGCGGGAGGGACACATCCCGGAGGACGCGCCGGAGTGGGCGGTCGACGGCGCCCTGGCTCGCGTCGAACGCGCCCGAAACTGGGCGCGTCGGACCGGCAACCAGTTCGACTACGAGCTCAAGCGCAGCGAGATTCCCGACCACGACTTCGACGCGGCTACCGAGGCGGCGCTCTCCGAACTCGCCGACTTCGTCGAGGCGGATCCCGGCCCCGAGGAGTTACAGGGTGAGATCTACGAGACGGCAAAGCGCCACGACGTCCCGGTCGGTGACTTCTTCGCCGCGGGCTACCGACTCTTTTTCGACGACGACCAGGGGCCACAGCTCGGGCCGTTTCTCGCGAAGGTCGACCAGGAGTTCGTCGTCTCCCGGCTCCGCCGGGAGCGATGACGACGCCGGTCGAGGAGACAAAAGCGCTTTGAGAGCGCGTCCCCGAAAGAGACGACAATGGATTACGGTTCGTCTCCGCCTGCCGTTCTTGCGTTCCTCGATCCGTCGAGTCCGCTGACGTGGGTACTCGTCGGACTCGTCACCTACTGGCTCGCCATCGTCGCGCTCCGCAAACGGGACCTGTTGCCGAGTTACGTCGGCACCCAGGGACCGATCCTGACGATTCACACGAAACGCGGCCGTGAGTTTCTAGATCGCCTCTCGAAGCCGAAACGGTTCTGGCGTGCCTGGGCGAACCTCGGCATCGGCATCTCCCTCGTCGTGATGGTGAGTATGTTCGCCGTCTTGCTGCTGTCGGCGTTCGGCGCGCTGCAGACGACCGAGACGACGGAGGTCCAGCAGCCACAGAACGTCCTCGTCATCCCGGGCGTCAACGACTTCCTCCCGCTGTCGGCCGCGCCGGGCATCGTCTTCGGCCTGCTCGTCGGCCTCGTCGTCCACGAGGGGGCCCACGGCCTGCTCTGTCGCGTCGAGGACATCGACATCAAGTCGATGGGCGTCGCCATGCTCGCGATCATCCCGCTCGGGGCGTTCGTCGAACCCGACGAGAAAGACCAGTACGAGGCGAGCCGCGGCGGTCAGACCCGGATGTTCGCCGCCGGCGTCACCGCCAACTTCGCGGTCACGATCGTCGCGTTCGCCCTGCTGTTCGGCCCCGTCGCCGGCGCGATTGCCGTCGCACCAGGGGCGGCCGTCGGCGGCGTCGCTCCCGGCTCCTCGGCGGCCGAAGCCGACATCGAACCGAACGACCGCATCACCGCGATCGACGGCACGCCCATCGAGACGAACGACGACCTCTCGGCGGTCCTCGAGGAGACGACCGACGACGAGGTGACCGTCGAACTCGACGACGGCGAGCGAGAGACCACGGTCGAGCGATCGTTACTCGTGACCGTGGCGGTCGCCAACGGCCCGACCAGCGTCGAGACCGGCGACACGATCCGGGCCGTCGACGGCGAGCCGGTCGCAACCCAGGCCGGCCTCTTCGAGGCCGTCGGCGACAACGAGGTGGTTTCGCTCACCGTCGAGCGGGCTGACGGCGAGACGGTCGAGCGCGAGACGCCGATCGGTGCGTTCGTCGTCGTCGGCACCGACGGCCCGCTCGCCGACGCCGGGGCACCGGCCGGTGAGGAACTCACCATCACCACGTTCGACGGCGAGCGGGTCCACGACTACCGGAGCTTCGAGAATCGGATCGGCGAACTCGAGCCCGGTGACGAGGTCGTCGTCGCCGGCTACCTCGACGGCGAGCGGGTCGAGTACACCGTGACGCTCGGCGAGCACCCACAGGGGAACGGCGCGTTCCTCGGAATCAATGGGGCAAGCGGCGTCTCCGGCGTCGTGATGAGCGACCTCGGCGTCCAGCTCTACCCTGCCGATCAGTACCTGGCGATCCTGGGTGGTAACACCGAAGCCGAGTTCCATCCGATCCTCGATCCGTTCACCGACTCGTTCCTCGGGAAGATCGTGTTCGCGCTGTTCTTGCCGATCGTCGGCGTCGTCGGCATGCTCCCGTTCAACTTCGCTGGCTTCACCGGCGGGGTCGAGAACTTCTACACGGCTCAGGGCTCGTTCGCCCTCTTCGGCGACGGGACCGTCTTCGTGCTCGCGAACCTGCTGTTCTGGACCGGCTGGATCAACGTCCAGCTCGGCTTTTTCAACTGCATCCCTGCCTTCCCGCTGGACGGCGGTCACATCCTGCGGACGAGCACCGAGGCTGTCCTCTCGCGACTCCCGATCGAGGCGAACCGAGGGATGGTTCGGACCGTGACGACGACCGTCGGCCTGACGATGCTCGTCAGCTTCCTGTTGATGCTGTTCGGGCCGACGCTATTCGCCGGGTGAGCCGGGGCGGGTGACGACGGGCCACCCGACGTCGGTCCCGGGTTCACAGGAAACGTTGTGACAATGTACCGCCGGTCGCTCTGGTGTCGGCGATCGGCGGTACGTGACTTCAGCGGCCTCTGTCAGTCGTCCTCGAGGCCGTGTCGCTCGTCGAACTCCTCGGGCGTGTCCGGCACCCGTTCGAAGTCCGTCTCGAAGTAGTGTTCGTGGTGGCGGACCACTTGTTCGACGATCCACTCGCTGAACGCCTCGTCGAACCGCCACTCGTTCTCGCGCTCGGGGAGTTCGAACCGCTCGTCGGTCGCGAACGCGGCGTAGACGTGGAAGAAGCCGAGGATCACGTCGGCGAAGTCTTTCGCCTTCTCCGCACCGCTCTCGCGTCGCTCCTCGAGTTCCTCGTAGCCCGACTCAGTGAGCTCGAAGTACTTCCGATCGGGTTCGTCCTCGCGTTCGATCCGCTGGGCCCACCCCTTCTCCTCGAACTTATAGAGGATGGGGTAGACGGAGCCGTAGGACGGTTCCCAGTGGCCACCGCTGATCTCGCGAATTTCTTTCAGGATTTCGTACCCGTACCGGGGTTTCTCCTCGAGTAACTCGAGGACGAGATACGCGATCAGCCCCTTCGGCGGCCCACTTTTCCGCATATGACACGTGATTTAAACGGGTAGACGTAAAGGGTTTCGGTCGGCAGCAATTCCGGTCGACACCGGGGTCCCGGCGCCGTGGCGGGTGAGAAACAGGACCTTTCTTACCGTCTCCGTCCTAACTTGGCCTATGGAGCGACGCACACCGCCGCAGACTGACGAAGGCTGGTTCGTCTTACACGACTTCCGAACGGTCGACTGGGACGCCTGGCGGGACGCACCCGACCACGAACGCCGCCGGGCGATCGAGGAGGGAGTTTCCTTCCTCGCCGACTGCGAACGCGTGACCGACGCCGACGAGGGCAGTTCGGCGACGTTCGCCATCCTCGGCCACGAGGCCGACCTCCTGATCGTCCACCTGCGGCCGACGATGGCCGACCTCGAGGTGCTCGAGCGCCGGTTCGAACACACCGCCCTCGCCGGCTTCACCGAGCAGACCGACTCGTTCGTCTCGGTGACCGAGGTCTCGGGCTACGTCTCGAGTGCGTACTTCGAGGACGAGGAGGTCGACCCGGGTATCCAGCGGTACATCAACATGCGACTCCACCCGGAGATCCCCGACGCCGAGTACGTCAACTTCTACCCGATGGACAAACGCCGCGGCGAAGAGGATAACTGGTACGACCTGCCGTTCGACGAGCGCGCCGAGCATCTCGCCTCCCACGGCGAACTCGGCAAGCAGTACGCCGGAAAGGTCACCCAGGTCATCTCGAGCAGCATCGGCTTCGACGACCACGAGTGGGGCGTCACGCTGTTCGCCGACGATCCGACGAACATCAAGGACCTCCTCTACGAGATGCGCTTTGACCCCTCGACCTCCCGGTACGCCGAGTTCGGCCGCTTCTACGTCGGTCGGCGCTTCGCCCCGGAGAACCTCGGTGCGTACCTGGCAGGCGAACCCGTCCCGCAGGAGGCCGCGAGCGATGCCCACGCTGGCGCAGGTGGCCACCCCCACGCAGCCGACGACGCCGGCGAGAGCGCGGCTGACCATCCCCACGCGGACGAGGGTGCAGGCAGCCCACCACGCGGCGACGACGGCGAGGCGGTGCGCAGCGAACTCGAGGAACTCGGCGTCTACGCCGGCAAACCCCACGGCGAGGACGTTCACGCGGTCGTCCTCTACTCTGGGGCCGACGCCGACGAGCTGTTCGAGGAGGTCGACGGCCTGCGGACGAACTTCGACCACTACGACAGCCACGTGAAGACCGCCGTCTACGAATCCGAGGACCCCGAGGCCGAGACGGCCGTCGTCAGCCTCTGGGAGACCGATCGCGCCGCGAACACGGCTGCGGGCTTTCTCGCCGACCTCCCCGACGTGGTCAGGCAGGCCGGCGACGACGACGATGACTCGTGGGGAACGATGGGGATGTTCTACACCGTCAAGCCGGAGCACCGCGAGGACTTCGTGAGCACGTTCGAGGAAGTCGGCGGACTCCTGGGCGAGATGGACGGCCACCGGAAGTCGGACCTGCTCGCCAACCGCGAGGACGAAAACGACATGTTCATCGCCAGCCGCTGGGACTCCCGCGAGGACGCCATGGCGTTCTTCCGCAGCGACGCCTTCTCCGAGACCGTCCAGTACGGCCGCGACGTCCTCGCCGACCGGCCGCGACACGTCTTCCTCGCCTGAGACGGATCGTTGGACCGTGGTACCGGTGCTCGCTCGAACGGGGAAGCGAGCACCGGTACAGAATCACAACAGACCGTATGAATCGCGCTCCGCGCCGATCACGGCTCGTTCTCCGTACGTCAGTCGACCGCCAGGCGATATCGCGTCGTCGGACCAGGCCGCGTCGTCGGGCCAGTACGACTAGCGCCCGAGCTCCTCGTGGGCGCTCGCGAGGTGTCTCGAGGCCAGCGCGGCGAGCAAGGAGAGTTCGCCGGCGAGCGCGCCGACGGCGATCACTTCCGCCAGCGCGTCGGCGTTGGCACCGGCCGGGTCGCCGCCCCCGCGCAGGCCCATGACCTCGAGCGCTTCTGACTGCGTGGGGAGTTTCGTGCCGCCGCCGACGGTGCCGACCTCGAGTGAGGCGAGCGAGACGCTGGCGTAGAGGTCGACGGTGCCATCCTCGCGCTCGCGCGTGTCCATCGTCGTGATGGCGTTGGCGCCCTCGACGACCTGGGCTTCGTCCTGGCCGGTCGCGAGGAAGGCCGCGCCGACGACGTTCGCCGCGTGGGCGTTGAATCCTAAACTCCCGGCCTTGGCGCTCCCGATCAGGTTCTTGCGGGTGTTGGCCTCGACGATCGCGTCGGCCGTCGTGTGCAGGCGTTCCTCGACGAGCTCGCCGGGGATGACGACGTCGGCCGTCACCGAGCGGCCGCGGCCCTCGACGGCGTTGATCGCGGCGGGTTTCTTATCGGAACAGAGGTTCCCTGAGATGGCGACGAGCGAGGCGGGCGTCTCGGCTTCGACGACCGCACAGACCTCGCGGGTCGCGATGGTGACCATGTTCATCCCCATCGCGTCTTTGGTGTCGTACGCGAATCGCAGGTAGACGGAGTCGCCGACGACGTAGGGTTCGACGCCCAGCAGTTCACCGTGGTTCGTCGTCGACTCGGCGGCCTCCCGAAGGGACTCGAGGTTCTCCTCGACCCACGCGACGGTCTCGGCGGCCTCGGCGACGCCGTCGACGCGGAACACCGGCGCGCGGGTCATGCCGTTTTTCGTCACGCGAGCGGTCGCCCCGCCAGCTGAGCGGATCACGGAGAGGCCGCGGTTGACGGAGGCGAGCAGCGCCCCCTCGGTCGTCGCGAGCGGCAGGTAGTACTCGCCGTCGGCTGCGCCGCCGTCGATGGGGACGGGACCGGCGACCCCCATTGGAACCTGCGCCGCGCCGATCATGTTCTCGATGTTTGTCCCGGTGGCGACGGCGGCAGCGAAACTGTAGTCGCCGACGGTCTCGAGGCTCGTCCTCGTCTCTTCCTCGATCAACAGTCGACGGGCCGCGACGGCCGTCTCGTGGTCTGCGTGCTCCTCGAGTTCGTGCAGGCGAAGCTCACCCTCTCGCACCCGGTCGGCGAGGGTCTCGGCGTCGGTCATGACTGGAGGTCACAGCCGCGATTCCTAAGGGTTGCTGATTCGATTGGCAGCGTGCCGGCTCGTCGACAGTCGTCGCGAGACCTGCACGATCGTTCGTCTCGAAAATACTTTTTACCCGGGTACCCCATTTACTCAGATATGAGTACTAGTTCACACCAGTTCGGTGCGGTCGTCCGACGGACGAGCACGAAGCTGAAGCGAACGATCGAGCACTCACCTGATCTGTCGACAGCCCAATCGGAGCCGAACGGTCGTCGACCGGCAGGTCGAGTTCCGCCGGGCGGATTCATGACGGGATAGCGTCCCCCGATTCGATGGCCGACCCGGACCGCTCTCGAGTTTCTCCAGCAGTCGCCGCTTGGGAGGCTGCTCTCCGGCTCAGGCGTCCTCGGGCGCGGCGTCTTCGGGCGCGGCGTCCTCGAGGAGGTCCGGGTCGTCGTACTGGTCTCGAAGGACTTTCTTGTCGAACTTTCCGGTGGCCGTCTTGGGGACTTCGTCGATGAACAGGACGTCGTCCGGCGTCCACCACTTGGGGTAGTCCGCACGGACGAGTTCGAACAGTTCGTCTTTGACGGCCTCCGGTTCGGCCCGGTCGCGTGCCGCCTCGCTGAGGACTACGAAGGCGACCGGTCGTTCCTGCCAGCGTTCGTGAGAGACGCCGATGACCGTCGCCTCCACGACCGCCTCGTGGGCCATCAACGCGTTCTCGAGGTCGACGGAGGAGATCCACTCGCCACCGCTTTTGATGACGTCTTTCGTGCGGTCGACGATGGTCAGATAGCCCTCAGAGTCGACCGTGACGATGTCTCCAGTTTTCAACCAGGAGCCGTCGAAGTCGGCCTCGTTGGCGTCGTCCCGACCGAAGTACGAGTCGGTCACCCACGGACCACGAATGTGGAGTTCACCGAAGTCTTCGCCGTTCCAGGGAACTTCCTCGCCGTCGTCGTCGATCACTCTGAACTCGAGTCCGGGGAGGATCAACCCCTGTTTGCCTCGCTGGTCGTACTTGCTGTCCCGGTCCCACTCGCGCATCTCGGGTTTGAGGTGGGAGATGGTGCCGACCGGCGAGAGCTCGGTCATGCCCCAGCCGTGGAGCATCGTGACGTCGTACTCCTGGTCGAACGTTTCGATGAGGCTCTTCGGCGCCGCGCTGCCGCCGACCATGATCCGTTCGAGACTGCTGATGTCGACGTCGTGTTCCTGGACGTACTCGAGGACGCCGAGCCAGACGGTCGGGACGCCGGCGGTGAACGTGACGCCTTCTTCCTCGATGAGTCTCGCGAGGTCTTCGGGGTCAGGTGACGGGCCCGGGTAGACGTGTTTTGCACCGGCTGCCGTGACGGAGAACGGCATCCCCCAGGCGTTGACGTGGAACATCGGCACGACGGGCATGACGACGTCGGTGTCGTCGATGTCCAGTCCCTGCGGGGTCAGCGTCGCCATCGTGTGCGCCCACAGCATCTGTTGGGTGTACTCGACACCCTTCGGACGGCCGGTGGTCCCGGAGGTGTAACACATGCCGGCGGCCGCGTCCTCGCTCAGTTCGGGCCACTCGTAGTCGGCGTCGTGTGAACCGACGAACGACTCGTAGTCCGTGATGGGCTCGAGGTCGGTGTCCGGGACCGATTCGCCCATGACGACGAACTGTGCTACGGACTCGAACGTCGAGGGATCGTAGGCGCTTTCGAGCTTCTCGACCAGCGATGGATCGACGAACACGAGCCGATCCTCGGCGTTCTCGACGATGTACTGGACGTGTTCGTCGGGGAGCAGCGGGTTGATCGTGTGCAGCTGTGCGCCTACGCTGGGGACCGCGAAGTACGCCTCGAAGTGGCGGTGGTGGTTCCAGCAGACGGTCGCCACGCGGTCTCCGGTTTCGATTCCGGCGTCCGTGAGCGCGTTCGCGAGTCGAGCGGTCCGATCGCTGTAGGTCGCGTAGTCGTAGCGCTGGATCCCCTCGTGGGTGCGCGATACGATTTCAGTGTCGGGATACAGTCGTTCTGCGCGCCAGAGAAACGGCCTCAGCGTCTGGTCGAAGCCAGCCATACTGTGACAGAGTAGCCAACACCATATAATTATTGTCATTGTTAAAGATATGCGTCCTATAGCTACCATCGTTAAACTCGAGTGGGCGACGAGCCGGCTAGACGGGCAGGAGGCAGGCCACCGGAACCGGTCGCGGCGGCGTCGGTAAAACCGCCCGAAGCTTCCAAAGTTAGGCCAAATATTAATTTATCTAAAGTTGTTTATGAATAGTGTGATTTACCGAAAAGCTATTTAGGAGACGACGAAGTTCCGGTAGCATGGAGTTTCAGTTGACCGACGAACAGCAGGCGATCGCCGCGGAGGTTCGCCGGTTCGCGGAGAACGAGGTTCGGCCCGTTGCGACCGAGCACGACGTCGACGAGCGGTACCCGTTTGCGGTGATGGACGCGGCAGCCGACATGGGTTTGACCGGTGCGAACGTTCCCCTCGAGTACGGCGGGCCGGGCTACTCGGCGCTCGAGGTCGCACTCATCGTCGAAGAGCTGTTCGCGGTCGACCCGGGGATCGGCCTCTGTATCACGAGCGCCGCGTTCGGCTCGGAGGCGATCCTCGAGTTCGGCACGGAGACCCAGAAAGAACGCTACCTCGAGCCCATCACCCGCGGTGACGCCGTCATGGGGTCGGCGATCAGCGAGCCCGATACGGGCTCCGACGTCGCCTCCGCCTCCACGACCGCTGAGAAAGACGGCGACGAGTGGGTGATTAACGGGTCGAAGATGTGGATCACGAACGGCTCGGTCGGCGACTTCTTCGTCGTGCTCTGTCGAACGGACCCCGACGCGAACGGCCGGTACGACGGCTTTTCACAGCTCGTCGTCGAGTCCGACCGTGACGGATTTTCGGCGGAGAAGATCACCGGCAAGCTCGGCATCCGCGCTTCGGACACGGCTGAACTCATCTTCGACGACGTCCGCGTCCCCGAGGAGAACCTCGTGGGCACCCGCGGGGAGGGCTTTTACCAGCAGATGCGGTTTTTCGACGAGACGCGAACGATGGCCGCCGCCCAGGGCGTCGGCATCGCGAAAGGGGCCGCCGAGGCCGCTCTCGAGTACGCGCGCGAGCGCGAGCAGTTCGGTCGGCCGATCGCGGAGTTCCAGGCCATCCAGCACAAGCTCGCCGAGATGCACACCCGGACGGAAGCCGCCCGGCTACTGACGTACAAGTCGGCCTGGAGCGTCGAAAACGAAGCCGAACAGCTCACCGGGCTCGCATCCATGGCGAAGGCGTTCGCCTCACAGGTCGCCGTCGACGTCGCCAGCGAGGCGATCCAGGTCCACGGCGGCGCCGGCTACGTCAACGACTTCCCCGTCGAACGGCTCTACCGCGACGCCAAGATTACCCAGATCTACGAGGGCACCTCGGAGATTCAGTACAGTGTTATCGCGCGCGAGCTGCTCGGCTAATCTCGATCCACCAATGACACACCCTACCGACCCGACCAGTCTCCCGTACGAAACGATTCCCGAACTCATCAGCCACGCCGTCGACCGCTGGGCCGACGATCCGTTCGTTCACTACGACGAGGAGACCTGCACGTACGGCGAGCTCGACGACCGATCAGACCGGATCGCGGGGGCGCTCGCGACGGCCGGCGTCGAGCCCGGCGATCCGGTCTGTACGTTCCTGTACAACTCCACAGCGTACCTGGCGACCTGGTTCGCGCTCGCGAAACTCGGCGCCGTAATGGTCCCGCTGAACGTCGAACTCAAAGGTGACGGGCTCACGTACATCCTCGAGGACTCCGGGGCCGACGTACTCGTCCTCGAATCAGACACGCGCGACCAGTACGAAGCCGTCAGCGACTCCCTCGAGGGAATCTCGACCGAGTACCTCCTCGAGGGAGACGACGATCGGTATCGACCGTTCGCGGAACTCGAGGAGGGAGATCCCGCAGCCGTTCCGGCGGTCGACGTCGGTCTCGGGGACACGATGAGCGTCATCTACACGAGCGGGACGACGGGGTTACCCAAGGGCGTCGAACTCCCGCACTTCTCGTATCTGAACACTGGCCTCGAGTTCGTCACCCACCTCGGGCTGACGAAGTCGGATACGACGTTCACGACGCTGCCGCTGTTTCACTGCAATCCGCAGCAGCTGACTGTGATGGGGGCGCTACACACCGGCGGCGACTTCGCGATGGAACGGTGGTTCAGCGCGTCGAACTACTGGGAGCAGCTCCGGGCGGCCGACGCGACCTACTTCGTCGCCATCGGTACCATGCTCCGGGCGCTCGAGAGCCAGCCACGCTCGCCCGACGACGATGAGCACCCCGCGGAGTACGGGATCGCCGCACCCGTCCCCGAAGACCTCTACGAGACGTTCGCCGACCGTTTCGGCGTCCAGCTGTTCGAGGCGTACGGGCTCACCGAGACGGCCGCGATCGCGGCGATGAACGACCGGGACGACCCTCGCCGCGGCAGTTTCGGACGGCCGGTCAGACACGCAGAACTGGCCATCGTCGACGGCCACGACCGGCCGCTCGGGCCGAACGAGGTCGGCGAAATCGTCGTCAGACCGACCGAGCCGTACACGATGATGACCGGCTACTACGGAAAGCCGGCGGCGACGGTCGAGGCGTGGCGGAACCTCTGGTTTCACACCGGCGACGTCGGCTACCGCGACGAAGACGGCTACTACTACTTCCTCGAGCGCAAGACGTACACGATCCGGCGTCGGGGCGAGAACATCTCGGCGACGGAAGTCGAGACGGTTCTCGAGACCTGTCCGGACGTCGTCGAGTGTGCGATCGTCGGGGTCCCCGGCGAGCTCGGCGAAGAAGACGTCAAAGCCTACGTAAAGCGCAGCCCCAACAGCGACCTGACCCACGCCGACGTCGTCGAGTGGTGTGGAGATCGGCTAGCGTCGTTCAAGATCCCACGCTATGTCGAGTTCGTCGAGACGTTCCCGAAAACGGCGACCGAACGCATCGAGAAGTACCGGCTCAAAGAACGGGGGATCGGCGACGCCTGGGATCGGGAAGAAAAGCAGTAACGGCTATTCGCCGAGGTAGGCGTCCCGGACGTAGTCGTCGTCGCGCAGCGTCGATGGGTCGCCCTCGAACTCGATGCGTCCGTTCTCGAGGAGGTAGATCCGGTCGGCGTGGTTCATCGCGAACGTGACGTTCTGTTCACAGAGCACGACCGTTACGCCCTGTGCACTGATCTCCTCGAGTGCCTCGCTTATGTCCTCGAGGATGACCGGTGCGAGTCCGATCGTCGGCTCGTCGAGCAACAGGACCTCGGGGTCGCTCATCAGCGACCGTCCGATCGCGAGCATCTGCTGTTCGCCGCCACTCATCGTCGCCGCCTCCTGGTCTTCGCGCTCTTCGAGTCGCGGGAAGAGGTCGTAGACGTACTCGAGGCGCTCGTCGACGTTCTCGCCGCGGCGGTACGAGCCGATTCGAAGGTTCTCCCGGACGGTCATGTGACCGAACAGGTCTCGTTTTTCGGTGCAGTAGACGAGCCCAGCCTCGACCAGTGTCGCCGGCGACCGTCCGCCGAGTTCCGCACCCAGGTAGGTGATCTCGCCCTCGTAGTCGAGGAAGCCGGCGACGGTGTCGGCGAACGTCGATTTTCCGGCCCCGTTGGGGCCGATGATCGAGACGACCTCACCCCGGTCGACCGAAAGCGAAATCCCTCGGAGGGCGATGATCTTGTCGTAGGAGACGTGGAGGTCCGAGACATTGAGAACGGGCTCCCCAGCAGCGAGGTCATCGCGTCCACGACCGACATCGTCGCTCATAGATCACCCCCCAGGTACGCTTCCTGCACGATCGGATCGGCTCGAATCTCCGCCGGCGATCCCTCGGCGATCTTCTTGCCGAACTGGATGGCGATGACGCGATCGACGAGGGTCAACAGTCCGCGCATATTGTGGTCGATGACGATAATCGTGATTCCCTCCTGCCGAAGCTGTTCGAACAGCGTGGAGAACTCTTCGACCTCGCTCATCGAGAGCCCGGCGAACGGTTCGTCGACGAGGAGGACGTCGGGATCGGTCGCGAGCGCTCGAGCGAGCTCGAGTCGAAGCATCCCGGCGTGTGGCAGTTCTTCCGGATTGGTGTGCAGGCGATCCCCGAGACCCACGCGTTCACAGAGTTCGATGGCGCGGTCGCCGGTCCGTTCCTGCAGGGTCGACCAGGAGAACAGTCGATCGGGGAGCAGTGGGACCTGGACGTTTTCGACGACCGTTCGGTCCTGAAACGGCTTGAACGACTGGAACGTCCGGGCGAGCCCACGTTTGACCATCTCGTGCGTCGGCAGCCCCGTGACGTCGTCGCCGTCGTACCAGACGGTGCCGTCCGTCGGCGGGAACGTGCCCATGACGGCGTTGAACGTCGTGGACTTGCCCGCGCCGTTAGGGCCGATGAACCCCAGGATCTCGCCTTCTTCGACCGCGAACGAGAGGTCGTCGACGGCAGTGAGTCCGCCGAACTCCTTGACCAGGCCCGAGAGGACCAGGATTCCGTCGTCCGGGCCGTACGACGAGTCGGTGAGCGCCGACGATCGAACCGTCATCGGGACTCACCCCCGTGGTCTGCAAACGCGTCGTCGGTGCTACCGCCCCGCGACTCGTCGGTGCCGCCGTCGGTCACCGCTCGATCGGCCCGGCGCCGATCGAGCGCGCGTCTCCCGGCGTCGATCGAGGCAGGAAGCAGCCCGCGCGGCATATAGAAGATCATCGCGAGGGCGATGGTCCCGAAGATCGCGAAGGACATCGCCGAAATCTCGACGCCGAGCAATGGCAGTGCGAACGAGATGCCATCGAGGAAATCCTGGAGGACGACGAGCAGAATGCCGCCGATCGCCGCGCCGACGATGGTTCCCATCCCACCGAGAATCGTGGCGATCACGACCTCGATGCTGACGTGGATATCGAGTAACACGCCCGGCGTGGTCGAACCGACGCTCGAGTGAACGAAGACGGCGCCACCGAAGCCACCGACGGCCGCGCTGAGCGCGAACGCGAAGATCTTGAATTTGGTCGTGTTCAGGCCGGCAGCGGCGACTGCCTCTTCGTCCTCACGGATCGCGGTAAACACCTTCCCGGTGTCAGAGCGGGTGATCACCCAGAGGACCGCGAGGACGGCGAGGAAGACGACGAGCGCGAAGTAATAGTTAGCAGTGAGCTCGACGACGTAGTCGTCGAACCGGAGGAGTTGTTGGGGGCTTCGGAGCCCGAGTTCGCCGCCGAACGTGTCACTGTACATCGTGAAGATCTGGAGGAGGATCAACGGTGCGACGAGCGTGACGAGTCCGAGGTACGGACCGCTGAGTCGAAGGGCGGGAACCCCGATCAGCAACCCGACGAGGACGCTGAGCACGACGCCGACAGTGATGCTCAGCGCCGGCGTGATGCCGAACTCGAGGTTGAGCAACGTCGAGGTGTAGCCACCGATGGCGAAAAACAACGCGTGGCCGAAGCTGATCTGACCGGTGTATCCCGACAGGACGTCCCAGCTCATCGCGAAGATCCCGAAGAAGAACGCGACAGTGAGCGTCCGAATCCAGATCAACGGGATCGGCGTGTTGGCGACGACCAGCGGGAACGCCGCGAGGGCGCCGATTCCGAGCACGCCGAGCTTGTACCGGAGTGCTGTCGATGCCGCGAACCGTTCTCCGAGGGTAGTGAGTCTACTCATGGTATTACTCCGTGTGGGGCCGTCCGAAGAGGCCCTCGGGTTTGACGATCAGAACGACGACGAGCACGACCAGCGGGATGACCTGGGTCAGCGAGTGGGAGACGAGCGAGGCGGTCAACACCTCGAGCGTGCCGATCAGGTAGGCACCGACGACGCTCCCGCGGATCGAGCCAATGCCACCGAGGACGACGATCGTGAACGCCAGGATGAGTGGGTTGAGCCCCATGCCGGGGTAGACCCCGTACTTCGATCCCAGGAACAGGCCCGCGATCGCGGCGAGCATGCCCGAGATGATCCACGTGTAGAGGTTGATCCGGGTCGTATTGATGCCCACCAGTGCGGCACCTTTGGTGCTCATGCTAGTTGCGACGATCGCCTGGCCCGTCGTGGTCCGGTTGATGAAGAGAAAGATCCCGATGATGACGAGCCAGGAGAGGACGAACACGGCGATGTCGTTTTGCTGAACGGTCTGTCCGAGCACCGACAGCTGCCCCTCCCACAGCAGCGGGATTGCGCGTTCGCGTGAGCCCGCGGCGACGGCGAACAGTTCCTCGACGACGAGCGCGATCAACAGGGTGAGGATCATCACCACGATCGGCTCGTCCTGGATGTGGCGGATGAACCAGTTGTAGAGTACGCCGCTGACCACGGCGCCGACGATGAGTGCCGGGACGATCGCTCCGACGATGCCGACGTCGACGAATCCGCGCGTGAACGCGTAGACGACGTACGCGCCGATCGTGATCACTGCACCGTAGGTCAGGTTGAGAACGCCTCCGACGCCGAAGATCAGCGTGAAACCGATCGCGATGAGTGCGTAGAGCGCACTGATCGTTATCGAGTTTATGACTATATTGATCACTGAAACCATTGTGTGTAGCGGAGTTACTGACCCTGGTAGGAGGACGTGGCCAGTTCCTCGGGGAAGATGGGAATCTGTTCGCCGTCCTGCCACTGCGCGTAGAGGCCGTAGACGTTGTCCGGGCCGTACACCGTGTCGTGGGCGTTGGGTTCGCTCGCATCTGCGTACTCGATGTTTCCGACAGTGCCGGTGTAGCGCTGGTCTTCGAGGGCCGCGACGACCTCGTCGGCGTCGGTTGACCCGACCTCCTGGACCGCCGTGGCGTAGCTGTAGACGGCATCGTAGGTGGTGTACGCGGAGAAGACGGGCTCCTGGCCGAACTCCTCGACGTAGGCCGATCCGAACGCCTCGGTCTTCTCCGTGACGGGCGTCGTCGGCGTCGCGAAGTTCTGCGTGAAGGCACCCTCTGGCGCCCCGTCTAAGTCCTCGTACATATTGGGGTACTGTAACGGAATGTGAATGCCACCGAACCCGAACGAACGGTTCTGCTGTGCCCACTGCAACACCGCCGGGACACCCGTGTGTGCCATGCAGATGTACGCCCCGTCGGCGCCTTCGCTCTCGATCTCGTCGTAGATCGGGTCGAAGTTGTCCGTTCCGGCAGCGTAGCGTTCGTCCATCACGACCTCGACGTCGGCGTCCTCGAGTCGCTCGTTGAGCCGCTCGGCGACGGGGATCGTCCACTCGTAGTCCTCGATGAGGACGGCGATGCTGTCCCATCCCATCTGCTCGAAGTTGCCGTCCGCGAAGTCGGCCATGCTCTCGCCGAGGTAGTGGCTGTTGAACAGCCCCGTCCGGAAGTGGTACTTGTACCGGTCGTATTCATCGTGGACGAGTTCGCTCGCCGCGGGGGTGTTAGCACCGGTCGTGAAGTGTGGCGTCCGTGAGTCGGCGATGCCGTCCATGACCGCCATCAGGACCTCACTGGTGAAGATTCCGGTCGTCATGTCGACGGGATCTTCGCCTCTGGTGAGTTGTTCGTGTACGCGCTGCCCGGTCGAAGGCTGTCCGTTGGTGCTCTCGACTACCAGGTCGATCTCCTCTGTGATGAGATCGTCACTTTCTGAGAGTTCGTCGACCGCGAGTTGGGCCCCGTTTCGCATCGACAGCGAGACGGGATTTTCGTCCGGTGGCGAGGGTAGCAAGACGCCGACGGAAATACCGTCGCGTTCCTCCTGCTCACCCAGACAGCCGGCGAGTGCGAGCCCCCCTGCCACGGTCGATGCGCGCAAGAAGCTTCGCCTGTTCAGGGCCGCCGATCCCGATGCGTGGTCTCTGTTTACCATTGTATGTCGATCACTGCCGGTTGCCATAACAAAGTTAACTCAAAGCAATCGTGATAAATCATTCGTTTATTTTTATCCTTACATAAGTTTCAGTGGTAAAAGACCGAATAGCTCGTCGACAGCTTTCTGGGGCAGGGACGACCGACGCACCGGTGCAAAATCGGTGCCGTTTAAACGACCCACGTCCGTGTCGTAAACGCGTACGTGCGGCCGAATAGGGACCATCCGGGAGCTGATTTCGATCTCGAGACGTCCGCCCGAAGCGTACCGTGAGCAGAGAGTGCACTCGATAGTGGTTACCGAGGTGCGAACGGAACGAACCACCCGGACCGATAGATCTAACACTGTTAAACCTCGAGGGGAACGCAACGGTCACGATGGGCACATACCCAGAGTGGGTTCGTCGGCGCGTCCGACACAGACGGCGCGTGACGGAGAACGCACACTCGACCGAAACACACAGTACGTGCCCCCGTGGAGCGTTGACCTATGACAGACGGAACACCCCCAAACTGGTCGTTCAAACATCGAGATATCGTCATCTTACAGGAACTCGCTGCCGACCCGCAGGTCACCTCTAGAGAACTGGCCGATATTCTCGAGACGAAGTACGACATCGACGTCTCACACGTCACCGTCAGCGAGACGATCCGGAAGATGCGTGAAGCGAACGTGTTCAACGAGGCGATCATCCCCAACGAGTCCTACTACAACTTCGCGCTGTTCGAGTACAAGTTCAACACCGAGAACTTCGCCGACGGCTGGCGTGACGCGATGGAGTACATTCGCGACGACGAGCACACGCTCTTTTTCTCGATTACGAACGGAGAGTATCAGTGGACCTCGGTGATGATGTTCGGCTCCAACGAGGCCGAGGCCCGATGGATTCACGAACTCTACAAACGCCACGGCGCCGTCATCGAAAACGTTCGGAACTCTGCGATGCACAACGTGCTCAAATTCGGCGCCGATCCCGAACTGTTCAGGGCGCTCGAGCACTTCGAGTGACCGACGGTCGCCGTCGACTCGAGTCAGCACCCGGCCATCACTCGAGCAGACCAGGTTTACAGTGGAAAGAACTCACACAGTGAGTGTTTGCAACGCTGCTACGGTGTCAGCCACCAGCAGTGTTCGATGGCGCCTGGCGTGAAGAGCCCCGGCAAGTCGTCCCAGAATATCTGCTGTGACTGTTTTCCGATACAATCGCGAACCGTCTTGCGGCTGCCTCGGTACTGAGTCACAACAGTCGTAATCAATCGTAGAATCCGACGCCCGCGGCTGCGAAGTCACGAACGGTGTCTGCCGGTTCGTATCGGTCGTCGCCGGTTCGCTCGAGGCGTTCCTCGAGGACGTCGACGACCCGATCGAGTCCGATCTCGTCGCCGCGTCGGCAGGGACCGACAGGGAAGCCGCCGCCGATGCGCAGCCCCTCGTCGATCGTTTCGGCGTCCGCCACGTCACGGTCGATCAACGTTGCGGCCTCGTTGACCAGGACGGCCTCGAGTTCGATCGGATCGAAGCTGGCCGCGTCGTCCGGCGTGTACGTCGGCCCATCGCCGTCGTCGTATCGGTAGAAGCCGACGCCGCTTTTGCGGCCGAGTTCGCCGGCGTCGAGTTTCTCGGAGACGATCGAGGGAATCGAGTCGCCGGCTGTCGTCGACCGATGGTACACGACGTCCAGGCCGATGAGGTCGGTCAGCTCGAACGGACCCATGGGGTAGCCGCCGTCGTGGACCATCGCCGCGTCGATTCCCTCGATGGTGGCGCTGTCGGTCGAGACACGCGTGGCCGCTTCGTGCATGTACGGTCCGAGGACATTGTTAACGACGAATCCTGGGACGTCCGTCTCGACGAGAATCGGCGTCTTCTCGAGCGATCGGACGAACGCCGTCGCGGTGTCGACGACGGCGGGCGCGGATCGGTCTCCGGCGACCACTTCGACCAGGTCCATTTTGAGGGGTGGATTGAAAAAGTGGAGGCCAACGACGCGATCAGGGCGCTCGACCGCCGCGGCGATGTCCGTGATTCGAAGCGTCGAGGTGTTCGACGCCAGGATCGCGTCGGCTGGCGCAGCAGCCTCGAGTTCGGAAAATACCGTCCGTTTTATCTCGAGGTCCTCCGGTGCGGCCTCGATGACGAGATCTGTCCGTGCACACGACGCGTCCAGCTCGACGGTGGTGTCGATCCGGTCGATCACGGTGTCGACCGGCTCGGCTCCATCGAGCCGCGAGAGCGTGTCCTCGATCGCTCGATAGCCCGTCTCGAGAATCTCGTGGTCGATGTCTCGCATCGTGACCTCGTATCCCGCGAGTGCGACGGCTCCGGCGATACCCCGCCCCATCGTTCCTGCGCCGAGGACGGTGACGGCTCCGATCTGCTCGTCTGTCATACTCGACCGTCACCTGAGTCGTTATTAAATGTCTCGGTTATTGCTACCATAGTTTTGTAAATAGTCTATAGGCCTTCCACCAACAAGTATTTCTAAGTCTAAGTTAACATTGTTTCTCATGGCCGGGATACGAGGGTACGGCTCATACGTGCCGCTGTACCGAATCACACACGAGGCGCTCGCGACACAGCACGGTCGGCGAGGGCGTGAACGAGAGGTCGCCGTACCGTCGCACGACGAAGACGTCGTGACGATGGCGGTCGCCGCGCTGAAAGAAGCCCTGACCGTCGCGCGGGACGACGTCGACCTCGACGCCGTGTACGTGGCGACGACGTCGGATCCGTTCGACGAACGCGGAATCGCCCCGCACGTCGCCCACGCAGTCGGGGCCGACGGTGACGTCCGCGTCGCCGACTTCCAGGGCACCCCACGCGCGGTGACGACGGCGCTCACGGCGGCTCGTGACGCGATTGAGGCCGGATCGGCCGAAACCGTCGCCGTCGTGGCGACCGACGTGCTTTCGGCGCCGGCCGGCAGCGATGCGGAGCTCACCGCCGGAGCGGGCGCCGGGGCACTGGTGCTCGGATCGGACGGAGACGTCGGAACGTTCACCGCTGGCGTCTCGAACACGACCGGATTTGTCGGTCGGTTCGCACACCGTGAGACGGGGCCCGTCACAGGCGACACACAGTTTCACCGGGACGAGGGCTTTGTCGACGCCGTCACCGACACGCTGGTGACGCTCGCGTCCCGCTGTCCCAGGGAGTTCTCCCCGGAACGGTACGCGATGACGACGCCCGACCCCCGGTGGGTTTCGAGCGCGGTCGAAGCCATCTCGATCGACTGTACGCACGATACCACGTTCGACGCCGTCGGGTATGCAGGAGCTGGCAGTCTGCTCCTCGACGCCGCACTGGCACTCGAGCGTGCCACCGAAGGTCAGCAGCTGTTTCTCCTCTCGTACGGACCGGGAGGCTGTGACGCACTCTCGGTGGAGACCGGCCCCGGCGTCGAGCGAACGCCGGAGACGACGACGAGCACGTACCTCGAGAGTAAGTCGTACGTCTCGTACGCCGCACATCGACGGTATCGAGCGCGAGCGAGGGGGACCTGCTGATGTTCCGACCACGACACTGGCGAGAGCGGACGCGAACCGAACGACTCCTCGCCAGGGAGTGTAACGCCTGCGGATACGTCTCGTTCCCCGAACGGCCTGAGGGGTGCGTTCGCTGCGGAGCACTCGAGCCCGGATGGGAGCCCACCGAACTCTGTGAGCGCGGGATCGTCAGGTCCTACGTCGTCCAGCACCGCTTACCAGCGGCGTTCGAAACACCCCTGCCGGTTGCGATCGTCGATATGCCACAGCAAGGAGACGGGGAGCCAGCACGCGTGTACGGGCTCTTCACGGAGACCGACCCAGCGGAAATCGAGATCGGAATGGAAGCCGACGCCGACTTTCGGCGGCTGTTCGAGATCGAAGGGCTGCCGATGTACGCGTTCGTGTTCAAACAGCCGCGGGGTGACCGATGAGAGACGTCGCCGTCGTCGGTGCTGGGATGATCCCCTTCGGCGACCACTTCGACCAGTCGACGGATCAGCTCATCGAACGTGCATACCGTGGCGCACTGAACTCTGTCGACGCCGGCGTCTCCCCCTCGAAGATCGAGGCCGCTTGGTACGGAACGGCCGACATCGCCGGGGACGCTGCGAGCGGGCTCGGCCTCTCGTGTGCAACCGGCCTGTTCGATATCCCCGTCACACGGGTCGAAAACGCCTGTGCAACCGGGAGCGACGCGTTTCGCAACGCAGTTCAGGCCGTCCGTTCCGGAACGGTCGACCTCGCACTGGTCGTCGGCGCCGAGAAGATGCGCGACGACGAGCGTGGGCTGATGGATCTCAGCCTGGTCGAGCAGCCGTGGCGCGGCCGAGGCGTGACGATGCCGGCGTTCTTTGGCCTCCGAGCGAGTCGACACATGCACGAGTACGGCACCACTCGTGAGCAAATCGCCGCCATCAGCGTCAAGAACCACGAGAACGGCTCGAAGTACCCGTACGCACACTACCAGTTCCGATGCTCGGTGGAGGACGTCCTGACGAGTCCGACCGTGACGGATCCACTCACGCTGTACGACTGCTGTCCGGTGACAGACGGTGCAGCCGCAGTGCTCGTCGCGAGTGAGGAAGTGGCCTACACGTATACCGACGCACCCGTCTGGGTCGCTGGAAGTGGGCTCGCCACGAACAGCCTGTTTCGCGGTGACGACGAGGCGCTCGCACGGTTCCCGGCCACGCGCGCCGCCGCCGAGCAGGCGTACCAACAGGCCGGCATCACCGCCGACGATGTCGACGTCGCCGAGGTTCACGACTGCTTTACCATCACCGAGCTCATCACCTACGAGGACCTCGGATTCGCCGACCCCGGCCGCGGTGGCGAACTGATCGAGAACGGGGTCACGACACTCGACGGCGATATACCGGTCAACCCCAGCGGCGGGCTGCTCTCGAAAGGACACCCGATCGGCGCGACTGGCGTCGCACAGATCGTCGAACTGTACGAACAGCTCCGCGACGAAGCCGGGGCGGTACAGGTCGATTCGCGCCCGAGGTACGGCCTCCAGCACAACATCGGCATCGGCCGAAACGCAACTGGGAGCGTCGCCTGCGTCAACCTACTGGCCAGAGATCGCTGAAACGCGCACGACCCTGTCTCTGTCTACGCGGGTCAGAGCGCTATAGTAGCCACTGAAAGTCATTGCACACCTGCTCGCGATCAAGCGGCCAGAACTGGCAGCGTAAGCCAGTTCTGGCCGCTCCACTGCGAGCAGTGTGTAAACCGTTTCAGTTGTTACTATACCAGACGCAACCGTCACCACGCGACGGTACCCATCGCCACGACGCTCCGGAACGATTAACACGAGACGTCCATCTCTCTCACCCATGGTACGACAGAACGTGTCGGGACGCCGACTGGGGGAAATTGATGGCTGAGTTCCCCGTCGATCAGGATATCTACGAACGACTCGAGGCGGCCGTCGACGAGCTCTCGGCCGACCTCGTGGCGTTCGCGGCCGATCTGGTCCGGGTTCGAAGCGTTCCCGGTCAGGAAGGGCCGGCCCAGGCCATCGTGCGGGAGAAACTCGAGTCGCTCGACCTCGACGTCGAGGACGTGAACGCCGCCGACGTGGACGGCCTCGAGGACCACCCCGAGTACGTCGAACCCGAGAGCCCGTACGACGACCGGCCGAACCTCGTGGCGACCCGCGAGGGCGCGGACGACGGGCCATCGCTGCTGTTCAACGGCCACGTCGACGTCGTCCCCGAGGGCGACCGCGAGGCGTGGTCGTTCGACCCCTTCGCCGGAACGGTCGAGGACGGCCGGCTGCTCGGCCGCGGCGCGTCGGACATGAAAGGCGGCGTCGCCGCGATGATCTTCGCGCTCGAGGCGCTCGAGCGGGCGGGGATTACCCTCGCCGGCGACCTCACGCTCAGTTCGGTGATCGAGGAGGAGTCTGGCGGCGCCGGGGGAACGCTCGCGACCGTCCTCGCGGGCGTCGACGCCGACGCCGTCGTCATCCCGGAGCCCACGGACTTCGACCAGTGGATCGCCAACGATGGCGTCTCTTACTTCCGGGTGACCGTCCAGGGGGAAGGGGCCCACGCGGCCGAGACCGACAACGGCGTCAACGCCATGTCGAAACTGCTGCCGATCTACCAGGCACTCGAGGAGCTCCACGACCACCGGAAGACGACGGTTCACGACGAGCTCTTCGAGGGATGGCACGAGCACACCGTCTCGCTCAACCTCGGGACGGTGCGCGCCGGCGGGTGGGTTTCGAGCGTCCCCGACGAGGCCGTTCTCGAGGCCCGAATCTCTCACGCCCCCGATGAGACCCGCGAGGAGATCCACGAGCTCGTCGCGGAGACGGTCCGCGAGGCCGCCGCAGGCGACCCCTGGCTCGAGGCACACCCACCCGACCTCGAGTGGTTCGGCTGGCGGGGCAGCTCGGCGAAGATCGACCCCGACGAGCCGATCGTCCGCACGGTCCAATCCGTCACCGAGGCGGTGCTCGGCCAGGAGAGTCACCCCAAGGGCTTTCCGGGCGGGATCGACAGCCGATTCTTCGTCAATGACGCCGACACGCCGGCGACCTGTTTCGGCCCCGGCGCGTACAACATCCACGGCACCGACGAGTACCTCCCGGTCGAGGAACTCGAGGCACTCACCCTCGCGCTCGCGGCGACCGCGATGGCCTGGTGTGGCTACGAACTCGGCGACGCGTAGTCGTACTCGTTCGTCGGGCACCAACCGCTGGATACAACTGCACCCGCTTCACAAGAGATTCCATGACACACGACGCGCGACGAGAACGAACCCCGACGCCGGGGGCCGACCTTGGGGGACTGTTCCCCCGCGTCTTCCCGAAGGAGTACGTCACCATCGTCCGCGGGGAGGGCCACACCGTCTGGGACGCCGACGGCAACGCCTACTTCGACGCCGTCTCCGGCAACCAGAACGTCACCGTCGGCCACGGCCTCTCCGAGGTCGCCGACGCCGCAGCCGAACAGATCGAGCGCCTCGAGTACACCTCGAGCATGCTCTTCGCGAACGAGCCAGCCCAGGCCTATACGGAGAAGATCGCCGAGTTCACTCCCGACGGCTTCGAGAAGGCGTGGCTCGTCTCGAGCGGCTCGGAGGCGAACGAGAGCGCCGTGAAGCTCGCCCGCCAGTACCACTACGAGCGAGGCAACGAGGGCAAGTACAAGGTGATCTCCCGGCGCCAGAGCTATCACGGCAACACGGGGATCGCGATGGCGCTCTCGGGCTTTCCCGCCCGGAAGACGAAGATGGGGCCGCTGTACGCGAACTTCCCGAAGGTGCCCCACGGCTCGCCGTATCGCTGTCCGTACTGTGACGGCGACGGCGGCGAGGCCTGCGGGGTGCGCTGTGCGGACGAACTCGAGCGCGTCATCCAGCAGGAAGGACCGGACACCGTCGCCGCGTTCATCGCCGAGCCGGTGACGGGTGCCGCGAACGCCGCCGCCAGCCCCCACGACGGCTACTTCGAGCGCGTGCGGGAGATCTGCACCGAGTACGACGTGCTGTTCATCGTCGACGAGGTCATGTCGGGGTTCGGCCGCACCGGCGAGAACTTCGCCATCGAACACTGGGACGTCACGCCCGACATCATTACTGGTGCGAAGGGAATGAGCGGCGGCTACACCCCGATGGGCGGGACGATGCCCCACGACCGGATCGTCGACGTCTTCGAGGACCTCGAGGACGGCTTCCAGCACGGCCACACCTACTGTTTCAACCCGACTTCGGCCGCCATCGGCCTCGCCGTCCTCGAGTACGTGGCCGACCACGACCTCGTCGCGAACGCCCGGACCGTCGGAGCGTACCTGGGCGAACGGCTCGAGGAGTGTTACGAGTACGAGTTCGTCGGCGACGTCCGCGGAAAGGGGCTCATGTGGGGCCTCGAGTTCGTCGCCGACCGCGAAACCAAGGAACCGTTCGACCCCGACGTCGGCCTCGGCGAGCTGTTGTTCGAGACGGGCCTCGACCACGGGCTCATCACCTACCCCGGCGGCACCCACGTCGACGGCGAGCGCGGCGACCACACCCTGCTCACGCCACCGCTCACGATCGACGAGGGCGACGCCGACGACCTGCTCGAGCGGTTGCACGCGACGCTCGAGGCCGTCGAACGGGAGCTGTGAGAGCCGACCCTCGATCCCAGCTGCTCGCTCGATTCAGCCCAGGAGATTGTTGAGCGACATCACGACGAAGAAGCCGAGCACGAGTTCGTTGACGAGCCACGAGTTCGCGTTCATCCAGTCGCGAGCCGTCGGGAGGAAGGTTTCTGCGCGCTCGCCGAAGGCAGCCAGGACGAGCGAAGGGAGGGCCAGCGCCAGGAGTGTGAGGGCGACGAACGGAACGGCGTGGGTCAACGGCGCGTCGTGCGCCGCGAGGTAGGAGCCGACGGCGACCGACGTGAGGAGATCGGTCGGGAAGAAGCCAATGAGGAGAAAGCCGAGCCGGAACGAAAACCGTGGCGTCGCGGTCTCGAGTTTCCCCATCCATCGCGGCGGTTCCGCCTCCGCCCTCGTGCGGTACGTGTGCACCATCGCGAGCAAGAGGAGAACGACGACGACCGCGCTCAGCGCCTCGTTCGGCGCCCCCTGCCCGGTGGCACCGACGCCGAACACGTACGCGAGTGTGACGACCAGTGGGACCGAGAGTGCCGCACCGCCGACGAACGCGGCGGAGTTCCGTCGCCAGTTCTCGCTCGTCGCGAGAAAGACGGCGCTGAGGATCTGGGGGCCCGCGATCATCACGAACACCAGTGGTAACAGCTCGAGGAACCTCACGGGTCGACCACCCTGTCGCCGGTTTCCGGCCGCTGTGCCGGAGAACTTCCGGAAGGTGTCGAATCCACCGCGCGATCACTGAAACATCGATGGGAGCCGTCGCCGCCGCTCGTAACGATCGTACCGGTCGTCATCGTCTCGAGATCCGCCTCGACCGCCACTAGTTGGTCACGCCCCATGCTAAAGCTTGACCGAGTAACCTGCTCTTTCTTCGACTGGTATTCGCCTGCATAGTACGTACTCACCGACGGTGTACGTGCAACGTGATCTCGGAACTCGATTCCCCCGTAGCGAGAGCGCAGGACGCCTCGAGGAGTCGACCGGCCACCCGACGACGGTGCGCTTAAGCCGCGCCGTCGAAAGGGTGGCGGTATGAGTGATGTCACAGTAGACGGCCAGCGATTGCGGGATCGGTTCGACGCGTTTAACGAGATCGGCGCCACCGAGGCGGGCGGGGTCAACCGGCCGTCGCTGTCGGACGCCAACCGAGAAGCTCGAGACCAGCTCGTCGAGTGGTTCGAGGAGGCGGGACTCGAGGTGCGAATCGACGAGGTGGGCAACGTCTTCGGTCGCCGGGAGGGGCGTGACCCCGACGCCGACGTCGTCCTGCTCGGCTCGCACGTCGACAGTCAGTACAACGGCGGGCGCTACGACGGCGTCGTGGGCGTTCTCGGCGCACTCGAGGTCGTCGAGGCGTTTTCCGACGCGGGCGTCGAGACCGACCGCCCACTCGAGGTGGTCTCCTGGAGCAACGAGGAGGGCGTTCGGTTCCAGCCGGACATGCTCGGCAGCGGCGTCTACGCCGGCGTCTTCGATCCGGAGTTCGCCTATGGGCTCGAGGACAAAGCGGGGAAGACGTTCGGCGAGGAACTCGAGCGCATCGGCTACCGGGGCGAGGCTCCCGCCGAGCCCGACGACCTGCACCGTTACCTCGAGCTCCACGTCGAGCAGGGGCCGGTCCTCGAAGAGCGGGGGCTCGACGTCGGCGTCGTCGAGGGCGTCTACGGCTTCGCCTGGCTCGAGGCCACCTTCGAGGGGCAGGCAGATCACGCAGGACCGACGCCGATGCACGCCCGGCAAGACGCCTTCGTCGGCGCGGCCGAGGTCGCGAAGGCGGTCCGCGAGCTGACGGCCACGGGCGGAACCGACCTGGTCGGGACCGTCGGCAGCGTCGACGTCTGGCCCAACTCGATCAACGTGATTCCCGAACGCGTCACGTTCACGGTCGACGTCCGATCCTACGACAACGAGACGATCGACGCCGCCGTCGACCGCGTCCGCCGGGAGGTCGAACACGCCGCCGAACGGGAGGGACTCGAGTACGAACTCGAGGAACTGATGCGGATCGACGCGGCGCCGTTCGACGACGGCTGCATCGAGACGGTGGCGGCGGCGGCCGAGGAGGTCGGCTGTTCGTACACGCACCTGGTCAGCGGCGCGGGCCACGACGCGAGCTACCTGAATCAGCTCGCGCCGACGGGGATGCTCTTCGTCCCGAGCGTCGACGGCGTCAGTCACCGCGAGAGCGAGTACACCGAGTGGGACGACGTCGTCGCGGGCACCGAGGTGCTGTGCCGAGCCGTCGAACGGATGGCGACTCGAGCCTGAAGACGGGCGGCGCGACAGCACTTTCCTCGAACGCACTCAGCTTCGCTCTTGCCCGACGAGGGGTGATCGCTCACCGAACGAATGAGTCCACGACGAGTTGTTCATCATAAACCATTAAGTTTATGTCAATCCTCCCCGTTCGTCGGCGTACCGACATGGCACCCACCGTCACCCTCGGCGTGATCGGCTCCGACGCCCACGTCGTCGGCATCACGATCCTCGAGCACGCGCTCGAGGCCGCCGGCTTCGACGTCGTCAGTCTCGGCGTGCAGACCTCCCAGGCAGCGTTCGTCGACGCAACGGCGGCACACGACGCCGACGCCATCCTCGTCTCCTCGCTGTACGGCCACGCCGAGCAGGACTGCCAGGGCTTTCACGAGCGCGTCGAGGCCGCCGGACTCGACGTCGTCACCTACATCGGCGGCAACCTCGCGGTCGGCCAGGACGACTTCGACGAGACCCGCACGACGTTCGAGGCACTGGGATTCGACCGCGTCTTCGACTCCCAGACCGACCCCGAGGAGGCCATCGCCGCCCTGCGAGACGATCTCGAGCTCCGCTCGAGCGAGGCCGAGTTCGAACCCGAACGCGTCCGGGCGGCGAACGGCTAACGTCGTCTGACCCGCTGGCGACCGTGAGATCAGATCCGACGGACTCACTGGCGACGTCGCGCTGCTCGTTCTCGCACCCCGGACGGGTGTCAGCGCTCGAGGGAATTTTCCTCGAGCGCGTCGGTCTCGTCGAGGTCCGAAAAAACTCGGCGAACCGCGTGACGATCGTCTCCTCAGCGCGGTGGAGCGTTTCGCTACAGGTCGACTTGGCGATCCCGAGGTGGCCGGCGAGATCGGTCAACGTGGTTCCGACTGAAGCGAGTGACACACAGAGAGCAGGTGTCCATCGGTTCAACGACCACGAGTTCTCGGCCGGCGAGAAACGGTTGAACTGGCGGACGATCAGTGCCGCCGTCGGAGTGACGAACGAGCAGTACCGCCCGATCACGCGTCACGCCCGTCGCTGGCGGCCGGTGTGTGACCGGGGTTCCGCCGGCGTCGTTACCGGACTCGAACGAGCCGATCGTTCCAGCACTCCTCACACGTCGTGCGCTGGGGACCGTACGTACAGCCACAGTTCGGACACCGAAAGACCGGCCGGCTGGATTCGTTTCGGAGCAGTTTCTGTATACATCTCTCGAGTACTTTCACGGCGATCAGTAGCGTGCCAGCTACGAGAGAGAGGATCGAGCGAACGGGCATAAGCTTCCCGGCGACGTCAGTTCGTTCGGCCTCGAGCGAGTCGGCTGTGGCGGGATGCCAGTCCCGTGAACGGAACTGCCGGGTTGCAGAACCGAGGCTTCCGAGAACGAAATTGTCTTTTTCGTGAACGGGCAAGGACTGGTGATGCCAGCAACCGGCGATTCCGCACCCGACTTCACTGCACCGCTCGCGAACGGCGACCTCGAGTCGATCACGCTCTCAGAGCGCCTCGAGGAGGCCCCGATCGTCCTCGCTTTCTTCCCCGGGGCGTTCACGGGCGTCTGCACGACCGAGATGTGTACGTTCCAGGATCGGCTCTCGGCGTTCGAAGACCTCGACGCGACCGTCTACGGCGTCAGCGTCGACTCGCCGTTCTCGCTCAACGAGTTCCGCGCGCAGAACGACCTCTCCTTTAGCTTCGTCAGCGACTTCGAGAAGGAGCTCATCGACGAGTACGACGTCCGGATGGACTTCGAGGATCTGGGCGTCTACGGCGTCGCCAAGCGCTCGGTGTTCGTCGTCGACGCCGAGGGCGAGATCACCTACGCGTGGGTAAGCGACGACCCTGGCGTCGAACCCGACTACGACGAGGTCGAGGACGCGGTCGCTGACGCCGCCTGATCGGCGTCCCGAATCCAGCGGAGCGTTTTTTTGCCCTGCAATCGACGTTCGCGTATGGCCGATTCTGAGACCCCTGACTCTACCCGCGTCTACTCCCCGGAGGACGATCATCACTTCCCGGACGAGAAGCTGAACCGGGTCCTCGCGTTCGTCGACGCCGACGAGGAGATCACAGCCCTGCTCGAGGCCCAGAACGTCAACGCCGTCGACCGCAAGGGATACAACGATCACGGGCCGAAACACATCGAGATCGTCCGCAACCGGGCGCTCTGTCTGTACGACCTGCTCAAAGCCGGTGACGTCGACTTCAACGGCGCTCGCGAGCAGGGACTGGCCGAGGAGGACGAGTCGGTGATCATCGCGCTCGCGGCGATCTTACACGACGTCGGCCACCTCGTCCATCGCGACAGCCACGCCTACTACTCGATCCCGATCGCTTCGGACGTCCTCGATCGCATCCTGCCCGAGTTCTACGGCGTCGCCGACGCCGTCCGCGTGAAAGGCGAGGTGCTCCACGCGATCCTCTGTCATCACACCGCCGAGACGCCGTTAACGACCGAAGCCGGCGTCATCCGCGTCGCCGACGCCCTCGACATGGAACGCGGGCGCTCGCGCATCCCCTACGAACAGGGCGGGCGGGGCATCAACACCCTCTCGAGTCAGGCGATCAACCGCGTCTCCCTGCACGAGGGCGAGAGCCGCCCCGTGATGGTCGAGATCGAGATGACCAATGCCGCGGGCGTCTACCAGGTCGACAACCTGCTGAAAGCCAAACTCGAGGGCTCGGGACTCGAGGACCTGATCCGAATCGTCGCGGTCAACATCAACGAGGACCGCGAGCAACTGGTCGAGCGGATCGAACTCTAACGCCGTCTGTGGTGTTGCCTCGAGTTGGAGCACTCCGTTGGGATAGCGAAGCGCTCGGACCATGCGGTATCGACGGCTGCTTGCAATCGCCTCACACACGCTTTAGTCGGACGCCGTGTCTCTTCTACCCATGCTCGTCCACCTCCAGCAGTACAAACACGAAGAGGTACAGTTCGACGACAACCGGACGACTGGCGAGTCACAAACCGAGGATTCGGTCGACAAAGATTCCGAGGAGTACTTCGGCGAAAACGTCGATCGGTTCGACGTCGTTACGTGGGAGACCGTCGAACACGACGGCGACCCGATCCAGCGTCGCGACGTCACGATCGAGGGCGTCACCACGGTGTCCGTCCCACAACAGCCGACCGACGAAGACGATCCCGACCTCCCCGGGCAGACGATCCAGTTTCACATGGATGGTGGGGTCGAATACGTCGAGCAGGCGGAGATCGTCGAAGTTCAGGACGAAGACCCCCAGGAGCCATAGTCCGATCCGGCTGCCCCGTCGCGTCTCGGTTCCCGTCCCCACCGTCAGCTGTCGAGCGACTCGAGGAACGCCGCCACCGCCTCGTTGAACGCCGCGGGTCGTTCGAGCATGGCGAGGTGGGCGGCGTCGTCGATCGTCTCGACCCGGCCATCGGCGACGTTCTCCGCGATGTGCTCGTGGTACCACGGCGGCGTCAGCCGATCGTGCTCGCCCGTCACGGCGAGGACGGGGACGTCGATCTCCCCGAGTCGGTCGCGGACGTCGAACTGGTGGCAGGTGAGAAAGTCCCGGCGGGTGACCGTGCGGCCGGTTTCGCGCATCACGTTTCTCGAGGCCTCGACCAGCCGCGGATCGGGGTCGTGAAAGAACAGGTCCTCGCCGTGGAGGAAGTCGATCACCCGCTCGAAGTCGGACTCGAGCCACTCGAGCAGGTCCTCGAGGACGCCCAGCCGTGCGCCGGTGCCCGCGAGGACGGCTGCGTCCGGGGTGAACTCGCGCTCGAGCAGGACGTGCATGACGACGGCGCCGCCGAGGGAGTTGCCAACGAGGACGCGGGCGTCGGTCGCCTCGGCGACGGCGACAACGTCGTCGGCGTAGGCGGCGAGCGTCGTGAACCCGGGGCTGGCGTCGACGTCCGCGGACGCGCCGTGGCCGCTCAGGTCGAGGACGACGACGGGCCACCGGTCGGCCAGCCGCCGCTGGGACTTCCAGACGGCGTGTGAGCCCCCACTGCCGTGGACGAACAGGATCGGCGGCCCGTCGCCGTCGCGATCGGAGTAACTGTACGCCGTCTCCCTCCCCAGGTGCTCGGCGGTCTGCATGACGCCGTAGACGGTAGTGGCGACCATAAAGCCCCGAGTACACCGACGACAGCGGTGTGACCGACCGGTGGCTCGCTCGAGCGCGACAGGCGTGGCGGAGAACGACTCTCGAGGGATCGGTCTCGGTTACGTCTTCGCTGAGTGCCGTGGGCTACGGCCTTGCGTCTGGAACGGTGCACCCAGTGCGAGGAACCGAAATAGATACGCATCCCAGTTTACAAGTTTTGGTATGAGTTCGACCACCTCCGGTACCTCCTCCCACCTCGGCACTGACGAACGGGAACGGATTCGCCGGTCGTTTCTGTTTTCGCTCGCTCTCACCCCGGTACTGCTGTTGATTGCGCCTGCCCGTCGAATCGTTTCGCTGGAGGCAACGCTGGCGGCGATTGCACTCGGGATGTCCCTCGGGGTCGTGGCAGCCGTTGGAGTGGCCGATCGTACCCTTCAGGATGTCAACAGCGTGATGGCAACACTCGTGGCACTCGGTTGTATTGGTGTGGCAACCATCGTCGTGTGGCTAGTTGTGCCCCACCAGCATCTCGGGGCAGTGATCCAGTTTACGGTCGCGTTCATCTGGGCAATGCCTATCACTGAGCTGTTGTATCACCGCCGCTGAGCACCTGAACCCAACTAAGGAACTGCTCTCCCCCTCGACACACCCCCAACACAGGATTGACCATTCGTCGGACGGTCGTGGGGTACGGTCTGTCGTGAGTCGGTACCGGTACAACGATCCGTATCATCCCCTTCACACGACGGCTACACTTCTGCACCGGACCGGAAGCTCGTGAGGTCGTCGATCCGTTCCTCGAGCGCTTCGATCTCCTCCTGGAGCGTCTCGGCCTCGGCGCCCTCGGTCGCGGCCAGTCGGTCTTTGAGCCCCTGGAGACGGCTCTCCTTTTCTTCCTCGTCGACCTCGGCCTTGCGGACGTACTCGCGTTCTTCGATCTCGTAGACGTCGGAGGGTGCCAGCTCGGTCACCTCGAGGGCCTCGTCGACTTTCGACGCGTCGACGCTGGTGACCCGTTCCCGGGGGATGCCGGCGTCCTCGAGCGTGTCGAGGACCTCGGCTTCGTCCCGGAGCGACCGGTAGGTGCGGCCGGTCCGCTGGACGGAGCCGAACTGGCCGTGGACGGGCTGGTCGTGGTGGATGCGCTCGAGGAGCGTGGCCGAAACCTCCCCGCGGAGCTCGTCTGCCTGCCGCTGGACGTCAGACAGGAGCGTGTAGAGGTTCACCAGCGCGGCCGTCTCGAGCGCCTCGAGGTCGGCGACGTCGGAGCGCTCGAGGGCGTCGATCAGCAAGAGCGCGTCCGCGTAGATCGCGCGGTCGGGAACGGTTCGGTCCTCGTCGTCGCCGGCGCTCGCTCCCTCGAGCAGCTGTGACGGCGTCGGCTCGTCGGTCTCCCGGAGGATGCCGGCCTGCGCGTCGATCTCGAACCGTGGGTGCAGGCTCAACACCGCCGGATACGGGTCCGCTTCCGGAGGGAGCCGATCGAGTTCGAAGCCGTCTGGCCCGTCCTCGAGCCGGTCGACGAGCGTTTCGAACTGCTCGCGCTGGAGCGGCCGGGCGTCGCCGGAATCGACGAACTCGACGACAAAGCGGTGCTCCTGGACGTCCGTGATCCGAAACCGCTTTTCGGACAGCGGCGTGAGCAGCGTCGCGTCGTCCTCGAGTGCGTCGCCCTCGGCGAGCAGGTTTCCCCACGTGGAGGCGAAGGTCATGGACGGTCAGTCAGAAGACCGTTCGGGACACGCAAAACGTTTACCATGGACCGGGGTTCGGGTAGAGCTATGCACGAAACTGACGGGTCTGACGGCTGGGTCGCGGTCGTCGGAACCGACGCGACGGGACGAACCATCGCCGCGGCCGCCGACGCGGCCGGATACGACGTTCGACTCGCCACCGCTCCGGGAGACGACCCCGCGAGCGACGCGCCGGCAGACTTCGACGACCGCGAGGCGCTCCCCCTCGAGACGGCCCTGGACGGGGCCGGGCTCGTCTTCGAGGCGACGGCAGAGTCGACCGCCCTCGAGCGCGTCGCTGCGCTCACACCCGCGGACGCAATTCTGGCGACGACGAACACGTCGCCGCTCGCCGAGCTCGCCGCGGTTACGGGGCGGCCCGAGCGCGTCGTCGGCGTCTATCCCGCAGGTCCGTCGCTGTCGGCCGTCGAACTCGGTCACGGCGAGCGAACCGACGGCGACGTCGTCTCCCGCGTCCGGGAGCTGTTCGAAGCCAGCGAAACGCCGGCGTACGAGGTCGACGGGGAGGTTCCCGGTTCGATCAGCGAGCGACTGACGCTGCGCTTTCGACTCGAGGCGATTCGCCGCCTCGAGGGCGGGACCGATCCGGCGGCGATCGACGCGGCGGTGAAACGGCTCGGCTTCCCCCGCGGGCCGCTCGAGGCGGCCGACCGTGACGGCCTGGACGACCTCGAGCGCTCCGCGAAAACGCTCGTCGAGTACGGCGTGGCGGTCCACGTGCCGGACCGGCTCTCCGCGCTCGTCGAGGACGGTGCGCTCGGAACCGAAGCGGGAGCGGGGGTCTACGGGTCAGACGAGCCCCAGGCCCCCCGCGAGCGGCGATACGAGGTCGATCCGTGGCCCCTGTTCGCCCCCGTCGTCAACGAGGCGGCGCGGCTGCTCGAAGTCGACGCCACGACTCGAGCGGCGATCGACGCCCTGCTCGAGCAGGGGGCGAACTGGCCACGTGGCCCCCTGCGCCTCGCCGACGAGTACGGGATCGACCGCGTCGTCGAGCGCCTCCAGGCGGCCCACGAGGCGACGGGCCGGGCGACGTACGACCCCCGACCGACGCTTCGCGAGCTGGTCGCGTCGGGGACGGTCGGCCTCGCCTCCGGGGAGGGGTTCTACGGCTACGAGTACGAGTCGCGGACGTTCGAGACCGTCCGGTACGAGCGTCGTGACTGTTTGGCCGTCATCACGCTCGACCGACCGCACGTGCTCAACGCCCTCGATGAGGCGAGCTGGCTGGGGCTCAGGCGGGCGCTCGAGCACGCCGACGCCGACGACGGCGTCCGGGCGACGATCCTCCGTGGGGCGGGCCGGGCGTTCTCGGCCGGCGACGACATCGCCGAGATGTACGGCTGGGAAGCCGACGAGGAGGCGACGACGTTCTTCCAGGAGGTGCTCGGCCCGACGGTCGAAACGCTCCGCCAGCACTCGAAACCGACCATCGCCGTGATCGACGGCATCGCGACCGGCGGCGGCTGTGAGCTGGTCCTCGTCTGTGACCTCGCAGTGGCGAGCCACAAGAGCGAGCTCGGGCTCCCCGAGGCGCTCATCGGCGCGATTCCGCCGATCGCGCCGGCCTACGGCCTGACCAGCCTCCGGAAGAAGGACTTCTTCGAACTCGCGTACACCGGCGACCGCCTCTCCGGGCTCGAGGCGACAGAGCGCGGCCTCGTCAACTACGCCGTCGACGCCGATCAGGTCGAGGACGTCGCGCGCGAACTCGCTCGAGCGACCACTGCGGCCTCACCCGCGTCGACCGCCGCGATCAAACGGGGCTGGAACCGGATGGAGACCGAGTTCCACGAACCGTTCTTCGAGGCATATCTGGAGTCCGTCGCCGAACGCGTGCAGTCGGCCGACGGGCAAGAAGGCATGGGGGCGTTCCTCGAGAAGCGAGCGCCGGAGTGGGTCCGGTAGCCGACCCTCGTTTCGAGTCGAATCGACGAAATGGTATTGCTCAGCCGACGAGTAGCTACTGTGAACCACGAACAGTCTGAATTCTCCCATCGGACCGTCCTCGGCCAGTTCACCAGAGGAAAATTTATATACTAGGAGCGATTACCTCGAGTTAGTATGAGACTCGAACAGTTCGCTCGCGACGACGAGCGACCCTTCAGCCAGTACCAGTACGACGACGGTGCGGTGTTTGCCGTCGACTTCGGCGCGGCCGGCGCGGACGCGGCGGTCGACGTCGTCGACGACACCGTGATCGTCGTCCTCGAGGACGATCAGGTCGAACTCGAGCTGCCAGCCGCCGTCGAGGACGCGCAAGCGTTTATCAAAAACGGCGTCCTCACTATCGAAGTGGAGGCAGACGAATGAGACTCACCGTCAAACCCCTCAAGCAGAAGGACGCGGGGCGTGGACTCGCGGCGATCGACCGCGCGTCGATGCGCGAACTCGGCCTCGAGAACGGAGACTACATCCTCATCCAGGGTAACGGCGACGGGCAGGCGGTTGCCCGCGTCTGGCCCGGCTATCCCGAGGACGAGGGTCGGAACGTGGTCCGGATCGACGGTCGCCTGCGCCAGGAGGCCGGCGTCGGGATCGACGACCGCGTCACGGTCGAGAAGGCCGACGTGAAGCCGGCGTCGTCCGTGACGGTCGCGCTGCCCCAGAACCTGCGCATTCGGGGTGACATCGGCCCGCTCGTGCGCGACAAGCTTTCCGGCCAGGCCGTCACCGAGGGGCAAACGGTGCCGTTCTCGCTCTCGTTCGGCCCGATGGGCGGCTCCGGCCAGTCCGTGCCGCTGAAGATCGCGAGCACCTCGCCGTCGGGGACGGTCGTCATCACCGACTCGACGAGCATCGAGATCTCCGAGACGCCGGCCGAACAGATCAGCGCCGGCGCGCCCGGGAGCCCCGAGGGCGTCCCGAGCGTCACCTACGAGGACATCGGCGGGCTCGACGACGAACTCGACCAGGTTCGCGAAATGATCGAGCTGCCGATGCGCCACCCCGAGCTGTTCAAACAGCTCGGCATCGAGCCGCCCAAGGGCGTGCTGCTCCACGGCCCGCCAGGCACCGGCAAGACGCTGATCGCCCGCGCCGTCGCCAACGAGATCGACGCCCACTTCGAGACGATCTCCGGCCCGGAGATCATGTCGAAGTACTACGGTGAGTCCGAAGAGCAGCTTCGTGAGGTGTTCGAGGAGGCCGAAGAGAACGCGCCCGCGATCGTCTTCATCGACGAGCTCGACTCGATCGCCGCCAAACGCGAAGAGGCCGGCGGCGACGTCGAACGCCGAGTCGTCGCCCAGCTCCTCTCGCTGATGGACGGCTTAGAGGAACGTGGCCGCGTCACCGTCATCGCCGCGACCAACCGCGTGGACGCGATCGATCCCGCGCTGCGCCGGGGTGGTCGCTTCGACCGTGAGATCGAGATCGGCGTCCCCGACAAGGACGGCCGCAAGGAGATCCTGCAGGTCCACACCCGCGGGATGCCGCTGTCTGACTCGATTGACCTCGACCAGTACGCCGAGAACACCCACGGCTTCGTCGGCGCCGACTTAGAGAGTCTCGCCCGGGAGTCGGCGATGAACGCCCTGCGGCGCATCCGCCCCGAACTCGACCTCGAGGAAGACGAGATCGACGCCGACGTCCTCGAGACGCTGAAGGTGACGGAGGCGGACTTCAAGGAAGCACTCAAGGGCATCCAGCCCTCGGCGCTTCGCGAGGTGTTCGTCGAGGTCCCCGACGTCACCTGGAACGACGTCGGCGGCCTCGCCGACACCAAAGAGCGTCTCCGCGAGACCATCCAGTGGCCACTGGACTACCCCGAGGTGTTCGAGGCGATGGACATGGAGGCCGCCAAGGGCGTCCTCATGTACGGCCCGCCGGGCACCGGGAAGACCCTGCTCGCGAAGGCCGTTGCCAACGAGGCCCAGTCGAACTTCATCTCGATCAAGGGCCCCGAACTGCTGAACAAGTACGTCGGCGAATCCGAGAAAGGGGTCCGTGAGGTGTTCGAGAAGGCGCGGTCGAACGCCCCGACCGTGATCTTCTTCGACGAAATCGACTCGATCGCCACCGAACGCGGCCAGCGAACGGGCGACTCCGGCGTCGGCGAGCGCGTCGTCTCCCAGCTGCTGACCGAACTCGACGGGCTCGAGGAGCTCGAAGACGTCGTCGTCATCGCGACGACCAACCGCCCGGACCTCATCGACAGGGCGCTGCTCCGGCCTGGCCGGCTCGACCGCCACGTCCACGTGCCCGTCCCCGACGAGGGAGGCCGCAAGAAGATCTTCGAGGTCCACACCCGCGACAAGCCGCTGGCCGACGCGATCGACCTCGAGTGGCTCGCCGCCGAGACCGAGGGCTACGTCGGTGCCGACATCGAGGCCGTCTGCCGGGAGGCCTCGATGGCGGCGACCCGCGAGTTCATCACCTCGGTCGACCCCGAGCAGCTGGACGAGGCCGTCAGCAACGTCCGCATCGGCAGGGAGCACTTCGAACACGCACTCGAGGAGGTCGGCCCGAGCGTGACCCCCGAAACCCGCGAGCGCTACGAGGAGATCGAATCGGAGTTCCAGACGGCCGAGCCCGAACCCGAAGACCAGCTCGGACGGACGTTCCAGTAACCCGTTTTCTACAGTTTTTCTTCTCTCGAAACGACTCGAGCGACCGCGCCGTCGAGTGACGAGCCGGCGCGGATACTGACAGTATCAGTCGATCGTCCGCCGGCCGGTCAGCTCGGTCGGCTCGAGTTCGTAGAGGGCCATCTCGACCTCGGGGACGGCCTCGTCGAAGAGCCGAAACGGCGGGAACTGCTCGTTCAGCCAGGTGTCGGTGAACTCGGCCTGTTCGTCCTCGGGCAGGCGTTCGATCCGCCCGCGGATCATGACGCTCCAGGAGTGGGTCTCGCCGACGGTCTCGTAGACGATGAACGTCGCCGTCGCCGTCGACTCGGCGTACGCCACCTTCTCGCTGCCTGGCTCGTCGCTCACCCGGAGGAGGAACCGTTCGCCGTCGTAGGCGTAGTTGAGCGGTACGGCGTAGGCGTCGTCGCCGTCCGCCAGCGCGAGTGTCCCGTGACCCCGATCTCCGAGCAGTTCGTCGACCGCATCGGATGGCACACCCTCGGTGTAGACGTATTCGACGTTGTCCATGGGGAACCGACGACCCCCAGCGTAAAGAACCACCGCTGCGGGTCCCATGCGCCGAGACCGCACGACGATCTCGGGAGTGGAGTTACTGCGCCGCGCGCGCTTCCTCGAGGTCCGCGAGCACGTCCTCGGCGTGGCCCTCGGGGGTGACGCCCTCGTAGGCGGCCGCGACCCGGCCGTTTTCGTCGATCACGTACGTATTGCGGAAGACCCCATCGAAGGTGTTCCCGAACATCTGCTTTTCGCCATAGGAGTCGTACAACGTGGCGACCTCGCCGAGTTCGTCGGACAGCAGGTCGAACTCGAGGTCGTGTTCGTCGGCGAACGCCTCGAGGTCAGAAACGGGGTCGTCGCTGACGCCGACGATCGAGACGTCCCGCTCGTCGAACGCGGGCCGTTCGTCGCGGAACTCACAGGCCTCGGTGGTGCAGCCGTTCGTATTCGCCCGGGGGTAGAAGTAGAGCACCACGCGGCCGTCGAAGTCAGCGAGGGAAACCGTCTCACCGTGCTGGTTTGGCAGTTCGAATTCGGGGGCATCCGCACCTACGTCGAGCATGCCCGTTCGTTCGGCCGATCGATCGTAGGTCTGTCGGTCCGGTCGGCCGACCACCGAACGCACGTTGCCGGCCGTTCACGCCGCCGGCGACCGACCACGTCGCCGACAGCCGATCACTCGAGTGGTTCGGCCGCGTCGCGTTCGACCAGCGGCGTGGCGTTCTGCTCGGGCAGCGTCACGACGTCGTCGCACGCGAGTGTGTACTCGCGGTCGTCGACGCCGAGGATCGAGCCGACGTCCTGTGTGATCCGCACCGTGAGTCGGTCGACGGCCGTGGCCGACTCGCGAGACTCGGCTGCGTCGTCGACCCTGTCGGCGTCGCCGGACCCGTCAGCCGTTGGCTCGCGTCGATCCGCCTCCGGACGGTCCGGCGACGGCTCCCCCGGCGCTGACGCGGACGATGGCGGCTCGGATGGCGTGGGGTCGGGTCCGTCGCCGCCCATCACGTCGGCCACGTCGACTCGGTCCGCCGAGGAATCCGTGGCGGCGGGTCCGTCAGCCATCATATCGTCGACGGGTGGTTCTTCCGGGGGAACCGGCGGCACCTCGTCCGACGGATCAGCGCCCGACGGCGCGCCCGTCTGGTCGGCCTCCCGGGCGTCGCTCGAGGGCGTCGAGTCCGTCGGGGCCGCGTCGGTCGCGCTCGCCGAGTCCGTCGTCTCGGCCCCGTCGAGCACCTCGAGGACGCGGCCCTTGTTCGACTCGATTCGCGAGACGAGGTCAGAGAAGAGGTCGGCCTCTTCGGCCGTCAGTCCCTCGTCGTCGGCGGGCATCCCCGCCGCGGCGAGGCTCGCCTGTTTGACGAGTTTGCCCATCCGCCGTTCGTAGATCGCCTCGACGACGTCTTTCGCCGTCTCGATCTCGTCGGTGAGTCGGCCGACGTGGGGCGAGGAGAACGGGTCGTCGGCGTCGGCGGCCACGCGGTCGCGTTCGGCCTCGAGCTCGGCGATGTACTCGCCGACGTCGCGGTAGAAGGTCGGTCGCAGGTGCTGGAGACTGTCCTTCTGGCGCTCTTTGTGCTGGACCGTTCGAAGCTCCTCTAAATTCATTCTTTCTCCTTTTCGGCCCGGCCGCGTGCCATGAGGAAGGTCGCGACGTACTCCGGTAGTGACTGGTCACCCTCGGGGACTGTAAAGATATCGCCACCCAGTTCGACCTCACCCCCACGACTGACGGAGACGGCGATCTCGTGGCCGACGAACGTCTCGGGGACGGCGTCGACCAGCGGGTCGAACGCGTCGATCTCGTGGCGATCGATCCGGACCGTCTCGAGGGCGCTCCCGCCGTGGAGGCTTCCGGGGAGGCGGATCAGTCGGTTCGTGTCGGTCGTCACTGGCTCGTCGATCGGCGCGTTGTCGCGTTCGACCGCCCGCTTCGCGAACCGTTCGGCCAGCTGGGCGACTGCCGTGTGGACGGTCACGTTGCCCGCCTCGATACCCTCGCGATTGTTCCGGGCGGCGTTGAGAGTCGCGTTCGCCTTCCCCTCGCCGATGCCGTCGAACGACTGGAGCCGGGACAGGGCCTCGTCCTCGGGGGCCTCGAGTAGCTCGTCGAGAAAGGCGGTGAAGTGGTGCTGGGTTCGCCGCCCCCAGCCGCCGTCGGTCTCGAGGATGCGCCGTTCGGTCGGCGTCTTCCGGCCAAGCCCCGCCACCGTCTCCGTCTCGATCAGCTGCTCGAAGTCCAGCCCGATGCCGCGAACGTAGTCGACGATCTCGCGGCGGTGTTCCCGGTCGAGGTGCTGAACCGACTCGTCCCGGACGTGGACGTGGTAGCCACGCCCACCCGAGAAGACCACCTCGAGGTCGGAAAAGGCGAAATCGTCCTCGAGGAAGTCGAGCAGTCGCAACAGGGCGTCCTTGCACGTCGCCAGCATCTCGGCGTAGGAGTCCTCGCCGAGGGTCACGCCCGGGAGGTGGTCGGCGTCGAGGTCGAACACGAGGTCAGAAGATTGCCACTCCTTTTCGCTCATCGACCCCGCGCCGGGATCCCGGTAGCGGCCGGCCGAGAAGTAGACGTGACGGGGTCGTTCCCGCTCGAGAAAGTCGCCGACGTCCCCGAGCTCGAGCAGCGATCGGTGACGAACCATCGTCGTCCCCGGCCCACCGGTCCAGGGGATGTACCCCCACTCGCGCTCGTTGGCCGCCGGTGGCAGCGTGATCTCCGTCCGGCGATAATGGTCTCGAAATCGCCCCCTGAGGTAGGCCCTCGTTCGTTCCTCCATGCGCCTCAATCGGTGGGAGCGGCGATGGTATAACTTTGTTGGACTGTCGTCGATCGGCGACGGTCGATCGTGTTTGACTGTCGTCAGGAATAGTCTGCCGTGAAAACGAACCGGTCCGAAATCGGGCGAGTCGCACTCGGTGACGATCGGATCGTCGCCCGATTCAGTGGCGGCTCACGACCGTCGTCGCGCGATCGCCAGCGCGCTGCTGACGATCACGACGACGAGGAATCCAGCACCGAAGCCCGGCGTACTGTCGTCGTCAGCCCCCGGTTCGTCGTCATCATCGGCCGGGACAGGCTGGTCGTCCGTGGTGGAGTCGTCCGAGTCGCCGTCGTCGTCCGTGCCGGAGTCATCACGGTCGTCCGAGTCGCCGTCGTCGTCCGTGCCGGAGTCGTCACGGTCGTCCGAGTCGCCGTCGTCGTCCGTGCCGGAGTCGTCACGGTCGTCCGAGTCGCCGTCGTCGTCCGTGCCGTCGTCGTCCGTGCCGGAGTCATCACGGTCGTCCGAGTCGCCGTCGTCGTCCGTGCCGTCGTCGTCCGTGCCGGAGTCGTCACGGTCGTCCGAGTCGCCGTCGTCGTCCGTGCCGGAGTCATCACGGTCGTCCGAGTCGCCGTCGTCGTCCGTGCCGGAGTCGTCACGGTCGTCCGAGTCGCCGTCGTCGCTGTCGTCAGAGTCGTCCGGGTCTGGATCGGTCGACGGTGGCGGGGACGGCGTATCCGGTTCGTCGTCCAGTTCGTCCACGTCGAAGCTCGTTTCGTAGGTCGCGTCGTTCCCCGCCTCGTCCGCGACGGTGACCGTCGCCGTGTACGAGTTGCCGTCGTCGACCGTGAGCGTGTGCGTCGCGGTCGTCGACGTGATCTGGGTGGCGTCGTCGTCGGTGACGTCCACGCCGTCGATCGACAGCGCGATCGAACGCACGTCCACGCCCGAGAGCGCGTCCTCGTACTCGAATCGGACGGTCACCTCGTCGGTCTCCGCCTCGAGTCGGTCGTCGGGGTCGGGTGAGACGTCCACGAGTTCGGGCGGCTCCTCGTCGATCACGAGCACGCCGTACGTCGAGAAGCGCGACACGTCGGCGACGGCGAACGGCTCGTCGTCGAGGTACTCGACGCTAGAGTCGACGGTCGTCCACTCGTCGGCGGGTTCGTCATGGTGATGTAGCTCCACGTCGCCGAGGTCGGCGTCGCCGGGGAGTTCCGCCTCGTCGATCGCCAGCGAGATCGTCGCCTCCTCGATCGTGCCGTCCTCGAGGTGGTAGTCGATGAAGCTGTCCAGGTCGGCGGTCAGGAAGCCGACGCCGAGTTCGCCGCCGTCGAGGTTCGCGTTGACGGTGTTTTCTGAGAGGGCAACGAACAGTTCCTGGCTCTTGATCGCGTCGTCGGCGTCGTCAACGAGGTCGAACTCGATCGTGGTCCCCGTCTCCTCGAAGACGATCGCGCCGTCGGCGAGCGTGAAGCGGGTGTCAACGACCACGGAGGCGGTGTCCGTTCCCACGTTGCCGGCGCGGTCGGTTCCGACGGCGGTGACGGTGTACTCGCCCGACTCGTCGAACTCGAGCGTTCCGGTGAACTCGGTTCCGTCGCCGTCGACGGCTTCCATCTCGAGGTCCTCAGACGACGTCGCACCGACGTCCGCGTCCGTCAATTCGGCCGACACCACGGGAACGTCGTCGAGGGGCTCGTCGCTCTCGACGATCACCGTCGCGTCGGTGCCGTCGACGTCGACGATGGTGACCGACAGCGACGGTTTCTCGCGGTCGATCACGAGTATCTCCGAGGCGTCGGCCATTCCCGCATTGTCCCGTTCGTCCACGGCGATCACCGACAGCGCGTACCGGCCGTCGTCAGGCAGCGCGTCGAGCGGAACCGACGCGTGCCAGCGATCGCCGCTCTGGTGGGTCGCGTCGACGGGGACGGTGTAGGTCGTCTCGAGGGAGTCGACCAGGAGCGTCACCTCTTCGAGGTCGAGGTCAGCGTCGACGTCGATCTCGACGGTGGCGTCGTCGCTCGCGTACTCGAGGTCGGCTCCCGTCTCGGGGTCGACACTGCTCGAGTAGCCCTCCACGGCGACGACGGTCGGTTCGACGGTCGGTTCGACGACCTCGAACGTCCCCGCGTTGCGGTCGCCGAGCTCGAGGTCGTACGTCCCCGCCTCCTCGATCGTGAACGAGACGTTGAGCGCGCCGAGGTGGTACCAGCCCGGCTCGAGCGTCACCTCCTGACTGCCGAGCACCTCGATTTCTCCGGTCTCGGTGTTCGTGGCGGTGAGCTCGATCGTCTCTGGCCCCTCGATGGTCCCCGCCTGATAGATACTTCCGATTGCGTAGGCCGACTCGCCCTCGGCGAGTTCGACCGCCGAGACGCTCGCGGCGATCACCTGCACGTCCGATTCGGCGGACTGGACCTCGATGGTCCCGGCGGCTCGCTCGCCGAGCTCGAGTTCGTAGGTGCCCGCCTCGTCGAGGGCGAACGAGACGTTGAGCGCGCCGAGGTGGTAGAAGCCCGGCTCGAGCGTCACGTCCCGGGCTCCGAGCACCTCGGTCTCGTTGGTCTCGGTGTTCGTGGCGGTGAGTTCGATCGTCTCGGGGCCGTCGATCGTCCCGTTCTGGTAGATGCTGCCGACGACGTAGAGTTCGTCGCCCTCGACCGCCTCGACTTCGGAGACGCTCGCGGCGATCACCTGGACGTCCGACTCGGCAGGCAGGACCTCGATGGCCCCGGCGGCTCGCTCGCCGAGCTCGAGCTCGTACGTGCCGGCCTCGTCGGGGGTGAACGAGATGTTGAGCGCGCCGAGGTGGTAGAAGCCCGGCTCGAGCGTCACGTCCCGGGTTCCGAGCACCTCGGTCTCGTTGGTCTCGGTGTTCGTGGCGGTGAGTTCGATCTCTTCGGGGCCGTCGATCGTGCCGTTCTGGTAGATGCTGCCGACGACGTAGAGCTCGTCGCCCTCGACCGCCTCGACTTCGGAGACGCTCGCGGCGATCACCTGGACGTCCGACTCGGCAGGCAGGACCTCGATGGTCCCGGCGGCTCGCTCGCCGAGCTCGAGTTCGTAGGTGCCGGCCTCGTCGGGGGTGAACGAGACGTTGAGCGCACCGAGGTGGTAGAAGCCCGGCTCGAGCGTCACGTCCTGAGTTCTGAGCACCTCGGTCTCGCCGGTGTCGGTGTTCGTGGCGGTGAGTTCGATCTCTTCGGGGCCGTCGATCGTCCCGTTCTGGTAGATGCTGCCAACGACGTAGAGGTCGTCGCCCTCGACCGCCTCGATCTCTGAGACGCTGGCGGCGATCACCTGGATGTCTGACTCGGCGGGATCGACCTCGACCGTGCCGGCGTTGTGATCGCCGAGCTCGAGGTCGTACGTTCCCGGTTCGTCGGGCGTGAACGTGATGTTGAGCGCGCCGAGGTGGTAGTAGCCGGGTTCGAGGGTGACGTCCTGGCTCCCCACCACCTCGCTCTCACCGGTGTCGGTGTTCGTGGCGGTGAGCTCGATCGTCTCGGTCGCTTCGTGGCTGCCGTTCTGATAGATGCTCCCGGTCACGTGAACCGGCTCTCCCTCGATGACTTCTACCGCCGAGACCGACGAGCCGATCACCCGGATGTCGGTGACGACCTCGTCGACGGTGATCGTGCCGACCTCGCGGCCACCCAGCTCGAGGTCGTAATCGCCCGGTTCGTCGGGCGTGAACGAGATGTTCAACGCGCCGAGGTGGTAGAAGCCCGGCTCGAGCGTCACTTCCTGGGTTCCGAGCACCTCGGTCTCGTTGGTGTCGGTGTTCGTGGCGGTGAGCTCGATCGTCTCGGGACCGTCGACGTTGCCGCCCTGGTAGATGCTTCCGGTGACGTAGAGCTCTTCGCCCTGCAGGACTTCGACCTCGGAGACGGAGGCTGCGATCACGGTGATGTCGGAGTACGCCTCCTCGACCTCGATGGTGCCGGCGTGTCGCTCGCCGAGCTCGAGGTCGTACGTGCCTGCCTCGTCGGGGGTGAACGAGACGTTGAGCGCGCCGAGGTGGTAGAAGCCCGGCTCGAGCGTCACGTCCCGGGTTCCGAGCACCTCGGTCTCGTTGGTGTCGGTGTTCGTGGCGGTGAGCTCGATCGTCTCCGGGCCGTCGATCGTGCCGTTCTGGTAGATGCTGCCGACGACGTAGAGTTCGTCGCCCTCAACCGCCTCGACCTCGGAGACGCTCGCGGCGATCACCTGTACGTCCGACTCGGCGGCCTCGACTTCGATGGTACCGGCTGCTCGCTCGCCGAGCTCGAGCTCGTAGGTGCCTGCCTCGTCGGGTGTGAACGAGACGTTGAGCGCACCGAGGTGGTAGAAGCCCGGCTCGAGCGTCACGTCCCGGGTTCCGAGCACCTCGGTCTCGTTGGTCTCGGTGTTCGTGGCGGTGAGCTCGATCGTCTCGGGACCCTCGATCGTGCCGTTCTGGTAGATGCTGCCGACGACGTAGAGTTCGTCGCCCTCGACCGCCTCGACCTCGGAGACGCTCGCGGCGATCACCTGTACGTCCGACTCGGCAGGCAGGACCTCGATGGTCCCGGCGGCTCGCTCGCCGAGCTCGAGCTCGTACGTGCCGGCCTCGTCGGGGGTGAATGAGACGTTGAGCGCGCCGAGGTGGTAGAAGCCCGGCTCGAGCGTCACGTCCCGGGTTTCGAGCACCTCGGTCTCGTTGGTCTCGGTGTTCGTGGCGGTGAGTTCGATCGTCTCGGGACCCTCGACGTTGCCGCCCTGGTAGATGCTGCCGACGACGTAGAGCTCGTCGCCCTCGACGGCTTCGACCTCGGAGACGGAGGCGGCGATCACGTCAATGTCCGATTCGGCGGCCTCGACGTCGATGGTACCGGCTGCTCGCTCGCCGAGCTCGAGTTCGTAGGTGCCGGCCTCCTCGGGCGTGAACGAGACGTTGAGCGCGCCGAGGTGGTAGAAGCCCGGCTCGAGCGTCACGTCCCGGGTTCCGAGCACCTCGGTCTCGTTGGTCTCGGTGTTCGTGGCGATGAGCTCGATCTCTTCGGGGCCGTCGATCGTGCCGTTCTGGTAGATGCTGCCGACGACGTAGAGGTCGTCGCCCTCGACCGCCTCGACCTCGGAGACGCTGGCGGCGATCACCTGGACGTCCGACTCGGCAGGCAGGACCTCGATGGTCCCGGCGGCTCGCTCGCCGAGCTCGAGCTCGTAAGTGCCGGCCTCGTCGGGGGTGAACGAGACGTTGAGCGCGCCGAGGTGGTAGAAGCCCGGCTCGAGCGTCACGTCCCGGGTTCCGAGCACCTCGGTCTCGTTGGTCTCGGTGTTCGTGGCGGTGAGTTCGATCTCTTCGGGCCCATCGATCGTGCCGTTCTGGTAGATGCTGCCGACGACGTAGAGGTCGTCGCCCTCGACCGCCTCGACCTCGGAGACGGAGGCGGCGATCACCTGAACGTCTGAGTACTGATTCTCGACCGTCACGGTGTCGACGACGAAGCCATCGAGGGTGAGGGTCACGTTCATCTCCTCTTCACCGTCCGGGAGGTCCACAGCCGTCGGCGTCCAGGAGAGTTCCACGCCGTCACGGGAGATTCCGGGCGGGACGCTGGCCGTCGCCTCGTCGACGACCTCGCCGTCGACCTCGAGCGCGACCGTCTCGGTCGTCACCGCGTCCCCGCCGTTGTAGAGGTCGCCCGAGACGGTCACCGTCTCGTCGAGCGCCACGTGCGATCGATCTGCCTCTGCGCCGTAAACGACGAGCTCTCCGTCGCCAGCTGGCTCCTCGACGGCCACCGTGGCAGTGTCGGTGTCGTCGTCGCTGCGCACCTCGAGCGGGATGGCCTCGCCGACGTCGTCGGCGCCGGTCGTCCAGGTGAGCGTGACCGTCTCCGTCTCGCCCTCGTCGAGGGTGACGTCGGCTGAGTCGACGACCGCACCTCCGGCGACCAGTTCGATCGACTGCGTGTCGGCTTCCTCGCCGGTGTTCTCGACCGTCGCGGAGACCTCGAGGGAGTCGCCAGCCTGCACTGGCGCGTTCGTCTCGAGGAGCTCGACGCCGAAGAACGCCGGCTCGGGATCGTCGGCCGGCTCGGAGACGGTGACGGTTCCGACGAACTCGCCGGCGACGACCACGTCGAACTCGCCAGCGTGGTCGAACTGGTGGGTGAACGTCAGATCGGTCGTCTGGCCGGACTCGAGGGTAACTGCCTCCTCGTCGACGACCTCGCCGTCGACCTCGAGGTCGACAGTCTGGCTACCCGCGGCGTCGCCGACGTTCTGGACGGCCGCGTCGATCGTGACGACCGACCCAGTGTCGACGTTCGTGTCACTGAGGCTGGTCTCGGTCACCTCGATCTCGCTCTGGGAGGAGTCACCGAAGACGCCGAACGTCGAATCCGAGGTGAGTGTCGCGGTGACGACCCGCTCGTCGGTGTCGACCGACGAGTCGACGACGGGCGACCACTCCTGGGCGTCGTCGTTGTAGTCCCACAGTGCCAGCGTCTCCTCGTCGACCTCCTCGAGGTCGGTCGCCTCGTACGGAACCTCGACGGTGAGCGAGCCGCCGGATTCCTCGGCCGCCGCGACGAAGTAGGCGTCGAGCGAGATCGTGTCGTCCGGAGCCGGCGGGACGGTCTCGACACCCTCGATCCCGGCGTCCGTTCCGTCGACGTCGAGTGTGGTTTCGGCGACCGATTCGCCGACGGTGAGTTCCGACACGGTGTTGTCCTGAGAGCCGTCCCAGAAGAACACGTCCCAGTCACCGTTGTCGTGGGCGGTGACCGTCTCGAGCTCGTTTCCGACGGCGTTCCAGAATCGAATTCCGTGCGTGTCACTCCCCGTCGCCGTGGTGTTCGTCAGGACGTTGTCGTTCGCATCGACGAGTCGGAAGCCCTCGCGGCCACTGTCCTGAGCCGTGTTGTTCTCGAGGGCGTTTCCATCGCCGCGGATGCCGAACCCTTCGGAGTACGACCCCGTCGCGACGTTGTCCTCGAGCACGTTGTCGTCGCCGCGGACGTGGAAACCGGAATCGCCCCACGAGCTTCCGCTGTCGGTCACGGTGTTTTCGACGAGCTTGTTTCCGCTCGAACTACTGGTCACGAAGAATCCGTGATCTTCGACGCCGGTCACGTCGTTGTTCGAGAGCGTGTTGTCGCTCGAGTGGCGGACGGCGAAGCCGTACCGTCGGTTCTCCGCCACCGTGTTGGACTCGACGAGGTTGCCGGTGCTCGACTCCCGAAGGACGATTCCATCCCGGTTCTCGATCAGGTCGTTGTTCCGAACGGTGCTGTCGGTAACGGTGGTCAACCAGATTCCCGACTGGCCGATGTCGATCGCCGTTACGTCCTCGATGAGGGCGTTCTCGACGTGTTCGAACTCGATCCCGTACTGCCAGTTTTCGAGCGTCAGATCCCGGACGGTGACGTTCTCGACGTGCTGGGCGGCGATCGCCGTCCCGCCACTCTCGCTGGTGATCGTGTGACCGTTCCCGTCGAAGACGACGTCGCTCGAGGCGACGATCACTGCCGGTTCGTCACCCGGCAGCGTGAGATCGTCGTCCAGTTCGTACACTCCGGGTTCCGTGATGACGAGCTGGGCCGAGGAGGGTGCCTCGACCGTGACATGCTCGCTGTCCGAGGTATCCTCGCTCTGGACCGTAACGTGGCCCGTTCCGGCGTCGCCCGCTCCGGTTTCCCACTCGAGCGTCACCGTTTCCTGCTGGCCCTCTGCGAGCGTCACGCTCGCGGTGTCGACGACGGTTCCGTCGAACCGCTCGAGGATAACGTCCTGGGTCCCCTGGGCGTCGCCCGTATTCTCGACGGCTACCTCGACGGTGAGCGACTCGGTTTCTGCCACCGGGGAGTTGGTCGAGACGATCGAGACGTCGAAGAGCGCCTCCTCGATCGGGGTGTCACCGAGCCACGGGTCGAACAGGACCTGCTCGTCAACGGTATCTCCGTCACCGTCCGCGATCGCTCCGGTTTCGGGGTCCGTGGCGCCGCCGCTCGGCCCGTTCGCAGCGCCCCACCAGTTGTTCGTCGCGTTCAGTGCGTATTCGGGGTCCCACTCACTGTAGACGATGCCGTCGCCGTTGCCCTGAATGCCGTTCCCGTGCACCTGCACGTCTTCGGCTTCGTCGGTGACCTCGAGGCCGGCCACCGAGTTGTGCTCGAGGACGTTGTCGAGGACGGTCACGTTGACGATGGGCGCACTCCACCCCTGTGCCTCGACCACGATCCCTCGCTCGGTGTTCGAAACCGTGTTATTCGCGAGGTCTGCACCCGAGCCCTCGTCGGCGACGGTCGTGTGGATGCCGTCCCCATCGGCGCCCGTCACGGTGTTCTGGGTGATCGTCAGCGCGTCACCGTTTGTGACGGTGATGGCGTCTCTACCCGCGTCCGTCACGGTGTTCTGGGCGATAGTCGGAGCGTCGACGTCGTCGACGGTAATACCGTTCCAGCCGACGTCGGTAATCGTGTTGTTCGCGATCTCGGTGGGCCCTCCATTAATGAGCTCGATCCCGATCGTTCGATCGCCCATCTCGCTGATCGCGTTTCGCTGGATCGTCGACTGGGTCGACTCCCAGACGGTGATCGCCCCCCGGTTCGTGCTCGTGTCGGTCCCGTTCGCGATCGTGTTGTCGGCGACCGTCACGGCGTCGCTGTAGGCGACCTGGACCGGGGCCGGGACGCCCTCGAACTCGAGGCCGGAGACGGTCACGTCCGTCGAGTTGACGACGATAACCTGCCCGACGTCGTCCGGGACCTCGACGCCGGTGTCGTTGCGGACGTAGTGTAGCGGCCGATCGCCGACCGTGTTGTTGACGAACGAGTGCGTGGTCAGTTCCTCGGACTCGGCGTAGTGGCTCCGTAAGAGCACGCCGGATTCGAACGAATTGTGCCGGACCGTGACGTCGGCGGTCTCGTGAATCCACAGGTCGACAGCGTGACCGCTGACCTCGTTATCCTCCACGAGCTGGCCGTCGAAGTTCCGGAAGTAGATACCCGTGTTCCCGTTGTCGACGATCGTGTTGTCGCGCACCGTCGAGTCGGCGTTCGCCTCAACGCCGTTTCCGCGGTTGTCCTGGACGACGTTGTTCGCCACGAGCGAGTCGTGTGAAACGTCGATGCCGACCGAGTTCCCGCTGACGTCGTTGTCGGTGACGATCGCTCGCGACGGTCCGTTGATACCGGCTCGACCGTTGTCCGTGACGGTGTTGTTCTGGATCGTCGCGTCGTGGCTCCTCGACCAGTAGATTCCCTCGTTACCGTTGTTCGCGATGAGGTTGTCTTCGATCGTGACGTACTGCGAGTTAGACCCGCGGTTGTCGTGGATACCGTTGACGTGGTTGTCCGTGATCTCGTTTCCGCGTATTTCGACGAACTCCCCGCTGGTCACGAGGATCGCTGACCGGAAGTTCGAGGTCGTTCCCCCGTGGTGCGTGCCCGTGATCTCGTTGTCCGTGACCTCCAGCCGGTCCGAACTCGAGAGGAACAAACCGTTGTGGTTGTCGATCAGCGAATTGTTCCGGACGATCGCGTCGGGCGAGCCGCCGACGGAGAGCGCCCGGCTGCTACTGTCGGTGATCGTGTTATCCGCGACGACGGCGCCGGCCGAGCCGTGGATTCCGATTCCGGAGACGTGCGAGGTCTCGCCGTTGCTCACCAGCTCGTTCCCCGACACGACCGCATCGTCGGAAGACCACACCCGGATCCCGTGACTCCCGGTGTTCGAGACGTCGTTCTCCGTGACGACGGCGTTGGGACTGTACGCGATCTGGATCCCCGAGGTGACGCCGTCGAACGCGTGGCCGGAAACCTCGACGTTCGTCGAGTCCACGACGATAACCTGCGCCGCGTCATCGGGGATCTCCGGGTCGTCCTCGCCGCTGACGAAAACGAGCGGATCGTCCCCGATCGTGTTTCCGGTGGCGACGTGGTCGAAGTGCTCGAGCGTGTCGGCCGAGCCGTCGAGGGCGATCCCGGTCTCGAGGTCGTTGTCGACGATCGTGGCCGTCTGTACGCGGTCAAGTTCGACGTCGACCGTCGCGTTGGTAATCGTGTTGTTTCGGATTTCGGGGCTGTCCACCGTCGTGGCCTCGATGCCGACGCCGCCGCCGGTGACCTCGTTCCCCTCGACCAGCGCGTGGTCGCCGTCGTGAGAGATTCTTATGGCGACGTTACCGTTGTCGTTCAGGGTGTTGTTCCGGACGACAGCGTACTCGTCCCAGATGGCGATTCCGTTTCCGCTGTTGCCCTCGAGGACGTTGTCGACGACGACAGCGTGCGGCGCGTACCTGGCGTTGATGCCGACGCCGCCGTTGTCCGCGATGTGGTTCCCCCGGACTTCCACACCCTCGTTGTTCTCCCCGATGTGAATCGCCCTGACACCGTTGTTCACGATCTCGTTGTCCTCGAGGACGGCGTTCGAGGCGGCGTTGTTCTCGAGCCAGATCCCCCGTCCGCTGTCTTCGATGTGCGTGTCACGGACGGTGAGATTGTGACCGTCGCCGGTAACGCGAACTCCGTTGCTGTCGTATCCCTGGATCGTCAGCCCCTCGATCGTCACGTTGTGGGCACCGTCGACCTCGATACCCGTCCCCGACGAGCCCTGCAACACCGGATCAGCTCCCGATGCCGCCACAATGGTGATTCCTTCGGTGGCCACCTGCACACTCTCGTCGTAGGTTCCCGTCTCCACGCAGATCGTCTCCCACGGATCTGCCGCGTCGATGGCGTCCTGGATGCTCTCCTCTGGACCGACGGTCAGACAGTCACCCGACGTGTCCGCCGATCCTGTCACAGCTGCGAAGGGAACCACGATAGAACCCACCATGAGAATAGAGAACATGACCGCAAAAACTCGAGTCCGCAACAATGTTCGGTGTTCGTGCTGATACATGGAGAAGCAAAGTATCCTAAAAGAAATAAGTTCACGCTTACGAGGGGGTAATCGACACAGTTACGCCGAGGTAACCTGGGCTGGCTCGAGGTCGACGGCTTCGTCTCCCCGGCCTCGGACCGTCCCCGCTTCACCAGAGAATCTACGGGGCCGAACGTCGTCCCCGATCGGTTGTCACTGCCGCGGAGCGAGCCACGGTCCGCACGGCGCACTCGCCCGGACCATCAGTCGACCTGCTCACCGCTTCGCCAGGCGTCGATGACGGCGCGAAGCAGGTCGGTGTCCACGTCGTCGTCTCTCCAGTCGTCGATCGCGTCGCGAAGCCCGTCGGTCCGAACGACCCCGTCCTCGGCGTCGGCGTAGTCGGCGACGCTCGGTTCCGGCTCCGTCACCGCGACCGTCTCTGTCGTCTCAGCCGTCTCGCCTGTGTCGTCTTCGACCTCGAGGGTGACGCTGTAGTCACCCGCCTCGTCGTAGGTCCACGTCGCCTCCGGCTCAGTCGTCGTTACGTCGACGGTGCCATCGCCGGTGAAATCCCAGCGGTACGCCGCGATCGTTCCCTCAGGGGCACTCGAGGCGGACGCGTCGAAAGTCACCTCGTCGCCGACCTCGGGTTCGGTCGGCTCGTAGTCGAACGCGGCGACTGGTGGCGAGCCGGGTTCCAGTTCGACGTCGACGGTGACGGGATTCACGTCGATCGAGACGCCGTCGCCGGTGACCAACACCTCAAACTCGCCCGGCGAGTCGAACGTCTGTTCGAACGTGACTTCCTTGGCTCCGTAGTCGTCTTCGTAGTACGGCGGAACTTCGACGTGTTTCGTCTGGACGATTTCGCCGTCGATCCAAAGCCCGAGGTCGCTCGTTGCCAGTTCGTAGGGATAGTAGCGGTTTTCTAACGCTGCGGTAATCGTGACCGTCTCGCCGGTACCGACCGTATTCGAATCCGCGTCGAGGTTCGCAAGCCAGAGGTCCGTTTCGATTACGTGAACCGTCCCAATCGCGATTCCGTTGACCGTTACCGTCTGGTCATCGCCTTCATCGCTACCCCGTAGTGTGACCTCGATTGTCTCCGACGCCCCGCCGCCAATCGTCACCGACGTATCCGTCGAATCGGAACCGACCGCCACCTCGATCGATTCGGTGACCGACTCCGTTCCGAGATTCTGTAGCGTTGCTTCGACCGTGAACGGCTCTCCGAGCATAGCCGAGTCGGTGGAGAGTTCGGCGTCGGTGAGCACGACGCCCTCGAGTTCGGTCGGTTCGATCGGCTCGCCGTACACGGTTGCCGTCTGGGGAGCAGTTGTGTGATACCGGTAATACCCGTTGGGCGACCCGGCGCTGAACATGCTGTTGGCTGAGATGTCGGCGTGGATCGAGTGGTCACCGGGATGTGGCGTTACTGAGAACGTGATCGTCTCCGACTCACTCGGCCCCAGCGTCGTTGTGTAATCCCCAGAGGAGCCGTCTTTTCGCAGAAGTGGGTTCGCTCCGGTCATGTCCACCCTGATCGGCTGAGCGAATGGTGTCGGGTTGGTTACCACGACCGTCGCCTCGAGTTCCTCGCCGTGCTCCAGCTCGGTCGCAGAGAGCTCGAGTTCGGAGACCGAAATGGGTTCGACCCCCTGGTACGCGCCAATGCCATCGTCGGTCACGCTCAGGACGGTTCCGTTCGAAATTGCGACCGGATGCCCGGTTTTCGAGAACGAGATGTGTTCACCCGTTGCGGCGTCGTACGTTTTCAGCCCAGCGTAGAACACGCCGTCGGCGGCGACGATCGGGCTCTGGGATAGCCGAGTCTCGAACTGTTTATTCGTGGACTCGAACCACTCAACCTCGCCTCTCTCGGTATCGATCCCGTAGTGAGCGATATGATCACTCGTGAATGGGCCTCTCGTGGCGGTGATCAGCATACTGTCGCTCACGACGAGTCCGTGGTGTTGATCGTATTTGTCCTCTTGCTGGAGGTACATTTCTGGTGCGAGTTGCCATGTCGTCGAGAGATCGTCGGGATCGAGTGCGAGCAGTTGGTAGACTCCCCCCTCGTCGGGCTCCAGCGAGAGATAGATCGTCTCGCCGTCGGTGATCAACGTCCTGATGTCGCCGTCGTCGAACGTTCGAGAAGCGGTTAGCTCAAGCGTCGACCGGTCGAACGTGCGTATCGTATCAGAACCGGTGTCGTAGGATCGATCAGCGATGGCGAGTCGGTCGCCGGTCACGAGGACCTGATCCCCGCTATTGAACTCACTGTCGTCGGCGAAATACTGGGACTTTTGATTGCTGAAGTCGTGTCGATCGACCGCCCAGAGGTAGCGGTCGCCGTGGTTGTCTCCATTGTCTTCGACGCGCATCGTGAAGAACAGGCTATCGCCGTCGGTCGACAGCGATCGGAGGTTGATCCGTTGATCCTCGAAGTGACGATAGTCGATGAGTTCGCCGTCGTCAAGACCGATCGTGTACAGCCGCGAGCGTGGCTCGGCACCCGCGTGTCCCACAGAATAGGACATCCCGAAGTAGACGACATCGTCAACGATGACGTGGCTGCCGATCTCCTCCGTGTCGTCGGCCTCTTCTGGAACCGAGATTCGGTAGTCCCAGAGCTGGTTACCGGTCTCGAGGTCGAGCCCAAAGACCGTCGTATCGTTGTGGACGACGACCGTGTCGTCTTTGACGAGGACGGGATTACGTTCGACGTTGCCGTCCGTTTCGAACTCCCACGTCTGCATGAGCGGCTTCGTCGGTGCGTGGGTGTTCGGGTTCCAGTGTGAGCCGGCCGCGTCGTAGCCGATTTGAGTCCAATCGTCGTCTGGGTTCTCGTGGCCGACGACGACCGAGACGGATTCGACGCGTGGGTCTGAAGCTAGCCCGCCCGTTCCGCTCTCGAAGGCGGTTATCTCGTAGGTTCCCGAACTCGTCACTTCGAGCTCGAGCGTAGTTGTCGTCGTTTCGCCCGCCCCAACCGAAACCTCAGTCGTTCGGTGATCGAGATAGGTTGGTGTCAACGGCGAATCGATCTCGAAGGTGACCTCGCTAGTTTCGCTTTGTTCGCCATGGTTGCTCACTGTGGCCTCAACCGTGATCGTCTCGCCGACGGTGGCGCTGTCCTCGACGACCTCCACGTCGTCGACGGTGAGTGTGGTGGGCTCGAAGACGTACAGTGAGTTGTCCTCGGGCGTCCCAAACTCCTCTGAGATTCCGGCGACGTAGAGGGTGTCACCGATCGTTGCGAGAGCCGTTGGATAGGCCACCCGGTCGAGATTGCCGGTCATCGTCGGCAGTGACGTCGCCCAGGCGACCGAGAGGTCGTGCTCGAGCGCCGTGAGGCTTTCACCGGGGCCGCTATACTCTCGCGGGTCTTTCGACGCGACGTACAGCTGCGCGCCGAGCTCGAGGGCCTGGATCTCGCCGGCCGTCTGGTACATCGCGTTTCGTTCGCCGGTAAGGGAATCGAACCCGTGGATGCTCGAGCCGCTCGCGACAAACACGCCGTTGTTCCAGACGACTGGGGACAGGTCGGCTTCCTCTGGAATTGGGGTTCGCCACAGTGGAACACCGTCTGCTGTGTCGAATGCGTACAACGCACCCGTATCATCTACGTCAGCCGTCACGTACAACGTCCCGTCTGCGATCGTCGGTTGCGCCGATACCTCGCCGCTGAGTGGCCAGTCGCCGCGGTTCCACAGCACGTCGCCGCTCGACCCGCCGAACGCGCGGACGTGATCGTCGTCAACGACGTACACCGCGTCATCGTCCGCAGCCAGTTGCACGTGACCGGTATCGTCCAGCGCTTGCTCCCAGACAATCGAGCCGTCCGAGGGGTCGAGCGCGTAGACGCTTTCGCCGTCGTCGGGTTCGAACACGTCGCCGGGATCGAACACGTAGAGGTACTCGCCGAACACCGGCGGAACGTCCGAATAGAGTTCAACTCCTGCAGTGTCGAACGAGTTCCACTGCAGCGAGCCGTCGCTCGCGTCGAGTGCGACGAGCTGATCAGAAGAGAAGGTTTCTCCACTAATAGCGACGTACACCGTGCCGTCGTCGATAACGGGTTTCGACTCGAGGTCGTCGCCCAGCGTCGTCGACCAGATCGGTTCGCCCGCCGCGTCGAACGCCTCGAGCCGATCCGTTCCGTTCGTGACGACGAGCAGCTCGTCCGACGACGCGATTCCACGGTCGCCGAATCCGTCGTACTCGGCGCCGAGCAACCGGTCGAGCCGAACGGCGGGATCGTCGGCGATCGGCTCACCGGACGATTCCGGATTCAGCGACGGTTGGACCATCGTCGTGGACGCAGGGTCGACTCCCGACTCAACACCGTCTCCCACGGGAGCTCCCTCCTGAGTCGCTCCAGCCACCGCCACGAACGGCGCAACGACCGAACCGATCAGTAGTATCGAAAAAACGACCGCAAAGAGTTGCGCTCGTGTTCGAGTCCGCTGTTCACACTGGTACATGAGCAGAAGAAATACCGAAAAGAAATAAATTCACGCTTACGCAGGGGTTAGTGGCGAAGTTACTCCGAAGTACCTTACTGCAATTCGAGGCCGACGTCAGCGAGTCCGACCGCCATCCCGTCGAACCCACGACCGGACGTGACCACCGTTCGATCGTGGGCCTTGCCGACCGCCAGAGTGGGCACCAAAGCGTTCCTCGAGGCAGCCTATCCGTTCTCGAGTTCGACCCCCGAAAACTCGAACCGGGCGCCGCCGGCCGGCCCGTCCGTGACGGTGACCGTCCAGCCGTGAGCGTCGGCGATCCGCCTGACGATCGGGAGGCCGAATCCGGTGTTGCCGTCACCCGTCGTGTAGCCCGGCTCGAAGATCGCCTCGCGCTCGGCAGCGGGAATCCCGGGGCCGTCGTCTTCGACGAAGAACCCGTCCTCGAGAGTGCCGACACGAACGGTCACACCGGCACTATCGTCCCCGCGAGCGTGCGAACGAGGGCTCGTCGAGCTATGCTCGACGGCGTTACGAAACAGGTTTTCATAGACGTGTCGCAGTCGATCGGCGTCTGCACGAATCCGGCCGTCGACCTCGAGTTCGAGCGTCGCGGCTGTGGTATCGACCAGTTGCCAGCAGTCGTCGACGATCGGTTCGACGTCGACCCACTCGACGTCGGCGACAGCCTGTCCCTCGCGAGCGAGGGCGAGCGTCTCGTCGACGATCGTTTCCATCCGGTCGAGGGCCGCAGCGATCTGCTCGAGGTCGTCGTGCTCGCTGTCGGTTTCAACCACCGAGAGCGCCCCCTGAGCGACGTTCAACGGATTTCGAAGGTCGTGGCTGACGACCCTCGAGAACGCCGCCAGCCGTTCGTTCTGTCGCCCGAGTTCACGTTCCTGACGTCGCGTCCTGGTAACGTCCTGGACGGCCCCGCGCAACGTGTGAACGGCTCCGTCCTCGACGACCGCTGCACCCCGTGATCGGACCCAGCGTTCCGGGCCATCGGCGCGGACGATTCGCGCCTCGAGATCGTAAGGCACGCCGTCGGTTCGACAGCGGTCGATCGCGTCCCGGATCGCGTCCCGGTCGTCCGGGTGGTAGAACGCGAGGGCGTCCTCGAGCGTCGGCTCGAACGACGCCGAGACGCCGAAGATCCGACGCGTCCCGCGCGTCCAGCGGAGCGCGTCGGTCCGGACGTCGAGTTCCCATCCGCCAGTGTTCGCCAGCGCCTCCGTGTGTCGGAGGAGGTCGCGACTGCGGGTGCGTTCGCGCCGGGCGCGTCGCCGGTCGGTCACCTCGCGAGTGGTCCCAACGAGCTGGGACACCTCGCCGTCGACGAGCACCGGCGTGAGCGTCGTCTCCCAGATTTCGGTTCCGGACGGGAACTCGAGGCGTTCCTCGTACCGGAGTCGTGCCTGCGTCTCGAGACACTCGTGATACTTCTCCTCGAGCGTCGAGCCGACGTCGTCCCCGAGCCACTCCCGCGGGGTCAGGCCACGGGCGTCCTCGAGCGACAGCCCGGTCTGGTCCTCGTAGGCGAGGTTGAATCGGTCGATCTCGAACCGGGGCGCGTCTCCCGTGTGAACCACGTCGACGAGAAAAAGTGGCTGTCCCGCATAGTCGACGATCGTTCGGTATGCGTCTCCTGTCGTTTCCGAGAGCCCCCCAGCTCTCGGCTCCCGCTCACCCATTGCAGACAGAAACTCAGGATCGTCGGATAGAATTCTTTCGGATTGACTACTACGTGGGGACGACAGGAGCGGTGTCGGAGGAGGTGGTTGAACGATATGTCGAGGAGACTGAACATGCACCGGAGTGACGCGCTTCACCCCCGCCCACGGTGGGGCGGGGTACTCGCGCTGGGTTTCGTTTAGAGACGACGGTGAACGTCGGCGGGAGTCGTCGTGGGGTCGCCTGGCACACTTCCGACACGGTTTTCCCGGGGGGTGATGAATCGACGCCTACGAATGCTCGACCGGACCTACCTGCGCGAGCACGCAGCCGAGGTACGCGAGGCCCTCGCAAACCGCGGGGCCGACGTCGACCTCGATGCGGTGCTCGCCATCGACGAGGAGTGGCGCGAGCTGAAAGCCCGCGGCGACGACCTGCGACACGAGCGCAACCAGGTCAGCTCGCGCATCGGCCAGCTGAAACAGGAAGGGAACGAGGAGGCAGCCCAGGAGGCGATCGACCGCTCGAGCGAGCTCAAAGCCGACCTCGAGGAGGTCGAGGCGCGAGCGGGTGAGCTCGAGGCCGAACTCGAGGAAGCGATGCTCGAGATTCCCCAGGTGCCCGACGAGAGTGTCCCTGTCGGCGCAGACGAGTCGGACAACGTCGAGCACCGCCGCTGGGGCTTCGACGATCTGCGCGTCGACGCCGACGCGGTCACGCCCCACTACGAACTCGGCGAGGAACTCGACATTATCGACGAGGCGCGCGGTGCGAAGACCACCGGCGCCGGCTTCTACTTCCTCAAGGGCGACGGCGCCCGACTCGAGCACGCCCTGATCCAGTTCATGCTGGACGTCCACCGCGAGCAGGGCTACGTCGACCTCTTCCCGCCGATTCCCGTCAAGAGCACGTCGATGCAGGGCACCGGCCAGCTCCCGAAGTTCGCCGACGACGCCTACCGCCTCGGCGGCGACAACCTCGAACCGTACGACGACGAAGACCTCTGGCTCTGCCCGACGGCGGAGGTCCCCGTGACGAACATGTACGCCGAGGAGATTCTCCTGAAAGACGATCTGCCGCTGAAACACCAGGCGTACACGCCCAACTTCCGCCGGGAGGCGGGCGAGCACGGCACCAAAACCCGCGGGATCGTCCGCGTCCACCAGTTCAACAAGGTCGAACTCGTCAACTTCGTCGAACCCGAGACCAGCTACGACCGCCTCGAGGGCCTGCTCGAGGAAGCCGAGGAAGTGCTCCAGCGACTCGAGCTCCCCTACCGCATCCTCGAGCTTTGCACCGGCGATCTCACCTTCGCGAGCGCGAAGACCTACGACATCGAAGTGTGGGCCCCCGCCGACGACCTCGAGGACGGCCCCGAGGAGGGTGGTCGCTGGCTCGAGGTCTCGAGCGCGTCGAACTTCGAGGACTTCCAGGCCCGCCGCGCCGGCCTGCGCTACCGGCCCGAGCGCCACGAGTCCGCAGAGTACCTCCACACGCTGAACGCCTCGGGGCTGGCGCTGCCCCGCGTGATGGTGGCCATCCTCGAGTACTACCAGAACGACGACGGCACCGTCACGATTCCCGAGGCCCTGCGACCGTACATGGGCGGCCAGGAGGTCATCGAGGGTCACGGGAAAGTCGGAGAGGCCGCGTTAGGTGCTGGCGAGCGCGAGTAGCCGATTGCGCCGGCGGTGCGATAGTAACCGTTGAAAGTCATTGCACACCCGGTCACGAACGTCGGCGGCCAGCCTCGGTCTCGTCGTCGAGGCTGGCCGCTCGCTGTGACCGGGTGTGAATCGTTTCAACGATTACTATACTCCTCGTCGATCGGTTCGCCGCCGTCGGCCTCGCGGGGCCGATCCGCACGAACCCGTCCGCGCGTTCGGAACAGTCCGCCGATCGCGTTCCAGACCCGATCGACGACCGACGCCTCGGGCGCCCCCGGGAGGTAGAACGGCGACGGTTCGTCGTCGTCGGTCTCTCGTCGGTCGTCGGGACGATCCTGACTCATGGACTGTCAGCGGAACTGGAGTAACGTAACGGTACCTATCATCTCTGACTGAATTGATTTTCTGTGCTGTCAAGAATTGCGACGCCATCGTTCGGACGCCCCGAAGCCGGGACGCCGGAGGCTCGGACGGCCGGCAGTTCGATGGGGCTTGAGGGTCGACGAACGTTCGGTTCGTCCACCGCCGTGACGCGTCCGGCGTTGGCGCGCGGCGTCGCCGGCCTCGAGTCGACGAACCGGGCCGTGTGTGTGCCTGGCCCGCGTTTAGGGCCCTCGAGCACGTTTTTGCACCGATGGTCACCACACTCACCGCCGACCGACTCGCCGAGGCCCAGGACGGCGGCGAGGAGTTCGTCCTCGTCGACACCCGCCCCGAAGAGAGCTACGAGGCCTGGCACGTGAAGGACGCGCGGCACTTCCCGTTTGGGCCCGAGGAGGAGCTCGAGGAAGACGGCCAGCTCGAGGAACTCGAGGAGCTCGTCGACGACACCGATCGCGTGATCACGATCTGTGGGAAAGGAATCTCGTCTGGAAACCTCGCGACGCAACTCGAGTCGGCCACGGGCGAATTCGAGGTCCAGACGGTCGACGGCGGCATGGAAGCCTGGAGCGGCGTCTACGACCACGTGGAGATCGACGTCGGTGAGGGGGTGACCGTCGTCCAGGTCCAGCGCCGGGCGACGGGCTGTCTGGGTTACCTCGTCGGCTGCGCGGAGACGGGCGAGGCGGTCGTCGTCGACACGACGGCCGACACCGACGAGTTCCGGATCGCCGCCGGCGAGCACGGCCTGTCGATCGTCGGCGTGATCGACACGCACGTCCACGCCGACCACGTCTCCGGCGGGCGCGAGCTCGCAGCCGACCTCGACGTCCCCTACTACCTGGGCGAGCGGGCGGCCGAACGCGACCTCGAGTACGCGTTCGTTCCGCTCGAGCGCAACGAGGTGCTGGCGATCGGCGACCTGGACGTGAAGGCCCTCTTCACGCCGGGGCACACGAGCGAGTCGATCTCCCTGCTCGTGAACGATCGGGCGCTGCTGACCGCGGACACGTTACACGCCGACTCGACGGGACGGACGGAACTCGAGTTCGGGGAAGAGGAGGGAGAGGAGGGGGCGAAGATGCTCTACGAGTCGCTCCACCGCACGCTCCTCGCCGAACCCGAGGGAATCGTCGTCCTGCCGGGGCACGTCACCGTCTCGGCCGATGGTGAGTTCGGCGTCGGTGCGCCGGGCGAACCGATCGCGACGACGGTCGGCGAGGCGCGGACCGAGATCGACGTGCTCGACCTCGAGGAAGAGAAGTTCGTCGACCGACTGGCCGACGCCGGCGAGAAGCCGGCCAACTACGAGGAGATCATCGAGCTCAACCGCGGCGTCCGCGAGGAGCCACCGGAGGAGCGCGCCGAACTCGAGATAGGGCCGAACAACTGCTCGGCGTGAGGCCGATCCCTCGCTGTGGTTCGTCGGTCACTCGGCTGTGTGCCCCTCGGCGGCTATCGAGGTGATACTCAACCAGATTTGAGTTGCAGCCCTGTCAAAATGACAGATGTATGATAATGCTTATGACGGACCGTCGGCTATACCGTCTATGTCCCCACGTCGAAACCCGGTCACGAACTGGATCCGGGCCCACGAACTCGGCGCCTTCCTGCTGTTGACGTTCGCCATCTCCTGGAGTCTCAACGGACTGGTGATCCTGCTCGAGATGGAGATGTCCTGGACCCGGTGGCTCCTGAGTGGCTTCCTGAGCACGACCGGTCCGGCCATCGCGGCCGTCGTCGTCGTCTCCGTCAGCGACCGCAGGCTTCGGGAGTGGGCTCGAGGGATCGTCAGGTGGCGCGTCCACCCGACGTGGTACGCCGCGGCGGTCGGGATTCCCGCCGTCATCGCGCTCGGTTCCGCAGGCGTCGCCTCGCTCGTCGGTGCGCCGATCGACTTCGGCGCCTTCTCGCCGGAACTCCTGGTGCTCGTGTTCGGGATCGTTCTGGGAACGTTCGTCGGCGGCGGCCAGGAAGAAATTGGATGGCGAGGCTTCGCACAACCCGAACTCCAGCAGCACTACAGTCCGGTCGTCGCGGCGCTCGTCGTCGGCGTTATCTGGGGCGCCTGGCACCTCCCGCTGTTCGTCGACCCGCTCGCACTCCACTCCACCTGGCCGCTCGCCTCACAGGTGGCGTACTTTGTCGGCATCACCGCCTTCTCGATCCTCCTCGCGTGGGTCTACAACGGCACCGGCGGCAGCATCTTACTCGTGATGGTCATGCACGGGGCCAACAACGCCCTCGGCGGGGCGCTCGTCCCGCTCGACGTCGACCAGGTGCTCGTCGACGACGTGACCGACTTCGGGGCGCTCGTCCCGGTCTACGTTTCGAACGCCGCGATCACCGTGGTGCTCGCACTCGTCGTGGTCGCCGTCGTCGGCCGAGGGCTACTGGCCAGCCGCCTCGAGGCCTCGAGGCCCAGGACGTGAATCCGAGAGCGCGGCCCGCCCTGGAGAGAATCCAGGGAAGCTCACTCGCGCGGCTCGACGTTCTGGTTGAGCCGAAACAGGTTCTCGGGGTCGTACTCGGTCTTGACGTCGACCAGCCGCTCGTAGGTCTCCGCGCTATGGGTCGTTCGAAGCGGGTCCTCGGCTTCCTCACCGAAGCCCGGGAAGTTCAGGTAGCGACCGCCGGGCGAGAAGTCGCGCAGCTCCTCCCGGAACGACCGGGACCACTCGACGACGCGGTCGTCGTCGGCCGGCTCCTCCCACGTGGCGTCGATCGCCAGCAGGAACGGGTGCTCCCGGCCGCTGTACGCCGTCGCCTCGTCGGAGACGTCGGCGATCGCCCCGCCGAGGTGCCAGACGTCGACGAGGACGCGGTAGTGCGGGCGAGACTTCGCGCGGGCGACGACGGCGTCGATCGCCTCGTCGGTGAGCCCCTCGAGGAAGATCGACGTCACGTAGTAGCGAAGCTCCCCCGCCGGGAAGAACGGGTCGAAGTCCTGCTGGAGCTCGACGTACCGGGTCGGCCCGCTCAGGTCGAAAATCGGCGTTCCGAGCTCCCGGAGGGGCTCGAGTGCCCGCTCGCCCGCGTCGACGTCGCCGCTGTGGACGGCGGCGACGATGGCGACCGGCTGTTTCCGGAGCTCCTCCGGGAAGTCCGGGACGTCGGGAACGCTCCAGAAAACCAGTTCGGCGCTGACCTCGGTCGGCGCCGTCATCACGAAGTCGCGCCAGCCCCGGGCGACCGCTTTCGCGTCGTCGATCGAATGCCACGTCTCGACCGTCGCCACCTCCGGCCCGACCGGGTGGAGCTCGTACTCGAACGCCGTCACGATTCCGAAGTTTCCGCCGCCGCCGCGAAGCGCCCAGAACAGCTCCTCGTGTTCCGTCTCGCTGGCGGTCAGGTATCGTCCGTCGGCCGTGACGACGTCGACCGAGCGGAGGTTATCGCAAGTCAGGCCGTGTTCGCGCCGGAGGTAGCCGTAGCCACCGCCGAGGGTCAGGCCCGCCACGCCGGTCGTGGACACCACGCCGGCCGGCGTCGCCAGGTCGAACGCCTGGGTCTCGTGGTCGACGTCACCCCAGGTCGCGCCGCCACCGACGCGGGCGATGCGGGCCTCGGGATCGACGTCGACCCAGTTCAACTCGGACAGGTCGACGACGATGCCGCCGTTGCACGTCGCGTGTCCGGCGACGTTGTGGCCGCCGCCGCGGACCGCCACCAGCAGGTCCCGCTCGCGGGCGAACGCCACCGCCGTTCGGACGTCGGCGACGCCGGTACACCGGGCGATCATCGCCGGATATCTATCGATCATCCCGTTCCAGACCGCTCGCGCATCGTCGTAGCGCTCGTCACCCGGGAGGATCACCGCGCCACGAAACGCGTCGGTGAACGTCTCGAGTGCCTCGTCCGGGACTGCCTCGAGTCCGTCTTCCCCTGGATGTCTCTCTCCACTCTCCCCCGCATGCACCGCTCCGCCGTCCGGTCGCCGTCGCTCCGAGACGCCGTCACGAGTCTCGTCCGCGGTGTCGCCTCCGTTTCGGTCGGTTGTCATGGGTTCATCTCACCATCCATCGATGAACGAGACGAGGGCGAGGAGTACGAACGCATCTGGTGACGGCCACGCAGCTGCTGCACGGTGGTCACCAGCTGCCACTCGAGGGAAACCGACGCTCAACGGGCGTGCAGTGAAAAGACGCCGACACTCAGCGGGTGTACGTCTCGAGTCGGGCGAGCCGCCCATCCTCGAGGTCGAAGACGTCGGCGAACGCGAACAGCTCGCCGCCGCCCGAGTCGAGTAAGACACCACGGGCAACGGCTCGCTCCCCGTCGACGAGGACGTCACGAACGTCGTGTTTCGTCTCCCGGTTCGGCCGGTCCTCACGCATGAACCGGACGAACGCCTCGCGGCCGACGAGCGCCCGGTCGGGTCGATACTGGACGAACTCGGGAGCGAGGGCCGCCTCGAGGTCGTCGTACGCGCCGGCGTCGAGTGCGTCGTAGTACGTTCGCACGGCCGCCTCGGGATCCATGCCAGGCAGTGGTCGTCGCACCGACAAAAGTGTCCGGTTCACCGACTCCCCGCACCACCGACCCCTCCACGATCAGATAGAAACTCGTTTCAGGGAACGGTTTTGTCGACCCTCGTGGTACGACGATACATGTCACAGGTGTCCGATGGATTGGTCGAAGCGGTCGACCTCGAGGAGTTGAAAGCCGCGGGTCGAACGCTGATTACGAGCAACGGGACGGCGATCGCGCTCTTCTACCACGACGGGGAGGTCCGGGCGGTGGACAACCGCTGTCCGCACATGGGGTTTCCGCTTTCGGAGGGCAGCGTCGACGACGGCATTCTCACCTGCCACTGGCACCACGCCCGGTTCGAACTCTCCTGTGGTGACACCTTCGACCCGTGGGCGGACGACGTGCAGACCTACCCCGTCGAGATCCGCGACGGGACGGTGTACGTAGACCCCGATCCGCCACTGGAGACGTCGCCGGCCGAACACTGGGCCGGCCGGCTCGAGACTGGCCTCGAGGAGAACCTCCGGCTCGTGGTCGCGAAGTCGACGATCGGGCTGCTCGACGCCGGCGTGGGGTACGAGGAGCCGACGGCGACGGCCCTCGAGTTCGGTACTCGATATCGAGCGCCTGGCTGGGGCTCCGGGCTGACGATCCTCGGCTGTATGGCGAACGTGATGGACGACCTCGAGTCGGAGGATCGAAAGCGAGCCCTCTACACGGGCGTCCGCCACGTCGCGAGCGACTGTGCCGACGAGCCGCCGAACTTCGACCAGCCGTCGTTCGCGACGAGCGAGGTCGAGTTCGAGCGGTTGAAAGGGTGGTTCCGCGATTGCATCGAGGTCCGGGACGCCGACGGGGCCGAGCGCTGTCTCCGGACGGCCGTCGCCGCAGGCTGTACGGAATCGCAGGTCGCCGAACTCGTCTTCGCCGCCGCGACCGACCACCCCTACCTGAGCGACGGTCACGTGCTCGACTTCGCGAACACGGCGTTCGAGACGCTCGAGCACGTCGGCTGGGAGTTCGCGGGAGATTCGCTGGCGAGCCTCGTCGACCCACTCGTGACTGCCGCCCGGAGTGACGAACGTTCCGCGTGGCGACAGCCGATCGACCTCGTCGCCCTGCTCGAGGACGTCTACGGCGGCGACGTGACCGAGACGAGCGGCCTCGAGCGGCTGGCGAGCGAGGGCGAGGGGAAATCCTGGACCGCCCCCGAGGACTTCCGGGAGACGCTGCTCGGGGACGATCCCGAAGCCATCGTCGGTCAGCTGGCCGACGCCGTCCAGGAGGGGGCGACGACCGAAGAGCTGGCCGCCGAGGTCGCGGGCGCCGCGGCCACCCGCGTCGCCCAGTTCGGGACGGCCAACGAGTTCGGCGACTGGAACACCGTCCACCACACGTTCACGTACGCGAACGCGGTCCACGTGTCGAGTCGACGGACGGACGCCGTCGAACTCTACCGCGGGGTCTTCGACGCCGCGCTGAGCGTCTACCTCGATCGCTTCCTCAACACGCCGCCGGCTCCGATTCCCGAGGTCGGCGCCAACGACACCGGCCGGGAGTCCGACGCGATTCGCGAGGACCTGCTCGAGACGTTCGACGAGGAGGGGTCGGTGAACGAGGCCGGCCGGCTCGTCGGCGAGTTCTTCGACTGCGGTGGCGAGCCCGCCGACCTGAAACGCACCCTCGGACGCGGCCTGCTGCGCGAGGACGCGGGCTTTCACACGCTCCAGAACCTCGAGGCCGCCTTCCGGCAGTTCGACCTCGCGACCGAGGCCGACGCCGACGAGGAACGCCGTCGGGTGCCCCTCATCGCGACGGCCCGCTACCTGGCCGCCCACTTCCCGACGCGACGGGAGGCTGAACAGACGTTCACCATCGCCTCGCGGCTCAACAGCGGCGACGCGATCCACGAAGGGTAAGCTCGCTCAGTCGAGGACGACGTCCTCCCGCTCGAACGCCCCTTCACCCTCGCGCCAGCGCCAGGACCGGACCTCGAGGGCAGGCTCGAGCGAGACGATGACGTACGAGCGGTCGGGCCAGGCGGCGGCCTCGACGTCCGTCTCGCTCGGCTCGGGCGGGCCGCGCGGGTGGGAGTGGTAGAAGCCGACGATCTCCTCGCCGCGGCCCTCGAGTCGTTCGAAGACCGCGAGTTGCTCCTCGGGGTCGATCCGGTACCGGTTCAACGGGTGTTCGGCGGCGTTGCGCGTTGGGTAGTGCGACCGCACGCGGCTGCGCTCGTCGTCGAACGTCCCGCCGAAGACACCACAGATCTCTTCCGGGGCACCCTCGCGGGCGTCGGCGACGATCGCGTCGCAGGTTGCGGCGGGGAGTTCGATCGCCATTTCAGGCCTCGAGTCGGCGCGCCAGTTCGGACAGCGAAACGGCGACGTCCTCGGGTGGGGCGTCGAACCGGTCGGGGTGGACGATCGGCGCGAGGTGCTCGAGCGTGTCGACGATCCGTGGCCCGGGTCGGTTCACGTAGTGGTGCCCGTCCATCGCCCAGACTCGTCCGTTCCGGACGGCGGTGAGTTCGTCCCACCCCTCGCGATCGGTGAGGTCCGCGAGGTTCTCGGCGATCTGCTCGAGGCCGAAGCCACAGGGGGCGGCGACGAGTACCTCGGGGTTGTACGCGCGAACCTCGTCCCACTCCCGGGGCGTCGAGCGGTCGGCCGGATCGGCCATCCCGTACTCGCCGCCGGCTGCCCGGACGAGTTCGGGCACCCAGTGGCCCGCGATCATGACCGGACTCGTCCAGTCGAAGATGGCGACCCGCGGCCGGTCGACGACGGCGTCGGTTTCCTCGCGAACCGCGGCGATCCGCGATCGGAGACTCGTCACGACCTCCCGGGCCAGGCTCCCGCGACCCGCCGCGCGGCCGATCCGCTCGATATCGCCCATCACGTCGCCGACCGTGTGCGGGTCCGTCGTGACGAGTTCGGGATCGGCGTCGATCTCCTCGACGGCGCGCTCGATCACGGCCTCGTCGACCGCACAGACGTCACACATCCCCTGGGTGACGATCAGCTCCGGCTCGAGCGCCTCGAGCGTCTCGACGTCGACCTCGTAGACCCCCTCGTCGGCCGTCTCGAGCACCTGCCGGTCGATTTCAGCGCTCGAGGCGTCGGCGTCGATTCGCGAGCTCGTGACCGCAGGGATCGACTCGACACCAGGTGGGTGATCACACTCGTGTGAGACGCCGACGGGCTCGATCCCGAGCCGGCAGACGATCTCGGTGGCGGAAGGGAGCGTGGTGACGATTCGCATGGGAAACGTACGGGCTGGGTCACCAAAAGGGCACCAGAAGGCAGGACCGACGTCAGTCGTCGAGTTCGTCCGGCCGGAACTCGTCCGTTTCGGTGTCCGCGTCGTCTTTCGCACCGTCCTCGCCGAGTTCGTCCGGCCGGAACTCGTCCGTTTCGGGCCCGCCTTCGTGGACTGCCTCGAGATCCTCGAGGTCGCCGTCGGTCGCCTCCTCGAGCGCTCCCTCGTCGATCTCGATGACGACGCCGTCCTCGCGTCGCTCGACGCCGAGGAGCTGTTCGAACGCCCCCTCGGTCTCCTCGTTGACCGCCCAGGCGAACCGCAGCGCACGGTCGAGTTCTCGGCTCACCTCGCCGTCGAGGTCGCCGCGGGAGAGTTCCTCGAGGCTTCGTGCACCCTCGGGGTGGAGGTACTGGAACGGGTGGTCGGCGGGCACCTCTCGGAGGTCGACGTCGAACGACCAGACGTACGGTAACAGCTGGAGGCCGTATCCCTGGGGCTTCGGTGCGCGTCGCCCTGCGAGGGTGAACGCGACGGTCAGCGCCGTCGATCGGGCGTCAGTGTCGTAATACACGCCAGGGAGGCCCGGAATGGTGAGTCTCATTGAGGTGTGACCAGGAGGGGACGAGAGGAGAGTCTGCCCCCGGCACACCCAACCCCGTTTTCAGAGCTCGTACAGGTCGCCGTACTTCTCGGTCACGTACTCGAGGAAGTAGTCGGCGGTGTAGCCCTCGCCGGTGGCCGCCTCGACCAGCTCGGGCGTCGTGTAGCGCTTGCCGTGGGCGTGGACGTGCTCGCGGAGCCAGCCGTTTACGTCGTCGAACTCGCCGGCTCGGATGCGTTCCTCGAGGTCGCCAAGCTCGTCCTCGGCGGCGGCGTACAGCTGGGCGGCCAGCACGGAGCCAAGCGAGTACGTCGGGAAGTAACCGAAGGAGCCGTGAGACCAGTGGATGTCCTGGAGGCAGCCCTCGGCGTCGGTCTCGGGCCGAACCCCGAGGTACTCCTCGTACTTGTCGTTCCAGACCTCGGGGACGTCCTCGACCGCGAGGTCGCCCGCGATCAGGTCGCGCTCGACCTCGAAGCGGATCACGATGTGGAGGTGGTAGGTGAGTTCGTCTGCCTCGACGCGGATGAGGTTGTCGTCGTACACCTGGTTGGCCGACTCGTAGGCCTCTCGCGGCGTGACGCCCTCGGTCGCGGGGAACCGCTCGTGAACCGTCGGGAGGAACCGCTCCCAGAACGGCTCCGAACGGCCGACGTGGTTCTCCCAGAGCCGAGACTGGGACTCGTGGACGGTCAGGTCGCGAGCCTCGCCCAGCGGCGTGCCGTAGCCCTCGTCGGGCAGGCCGAGGGTGTAGTTGGCGTGGCCGAACTCGTGGATCGTCGACGTGATCGACCCGAGCAGGTCAGACTCGTCGAACCGGGTGGTGACGCGGGCGTCGAACTGCGTCCCCGTGGAGAACGGGTGCGGGGCGGTGTCGAGCCGCCCACGACCCCAGTCGTAGCCGAGTGCGTCGAGGACGTCCCGACAGACTTCTTCTTGGGTGTCGGCATCGAACTCCCCCGAGAAGGCGTCGGTCTCGAGGTCGGCGTCGCTGTCTCCGATCGCGTCGATCAGCGGTACGAGCTCGTCGCGTAGTTGCTCGAGTACCGCCTCGGCCGTCTCGAGGTCGAGGTAGGGCTCGTAGTCGGCGAACAACACGGCGTAGGGGTCCGCGTCGGGGTCGATGTGCTCGGCGTACTCGCGTTTGAGTTCGACCAGCTTTTCGAGCGTCGGCGCGAACGCCTCGAAGTCGTCTTCCTCCCTGGCCTGCTTCCACACCGGGTGGGCGTTCGCGGTCGTTTCGGAGAGCTCCTCGACGAGTTCCTGGGGGACGCTCGTCGCCCGGTCGTACTCCCGGCGGATCTCGCGGACGACCGCCGCCCGTTCCTCGTCGAGGTCGGCCGACTCGAGTTCTGCGAGCAACTCGCCCGTTTCCTCGGCAGTCAGCAGTTCGTGGCTGAGCGACGAGAGCGTCGAGAGCTGCTTCGCCCGGGCGGGCGTCCCCTCCTCGGGCATCACGACCTCCTGATCCCACCGGAGGACGCCGGCGGCGTTGCCGACGTTCCTGATCCGTTCGACGCGCCGTTCGAATCGTTCGTAGGTGTCGGACTCCGCCGACGATGCCTGGTCTGTTGCCATCGAATCGAAATAGTACCGGGGTGGCTATGAACGTCCGGGTTCCGGTTGGCCTCGGGCGTCACTGGCCGCGGAACGATCGATGCCTCGTCGCGACGTCCACCGTCGCCCGTGCCAGCGTCCCGACTCCGACCCGGGGTGAGCGCGACGGTCGGTAACACTCCACTGACTCGGTCCGGTTTCGTCTCGGCGTGAATCGAAGCCGCGTTACTCGGAGGTTTCGCTTGCGGAGTACCGGTCTCGAGAAGACGCTCAGTTATCCTTGACGCGAACCGACACCCTGAGCCGCGCGTCCCGGTCGTCCCGAGGATCAACCAGGACGCGGTGTTCGCCGTCCCGTTCTGCGTCGAAGGTCACCCACAGTCTCCGCACCTGTCCCGACATGTCGAACCTGGTGGCGTCGATTTCCTCGCCGTCCGGACCGTACAGCGTCATCCGCCCCCGCCTCGAGCCTTCGTCCCGGGTCGTAACTCTGAAATAGTTGATTCAATAGATTCTCTTGAGGATTAGACCGGCATAAATATATCATGGTTGTTCTGACGTCGTTCAGTAACTTACTTCGACATACAGATACCAGATAATTACACCAGTAAATTATGTTCGATAAACGGCCACCAATTATGAACCGCAGGGAACTCCTCGCGACGATCGGAACGGGACCACTGGTTCTCGCGGGATGTACCGGTAGAGCCGGACCCGAACTCGCACTCGGTCGAATCGAAATCCAGAATCGGAGCACGGAACCGGTGGAGATTCGCGTCACGATAACCAAAGACGGGGAAGAGCGGTATCGAGAGACGCTCTCGTTCGACGCCGCCGACTATGACGCGGACCATCCGACCGTCTCTGCAGAAACGATCGTCGAAGAATGGTTCGGGGACCCCGCCGAGTACGAGTTGACGGTAGCGATGGTGGACGGAGAGTTGAACGCGAGTTCCTCGACTTCTGAGGTGATCGATCGTGTCAGGGAACGCTACGCCAATACGCCCGCCGACGGCACGTGTTTCGCGTTCTTCGTAACGATGGGGATGTTGGGCGAGGAAGACCTCGACGCCATTCGGATCGGGCCGGAGATCATTCGACCGGACGACGACCTCCTTCCATACGCCGATTCGTGTGAGTGAGTAGCTGCTCGACGACCCGGTCGATCGGTTCGACCCCGTCAGCCGTCGATTCCTGCCCGCGGGTTCAGGACGCACGGAAAAACCGTGTCGGAAGCGTACGAGCGCCGTCACGGGGTCGGGGAACGTACAGGTCGAGAACGACGAGACGACGGTGTCGAAGCTGTCGTCGTCGAACGCGAGCGCCTGTGCGTCCATCTCGTAGAGCGTGCCGTCGACCTCGAGGCGCTCGAGGCGCTCGCGTGCGTTCGCCAGCATCGCCGGGCTGACGTCGATCCCGACGAGGTCGACTTCCGGGGGGAGGGACGGAAAGTTCGTCCCCGTCCCGCAGGCGACGTCGAGGACGCGTCCCCTCGCGTCCCCGAACAGTTCCCGCCGATAGCGACCAGTGACGGTCCGGTCGAGCCAATCGAACCGGTCGGCCCAGTCGGCCCAGTCGGCGTACGAGTCGCGGATCTCGTCGACCGACATCGGCCGGCGGTCGGCCGGGTCGGTGCCGTCGAACGGAGTGGTTCCCATCGACTGATCACCTCGATCGAAGTACGTGTGAGTCTCGTGGTAACTAGTACCATATAACTAGCAGGGACCGCTCACCTGGGTTGGGCCGACCCCGATCGGATCGAGTTACCGCGGCCAGCGTTCGGCGGCCTCGCGGTAGATCGCCTCACACCGCTCGAGTACCTCGAGCGAGACGCTCTCCGCAGCCGTGTGGGCCTCACCGGGCTCCGCCGCACCGCAGATCACGCACTCCGTTCCGGCCCGGGCGAGCCAGCCGGCGTCGGTCGCGTGCGGTTTCGTTACGAGCTCGGGCGTCCCCGTCTGGGCGGCGTCGGCCCCCTCGAGGACCGTCTCGGCGAACGTCTCGTCCTCACACCGCATCGGCGGCAGGTCCTGGTCGACGGTCCACTCGACGCCCTCGAGATCGGCGACGCGCTCGAGGGGGGCGCGTTCGCCCGGCACGGTCCGCTCGTCGATCGTCACCGTACAGCGGTCGGGGACGACGTTCATCGCCGAGCCGCCTTCGATTCCGGTGACGACGACGCTGCCCTCGAGGAGCTCGCCGGCGACCTCGACGGCCGGGCGCTCGAGTTCCCTGACGAGGTCGACGGCCGCCGTCGCGCGGTAGATCGCGTTCTCGCCCGCGCCGGGCTCGCTCGCGTGGGCGGCCGTGCCGTGAGCGGTGATCGTACTCCCTCGGCGACCCTTGTGAGCGACGGCGACGTCCGTGGTTCCGGAACTCGAGTACCCAGTCGAGCCCTCGCCGACGATCGCGTAGTCGGGGGCGAATCCCTCCTCGATGGCGTGGCGAGCGCCGACGCCGCCGACCTCCTCGCCGACGAAGCTCGCGAAGACGAGCTCGCCCGCCGGCGCTGCATCGCGGAAGGCGACGGCGGCTGCGGCCAGCGACCCCTTCATGTCCGCCGCCCCGCGGCCGTACAGTCGACCGTCGCGCTCCTCGAGGACGTACGCCTCGCCCTCGAGCTGGACAGGATCGGGGGCGACCACGTCGTGGTGGCCGACGAGCGCCAGCGTCTCGCACTCGCCGTCGTCCGTCGTGCGCCTGCCCTTCCGGGCGAACACGTTCCCCACCGCGTCCCGCCACACCTCGGCGTCGGTCTCGCGGCGAAGCCACCCCTCGAGAACGTCTCCGGCCGCCGTCTCGTCCTCGTGACTCGGGATCGAGACGAGCTCGCGCGTCAGCTCGCGTACTGGCATGGCTGACGATACCGGGGCCACGAAGTTGACTCCACTGGAGGGGGCAGAAAACCGGCCCGACCAGTGACCCATCCCGCAGGTCACGATCGAGGCGATCCGATCACTCGAGTCAGGACTGGGGCTGCTGGAGCTGTTCGTACACCGGTGGTTCGGTGATCTCCTCGGTCTGGGTGAGTCGGTGGACCGACGTGGCGACCTCCCTGATGTTCGCCGTCTGCTCCTGGCTCGCGGCGGCCACCGCCTCGGCCTCGCCGGCGACGTGGTCGGCGGTCCGGGCGACGTCCTCGACGGTTGTCGCGATCAGCTCGACGCTCTCGGCCTGCTGGTCGGTGGCGGCGGTGACGTCTTCCATCCCGCTGGCGGTCGCCCGCGCAGATTCGTAGATCTCATCGAGGTCGTCGATCGTCTCACGAACCCGACCGGTTCCGTCCTCGACGAGGTCGACGGTCTCGTCGGCGGCGTCGACCATCTCGACTGAGCCCTTCCGAACGGCTTCGACCGCATCCTCGATCTCGTCTAAGTCATCTCGAGCCCGTTCGGAGAACGACATGACCTCGTCGGCGATGACCGAGAGCGTCCCGCTGCTGCCACCAGCCCGGGAGGCCTCGATGTTGGCGTTAGTCGCGAGCACCTTCGTCCGCTTGGCGAGTTCGTCGATCCGCTCGACGACGTCGTCAATCTCGTTCGTTCGTTCCTCGAGGGCGGTCGCCGCGGCGGCGACGCGCTCGGTCGCCTCGTCGATGTCTTCGAGGGCAGAGAGCGTCTCGTCGGCCGACTCCGTGCCGCTGGCAGCCAGTTGCTCGGTCCGTTCACTCGCCCGACCCACCTCGTCGGTGATCGAGGCGACCTCCTGGACCGTGGCGCTGACGTCAGAGAGTTCCCTCGCGGCTTTCCCGGTGTCGGTCGCCTGTTGCTCGGTCAGGTCGCTGATCCGTTCGGCACGCCTGGCGACTGACTCGCTCGCCTCGTAGAGCTCTTCGACGGGCGCCTGGACGTCGTTTTCGACCTCGTCCGCCAGTTCGTCGCGTTTCTGGACCGCTCGTTCGAGATCCTGTGCGTAGGAGTCGACGTAGGTGTCCGCCGCCACCTGCAGATCGAGGTTGATGATGCGCAACAGCGCCAACATGTTCCGCATCGTGTCGTCGACGGCCTCGCGGACGGCGTCCTCGAGCAGTTCGTCGAGGGAGTCGTCCTCGTCGTCTGCGGCGTCACCGCCCAGAATGCCGCCGAGCAGCCCACCACCGTCGGCGTCCTCGGCGGCGGCCGCGCGATCGGCGGCCCACGACTCGAACGCGTCGGTAAGTTCCTCGTGGACTCGCTCGTTCATCACCCTGAAAAAGAGGTCGTAGTAGACGCCGTACTGCCCCACGTACTGTTTGAGGGGCATGTCGATGATCTCGTGGAGTTTGCCGACCCGGGCGCGGTTCTTGAAGTAGTCCTGGTCGTAGCCGCCGGTAGCGAGCGTCACGAGGTACGCCCGCTGGGTCTGTTTGAGCTGCTCGACGTTCTTCGGCGACCGCTCGATGACCTCGACCGCCTCGTCGTACTGCGTCAGGTTGGCGTAGAAGTCGTCCGCGATCGACTCCTGGTGTTCTCGAAGCAGCGGCTCGAGGTCAGACAGCCGCCGCTCGTCTTCGCCGTTGAACCCGATGAAGTCCTTTCGCCACTCGATCTCCGCCTCGTCGAGCCCGATGTTCTCGACGAGTTCGTCGACGTCGACGAAGCTGTTGAAGCCCCCACGTCCGAACGTACGTTCCGGATCCATAGCGTCATATGTCTCCATTCTTGTTTAAATTTACCTGTGGGTTCCCACCACACGGTTGCCAGGCGCGTCGACCGCTCCCGCAGCCTTATACTCACACACCGTCAACGGTCGAGCATGAACGTCGTGCCGGACACGAGCGTGGTCATCGACGGCCGCGTTTCGGCGACGATAGAAGACGGGCAGTTCGAGGGAGCGACGGTTTCGGTCCCGGAAGCAGTCGTCGCCGAACTCGAGGCACAGGCGAACGATGGCCTCGACAGCGGCTGGGACGGCCTCACCGAGCTCAAGCGGCTCGCCGAGCTGGCCGACGAGGGCGCAATCGACCTCGAGTACGTCGGCGAGCGCCCGAGCGCCATCGAGCGCGGCCACGCCTCCGAAGGCGAGATCGACGCGCTCATCCGCGACCTCGCCGAGGAGCTCGCGGCCACCTTCGTGACGAGCGACATCGTCCAGGCCGAAGTCGCCGAGGCGAAAGGGCTCGAGGTCGACTACATCTCCCCCGAAGTGCGCCGCGTCGGGACCCTCGCCATCGAGGAGTTCTTCGACGACGAGACGATGAGCGTCCACTTGAAGACCGACGCCGTACCGATGGCCAAACGCGGCTCGCTGGGCGAGATGCGCTACGAGCCGATCGCCGACGAGCCCATGGACGAGGAGACGATGGACGAGTACGCCCGCGAGGTCGTCGACGGCGCTCGAGAGGCCACCGGCGGGTTCATCGAGCTCTCCGAGCCGGGCATGAAGATCGTCCAGTTCCGTAACTACCGGATCGCGATCGCCCGCCCACCCTTCGCCGACGGCATCGAGGTCACCGCCGTCAGGCCGATCGCCCAGACCGACATCGAGGACTACGAACACGCCGACGAGCTGAAAGCGCGACTGCTCGAGCACCAGCGCGGCGTCCTCATCTCCGGCTCGCCCGGGGCAGGGAAGTCGACGTTCGCCCAGTCGGTCGCCCGCTATCTGAACGACAACGACTACGCGGTGAAGACGATGGAGAAACCCCGGGACCTCCAGGTCGGCCCCGAGATCACCCAGTACACCGCCCTGGGTGGCCAGATGGCGAAGACCGCCGACGCCCTGCTGATGGTCCGACCCGACTACACCATCTACGACGAAGTTCGCAAGACCGACGACTTCGAGGTGTTCGCGGATATGCGCCTCGCGGGGGTGGGCATGATCGGCGTCGTCCACGCCACCCGACCGATCGACGCCCTCCAGCGCCTGATCGGTCGCGTCGAACTCGGCGTGATCCCGCAGGTCGTCGACACCGTCGTCTACATCGAGGCCGGCGAGGTCTCGACGGTGTACGACGTCAAAACCGAGGTGAAGGTGCCTGCGGGGCTCACCGAGGAGGACCTCGCCCGCCCCGTCATCCTCGTCACCGACTTCCAGACCGGCGAACCCGCCTACGAGATCTACACCTTCAACCGCCAGATCGTCACCGTTCCGCTGGCCGACGAGGACGAACGCGAGTCGGGCGTCGACCGCCTCGCCAAAGGCGAGATCGAACGCGAGATCCGGTCGATCGCCCGCGGCTACGTCGACGTCGACCTCGTGAGCCAGAACAAAGCCGTCGTCTACGTCGACCAGGACGACATCTCGACCGTCATCGGCAAGGGCGGCGGCCGGATCACCGACGTCGAGAACCGCTTGGGAATCAACATCGACGTCCGCACCCACGATCAGAACCCACACCAGGGCCAGGACGGCGCGAACGCGTCGCCCTCGAGCGCGAAACCCGCCGGACAGATCGTCACGCCGGAGATCACCTCGAGACACATCGTCGTCCCGGTCGAGGGCAACCCCGGCGAAACCGTCGAGGTGCAGGCCGCCGGCGAGTACCTCTTCACCGCGACGGTGAGCCGCGGCGGCGAGATCCAGGTCTCGCGGGGCAGCGCCATCGCCGACGAACTCGAGCGGGCGATCGACCGGAAGGATCCGATCACGGTCGTTCGATCCTAACAGCTGTCGGCAGTCACGGGACCGCCTCGAGCCGTGCCTCGAGGTCGGCGTCGTCCGTCCAGCGGACGGTTCGGTCGGCGTTCTCGAGCAGTCGCAGGTGTGAGGCAGCCATCCCGTTGTCGTAGTGGGCCCTGTTCGCCGCCTCGCTTCCGTAGTCGCGTTTGAGTACCCAGACCTTCTCGCGGACGTCCTCGTGGAACAGGTAGCCGAGTTCCCAGACGTATCCGCCCTCGTAGTCCTCGATCACGGCCACGATATGCGTCGCCTTCGCACACAGGTTCTCGTAGGCGGCCGCCCACAGCGCGAGTTCGTCGGGTGTCAGGCCGAAGTCCTCGAGGCGGAACGACGTGGCGTCCCGACGGGCGCCCAGCCGTTCGTAGACAGTCATTCGGCGGTCGGCGACCTCGCTATCGCCGCCCGCACCCAGGACGAGATACCGGCGCTCGCTGTAGGCGAGGTCCCGGAATCGCTCGCCGTGGAGCAACGTCTTCAAACGTTCGTGTTCCTCGTACGTGAACGCCAGTCCGTCGACGTCGATCACGTCCGCATCGACGACGTTCTCGTCCGCCATACGCTCCCAGTGTGGCGGAACTGGCTTCAACGTGCTGGTGAACCGGCTAACGGTTCCCCCAAATAGTGGCTCAACTAGCTGGGCGACTACTGGCGTAAGAGATACGTACGTTTATGCGGGTGGACCTCGTAGCCGTTCGTATGAACCCGCCGGGACACGCGAGCGGCGACGAACCCGACACCTGGCACCTGCTGCAGGCGGTCACCACCACGAGTCGAGCCAACATCGTCGCCGATATCGTGGGCCACCCGAAGGGAGCACCCAGCGTCGACGAACTCGCGAAGACCAACCCCAGTCTCGAGAAGGACACGATCCGGGGCCACCTCTCCGTACTGAAAGAAGTCGGCGTCGTCGAGGAACTCGTTATCCCAGCCGGGGAACGGACGCGGGGCTACCCGTACAAGTTCTATCGGCTCACCGAGCGGGCGCGGACGCTCTTCGATTCGAACGATCTCTTCCCCGAGTCGGCGTGGAAGCGCCAGTACGCCCGGCTCACCAGGGACGCCGAGCTGCGCGAACTCGAGCGGATGCCGCGACCCGCACCCGAGCAGGAACACGGCGACGATCCGGAGACTGAAGCCACGGCGGATTGAGAGAGGCCCGGAGTTACGTGCCACCGATCGCTCGCCGACACCCCCGACGCTTTGCATCCTCGCCGCCAACGACCGCTCGAGTATGAGCCTCGCGTATCCACACTTCCTGCTCAACTTCAAGGTGTACGAGGGCACGGCCGGCGAGGACGGACTGGCGTTGGCCGAAACGATCGAAGCCGTCGGGGCGGAGACCGGAACGGCGTTCGCCGTTTCCCCCCAGACGCCCGACCTGCGCCTTCTGGCCGCCGAAACCGACCTCGGCGTCGTCGTCCAGTCAGCCGACGCGCTCGCGTCCGGTCGTGGCAACGGCAAGGTCTCCCTCGAGGCGGTCGCCGACGCCGGGGCCGACGGCGTGCTGATCAACCACCCCGAGTCTCCGGACTCGCTGACCGACGTCGCCCACCTCGTCGAGAGCTGTGCCGACTTCGGTCTCGAGTCGATCGTCTGCGTCCACAGCCACGAGATGGGGAATGCGGCGCTGGCGTTCGACCCCGACTGCCTGCTGTTCGAGAACCCCGCGGACGTCGCGACCGACCGCGCGATGTCCCGGACGGAGCCGGGCCGACTCGAGCGGTTCGTCGACCTCGTCGCCGCCGAGCATCCGCGAACCAGGGTGATGGCTGGCGGCGGGATCAGCGTCGCCGAAGACGTCGAGCGGGCGTTCGACCTGGGCGTCGACGCCGCGGGGGCCGCCTCGGCGTTCCTCGAGGCCGACGACCGGCGGGCGTGGCTACGCGACGTGGCGGCGGCGATTCCAGGTTCGGATCGACTCGAGTGACCGGTCGACCCCGCTCCGGCGACGAGTCGCTCGAGTCTCTGGAATCGGGGGCCGACGTGGTGACCGACGGGCAACAACTGTTAACCCGGCGTAGTTGCTCGACACTATCAGGAAACGTGAGATGAGTGTAGACGCGATCGAACCGTCGGGGACGGTATGAAACGCCGCGCGATCGTCGCGATCGCCATCGCGCTGGCCTTACTCGGCGTCTTCGTCACGCTCGTCGGCTGGAACGAGGTCTTAGGCGCGATCGAGCGGACGACGCCGTCGGTGTACGCCGGCGCATTCCTCGCGATGCTCGCCTGCTTTGGCTTCCGGAGCGCGGTGTGGGCTCGCGTCCTGTCAGTCGTCGACGAACCGCGGCCGTACTGGCTGGTCCTCGGCGTCTTCCTGACTGCGTCGTTCGTCAAGTACGTCACCCCCTACGGACAGGTCGCCTCGGGCGTCGGAACCGCCGCGATCGTCAGCCGGTACACCGACGCCGCCTACGAGGAGAGCCTCGCCGCGGTCGTGAGTGCCGACGTGCTCAACTACCTGCCGTACTACACGTTCGGCGCCGTCGGGCTGGTGGCCGTCGTCTTCCTCGAGTCACCCCGGTTCGATCCGGGGGCGTACGTCCTCCCCGCACTGGCGCTCGTCGTCGGGATCGTCGCCGCGCTCGCGTTGCTGTGGGTCGGCCGATCGGCCGTCCGCGCGGGCGTCCTCCGCGTCAGCTCGGGACTCCGTGCGCCGGTCGCCCGCGTTTCGGAACGGAAGGCGCGGCTGCTGCGCCGCGAACACGTCGAACGCCGATTCGAGGGGTTCTACGCGACGCTCGAGCTGGTCTCCCGGAACCGCCGGTCGATGTCGATCGCGCTGGTGTACGCCCACGTCGGCTGGCTCGGACTGGCGACGGCGCTGTACGTCACGGCGCTCTCACTCGACGCGCCGGTGTCGGTCGGCGCCGCCTTGCTCGTGGTCGCGCTCAGTAAGCTCGGCTTCCTCGTCCCGACGCCGGGTGGGATCGGCGGCGTCGAAGCGACCCTCGCTGCAGTGTTGTTCCTCGTGACGCCGATGGGCGTCGCCGTCGCGACCGCGACGGCGATCCTCTATCGCTTCGCGACGTACTGGTTCACCGTCTTCGTCGGCGGGAGTACGTCGATGGTGCTCACGATCACGGACCCGCTCCCGCCGGAGTGAGACGAACCGAGGCGACGACGTGACACTATCCGGGAGAGTCTGATCGACAAGACTTATGCGCGGCGGTGACTCACCCCTGATAACTCCACGTCGAGCCTGCACCCACGACTCGAGTGAAGCCAGTGATGACCGGATCGAAGACGACGTCGCGGTCGGTAGAGGCGGGACAGAAAGCGCTCACGCCGGACGGTGGCCGACGATGACGGGGCGGTCGATTCCGATGGTCGATCGGCTCACCGATGCGTTCTTCTCGCTCGATACCGACTGGCGCTTTACCTACCTCAACGAGCAAGCCGAAACGCTCCTCGAGCGCTCCCGTGCGGAGCTGCTCGGTCGCGTCATGTGGGACGAGTTCCCCGAAACCGTCGAGACGCAGTTTCTCGACGGCTTCTACCGCGCGATGGACGACCAGGTCCCCGTCTCGTTCGAGGTGTATCACACCCCGCTCGAGACGTGGTTCGAGGCGCGAGCGTACCCCTCCGAGACGGGGCTGTCGGTCTACATGCGCGACGTGACTGCCAGAAAAGAGCGCGAGACGCAACTCGCCCGCCACGGAGCGGTCGTCGAGGCCGTCGAAGACGGCGTCGTCACGCTCGACTCGAACACCCGTATCGTCTCGATCAACGACGTCGTCGAGTGCGTGCTCGACGTCGACCGCGAGGACGTCGTCGGCGACCACGTCGAGCGGCTGCTCGAGCTGGCGTCGGTCGATCCCGCGGAGACGGTCGAACTCGGCCGGGCGATCAGCGACATCCACGTCGGCAACGCGACGAAGCGGCAGGTCGAACTCGAGTTCGTCGATGCGTGCGAGAACGCACGGGTCGGCGAAGTTCGGCTGGTCCCCATCGACCACGGGACGGCGACCGTCGCCGGCGTCGTTCGCGACGTCACCGAGCAACACGAGTACGGACGCGTCGTCACCTCGCTGCACGAGATTACCCGGTGGCTGCTCCAGTCCGACGACCCCGAAGAGATCTGTGCGATCGCCGTCCACGCCGGGAGCGACCTGCTCGACCTGCCGATCAGCGGCATCTGGCTGCTCGACGACGAGCACGGCTACCTCGACCCCGTCGCCGCGACCGCGGGGGCGTACGACGAGTTCAACGGGCTCCCCCGGTTCGGCCAGGGCGAGGGGCTCGTCTGGGACGTGTTCGAGGCCGGTGAGGTCGAACGCTACGACGACCTCCGCGAGCTCGCCGACGATTGCTACAACCCCGGAACGCCGATCCGCTCTGAGATCATCGCCCCGATCGGCACCCACGGCGTCCTCGTAACCGGCTCACTCGAGCCCGACGCGTTCGACGAGACCGACATCGACCTCCTCTCGACGCTCGCCGAGAACACCCACGCCGCACTCGACCGGGCCGAGCGCGAACGCGTTCTCCGCGACCGGACCGAACAACTCGAGCGACAGACCGAACGGCTCGAGGCCATCGCGGACGTCCTCTCGACGGACTTAAAACGAGGACTCGAGGCCATCGAAGACGCACTCGAGCAAGAGGAGACGGACGTCGCCGAGTGGGAGTTTCCCCTCTCCGAAGACGGAGCGACCGCGAGGCTCGATCGCGCCGAGCGACTCGTCGACGACGTCCGCGAGTTCGCCCGGAACGCCACTGCCGTTGGCCCCCGGTCCCGGATCGACCTCGAGACGGCGATCGACGCCGCCGTCTGCGCCTCGAACCTCGAGAGCGCGGCGGTCGTCGTCGAGGAAGGTGCCACCCTTCGAGCCGATCCCGAACGGTTCGGCCACTTCCTCGAGACGATCTTCGACGACGCCGCCGCCCGCTCGGAGGGCGACGTCACCGTCCAGGTAGGGCTCGTCGGCCTCGATCGGCCGATCGACGGCCCGCGCGGATTCTACCTGCTCGACGACGCCCCGGAGATACCGCCAGCCATCCACGAACAGGTGTTCGAACCCGCGGCCGACGACGCGACCGACGGGCTCGGACTCGCCGTCGCCAGATCCATCGCCGAAGCCCACGGCTGGACGGTGTCGATCTCGCGGGGCGAACGTGGCGGAACCCGCTTCGAGGTCAGGGACGTGACCACGCTCGAGCGCCGGTGACAGGTGGCGAACGAGGCCACGTCGAGCGAGAAGATCACGACCTCACCTCCGGGAAAAAGGAGCCGCGCGTCAGTCGTGGGTCACACGCCGGTCGGAAGTCGCTGACGGCTCGCGCTTGACATCCTCCACACGACTGAAGTCGTGGGATTCCTCGCGTTTGGGGTCGGGCGTTCCGACCCCAACGGAGGCAACTTCCCGACCTCGGTGGTCGGTCCCGGTTTGTAGGTGGTGCGTCGGGGCGGTGGGCGGATGATGACGCCAGTCCGTTCGGACTACCCTGCTGACACCCTACAGGCCGTGCCATCGACCCGACTCGGACTCGCGTCCGAGCCTCACTTGGGTAGGGTTGCGTTTTGGTTACGGAGACCCCAATCCAACTCCAATGTTCCCGAGGAAGTTACGCTAACATTCGACCCCGTTCAAGCTACGTATTGCGGTTTTGACGGAGACTCGTCGGATTCATCCCACGACTACTGTCGTGGGCTTTCTCCTTGACTCTGTGTGATCTCCAGGCAGAGGTCCCGGTGCCCGTCCCGGTTCACCAGCTCGTCGATCGTCTCGTCGACCTGCGTGCGTACCACAGCCAGACGGTCCTCGAGTCGCGCGTACTCGTGGCTCGCCCGACGTTCGGGGGCGGTCTTCTGGCCGTCGAGCAGTGCCTTCTTCGAGGCGAGCGAGAAGTACTCCTGGAGCTGTTCGTCGTACGTCGATCGTAACAGCAGCCGATCGATGGCCGTGCGCAGTTCCGCCTTCGAGACGGGCTTGACGAGGTAGGCGTCGAATCCCAGCTCGACGATGTCGAAGTCGGGTTCGACCGCCGTCACCATCGCGACGTGACAGTCGAGTCCGTTCTCACGGATCGTATCGAGGACGGTTTCACCGGAGCGGTCGGGCATCCGACGGTCCAGCAGGACCACGTCGACCGATTCGTCGATCGACTCGAGCGCCTCGCGCCCGTCGAGCGCCGTCTCGACCGTACACGAATCCTCGAGCCAGGTGGTGTACAGGGCGGCCAGGTCGGGTTCGTCTTCGACGATCAGGACGTGTGGATTCCCCTCCATTCGTTCCTCGCAAGTAGTGTCGTAACGAACACCGCTTCCCGAACGTACATCAAGCTATCGGTGACTGGGACCGATAGCCGATCCGGTCGAGCGACTACTCGAGTTCGGCGTCGATGACCGACCGCATCGATCCGATCTCGTCGGCGTCGGCGGTGAGTTCCTGGTCACCGAGCTCGATCGAAAGCGTGCCGTCGTCGGTTCCGGAGCCGAGGGTGACGACGGGAGCAACGCCGTCGAACGCCTCGCGGACCGACTCGGGATCGGTCGTCTGGATCAGCGCGCGGCCGGGCTGTTCGTGGAACAGCGCCCCAGCGGCATGGGCGTCACCGGGCAGCGAGACGGCAAGTCCGGCACCGTCTTCGACCATCTCGGCGAGCGAGACGGCCAGGCCGCCGTGGCTGACGTCGTGAACCGCGAGCGTCCCCTCGGCGTCGGCGACCGACGCGAGCGTCTCGATCAGCTCGGCTGGATTCTCGGGCAGAGCCGGGAACTCGTCGCTGCCGCCGAGCCGGGCGAGGTACTCCGAGCCGCCCAGCCGGAACGCGCCGGCCTCGAGCGCGAGGTCGCCGACGAGCAGGAGTTCGCCCTCGGAAGCGGCCGACAGCGGCGGCGCGTCGTAACCCTCCTTCGTTCCCACCAGCGCGAGCGTCGGCGTCGGCGGGATTGGGCCAGAGGGAGAGTCGTTGTACAGCGAGACGTTGCCGCCGACGACGGGCGCCGAGAGCTCGGCACACATCTCAGCCAGCCCGTCGACGGTGGCCTTGAAGCCGCCGTAGACGTCGGGCTTCTCCGGGTTTCCGCCGTTCAGGCAGTCGACGGCCGCGAGCGGCGTCGCGCCCTTCGCCGCGAGGTTGGTCGCGTTCTCGAGGGCGACCGCCTTCGCCCCTTCGAAGGGGGCCACGCTCGTCCAGTTGGGTGCCGCGCCTGCAGAGATTGCGAGTCCGGTCTCGTTCTCCCGAATTGCGATAATCGCTGCGTCGTCGCCCGGCGGCACGCTCGTCCGCACGCCGACCTCGTGGTCGTACTGGCGGTAGACCCACTCCTTCGAGGCCGTGTTCGGGCTCGAGACGACTGTCTCGAACGCGTCCTCGAGGTCGGCCTCGGGGAGATCGGTTTCCGGCACCTCGGATTCTTCGACCTCGAGGTCGTTCATCGGCGCGCCCTCGCCGAGGAAGTAGGCGTCGACGTCGACGACGGTCTCGCCCTCGAAGGTGCAGACGTAGTGCTCCTCGGTGACCTCGCCGATGACCGAACAGCCGAGGTCGAACGTCTCGGCGATCTCTTGGACGCGGTCGACGTTCTCCGGCGTCACTTCGTAACACATCCGCTCCTGGGATTCGGCCAGCAGGATCTCCAGGGCCGACATGTTCGGCTCGCGCTGGTGGACGCGTTCGAGTTCGATGTGTGCGCCCAGACCGCCTTTGGCGACCATCTCGCTCGAGGCGCCGCCCAGCCCGGCGGCCCCGAGGTCGCGGGCGGACTCGACCAGCCCCTCCTCGATGAGGACCTCGTTGGCCTCGATCAGCAGCTTCTCGGCGTAAGGGTCGCCGACCTGCACCGCGGGGCGGTCCTCGGTCTCGGCGTCCTCGGCGAGGTCCTCGCTCGCGAAACTCGCCCCACCGAGGCCGTCGCGGCCGGTGGCGTTGCCCACGAGGACGAGTTTGTTGCCTGGCTCCTGGGCCTCCGCCGTCACCAGTCGCTCCGCGTCGAGCAGGCCGACGCAGGCGACGTTCACCAGCGGATTGCCCTCGTAATCGGGGTGGAAGTCGACGCTCCCCGCCACGGTCGGCACGCCGATGCAGTTACCGTAGTGGCTGATGCCCTCGACGACGCCCTCGAAGAGGTACTTCGAGTGCTCGCGCTCGAACGCGCCGAAGTACAGCGAGTCCGCGAGCGCGATGGGATAGGCCCCCATCGAGAGGGTGTCACGGACGATGCCGCCGACGCCCGTCGCCGCGCCGTCGAACGGATCGACGTAGGAGGGGTGGTTGTGGCTCTCGATCCCCATCGTGATGTACGTCTCCTCGTCGAGTGCGACGACGGCCGCGTCGTCGCCCGGTCCGACGACGACCTGCTCTCCCTCGCTCTCGAACGCCGACAGCAGCGGTCTCGAGGAGCGGTACGCACAGTGTTCGCTCCAGAGGTTCTCGAACAGCGCCGCCTCGGCGGGGGTCGGCTCCCGCCCCAGCTCGGAGACGACGAGTTCGTGGTCCGACTCGGGAAGACTCATTCATCTAGGTGGTGAAAGCCGGCCGGTAAATGGGTTTCTATGTGCACGTTCGTGTATTGGGTCGTCGGGTCCGTGGGGCTGGCGATCGAACCCGTCGGCGTCCGGAAGCGGCCGCTACGACCACTTCATACGGATCGTTGTAACGGTTTACCGGTGATCGCTACCCCGTTCGAGCGATCACCGGTACCGAATCACAACAGACCGTATCAGTCGTCCCTGCAGTTCGTCACTCGCAGCTTCGACTCGAGGGCGTCCGTCTGAAAGTCGGCGTCGGCAACGACGAGGTGGTCGCCGGTCGATCGCGCCGTGGCGGCGATCATCAGGTCTCGAACCGCCATTCGGGTACCCTCGTCGAGTAGTTCGTCCTGTAGCCGGGCGGCCTCGAGCGCGAGGCTCTCGTTGAACTCGAGGGCACGAACGCCGCCGAAGCGCTGCCGTTCCGCCTCGACGTCGGTGCGGCCGCTTCCGAGCGGCCCCTCGAGAACTTCGTAGACGCAGATCGCCGAAGTCAGATAGGGTGTCCCCTGCGATTCGACGAACTCGACGGTGTCCTCGACGCCCTCGAGCATGTCGATGATGACCGACGAGTCGAGAAACGTCATCGTCCAAAGTGCTCCCGAGAGCGGTCGACGGCCTCGCGAGCGCGATCGGCGGTGCCGGAATCCCACGCGCCGACGGTAATGGGCTCCTCTTCGTTGGCCAGCCGAACCAGCAGCTCGTCGAAACTCTCACCCTCACGCTTGAGCCGCTCGAGTTTCTCCTTCGTTTCCTCGGAAACGCTGATCGAGGTGCTCACATGTATACGTCGTGCAGACAATCGCTAAGTCTTTTCGCCGCTACCGTCGGACGCTCGCTCGAGTCGATCGGTTCGGCCTTCCACGCCGCCTGCCGGACGGTCCGAATCTCCCGGCTCAAACACAGAACATGAACGGCTTGATCAGTCCGACGCGGTCGCCGTCGGCGAGTTCGGTGGCGAACCCGTCGTGGTGTTCGTTGAACCGGCCGTTGATCGTGACGCGGGCAAACGGCCGGGTCTGTTCGCCCTCGGGGTTCTTCCGCCAGGTACCGGGGAGGTCGTCGGGAACCGGCGCCCAGCCGTGGGCGGTCGCCTCTGCCTCCGTCTCGGCGATCAGCAGGTCCTCGACGTCGTAGGCCTCGAAAAAGCCCTCGAGGAAGTCCCGGAGCGTCGATCCCTCGAAGGCGAACTCGAGTTCGTGGGTGCCGACGGCGTCGCGGACGTGGCCGGTGCAGCGAACGTCGACGGTCGTCTCGGGCTCGAGCCCGGTCGCGGGGTCGGCCGCGGTGGTGGTCTCCATACGCCACCGTACGCGCTCGCCGCGGGAAAGGCTCGTTCCGAACATGTTCGATCGGCGAGGCGGCGAGCGCGGTGGCCGGCGGCGAAACCAAACGGCTTTTCGAGGGGAGCACCGTTCCGAACGGTATGCCCACACCCACGGATCGCGTTCGCCGGGCCGAGCGCTCGAGCATCCGGATCATGTTCGACCTGGCAGAGCGCCACGACGGCGACCTCGTCAGACTCGAGGTCGGCGAACCCGACTTCGACACCCCCGCACACGTGATCGACGCCGCCGCACGCGCCGCCCGCGACGGGGAGACCCACTACACCTCGAACGCGGGGCTGCCGGCGTGTCGGCGCGCGATCAGTGACATGCTCGCGACGGAACACGGCGTCCACCACGACCCCGACGAGATCGTCGTCACGACCGGCGGGATGGAAGCGCTCCACCTGACGGCCCTCGCGACGGTCTCCCCCGGCGAAGAGCTGGTCGTCCCCGGCCCGACGTGGCCGAACTACGCGACGCAGGCGACCCTCGCCGACGGCACGTTCCGGGAGGTACCCATGCCCGCCGAGAACGGGTTCGACCTCGAGGCCGACCGCGTGATCGAGGCGATGGGCGAGGACACCGCCGCGGTGATCCTCACGACGCCGTCGAACCCGACCGGCCGGGTCTTCGACCCCGAGGAGTGTCGCGCGGTCGTCGAGGCCGCCGCCGACCACGACGCCTACGTCGTCGCCGACGAGGTCTACCTGGGGCTCACCTACGACGGCGAACCCGAGGGAATCGCTGCCTACACCGGCCACCCCGACCACGTGCTGACCGTCGGCTCCTGCTCGAAGACGTACGCGATGACCGGCTGGCGGATCGGCTGGCTCGCCGGCGACCCAATCCTGATCGACGAGGTGGCCAAGATCCGCGAGTCGACGACCGCCTGCACCTCGAGTCTCGCCCAGCACGCCGCGATCGCCGCGCTCACCGGCCCGCAGGAGCCGATCGAGGAGATGTACGAGGCGTTCCGCCGGCGCCGGGACCTCGTCGTCGACCGCGTCGCGGCGATCGACGGACTCTCCTGTCCCCGTCCGGAGGGCGCGTTCTACGCGTTCCTCGATCCGGGCATCGACGACGACAGCCTCTCGGTCGCGAAACACCTCTTAGAAGAACACGGCGTCGTGCTCGCCCCCGGCGACGGGTTCGGCGAGGCGGGCCGGGGTCGACTGCGGCTCTCGTTTGCCAACTCCGAGGAACGGCTTCACGAGGGGTTCGACCGACTCGAGGCTGGATTGGCGAGCTACTGACGACGCCGTCGGCTGCGGCGTCGGCGCTTATCGAACCATCGTAAGCACCATCGTAAAGCGCGATGGAGCTGCCACCGCGTGGGGCACGTTCGCCGGCATGGCCAGGGCCTCGCCAGCCTCGAGCACGTGCTCCTCGCCGTCGATCGTCACCGCGCCGGTGCCGTCGACGACCTGCAAAATCGCATCGTGGGGCGCGCTGTGCTCGCTGATCGTCTGTCCTTCGTCGAGGGCGAACACGGTCAGCGTCGCCGACGCCGCGTCGATCAGGGTCCGGCTGACGATGGCGCCGTCCTGGTACTCGATCAGGTCCGAGAATTGGAACGGTGCTCCCTCGAGGGCTTCTAGCGGCGTACCGTCGGGTTCCATGCACGTACTCGGTCCGGAACGGGCTTAGTCGCTGTCCCGCACAGTTTCGGGTCCGCGGCTCGAGCGTCTGTGAACCGCTTGTGTCGTTCACACCTGAACACGGCCGTCAGATGCTTACTAATTTCACGGGAACGTAGCGTTGGTATTCGTTACTCCCCTCGCTGCTGAACCGCGTCACGAGAGACCTCATCGGGAGTAAGGTCGTACTCGGCACAGGCTCGCTCCAGTTGCATATTCCGCTCAACCACCTCTGGACATGGAGGGCGATTCTGACGCTGTGCATACACAAATACTGCGAGAAGGAGGCCCCCGGCCACGAGTCCGATTATCGGCGCATTCAGTATGAAGACACTGTACCCCACAGCTAGTGCCACTCCAATAACGCCAACACTACCCCGTTTCCACGACTGTCGTCGAAGTTCTGTTTCATGCGCCTCAACAACGACATCACCGTCACCAGCTTCAACCCCGCGATACGCTATGTCTGGTGGCTCACCGTACCGAAGAACGTCAATACGTCGCGGACCCTCCTCGTTCCTCATGCGTGTTCAGTTATTTGAATATCGGGTATACTTTCTGGTGTTGTGACGATAGCCGTGGACACTGTTCGAGCTGACAGCCGCAGTCGCCGCTGTGCCAGGGTCGTCCGAGTGAAACCAGCGCCCCATATAAGACTCGCGCCCTGAATCTTGCACACCAGTTCAAATACTAATCGTATCTGGCAGCACCTTCATCGGTCAGTACGCACATCTACGTATCAGGTGGTTCATCGAAAGAGAGTTGAAAACAACGCCATGGATATAATTCTATAATACCCTCTGTCTCTAACCAATATCGAGTGTTTCAACACACAATAAGAAATCTGTATCAGTATTATCTTCTGGAAATATTTACTATATTGGTCTATTATATAATGCACATCTACAAATTTCAGAAGGTTTATATCATTTGGAAACAACCAATGGTTGTATGGGTAGGAGGCGTCTTCATCGAAGATATACGGAAGGAGCTCGATATGACACTATGAATCGACGAACGCTTCTCACGACCACCGCTTGCGGAGTGGTTCTCGCAGGCTGTCTCGGAAACAACGACTTTGAAGACGGCCCCACTTCCGTCGTTGCCCATCCGTACGACACCGCTCCACCTGAGGCATCGACGACAAGCGTTGACGACCCAAAAATTGAGGGAGTCATCAAAGAGGTCGTGGTCGAAGCGATTGAGACGAACGCAACGGCGACGCAGCGACTCGACGAAGAGGAACGAGAAGCGGTAACTGATCAATTCGATGAACTACCGTGGTATGAGGGTGACGACGAGTTTTCGTCCGGTGCGTACGTAACTCGGGACGACGACGCGGCCGCAGTGTTCCTCGAAGTGCTGGAATGACGGTAATACCGTCGGACAAAACGGTTGATAGATCGACCTTCCGAACTCCCTGACGTACTTCACGCTCCAGGGATTTCAGCGGGATTCTCATGGAGTCACCCTCACCACCACACGAAACCGAACTGCCCAGCGTGGACGGCTGACTCTCTTCACCCGCTCAGCACATCAGCTCGCCGCCGTTGACGTTCAGCGTCTCGCCGGTGACGAACGTCGCGTCGCGGAGGTAGGCGACCGCGTCGGCGATGTCTTCGGGCTGACCGTAGCGATCCACTGGAATCGCCGCCAGCTCCTCGCGTTTCTCCTCGGGCGTCCGGTCGCCCGTCATGTCCGTTTCGACGTGGCCCGGCGCGACCGCGTTCACCCGAATCTCGGGTGCGAAGTCAGCGGCGTGACTCCGCGTCAGCGAGATGAGCGCTCCCTTCGAGGCCGCGTAGTGACACTCGATCGGTGCGCCGGTGTGGGCGAGGATCGAGGAGACGTTCGCCACCGAGGGATCGTCCGTCGAGGTCTCGAGGTACGGCAGCGCCGCCTTCGTCACGGCGAACGCGGAGTTGACGTTCACGTCCATGATTCGATCGAAGTCGGCGGGCTCGAGGTCGGCGGTGTAGACGTGCTGGTCGATCCCGGCGTTGTTGACGACGTGGTCGACGCCGCCGAAGGCGTCGACGGTTTCCTCGACGAGGCGGGTGGCGTCGTCCGGGTTGGCGACGTCCGCGCCGACGACGATCGCGTCCTGTCCCCGATCGCGGACCTCGTCGGCGACCGCCGCGGCCGCGTCCGCACTCGAGTGGTAGTTCACGGCGACGTCGTAGCCGTCCGCGGCGAACCGGAGTGCGATCGCGCGGCCAATCCCTCTCGAGGAACCAGTGACGACTGCTGCAGGCATATCCCAGACGAGACGGCGGGGGGTCTTTGTCGTTCCGAAGGCGGTCACGGTCGACGAGGCGGCGCCAGCCACACGAATCCCGGTAGTCGCCCCCCTGCAGTGATCGACTCACTCCCCTCCCAAACGCCGTCTCCACAAGTGCAGACGGCCCGATACCTGCCATGAGCCGATCGGACGCGCCGAAAAGGCCAACTCCCCGGCCGCCGACGACCCGATATGGCAGAGAAACGACTCGAGGGCCAGGCAGCGATCGTCACCGGCGCGAGCGCGGGCATCGGCGCGGCGACCTGTCGGGCGCTCGCCGCCGAGGGAGCGACCGTGACGCTCGCGGCCCGTCGCGAGGAGCGACTCGAGAAGCTGGCGGCCGAACTCGAGGCCGACCACGACGTCGAGACGCTCGTCGTGCCGACGGACGTTCGCGAGGAGACGCAGGTCGAGGCGCTCGTCTCCGAGACGGTCGAGACCGTCGGGAGGCTCGACGTGCTGGTGAACAACGCCGGGCTCGGTCGAGGAAGCGACGTGGAGACGATGGCGACCGACGACTATCGGCTGATGCAGGAGACGAACCTCGACGGCGTCTTCTACGCGACGCGAGCGGCGATCCCACACGTCCGCGAGCAGGGCGGGCACCTGCTCTTCGTCGGGAGCTTCGCCGGCCAGTACCCGCGGCCGTTCAACCCCGTCTACGCGGCGACGAAGTGGTGGGTCCGCGGCTTCGCCAAGAGCGTCGCCGCGCAGGTGGGCGACGACGGCGTCGGCGTCACGATCGTCAACCCCTCCGAGGTGCGCTCTGAGTTCGAGACGACCGACGGCGACACGTTCGCCGAGCGGTTCGAGGAAGGCGAGGTCACCGAACCCGAGGAGGTCGCCGAGGCGATCGCGTTCGCCGCGACGCGCGAGCACTCCTCGGTAACCGAACTCGACCTCTACCGACGGGACAAGTTCACCGGCTTTTGACCCACGTCCGAGGATTTACTATCCGTCGTCGAGTGTTTCGAGACGAAATATGGCGTCTACTGACAACACACAGCATTCCCCGGAGGCGTACGCCAGCCTCCTCGAGCGAGCGAGGAAACTCGGAAACGTCCGGATGGCTTCGATGGTCCTCGCGTGGGACCAGCGGGTGATGATGCCCGAGGGCGGAACGCCGGCTCGAGCCCAGCAGCTGTCGACGCTCTCGTCGCTGGGCCACGATCTGCTCGTCGACGACGAGGTGGGCGAGTGGCTCCAGTCCCTGGAAGACGAGTCGCTGACCGAGGAGCAGGCCGCCGTCGTCCGCGAACTCCGCCGGGAGTACGAACGGGCCGCCGAGGTGCCCGCCGAGTTGATCGAGCAGCTCTCGGCTCACCAGGTCGAGAGCCAGCAGGTCTGGCAGGAGGCGAAGGCGGCGGACGACTTCGACCACTTCGCGCCGGCGCTCGAGCAATTGATCGATCTCAACCGCGAACGGGCGGCCGCGATCGACCCCGGCGGCGACCATTACCGGGTGCTCTACGAGGACAGTCAGCCGTACCTCCCGCTCGAGCGCGTCGAGGAGATCTTCGCCGAACTTCGCGAGCATCTCGTGGCGCTGATCGAGGAGATCCGCGAGGACGGCCGCGAGCTCCCCTCGCCATTTTCGGGCCACAGCTACGACGAGGAGTCCCAGCGCGCGCTCTCTGAGGACGCCCTCGACCTGCTCGGTTATCCGCGCGAACACGGCCGGCTCGACACCGCGCCGCACCCGTTCATGTCGGGCAACCAGTTCGACGCCCGGATCACCACGCGGTTCAAAGAAGACGATCCTATCGACGCCCTGACGGCGACGATCCACGAGTTCGGCCACGCGACCTACCAGCTCGGCCTCCCGAAAGACGAGTACGGCACGCCGCTGGGCTCGCCGCGTTCGTCGGGCGTCCACGAATCCCAGTCGCGGTTCTGGGAGAACCACGTCGGTCGGTCGCGGGCGTTCTGGGAGCTATTCTTGCCGACGATGAAAGCGCACTTTCCCCACCTCGAGGACGTCACGGTCGAGGAGGCCTACGCCGCGGTCAACCGGATCTATCCGGAGAACCTGATCCGCGTGGAGGCCGACGAGCTGACTTACCACCTCCACATCATCCTCCGGTGTGAGATCGACCGGGCGTTCGTCGAGGGCGAGCTCGAGGTCTCGGAGATCCCGCGCGTCTGGAACGAGAAGATGGAAGCGTACCTGGGAGTGACTCCCGAGACCGACGCCGAGGGCTGTCTGCAAGACACCCACTGGTCGTACAGCTTCGCGAAGTTCCAGGGCTACACCGTCGGGAGCGTTCTCGCCGCCCAGCTCGACGCCGCGATGCGCGAGGACCTCGACGTCGACGGCCTCGTTCGCGACGGGGAGTTCGAGCCGCTGTGGGAGTGGATGACCGACCACGTCCACCGCCACGGCCAGCGCTACCCCACCGAGGAGCTGATCGAGGTCGCGACGGGCGAACCCCTCACGGCCGACTACTTCCTCGAGTACGTCGACGAGAAGTTCGGCGAGCTCTACGAGCTCTGATAACTCGGTCGCAGTCCGGGTGAAACGGCCGTCGGCCGTCGCCTCGAGGAGAACGAGGTCGGCGACGGACCGACCGACGCTTGGCGGAGTACTAGCTCGCGTTCTCGGGATCGTTCAGCGCGAACGCCAGCCCGACGCCGACGAGCGTCAACAGGAGGATGAAGCCGACGATCGCCCCGACGAGTAACTCGCCGCCCGCCGGGGAGAGCGTGCTGTCTGCTCCCCCGTAGTTGAGCCCGATGCCGATCATGACTCCGAGCATCAGGAAGACGGCGGAGACGGCGACGACGATTTCGATGATTCGCTCCCGCTCGAGCATTGTATCCCGGATTTCTCCGGCCCGGACAAAAGCGCTTCGAAGGGCGGCGCCGTTCGGCCGCCGACTCGACAGGTCGTCAGCGGTGACGGTCTGCGCTATCGACGGGCGCGACGTTTAGGCCGCTCGAGCCCCTACCACGTTCGAACAGCCGATCGAACGCTCACCACCGAGGACGCACCCCATGAACACACACGCGTCACCGAAAGCACCGCTTTCGCCCGCCGACGGCCACCTCGACGAGCGGTCGCGCCGGGCTCGAGTCGAACCGATGTCCGTGCTGGCGCTCGGCGACGGCCTCTACGAGGTCGAGTCGGGCAGCGGAGCCACCTACCTGATCGACGTGGAGGCGGGACGGTGTACCTGTCCCGACCACGTCTTCCGGAACGTCCGCTGTAAACACCTCCGCCGGGTAGCTATCGAGATCACGGAGGGGCGAACCCCGCCGCCCGGACAGCTCGCACTCGAGTGCCACGACTGTGAGACGGCCGTTTTCGTCGACGAGAGAACCCCGGAGCCGGTCTACTGCGACGACCACGCGATCTCCCCGGGCGATACGGTCAGAGACCGCGAGACCGGTTCCCGCCTGACCGTCGTCGACGCGTCCGATCTTCGGGCCGACCACGTCCAGATCCGGGAGGCCGACTGCACCGTCGCCGAGTACGGCACGAACGAAACTTACGATCCCGACGTGCCCGTCGTCGGTGCGATCTACCCTCACGCCAGCGTACGGCGCCACGGCCCCGTCCCAGAGTCGCTCAAAGTGTACGTCTTCCCGCGAACCCGCCTCGAGCGAGTGCCGACGGACTCCTAACCAATCGATCCCGTTGCTGACTCGCGAGTATCACGGCGGACGACGCCATGCCGGCAGATGTAGGTGAGACGATTACGCCGCTCGACGACGACGGTCACTGTATGTGCGCTCACTTCAGCGACCACGACGAAGGAAAGCGAGTCGTCAACGCCGATGGCGAAGCGATCGGAATCGTCGAGCACGTCCACGGATCGACCGTCCACGTCAACCCCGATCCGGGCGTGACCGATACGATCAGGTCGAAACTCGGCTGGGGCGATGCCGACGAGGAGACCTACGAACTCGACGAGTCGAACGTCGAATCGATCACGGACGACGAGATCCGACTGGGTCGGCTCTGAGGCCGACCGAGGCGGTCGGGCCGCTACGCGGGGACGATTCTAGGCGAACAGCTGCCGTGCATCGTCGAGCGCCTCGACGAGCGCGTCGACCTCCTCGTGAGTGTTGTAGACGTAGAACGAGGCCCGCGCCGACGCGGCCACGCCGAGTTTGTCGTGCAGCGGCTGAGTGCAGTGGTCGCCGGCGCGGATGGCGACGGCGTGATCGTTCATGATCGAGGCGAGGTCGTGGGCGTGGACGCCCTCGAGGTTGAAGCTCACGAGGCCGCCGCGCTCTGCGCCGGGTTCGGGGCCGTAGATCTCGACGTCGCCCTCCTCGGCAAGGCGGTCGTAAGCGTAGGCGGCGAGCTCCTCTTCGTGGGCGCGGACTCGCTCCATCCCGAGCTCCTCGAGGTAGTCGACCGCGGCGTGGAGGCCGACGGCTTCGGCGATTGGCGGCGTGCCGGGCTCGAACTTCCAGGGAAGGTCGCCCCAGGTCGAGTCCTCGAAAGTGACCTTGCGGATCATGCCGCCGCCGTAGAGGTAGGGCTCCATCTCCTCGAGCAGCTTCTTCTTTCCGTAGAGGACGCCGATGCCGGTGGGGCCGGCCATCTTGTGCCCGGAGAAGGCGTAGAAGTCGGCGTCGATGGCCTCGACGTCGACGGGGCGGGTCGGAACGGCCTGGGCGCCGTCGACGAAGATGTACGCGCCGTGGTCGTGGGCGAGGTCGGCGAGCTCGGCGACGGGGTTGACGGTGCCCAAGGTGTTCGAGACGTGGACGACGCTCACGAGCGCGGTGTCGTCGGTGATGCACTCGCGGGCGTGCTCCATGTCCAATCGACCGGTCTCGTCGACCTCGATGTACTTCACGCTCGCACCCGTTCGCTTGGCGATCTGCTGCCAGGTGACGAGCGAGGCGTGGTGTTCCATCTCCGTGAGGACGACCTCGTCGTCGGGGCCGAGCTCGTTCAGCCCCCACGAGTAGGCGAGCAGGTTCTCACTCTCCGTGGTGTTCTTCGTGAAAACGATCTCCTCGCGCTCGCCGCTCGCGCCGATGAAGTCGGCCACCCGGTCGTGGGCGTCCTCGTACGCGATGGAGGCTTCCTGACTGAGCTGGTGGATGCCCCGGTGGACGTTCGAGTTGGAGGTGCGGTAGTAGTCACTCATCGCCTCGACGACTGGCTCCGGCGTGTGGGTCGTCGCCGCGTTGTCGAGATAGACGAGGGGAGTCCCGTCAAATTCCCGCTCGAGGATCGGGTACTCGGCCCGGATCGCCTCGACGTCGAGCGACCCGACGTTCTGCTGGCTCATTACCGGATACGAGGGACCGCAGGCAAAACACTCCTTCGGTCGCGACGCGCGTCTCCGGTCGCAGGGACGGGTGTCGGGCGACGCTACTGGCTGATCTCGAGCACGCGCTGGCTGCAGTCGTCACAGGTGATCGCATACACCTGGTGTGACCGACAGCAGGACTCGACGGTCTCCTCGTCGAGCGAGAGCGGTCCGTCACAGGCCGGACAGACGTCGGCGAAGGCCCGCAGCCCGCTCGTGACCGTGCTCCGCTCGCGGAGATCGAACGACTCCCAGCCGGGGATGCGGTCGGCGAGGACGTCCAGCCCCGCCAGATCAGCGAGCAACGCGGCTTCGGACTCCCAGCGCCCGCCCAGGCGACCGTTCACCCGGACGATAACGACGTCGCTCGAGGATTGCATCGTGAGCGGTTCCGCCTCGACCTCGAGGAAGTCGGCGACCTGGGCCTCGCGGTCGCCGTCGCGTAACGCCTCGATCCGGGCTCGCCACTCCGTCTGGACCTCGTCGTCGAGACAGAGGTCGTCGACGTCCGCACAGGGGGCGATGACGCCGTGCTCGAGGAGGAGCGCTTCGGGATCGACGGGTCCGTCGTCGGTCGCGACGTCGTCGGCCTCCTCGAGTTCCAGTCCCACCTCGGGGCCCTTGTCGAACGTCGCGAGCAGCCAGTCGGGGAAGTATCGCTTCGTCAGCGCCGGCGTCCCGGGAACGAGGTAGCCTCGTAGGTAGATCGCCGCGAGCGAGAAGACGAGGGCGGCGGCGCCCACCGCCGGGGCGACGACTCCGATGGGAATCGCGACCGCGACGGCGATGACGACGTTGACGACCGTACACGGGACACATCGGTTCTCGCCAGTGTACTCTGGTTGTCGGAATCGCTCGAGCGTACGTGTCAGGCTGGAGTGCATGGCTTCTCGAAGAACGTGTACGACAAAAACGTTCGTGGTCGTGAGACGCGCTATCCAACCGCTCGCGGACTCCGCTCCGGCCGCATCGCCCGCCAGCTCCGTCGTCCTATGAATCGACGAACGGGTTCTTCCCCTTCACCACGTTCGTCTTGTAGACCCCGCGCGTCTTCGCGAGGGGCCGGTCGTCCTCGTCGACGACCTCGACCTCGACGACGCCCGTCTCGCGTCCGTACCGAACGACCTCGGCTTTCCCGTAGATATCGCCCGTGGCTGGTCGCAGATAGTCGATGCGCACGTCGAGCGTCGGCCCCGGATTCCCCTCGACCGACGCGAGCGCGGCGGCCGACAGCGAGTCCGCCAGCCCGAACGGCACCGCCCCGTGGGCGAGCACCGTCGTCTCCGACAGCGAGTGGTGGTCCTCGAGTTCGATCTTGCCCTCGACGTAGCCCTCCTCGACGTGGGTGAGCTCGAGGCCGAGGTGCTCGCCAAACGGGTACTGCTCGTTGAACCGCTCGAAAACGTCCATGTGACTGGTCCGTTCACAGGAATACTCTATAAATATATCTTACGTAAACAGTCACGTTAAGACGAATTACTAAACGAAGAACCGGTCAGTAGAGCCGCAGAAGCTGGGCGTGGCGTGTCGCCCCCAGCTCGAGGACGCACTCCTCGTCGATGACGTCCGCTTCGATGGCCAGGTCGACGGCGCGCGTCCCGACGATGTTGGCGATCGTCGCCCGGGCGAGGCTGTCGACGACGGCACCCTCGTCGACCTCGTCGCCGCCGTAGAACTCCTCGGTGACGGTGAGCGAGAGCTCACCCTCCTCGAAGGTCTCGCCTAAGACGTCGGCGTCACAGACGGTGACCAACAGCCCCTTCTCGGTCTCGCGTTCGGAGACGATCATCCGTGATCCCGTGCTCATTCGTGCGTTCGCTCGCGCTCTTCGATCAGCCGCTGCTCGGCCCGTTCGCGCAGTTCGTTCGCCTCGTCGGCGATCACCTCGGCCTCGTCGTACTCGCCGAGTTCCTCGAGGATCCGCACCTTCTCCTCGAGCACCGGCGCGCTGCGAAGCCCCAGCCGGATCGCGTTGTCGAGGCAGTGGAGCGCCTCCTCGGCGAGGCCACGTTCGGCGAGGAAGAAGGCCCGGTTGTACCACGCCTGCGGGAACCGATCGTCGAGTTCGACGGCCCGCTCGGCGTGCTCGAGCGCCTGGGCGGTCTCGCCGAACTCCCAGAGCGCGTAGGCCAGGTTAGTCTCGGCGGATGCAGCGTGCTCACTCTGGTCGTCGATCCGCAGGGCCTCCCGGTAGGCGCCGATCGCCTCGTCGTACTCCTCGAGTTCGGCGTGGGCGACGCCCTTGTTCACCCAGGCCTCTTGGGCGAGCAGGTCGTCGTCGGCGAATCGGGCCGCCCGTTCGAACGCGTCGACGGCCTGCTCGTGGCGGTTGATCGCCACGTAGTTGAGGCCCACGTCGAGCAGTTCCTCGGCGTCGACCTCGTCCGTCGAGAGTTGGCGCTCGTCGAGCAGGTCGGCCACCACGCGGGAGTCGACGGGGTCGACTTTCGCGGGGTCGACCGAGAGCGCCGGTGGGTCGAGGTCGAACTCGTCGTAGGGGTCGTCGAAGCCAGCGCCTTCGGAGAAGCGGTGGTCGCGATCGCCCTCTCGGTCGGTCATCGACGGGAATTGGATCGCGTGCGGGTTAAGGGCTGCGCTCTTTATGACTCGAGCATCGCCGCGGCTTCCTCGACCGACAGCTCGCCCTGGGAAACGGCGGTGAGCACGCGCAGCACGTCCGGATCGTGGTCGGGTCGCTCCTCGCCGAGCTGGTCGAGCGTGACCTTCTTTGAGTCGCCGACGAACTCGGGGAAGTCGGTCCCCTCGGCGATGGCGGTCTCCTTTTTCACGCGGTAGTTCCCGCCGTCGGTCCGGTGGAGGTCGCCGGGGTGGAAGAAGTACCAGTCCTCGCGGTCGAAGCGGACGCCGATGCGGGGTTTCGCGCCGAAGTTGCGGCTAAAGTAGACCAGCGCTTCGACCTCCTCGCCGGAGAGGTAGATGGGGTTGCCGGCGCTCGATTTCGCCTCGATCGCGTAGAAGTCCTCGCCGTTTCCGGCCAGCACGTCGGGGAGTTCGCGTTCGGTCGCGGAGCCGCTCGCGGGCGCACGCATCACCGCAAAGCCCGCCTCGTCGAGTAAGTTGACGAGTTCGCGCTCACGACGGTCGCCCTTCGCCTGGGACATGGCCGTATCTCACCGGCGGTGACTAATAAACGAGGTGGACCGAAGGCGGCGCGATTCGGGCCGACGAGCGACCGGCGTCCCGTCCGATCGTCCTCGTCGACGATCGTCAGAACGGGACGAGCGCGAGGGCTTCGAGGGCGAATCCCTGCAGTTCCTCGAGCTGTTCGGGGTCGCCATACTCGAGCTGGAGGTAGAGGATACCGAACTGGAAGAGGTTGAAACCGGCGTGGGCGACCGTCGGAACGAGGAGGTTGTCGGTTTTGGCGTACGCGTAGCCGAAGATGAGCGAGCCGACGAAGACGGCGGTGAGTGAGACCATCGTGGCGAGCAGCGGGCCGCCGCTGACGAGGAAGACGGGGAAGTGAACCGCAGCGAAGATGACGCTGGCGACGACGACGGCGCCGTTCTTGGTGAACGACTGATAGAGTCGTTTCTGGATGACGTTCCGAAAGAGGAACTCCTCGGCCGGCGCGTTGGCGAAGACGACGATGGCGAACATCCAGAGGAGGAGGATCTGGTCGTCGCCGATGATGTTGACGATGTCGTTCGGCGCCGCGGGGAGCTCGAGGAGCTGGACGGCGATCCCGAAGACGATGATGAAGAGGATGCTCCCGACGGTCGTCGCGATCATCCAGAGCCAGTCACGTTTCGTGGGCATCCGAAGATCGACGTACGACCACCCTCGGCCGGTGTACGCGAGGTAGATCGCCCCGGCGACGGCGAAGCCGGCGAAGTTGAGCACCATCATCGCGATCGTCGTCGACCGTTCCATCGACGTCTCCGGATCGAGAAAGCCCGGGTCGACCAGCGCGAGCGGCGTGACGAGGACGTTGGCGACGACGAACGCGAAGATCGCGATCGCGACCCCGACCACGACCGAGCGAATCGGGTTGTCACGATGGCTGGAAGTGACCATGGAGGTCGATATGGGCGGGAACCCTTTGTGCGTTCCCTTGTTCCTCGCCTCCGTGAAAGACAGCAGTTGATTCACTCCTCTGGACGATCACCACGGCGAACCGCTCGAGATCCGGAACAAACCGCTCGAGACCGGGGACGGAGCCGAGAACGTCCCCGATACAGTTCGATCGACGAGAACCCACCAGTACTATAGTCGTGTCACGTGAGCCACCAGTATGGACGAGTCCCCGATCGTCGACGCACTCGATCCGGAGGACGCCTTCGCGGTCCTCGCAGACGAGACGCGGATCGACATCCTCCGGGCGCTCTGGGAGGCCGACGGCCACGAGGCGACCTTTTCGGAACTGCGAGAGGCCGTCGGCGTCCGCGACTCCGGGCAGTTCAACTACCACCTCGGGAAGCTCACCGGCCGGTTCGTGGGCAAGACCGACGAGGGCTACGAACTGCGGACGGCCGGCCAGGAGGTCGTCGGCTCCCTGCTCTCCGGCAGTTACACGATGACGGCGGATCTCGAGCCGATCGACCTCGAGGACCCGTGTCCGGTCTGCAATGGCCCGATGACCTTCGACTACGAGCACGAGCGCGTCGTCGTCGAGTGCGACGAGTGTTTCTACGCGGGTCGGTTCCCCGTACCGCCGGGCGCGTTCGCTGGCTACGAGGTCGATCGGTTCCCGGACGTCACCGAGCGGTACGTCCGAACGTTCATCGCACAGTTCAGCAACGGCTTCTGTCCATCGTGTACCGGTCCCGTCGAGCCGGAACTGATCACGCTCGACGACCTGGGTGGCTGGGACGTCCCCGCTGAGTTCGCGAACGTCGCGTCGGTCAAGTACGACTGCGAGCGGTGTGGTTCGAGCAGTCAACTCGACCTCAAGACGGTATTGCTGACTCACCCCGCGGTCGTTTCGTTTTACCACGACCACGGCACCGACGTCCGCGACGTCCCGATCCTGCGGCGACGAGAACCAACGGAGATCCCACAGTCACAGCTCCTCGAGGGCAAGCCGCCCAGGGCGACGGTCACGTACACGATCGACGACGCTTCGCTCACGCTGACGGTCGACGACGCGCTCGAGGTCGTCGACGTGCAGCGACGTGATAGTCAATAAACAGAACCACAGTTCTGTCCTCGGCGTTACAGAAATACAGTTCTGATTACACTTATCGCGCCGACGCTCGAGTCGTTCGGTAATGCGAGGTCCCTTCGAGAATCGCACGTTTCGACGTCTGTTCGCCGGCCGCGTGATCACCAACTTCGGGGACAGTCTCTACTTCGTCGCCGCGATGTGGCTCGTCTACAGCCTGACGAACGATCCGTTCTACACGGGCCTGGCTGGCTTTCTCACGATGGCGCCCCAGGCGTTCCAGTTTCTGGCGGGGCCGCTCGTCGACCGCTGGTCGATCCGGCGGACGCTCGTCGGCACGCAGTTGCTCCAGGCGGCCATCATCTCCCTGATCCCGATCGCCCACGCCCTCGGCGTCCTCAGCGTCGGGCTGCTGCTGGTCGTGATGCCGCTTCTGTCCGCGCTCAACCAGCTCGTCTACCCGGCTCAGACGGCCGCCCTGCCGCGGATCCTCGAGGACGAGGAGCTGGTCGCGGCGAACTCCGCGTTCTCGATCGCCTACCAGGGGTTCGACATGGTCGCGAACGGGATCGGCGGCGTCCTCATCGGTCTGGTCGGCGCAGTCGCGCTGTTCGCGGTCGACGCCGTCACGTTCGGGCTCGCCGCACTGGTGTTCGCGACGCTCTCGATCCCGCGGGCGGGTGCGTCGGGTGACGATGCCGGGAGCGCCGACCGATCGCCGACCGACGACGCCGATTCTGACGGGGCTGCCGTCGCCGACGGCGGATCGTCGACGCTCGAGGAGCCGGAGTCGTACCTGTCTCGGCTGCGAGAGGGAGCGGCTGTCCTCCGTGGAACGTTCCTCGTGTGGCTAATCGCGGGCGCAGCCGTGGTCAACGTCACCGCCGGAATGATCCTGGCGGCGATTCCGCCGTACGCCGATTCCCTCGGCGTCCCACCCGCGTTGAGTGTGATCGGCGCGGCTGGCGGCTACGGAATCCTCATGGCTGCGTTCGCAGCCGGAAATTTCTTCGGGGCACTCGGCGCAACGCTGGTCGCTGACCGGCCGTTCGGCCGGACCATGATCCTCGGCTTCGGACTCGCCGGCGTCCTCTGGTTCGCCGCCATTGCCGTCGACTGGCTCCCGCTAACGGCCCTCCTGATCACGCTCGCGCTCGTTCCCGTTGGCCTGGTCAACGTCCAGTTCGCCGCCGTCGTCCAGTCTGCCCCACCCGAAGCACTCGTCGGGCGCGTGAGCAGTATTCTGGGTTCCGCCTCGGCCTCGATGATCCCGCTCGGCTCGCTCCTCGGTGGGATCGTCGCGAGTGCGTTCAGCCCCCGCCTTGCGATGAGTGCACTCGGCGTCGGCTCGCTCTGCCTGGCGCTCTACGTGCTCGCCCGACGTGACCTCCGCGAACTGCCCGCGCCAGATCGGGCGACGCTCGAGGTCGACCCCGAACGGGTCCGGTGAGCCGGCGGCTCTCGAGAATAGCTGACCGTCTGAAGCCGTTTACGTCCCGTGGTCCCAGGAGCCCATGTACTCGCGCTGGACGTCGGTCAGCGCGTCGAACTCGACGCCCTCGGCTGCGAGTTTGATTTCGGCGATCTCCCGATCGAGGTCGTCGGGGACGTCGTGGACGCCCGGGCCGTACGCGTCTGCGTTCTCGAGCAGCTCGCGGACGCAGACGGCCTGGATACCGAAGCTCTGGTCCATCACCTCGACGGGGTGGCCGAGCGAGACCGGCGCGGCGAGGTTGACGAGTCGTCCCTCGGCGACGACGTTCAGTCGGCGGCCGTCCTCGAGCACGTAGGCGTCGACGCCGTCACGCGCCTCGTAGGTCTCGACGGCGAGGTCAGAAAGGGCGTCGAGGTCGATCTCGATGTCGAAGTGGCCGGCGTTGGCGAGCAAGACGCCGTCTTTCATCTTCTCGAAGTGCTCACGGACGACGACGTCGCGGTTGCCCGTCGTCGTGAGGAAGACGTCACCCACCTCGGCCGCCTCGGCCATCGGCATCACGTCGTAGCCTTCCATGTGCGCCTCGAGCGCCCGCCGGGGCTCGACTTCGGTGACGATCACGTTCGCGTTCTGGCCGGCGGCCTTACGGGCGACACCTTTGCCGCAGTAGCCGAAGCCGGCGACGACGACGTTCTTGCCGGCCCAGGAGAGGTTCGTCGTCATAGCGATGGAGGCGAGCGAGGACTCGCCGGTGCCGTGGACGTTGTCGAACAGCCGCTTCATCGGCGTGTCGTTCACCGCGAAGACGGGATAGTCAAGCGCCCCGTCTGCGTCCATCGCGCGTAGCCGGTGGACGCCCGTGGTGGTTTCTTCCGCCCCGCCGACGATGCCGTCGATGAGTTCGGGGTACTCCTCGTGGACCATCGCGACGAGGTCCATCCCGTCGTCGACGGTGATCGTCGGCTCGTGGGCGATCACGGCGTGGATCGCCTCGTAGTACTCCTCGTCGTTGACGCCGCGTTTGGCGTAGCTCGTGATCGAGTCGTGGGCGTCCAGGGCGGCGGAGACGTCGTCGTGAGTCGACAGCGGGTTACAGCCCGTCACCGCGACCTCCGCGCCGCCGTCGGCGAGCGTTTCGACCAGGATGGCGGTCTTGGCCTCGACGTGCATCGCCATGGCGATTCGCTCACCGGCCAGGGGCTGGTCGGCCTCGAACTCCTCGCGGACGGCCGCCATGATGGGCATGTGCTGGGCGGCCCAGTCCATCTTGCGCCGTCCCTCGACTCGAGCGGCGTCGACGTCGTCTAGCTGCTCGCTGATCGGCGGATACTCCGTCATGGCTCGACAGAGTACAACCGTGGCCAAAACGCTACCGGAGCGAGCCAGTCGGAGAGGGAGCCGAGAAACGGAGGAAAAAATGTCCCTCGAGCGGTTCACGTCCCGAACTGACGTCCGGTGAGCGATCGTTTCCGGTGACTGTTCGTTCGGTTATCTGCCGCCTGGTCCGGCGTGACCCGGCGGACCACGTTCGTCGTCATCGTCGTCGCCGCCTGATCCGGCGTGACCCGGCGGACCACGTTCGTCGTCATCGTCGTCGCCGCCTGATCCGGCGTGACCCGGCGGACCACGTTCGTCGTCATCGTCGTCGCCGCCCGGTCCGGCGTGACCCGGCGGACCACGTTCGTCATCAGCATCGTCCGTTTCGTCGTCCTCGTCAGCGCTGGCTTCAGACTCCTCCTCGTCCGCGTCGTCCTCGTCAGCGTCGTCGTCACCCGGCCCGGCGTGATCCGGCGGGCCAGCGTGACTTGGCGGACCGCGCTCGTCACCGTCGTCGGCATCGTCGCCGTCGTCGTCACCAGATCCAGCGTGAGCCGGTGGACCAGCGTGGCTCGGCGGGCCGCGCTCGTCATCGGCATCGTCCGTTTCGTCGTCCTCGTCAGCGCTGGCCTCAGACTCCTCCTCGTCAGCGTCGTCCTCGCCAGCGTCGTCACCACCCGGTCCGGCGTGTTCCGGCGGGCCAGCGTGAGCCGGTGGTCCGGCCGCGTTGCCGGGATTGTTCTCCCTGACGAAGTTGGAGACTGCCTGTCCGAGCGGTCCATCGGTGTCGTCACGGTTCTCCTCGACGAACTGTGAAACGAGGTGCCCAAACGGAACCGATTCGTCTTCCTCACCGTCGGCGTCCTGAAGCGTTACCTCGGTCGTCACGGACTCGTTCTCGTAGCTCGCCTCGAGTGCGACGACGACGGTCTCGTTCGGAACCGGGAGGGAGACCGTGCCGTTCGCGTCCGTCGTGTAGTTTCCGACGCCGTCGTAGGTGGCGTTCTCCTCGACGGTCGCTACCTCGAGCGTGGCGTTCTCGATCCCGTCACCGGTCCCGTCGTTGAAAACCACGACGGAGACGTCGTCGTCCTGCTCGACGTCGATCGCGAGTTCGAAGGGTGCCTCGAGGGTCACCTGGGCCATTTCGGTCTCGTTCTCGTAACTCGCCTCGAGTTCGACGTCGACGGTTTCGTTCGGAACGGCGAGGGAGACCGTTCCGTTCTCGTCGGTCGTGTAGTTCCCGACGCCGTCGTAGGTGGCGTTCTCCTCGACAGTCGTTACCTCGAGTGTCGCGTTCGCGATCTGACGCTCAGTTACATTGTTGCTCACCGTCACGAGCGGGGCGTCGTCCTGCTCGACGTCGATCGTCAGCTCGAGTGGCACTTCGAGGTGGGCTTCAGCCGCGGTCGACGCGCCCTCGTAGTTCGCCTCGAGGACGACGTCGACGGGCTCGCTCGGTACCGGGAGCGCAGCCGTTCCGTTCTCGTCGGTCGTGTAGTTCCCGACGCCGTCGTAGGTGGCGTTCTCCTCGACAGTCGTTACCTCGAGCGTCGCGTTCGTGATCGGGGCCTCAGTGGCGTTGTCGGTCACCGTCACGAGCGGGGCGTCGTCCTGCTCGACGTCGATCGCCAGCTCGAGCGGCGCCTCGAGGTGGGCTTCAGCCGCGGTCGACGCGCCCTCGTAGTTCGCCTCGAGGACGACGTCGACGGGCTCGCTCGGTACCGGGAGCGCAGCCGTTCCGTTCTCGTCGGTCGTGTAGTTCCCGACGCCGTCGTAGGTGGCGTTCTCCTCGACAGTCGTTACCTCGAGCGTCGCGTTCGTGATCGGGGCCTCAGTGGCGTTGTCGGTCACCGTCACGAGCGGGGCGTCGTCCTGCTCGACGTCGATCGCCAGCTCGAGCGGCGCCTCGAGGATCACTTCGTCCGTCACGGACGCGTTCTCGTAGTTTGCCTCGAGTGCGACGACGACGGTCTCGTTCGGAACCGGGAGGGAGACCGTGCCGTTCTCGTCGGTCGTGTAGTTCCCGACGCCGTCGTAGGTGGCGTTCTCCTCGACAGTCGTTACCTCGAGCGTCGCGTTCTCGGCTGTACTCTCGTTCGCAGTCACGGCGACGAGTACGTCACCGTTTTGTGAGACATCGATCGACAGCTCCTCGCCTGAGGCGTCGTCAGCGGCCACCGTCCCCAGCGGGGTGAAGACGGCGGTTATCATGACGACGGCGAGGACCGTCGCGAGTAGTCTTGATACACTCATCACAGGCAGACATTCACGAATACTCGAATAAATACCGATGGTAGTTCGTCTCGGACCGGGCCATGAGCGACCGTTCGAGAACTGTTTTAAGCGTTTATCGAGCTCGTAGAGCGTTCAACTCCACAGCTGTCAACTACACGTCAGCACGAGCAATCAGCGACTCAGCTCGCTCGATCGCACGCTCACGAACTGTCGACTCCTCGAGCGTCAGCACCTCGCGGTCGCGCATGAGCACCCGGCCGTCACAGACGGTGTGTCGCACGTCCGACGCCGCCGCGGCGTAGGCGAGGTGGCTCACGAGGTCGTGGGCGGGCGTCAGATGGGGCTTCTCGAGGTCGATTACCGCGAGGTCGGCGGGCGCGCCTTCCTCGAGTCGGCCCGCCTCGAGGCCGATCGCCGCCGCACTGCCCCGGGTCAGCATTTCGACGACGGCCGGAGCCGGCACCGCGCTCGCGTCGTCGGCAGCGAGTTTGCCGATCATGGCGGCGTCCCGGCCCTCGTCGAGCATCGAGAGGTCGTTGTTCGAGGCCGCGCCGTCGGTGCCGATGCCGACGGTGACGCCGGCCTCGAGCATGTGCTGGACGGGGGCCATCCCACTGGCGAGTTTCATGTTCGAGGCAGGGCAGTGGATCACGCCCGCACCCGTCTCCGCCAGGAGTTCGATCTCGGTCTCGTCGACGTGTACCCCGTGGGCGATGAAGTCCTCCGGCTCGAGCAGGCCGCGTTCGGCGGCGTAGGCGAGCGGTCGCACGCCGTGTTCCTCGACGATGGGGGTCACCTCGTTCACCGTCTCGTTGGCGTGGAAGTGGACCGGAACGCCGAGTTCGCGGGCTTTCGGGACGAACTCCTCGAGGATCTCGGCCGTGACGGTGGTCAGCGCGTGGGGCATGAACGCCGTCTGCACGCGGCCGTCGGCGACCCCGTCGAGTCGTTCGGCGACGTCGATCCCCGTCTGGGCGTCCTCCCGGGCGGCCTCGGTGTCCTTCCCGACGGAGATGACCCCGTGGCCGATTCGGGCGCGCACGCCCGCCTCCTCGACCGCCGCGGCGACCTCGTCCATGTAGAAGTACATGTCCGCGAACGCCGTTACCCCACCTTTGATCATCTCGAGGATGCCGAGTTCGGCTCCCGCGCGGACGTCTTCGGCCGTCAGTGCCGCCTCGACGGGCCAGATGTCCTCGCGAAGCCACGGCTCGAGTGGTTTGTCGTCCGCCCGACCCCGAAAGAGCGTCATCGGGACGTGACAGTGCCCGTTGACGAATCCGGGCGTGACGAGCCCGTTCGAGGCGTCGAGTGTCTCCTCCCCGTCGCCCTCGAGGTCGGAGCCGATCTCGAGAATCGCTCCTGTTTCCCTGTCGATCAGTACGTCCGCGCGTTCGACGGTCAGGTCGGGTCGGAGGACCCGCCCGCCGGTCACCGACAGCGTGCTCATGGCTCGGGATTCCCCGGCCATCGGTGTTATACTATCGGTCCCGGAACGCCATCGGCGTCGCTCGATCCCGTCCTGGTCCAGTGATTTCCGTCCGCTCGCTCACTCGGCGTTCTGCTCGCTCGCTTCTTCCTCCTCGCCCGGCTCGAGCGCCTCCTCCTCGTCCGTCCGCGGGGCGTTCTGCGTCCCGAAGTCGTCGCCCTCGTCGACCTCGTCCGGATCGCGGCCGATGCGCTCGAGTTCGTCTTCGATCTTGGCCTCGCGTTCGGCCTCGAGTTCGTTCGCTCGGTCGGTGTCGTCCTCAGCCATGGTGGACGATCGAACGCGAGCGACTTGGCCGACGGGCCGTCGACTGCAACCCGCCGCCTGCGTGGCCGCGGCTGGGCATCGGTTCGTTCGTTTCGTTCGATCGATGATCGCGCGCAGTAGAAAGACAGATAAAAGGGGGCGCGCTGTGAATACACAGATATGGACGTTCCGTACGACCTCACCTCGTACGTTCGGGTGTTGAAGATGGCGACGACGCCCACGCGAGAGGAGTTCCTCCAGGTAGCGAAGATCGCCGGCGCCGGCATCCTGTTCGTCGGCTTCATCGGCTTCATCATCGGGGTGACGATGGGGCTGTTCACAGGTGGCTTCTGATGAGCATCTACGCCGTCAAAACGACCGCGAGTCAGGAACAGACCGTCGCGGATATGATCATCAACCGTGAAGAGCCGGAGGTCCACGCCGCGCTCGCACCCGACTCGCTCACCTCCTACGTGATGGTCGAGGCGGAGAACAACGCGGTGCTCGAGCGCGTCTTAGAGGAGATTCCCCACGCCCGAAGCATCGTCCCCGGCGAATCGAGCATCACGGAGGTCGAACACTTCCTCTCGCCCAAGCCGGACGTCGAGGGCATCGCCGAGGGCGACATCGTCGAGCTGATCGCCGGGCCGTTCAAAGGCGAGAAAGCGCAGGTCCAGCGCATCGACGAGGGCAAAGATCAGGTGACGGTCGAACTGTACGAGGCGACGGTCCCGATTCCAGTCACCGTACGCGGCGATCAGATCCGCGTGCTCGACTCCGACGAGCGCTAGCGAGTCGGCGTTTTATCCTAACTTTTACAAGGAGCGGTGAGCGAACCGTGTGAGCGGACCCGACGCAGTAAAAGTTAGGAGCGCGAGGGTCCCGATTCCGGCCACCGTGCGCAGTGATCGAGTCCGCGTGTCGACTTCGACGAGCGATGGTGAATCGGAGTGGTTTCTTCTCCAGTCGTTCTTCTGTAGGGTCTGTCGATACTGGAAAGTTGTTGCTGTGGCGTCGAAGCGGGCAAAGATGTCTCGGTAGCGAGAGTCGACGTCGCAGTAACACCGAATACCGGCCCATTCACAATCCTTATTACCTTAAAGTCTAGTTTTAATAACAGATGCAATATAAGCGACGTGAGTTTTTGGGGGCAACTGCGGCGGTGACCGTCGGCGGGCTGGCTGGCTGTCTTGGCCAGCGCGAGTCGGATGTTGTTCGCGTTGGATATGTGCCAGTGTATCCGAATCTTCAGCATTTCGTCATGGATGAGGCGGGGCATTACGACGAACTGCCGGTCGAGATAGGCTACGAGAAGTTCGATACGGGCACGGGATTGAACACGGCTTTTGCGGCTGGTGATATCGATATCGGGCATTTCGCAATCGTCCCTGCGTTTTCGCTCGTTCAGCAGGACCAACAGGTTCGTGCTCTGGCGGTCAACAATGTAAACGGAATCAAGCTCCTCGGGTCCGAGGCCGTGGCCGAATGCCATCGGGAACACGGGAACTCGTTTCTGGATGCGTATCAGGAACAACACGGACGACCACGGATTGCAATTCCGGGTGGCAAGGGTGGTGCTCCCCACCTCGTCGTCCACCGCTGGATAACCGCCGAGCTCGGGTACGATCGCCTCGATGCCGTCCTCGAGGAACGAGACGTGGCACCACCCCGTACTGTCGAGGCGATCCACCAGGGCGAAGTCGACCTCGTTGCGAACCAGGAGCCGTTTGCGACGAGCATTACCCGCGACCCCGGCTATACATCCGTCGCATGGTCCGGAGAGATCATCGAGAACCATCCGTTGTCAGTCATGCTGGCCAACGGCCGAGTCCGCGAAGATACGGACCTCCGCACGGAGTTGCTCGACCGACATCGCGACGCGACAGAACTGATCCGTGCTGAGCCGGAGACAGCGGCCTCCCACGCCGCTTCTGGGATGGGCATCGGGGACGAACTCGCTCAGGCAGTGACGACATCACGGGCCTACGACTTCGAGACGTCACCTGACGGACTTCGATCCAGCGTTGAGACGATCGGTGACATTCTCGTCGAACTCGAGATCATCGACCAGGCCCCGACAGCTGAAGAGCTGTTCGCGTCTGACGTCCTCGAGTGATGGGTGACGTCGTTCGGTCACCGGTTTCTCACCGGCGACTGCTTCGCGGTGGGATGGGGATCCTCATTTTCGGCGGACTCTGGTGGATCGGTTCGATACTCACCCAGCCAGGGTATTTGATTCCGAGTCCAGTGGCGACGATGCAGGCCTTCGTCGAGCTGTCCACTTCGGTGTCGACAGTTCAGTCCCCGGTCTTCGGGACTGTCACGCTACCGACGAACGTCGCTCATCTCTTTCAGACCTTCCATCACTACGTGCCCGGTCTCTTACTGGGTACCGCCGCCGGAGTAGTATTGGGGATCGCGATGGCCTGGCATCACACCCTCGACGACTGGCTAACACCGATCGTGCGGGTGCTTCGGCCAATCCCGCCGCTTGCCTGGGTTGTCTTCGCTATCGTCTGGTTCGGAATCGGTCACGGCGGTGCGTTGTTTATCGTCTTCGTTGGCGGGTTCTGGATCAACTTCTACGGTGCATACGGTGCTGTCGAAGACGTATCGAATACGACGATAGAGGCCGCCGCCGTACTCGGTGTTGAGGATGACCGTACGATGTTGTACTCCGTCGTCTTACCCAGCGCACTACCGCAGTTACTGACCGCCTTTCGGACGAGTATCGGCCGTTGCTTGATGATCGTCGTCGGAGCAGAACTGTTCGGCGCGCCGGGCGTCGGCTCGGAGATTATGACTGCCTCAAATTACTTCGCGATGGATATCGCCCTCGCCTACATGCTTCTGATAAGTATTGCCTTTTTGACCATGGATGTTGGATTCCGTATCGTGGAGCGACTGGTACTCACATGGCGTTGAGAAATGAGATCCCGAAGGTGACTGTCGAGGCTGTCACCAACCGATACGACACCGGTGAGAGTCGTGTCACCGCCCTCTCTGATGTCTCGCTCGAGATTCCTCCCGGCACGTTCATCGGGATCGTCGGCCCATCAGGCGAGGGGAAGTCAACGCTCCTTCGATTACTCGCCGGACTCGAACAGCCAGACACCGGGCGGATTCTCGTCGATGGTGATCCAGTCGACGGACCGTCGGCCGATCGGACGATGGTCTTTCAAGAGTACGGACTGTTTCCGTGGCTATCTGTCGAGGAAAACGTCGCCTTCGGTCTCCGACAGCAGTCAGTTCCACAGGCCCAGCGTACCGAGCGAGTGGACAAACTACTTCAACAAGTGGGACTGACTGCTGTCCGAGCGGCCTATCCCAAGGAGCTCTCCGGAGGGATGAAACAGCGTGTCGCCGTTGCGCGAGCGTTGGCGGTGAATCCGTCGGTTCTGTTGCTGGACGAACCGTTTGGCAGCCTCGACGTCACAACCCGAGAGCAGCTCTGGGAAACGGTGCTTACGCAATGGGAGAAGACCGGAATGACCGTGGTCCTCGTCACCCATGAACTGACAGAGGCAGTCGTTCTTGCGAGTCAGGTTCTCGTCATGGGTGACGGTAGTATCCGTGATCGGGTTCCAGTCGACTTGGAGCGGCCGCGAGATCCGACTGACGAGGGTGTGGTGGATCGGGTACAGGCAGTCCGGGAACACCTGTGAGTTTCTCAGCGGTGGTTGACGAGGATCCCTCGGCGCGTTGGATCAGAATGACATTCGACGACGTGAGAGTCAAGAACGCGACGGTCCCGATTCCGGTCACCGTACGCGGCGATCAGATCCGCGTGCTCGACTCCGACGAACGCTGACGTATTCACCCGAACGTCGACCCAACCGGACGCTGCAAGACAATTACTTCGTCAACTCACTCGAGAGCGCCGTCACGTCCACGTTCGACTCGATCTCCTCGAGGAGTCGCTCGCGGTGTCTGACGTCCCTGGAGCTGGCGCCGTAGGCGCGGACGTACTCCGCACGGCTGTGGTCGGTGAGGACGTGACGGATCGCGACGTAACCGTCGGGGATGATGGTGCCACACACCTTACACTCGTGGCGTTCGTGCTCGTTCACCTGGTGGACGATGGCCGACTCGGCGTCCTCGAACGCCGCGTCGCAGTCACCGATTCCGCATTCCCAGTGCATTCGTTTTTCTCAGTCGTTGGGCTGTCGTAATGGTTGTTTCGTCACCACACCGTCAGGAGTGGCCGACAGGACCACCAAAACGTCAGCACGCATCCGCTTTCGGGAGCCACTGCGGCACGGAGACACACCCGTCTCAGGCGGGCGTGTAGCCGAGCGCGTGGCTCGCGAATCAGAATTCCTAACTCTCCCGTCTCGAAACTACTCGCCGTGACCGACAGCGACGAGTTCCGGGTCGACCCCCACGTGAAAGTCCTCGACGAGCGGGTCGTCCGGCGCGCACGACGCGCAGGGCTCGACGCGATCGTCTACGCGCCACACTTCACCCGCCTCCCGGACGTCCGCGCACAGGCGGCCGCCTACTCGAGTGCGGACCTCCTCGTGATCCCTGCCCGCGAGGTGTTCACCGGCTCCTGGCGCGAGCGCAAACACGTTCTCGCGATCGGACTCGACGAGCCCGTCCCGGATTTCATCTCGCTCGAGGCCGCGATGGCCGAGTTCGACCGGCAGGACGCCGCCGTCGTCGCCCCACACCCCGGATTCCTGAACGTCAGCCTCGATGAAGCCGACCTGCGTGCGTACCGGGACGTCGTCGACGCCGCCGAGATCTACAACCCGAAGCACCTGCCCCGACACAACCGGCGAGCGCGCGCGCTCGCCGAGGCGCTCGAGTTCCCGCCGGTTGCCTCCTCGTACGCCCACCTGCCCTCGAGCGTCGGCGTCGCCTACACGGCGTTCGACGGCGTCGAAGACGAGGCCGACCTCGTGGAGGCGCTCAAACGCGGCGACGGCCGGCGGGTCGGCCACGAAACCGGCCTTGATCGCTGGCGAACGACGGCAGCCGAACTCGGGCACCTCCTCTACGAGAACACCTGGGAGAAGGCCGATCGGCTCTTCCTCCAGGGGACCGAGCCGACCCACCCGAGCCACATCGCCTACGAGGGCGCGTTCGACGACGTCGCCGTCTACTGATCGAGCGTTCGCTTTCGCTTCTCGAGCACCCGCACGTTCTCGATGCCCGTCTCGGGGTAGCCGCCGTCGTCGCCCTTCTCGATCGCTTTCACCATGTCCCAGACGACGTTCAGGCCAGTGGTGACGCCCTCGAGGGCCTCCATCTCACAGCCCGTCTTGCCCGTCGTCTCGACGGCGACCTCGAGTTCGACGCAATCTTCGGCGAGGGAAAACTCGGTGTCGACGTTCGTGATCGGGATCTGGTGGCACATCGGGATCGTCTCCCAGGTGTGCTTGACGGCCTGGATCGCGCCGACGCGAGCGGTCGCGAGCACGTCGCCTTTCCCGACCTGATCCTCGCGGATCGCCTCGATGGTACTCGAGCGCAGGCGGATCTCTCCGGCAGCGACCGCCCGACGCTTCGTGTCGGGTTTCTCGCCGACGTCGACCATCTGGACGTCGCCCGCCGCGGTCGTGTGCGTGAGGTCGTCGGCGCCGGCTCCCGACGCCGGCGCCGCTCCCGGCTCGTCGGCGTGGCCGGGCGTACTCTCCTCTCTGTCACTCATCGTCACCACCCCACAGGACCGCGGGAATCTCGGCTAACAGTTCCGACGCGAGAAAGCCGAGGTCGTCCGCCTCGGCCAACCGCTCGCCCGCCACGCCGTTGACGGAGGCCCCGGCGCAGGCCGCCTCGAACGGCACGCTCTCCTCGAGCAGTCCGGCGACGATCCCGGCGAGCGTGTCGCCGGTGCCGCCGACGGCCATCCCCGGCGTGCCCGAGCGGTTGATCCGGGTCCGCTCGCCGTCGGTGATCACGTCGTCGGCCGCCTTCGCGAGGATCACGTGGCCGAGGTCGGCGGCGAACGCCTCAATCTCGTCGGCCGCCGACTCCAGGTCGTCGGTCTCGGGCCCGCCCATCCCTGCGAGCTCCCGGCGATTGGGCGTACAGACCAGCGTCGCCTCCGTCTCGACCTCGGGGACGACCGACAGCGCGTCGGCGTCGACCACGACCGGGCCGGTGAACGACTCGAGAAACTCACGGGTGGCCTCGAGCGTCTCCTCGGCGGTGCCGAGTCCGGGGCCGAGGATCACGACGTCGTCGTAGCGCTCGGCGGTGTCGACGAGGTCGGGGACGCGCTCGGGGATGAGTACGTCCTCGGCGTAGGGCTGGACGATGAGGTCCTCGGCGTAGCTCTGGATCTCTCCGGCCACGCTCTCCGGGGCGGCGACGAACGAGAGCTCCATCCCCGTCCGAAGAGCCGCCTGGGCGGCCAGCGCGGGCGCACCCGTGTACGGCCCGCCGCCGATCACGAACGCCCGGCCGTCCCGACTCGAGGGGCGCGCGAGGCGGACGTCGCCCGGTCCGACGAGCCGCTCGGCGGCCGTCGGGATGCCGATGTCGGAAACGGTGACCGACGCCTCGAGCTCGCCGAGGCCGGGCTTTGCGTCGTGGAACGTGACGACGTGATCGGCCTCGACGCCGTTGTCGGCGTGCTCGCCGGCGTCGGCGTCGAATCCCGAGGGAACGTCGATGGAGACGACGGTCGCCTCGGCCTCGTTGATCGCCCGCGCCGCGGTCGCCATCGGCTCCCGGAGGTCGCCGCTGATCCCAGTCCCGAGCATCGCGTCGACGATCACGTCGCAGTCGGGAAGCGCGAAGTTCCGGGAGTCGGCCACCTCGCGGACGTCGTACGCGCCAGCCTCGAGGGCGTCCCAGTTCTCCCGGGCGATGTCGGTGCCGATTCGCTCGGCCCGACCGAGCAGGTAGGTGGTGACGTCGTACTCCCCGAGAAAGCGAACGGCGACGAACGCGTCCCCGCCGTTGTTCCCCCGGCCGGCGAGGACGACGACCCTCGAGCCGGGGTCGGCGACCTCCCGCACCGCGCGAGCGACGGCGTTCCCGCTCGACTCCATCAGCTGTTTGCGCGCCACGCCGAGCGCCGCGGCGTTCTCGTCGACGGCGGCCATCCGTGCTCCGGTGATCATGTTCGGTCCTTCGGCGGGTCGGTCGTTGAAGGTTGCGGACGACGGGGCTATCCCACCTCCACACCTAGGACCGTCGTGAACGTCTTCTGGCTCGACGAGGAGCCGCGACTGTCCGCTCGCTACCACTGCGACCAGCACGTCGCCAAGCTGATCCTCGAGGCCGCCCAGGTGCTCTGTACGGCGGCGCGGGCGAACGGCTACGACGCGGCGTTTCTCTACCGACCGACCCACGCCGACCACCCCGTCACCAGGTGGGCCGGCGAGTCGCGGGCGAACTGGCTGCGCCTGCGTGAACACGCCCGGGCGCTCGACGCCGAGTACCGCGAGCGCTACGGGAACGACGACCACCACGCCAGCTGGCTCGTGATCGAGCGAATCGATCCCGACGCGATCGACTTTCCCGCCGAGGAGCCGACGCCGCGCCCGCAGGCGATGCCCGAGGAGTACAAACGACCGGGCGACCCCGTCGGCGCCTATCGGGCCTACTACGCCGGCGAGAAGGCCGACTGGGCGCGGTGGGCCCACACCGACGAGCCGCCGTGGCTCGAGGCGTATCGACGCGAAGGCGGGGAGTAAGCCCCAGTGACCCCGCTCGCCGACCGTCACTCGTCGGACCGTTCCGCGAACCGCTGACAGCGTTGGACCCACTCGCGCTCGTACGTCTCCGGGCCGACCACCCGGCCGTGCAGGTCCCGGACCGTCTCGACGCCAGCGGCCGCACACCAGTCGATACACGTCAGGTACGCGTCGAAGTCGAACTCCTCGAGGACGGTCCGGTCCCGTTCGACCCGGATCGTCTCCGCGCCGGCGAGCGCGGTCGCGAACGCGCGCGTGTGCCCGTCCGAGAGGTACCACGCTCCGTCGTGTTCGAAGACGGGAAGCGGCTCGTAGTTCGGATCGTCGACGTCGAACCACTCGAGCATCCCCGCGAGTTTCTCGCTCGAGAGGTACAGCTGCGTCGGGCGGAGTTCGGAGAGTGGAAGTCGGCGGGCCATTCGTCGGCCGGTCGTTCGCAATCGCGTGAAATAACGCTTCGGTCTCTCGATTGGCTCCCGCCGAGTTCGATTACGAGTGGGGCGTCGCGACCCGCGTTCGACGGTTCCGAAAGAACTTCGACGCGCCGACACGACGGACGACCACCGATGCCCTCCCGCGAGAATCTCGTCCTCCTCGGCTCGCTCGTCGTCTTCCTGCTCACGTTCGCCGTGGTCGCGGCCGTCGGCGTCGAGAGCGCCGTCGTGACGTTCGCCGTCGTCGCCGGCGTCGGCGTCCTCGGCCCGCAACTGGTCCTCGCCGCCGTCGACGACTCGGTCTCCCCACGAGGTCGCGTCCGGATCGGCGTCCTCCTCACCCTCGTGATCGCCGGGCTCACGGTCGGGTCGGCCGACCCCTTCGAACGCCGCGTCATCGGAACGGTCGCCGCCGCCCTGTTCGTCGGCCTCGTCGGCTGGGAGTTCGTCGGCGGCTACCGCTCGCGCGGCGGGTGAGTTCGATCAGTAGCGAATCTCGAAGCCGTCCTCGCCCTGGGGCTCCTCGTACTCGGCCTCGACGTCCTCGACCCGCGCCGCCGGAGAGCCCTCGTGACACCACTCGACCATCGACTCGACGGCGTCCTCGGGCCCCTCGAAGACCGCCTCGACCCGGCCGTCGGCGAGGTTTCTCACCCAGCCGTCGACGCCCGCCTCGCGGGCCGCGTCGCGGGTGTTCGCGCGGTAGTAGACGCCCTGTACCTTGCCGGAGACGAACACGTGGGCTCGAGTTCGATCGCTCATACGCGAGCCCTCGAGGCGACGGGACAAAAATTCGGCTCCCGTTGAGGGGACGCGACAGGACGATGGGCCTCGAGGCCGTACGGTCGCGCACAGCATGGGACTCCTCGACCGCCTCGAGGACGAGTACGTCGACGTCTCGAGCCGCCGGGTGACGGCCCGGGAGTTGTTCGAGCTGGTCGCGGGTGCGGTCTTCTTCGTCTTCGTCGCCGGCGCGCTCACCTACTCCCTGCTCGGGGGGACGGCGGCGCTGGTCGTCGTCGCGATCCTCGCGGTCGTTTTCAGCGTTACGATCGTTTCACAGGCGTACTGGACACGTACCGGGCGAGCGGACTACGAGGAGTGATCGGAGCCTTCGACTTCACTCGCCGGCACCCGTCCGAAGGTGGTGAAAGACGTACGTCTGGGCGTAGCCGGCGTGGCGGCCACCGAAGCGCTCACGGATCGCCCTCGAGGTGTCGGCGTAGTTGCCGCGGTCGCAGTCGGGGTAGTGCTCCTCGATCGCGCTCTTGATCCAGGTGTCGAGCGGGACGGCCTCGTCGAAGCCCAGCGAGAACAGCAGCACGCAGTCGGCGACTTTCTCGCCGACGCCGACGAACTGCGTGAGGTACTCGCGGGCGTCCTCGTACGGGAGCTCGCGCGCCTCCTCGGGGTGGGCCTCACCCGAAGCGACCATCTCGGCCGTGCGAACGACGTACGGGGCGCGGTAGCCCAGGCCGAGCTCGCGCAGTTCGTCCTCGGTCGCCTGTGCCAGTTGGTCCGGCGTCGGGAACGCGTGGTAGGTTTTGCCGTCGAAGGCGACCTCGTCGCCGTACTCGCGAGCGAGCGTCGACACCATGCCGTGGATGCGACGCACTCGCATCTGGGCCGAGCAGATGAACGAGATCAGCGTCGGAAACGGCGGATCCTCGACCAGCCGGAGCCCGTGGTGGGTCTCGTACGCCTCCCGAAGCAGCGGGTCGTCGGGCGCGTCGGCGACGATTCGCTCGAGGTCGTCCTCGAGCCTGAGCAGCCGGCGGACGAGGGCGTCAGCGTCGGTCGTCGATTCCCACTCGAGGCGGCCGTCGCGCTGGCGCACCCGGACGACTTCACCCCCGACGACCGTGTCGTACCACGCCCCCGGCTTCCGGTTGCCGCCGTACATCTCGCCGTCCTCCCGGCGCCAGCAGTAGCTCTGGCCGCTCTCGAGCGTGCGGTAGAGGTCGAGTCCTCCCGAGAGGTCGTCGGCCGCGAGTTCGCCCGTCTCCATCGGTTCGTCCCTTCGGGGGCTCACGCTTGGGAGTTTCGAACCGATGCGACGCGAAAGCCGCGCCTGTGCCGGTGCTGGCCGGCCTACCGTGTGCGTGAGGCGAACCTTCATACCGATGGACACAGAATGACTAGCTATGAATTGCAGGGTTGTCGTCGAGGCTGCCGTGCCGGTGTTCGACGTCGAGACGGAAGACGAGGCGATCCGCATCGCCATCTCGAAGACGGGCGAGATGCTGAACCCTGACTTGAACTACGTCGAGATCAACATGGGCGAGCGAACCTCGCCATCGGGGGAGGAGCTGCCGCCGGCCTTTATCGCCGCGGACGAGGCGCTCGTCGCGCTCGAACTCGAGATGACCGTCTTCAACGTCGAGCGCGAGGAGCACGCCTCGCGTATCGCCCGCAAGGAGATCGGCCAGCGCCTCGAGAACATCCCGCTCGAGGTCCTCAACGTGGACGTGCTCGAAGCGGAAGACGAGGACGAAGACGAAGCGACCGAGGAGCGCGACGAAAACGAGGAGGTGGCCGAAGACGACGAGAACGACGAGGACGACGTACTTCCGGAGTTCGAAGACCTCATCGAGTGACGGTCGCGGTTTTTACGACGACGTCGACACCAGCCCTGCACCGAACTCGGTTCCAGAACCAGCGTCAACGACGGCACGGCACTCGCGACGAGTCGGTGAGACAGGGGTCACGTCTCTCGAGTCCTGTAAGTGCCCACTATCGACCCAGCCGACACGAACGCGACTCGTTTCTGTCAGACGGGAGCTGATTTGACAGTCGGCCGAACTCGCCAAAAGAGTCCGAGAAAGGGAACGATAGCAAACGATCGGCCGGCCTAAGAGAGCCGTTCCACTGGGCGGCGTGAGTACTCGAGGATACGTCGCGTTCTCAGTCTGCAGTTGCGGCGACTGCTTCCGTTTCACTCTCGTGCATAAACTGGGTGACTCCCCCGGCGAGTGCGAACACAGCGGCTTTGTGATCTGTTTTCGACTTGTGAATAGATGTCGGTCGAATACCGAGCGATTCGTACTCTTCAAGATCAATCTGACAGTCTTCCCACTCCGCACACTGGTTCGATACCTCCGCGAGAAGGCCGTGGAGGTGAATGAGCTCCTGTTTCTTCATAACCATCCACTTCTATCCACCGCAGGGTTATATTATTATCCTGAGCATCGTTAACACGCTGCTCCCGTTCGATCGTCCAGATATATTCGTTCGAAACATACCGACGCCCGAAAACGAACGATTCAACAGCGATCCATCCGCGCAGTAACAAACTATTGAACACGTGTAAGGTGTTCGTTTCCTCCAGAACCTGATATCGATCGTAGAGAACGATACGACTGTCTGTGTATCTTACTGTTTTTTCCGTCCACCACAGATGGTTGGCCTCAAAAATTCGGAATGAAAAACCGAGATCGAACGGATCGATCCGACGAACGACGATTAGCCGAGTTGTTTCAGCGTCCGGAGATCGCGATCAGTCCGCGTAAACTCCGACATCCGCCGAGAGGCGTGGCAGTTCGGACAGTGGAACACGGTCGCCGGTTCGGGGAGGTCGCCCGGCGGAGCTTGCCAATTTTTCGCACACTCGGGGCACAACAGTTGAACGGTCGTTTCGTCCATGAGACTCTCTTTCACACCCGTAGGTGAAAAGCTTTGTCGCGGCGTCGGATCAGCGACTGCATTGGAACCGAAAGCGAACGGGCGTGGTGGTGCCAGCGGAGACGGGACTCGCGTCGATCAGGCTGGCGTCGCCGTGTCCGAGGCCTCGAGCAGTTCCTTGTACCGGTTTCGGATGGTCACTTCGGAGATGTTGGCGACCTCGCTGACCTCGTTCTGGGTGACTTTCTCGTTGGTGAGCAGGGCGGCCGCGTAGACGGCGGCAGCAGCGAGGCCGACCGGCGACTTGCCCGAGTGAACGCCCTTCTCTCGAGCGCTGTCGAGCAGTTCGCGCGCCATGCGCTCGGTCTCGTCAGAGAGCTCGAGTCCGCTGATGAAGCGCGGGACGTAGTGCTCGGGGTCGGCGGGCTTGACCTCGAGTCCGAGCTGGCGGATCACGTAGCGGTACGTTCGCGTGAGTTCCATCCGGTCGACGCGGCTCACCGCCGAGATTTCGTCGAGGCTCCGAGGAGTGCCGGCCTGCCGAGCGGCGGCGTACAGCGACGCCGTCGCGACGCCTTCGATCGACCGGCCCGGGAGGAGATCCTCCTCGAGCGCACGGCGGTAGATCACCGAGGCCGTCTCGCGGACGTTCTCGGGGAGACCGAGCGCGGAGGCCATCCGGTCGATCTCGCCGAGGGCCTGCTTGAGGTTCCGCTCTTTGGAGTCGCGGGTACGGAAGCGCTCGTTCCAGGTGCGCAGCCGCTGCATCTTCTGGCGCTGGCGGCTCGAGAGTGCCTTCCCGTAGGCGTCTCTGTCCTGCCAGCCGATGTTCGTCGACAGCCCCTGGTCGTGCATCATCTTCGTCGTGGGTGCGCCGACGCGGCTCTTCTGATCTTTCTCGGCCGAGTCGAACGCGCGCCACTCCGGTCCGCGGTCGATCTCGTCCTCCTCGACGACCAGCCCACACTCGTTGCAGACCGTCTCGGCGTGTTCGGCGTCCGAAACGAGTCGGCCGCCACACTCCGGGCAGCGATCTTGCTCTTCCGTCCGCTGCGTCTCGGTCTGGGTCTCTGTCTCGCCGGTGTACGTTCGGGTAATCGTATCTGTCATGATGTATCACTTGGTTACTCGGGGCTCCCGGGCGGGGAAACCAGAAAAAACCCGGTCACCTCTGCTAACATATAGTTAGACCGAAAACCATATAAACGTTTCGCCTACTTAATAAACAGATCGGCGTTCGAGTTATATACGTTTCGGATATTTTGTCATTGATCGTGTACAATATCGGCGTGCGACGCCCGGCCACCACGGGGCCGGTCCCCGCAGATAAACGTCTCGAACGTCGACGACGATTACCCCCGTGAGTCGGTAGCCGGATCCCCAGCGGAGGACTCTCACACGGTAGCGCTGGGTGGCGGTCACACGGTAAAGAGGTGCCCATCCGTCGGAACGTCGAACAGTCCCACGCGCGCACCCGCATCGAGCCACGCGTGTCCGTACGAGAACGCCGCCAGCGCGTTCACGAGGTCTCCCTCCGCTCGGAAGTGACGTCCGTCTTCGAGGTACGACGCTGCCATCTCCCGACACTCCGCCGCTGCCTCGGCCATCGGCGTCCCCGACGGCGGGGCGACCGCCGCCGCCTCGAGCGCCTCCGCCAGCAACTCGCCGTATCGGTCGGTCTTCTCCTCGAGTTCTGCAGCCATACCTGGAGGGTCGACCGGCCACGCTGTAAGTCCGTCGTCAGCCTCGGCGATGACTACCGCGGCTGTGTCCGGACCGTGCACCCCGGCACAAGGAGTTTACCGTCACGACTCTGTACGATCGTCCATGGACGACCAGACGCGAGTGGAGATCTACACCAAAGATCCCTGCCCGTACTGCGAGATGGCGAAATCCCTCCTCGAGAAGAAAGGCGTGGCGTACGAGGAGTACCTCGTCACCGGTGACGACGAGCTGTTCACGGAGATGGTCGAACGCGCCAATGGCCGGACGACCGCCCCCGAAGTGTTCGTCGACGGCGAACTGATCGGCGGCTGGAACGAGACCCGCGCGCTCGAGGAGTCGGGCGAACTCGACGAGTTGCTCGGCCTCACCGTCGCCGACGGTGGCACGGACGTCGAGCACCGGAACCTGATCATCGCCGGGACGGGGATCGCCGGCCTCACGGCGGCGATCTACGCCGGCCGGGCGAACAACGAGCCGCTGGTGCTGGAAGGCGACGAGCCGGGCGGCCAGCTCACGCTCACGACCGACGTGGCGAACTATCCGGGCTTCCCGGAGGGGATCAGCGGCCCCGAGCTCGTCACCGAGATGAAAGCCCAGGCCGAGCGCTTCGGCGCCGAGATCGACCACGGCGTCCTCGAGTCTGTCGAGCGCGTCGAGCAACGCTCGACTGTAAATCGGAACGTGGAGCGTTCCGATGACGCCTCCGACCGGCCGTTTCGCGTCGAGCTGACGAACGGCGACGTCTACACCGCCGACGCGATCATCGCCGCCTCCGGCGCGAGCGCGCGCACCCTCGGCGTGCCCGGCGAGGACGAGCTGATGGGCTACGGGCTCTCGACGTGTGCCACCTGCGACGGCGCCTTCTTCCGCGGCGAGGACATGCTGGTCGTCGGCGGCGGCGACGCCGCGATGGAGGAGGCGCACTTCCTCACCAAATTCGCCGACACCGTCTACCTCGCTCACCGCCGCGAGGAGTTCCGCGCCGAGCAGTACTGGATCGACCGCGTCGAAGAGAAGGTCGAGGCCGGCGAGCTCGAGATCATGAAAAACACCGAACTGCTCGAGGTCCACGGCTCCCCCGAAGACGGCGTCGACCACGTCACGCTCGTCCACAACGAGCAGGGTCACCCGACGGACCGGCTCGACGACCCCGAAACCGACGAGTTCGACTTCGACGTCGGCGCGGTCTTCCTCGCCATCGGCCACACCCCCAACACCGACTACCTCGAGGACACCGGCGTGCAGATGGACGACGAAGGCTATCTCCGAACCCAGGGTGGTACCGACGGCGGCCAGACCGAAACCGACGTCCCCGGCATCTTCGGCGCCGGCGACGTCGTCGACTACCACTACCAGCAAGCGGTGACGGCGGCGGGCATGGGCTGTAAAGCCGCCATCGACGCCGACGCCTACCTCGAGGAGCTCGAGCGCGCCGACGCCGCGACCGAGACTGCCACAGCCGACGACTGACGCCGTAGCCGGGGAACAGAGCGGAGTCGCTTACAGCCGACTCGGCGCGTCGAGTCAGTCGAGGGCGTCCGACTCGACGTCGTCTTCGGCCATCTCGAGGAACTCGAGGAGCTCTGAATCTGCGTGCTCGAGGTACTCCGGCGGCGGCGCGCTGACGGGCCCGGGCTCGGCGCCATCGCAGCCGTGAGCGTCGATGAGGATGGCCCGGCGATCGTACTGCCGATAGTCGTCGATCGTCTCCGTCTCCGTCCACTCGTAGATGTAGTACATCGTGGTGCGCTCGAGAGGTTGGCCGTCCCACTCGTAGTGCTCACAGAGATACTCCTGGTAGTGTTCGACGACGCCGCTCTCCCGGCCGTCGACGCCGTGGTTCCTGACAGAGATCATGTAGAACCGATGACGGTACGTCTCGAGCTGTTTGTAGTTGTCGGCGTACGGTCGATCCCACTGTAAAGGCCGATCGTTGAACACGTCGACGTGCTGGCCGTCTGCGGTCTCCCCGGCGAAGACGAAGTACCGGTTCGAGGAGATCGGGCTCGGGTAAAAACGCCACGACGGCTCGGCGAGTCGGACGGTCTGTTGGCCCGCCGTGACCTCGTCTTCGAACGGGATCGACTCGTCCTCGTCGATGACGCCGATCGTCTGGGCGTTTGGAATGACCGTAAAGATCCCCGAAACCAGGACGATCACGATCACGAGGGTGGTGGCCGTCCTCCGCAGTCGCTCCGTCGGGGGGATCCGATCGCTGATCGCCAGGTGTGGGAGCCGTCGCTCGAGATGCCGGCCCTGGCGGGTCACCGCGGCGACAACCCGCTCGACCGGAAGGTCGAACCGCGACGCCACCCACGCGGCGTCGTCCCACGCCCGGGACTGGAAGAACAGCATCAGCCCCATGATCGCCGCGTAAGGGAACGCGCCGATCCGGACGGTGACGGCCAGAAACAGGTGCCCGCCCGCGTAGAGGGTCGCCAGCAGGTACCGTCCTCGGCCGGTAAACAGCAACAGCAGGGGCGATCCCAACATCAGGGAGTACCACATGATGCCGCTGAACTGCATGAACAGTGGGAACTCCCGAACGTACTCAGAGAGGAAAAACGCCACGCGGTCGTAGTGCAGGATCGTCGTCATCGTCTCGCCGCTGAGCCACGCCTCCCGCGACGGGATCTTGTGACTCCCGTTGGTGAGGTACATGAGCATCATCTGGGCGAGCGCGAACATCCCGGCGAGACCGGTGTACTGTTTCGGGGGCGGCCCGTCGGCCCGGAGCGCATCGATCGAGTAGCGCGCCCCCAGCGGCATGAACATCGCCCAGAACAGCATGTGCCTGAAGATCACGTCCGCGTAGCTGGTGACGATCGGATTCCGGTAGTCGACCGAGACGACGAAGAGAAACGAGACGACGATGGCGAACCGGGTGTAGTACCCCAGGATTAGCTGGATCGCCACGACGAAGTGGATGGCAAAGAGGAGCAACGTGATCGTCGGCTCCCCCGAGAAGAAAAACACCGAGACGGCGTATTCCGGCACGAGCCCCTGTGCGACCTCTACGGGCACGACGCCGTCGTCGGTGTAGAAAAACCGGAAGTTACGGAGCCGAAGCAGGATGTCGACGACGATCAGGACTCCCGCGATGACGCGAAAGACCGCGAGCGAGCGCGTGTCGATCCTGATTCGGCGTCTGAACTGCTCGATCAGTGCGTTCCTGTCCATCGGTATCAATCCGCAGCTCGGAGGGGCAATTCGACCGCTCGTTTCTAGCGCTTGACCATGAACGTACCGGATCGAATCCAGTGGTCGCTACGACCGCAAACCACAACAGCGAAACCGCCCGAACAGGTCACTAGAGTGTAATGAGCGGACTGCGACCGAACGAGTCACGAATCGCGCGGGTGGTCGACCCGTGACCGACCCCGACCGCCGCCGCGTGCTCCGTGCGACGGCTGGCATCGGTGCCGTCGGACTCGGCGTCGCCGCTCCGGTGACGACGCGAGCAACCGCCACTGCGCGAGTTCGCTGGCGCTTCGAGACCGACGGCGCCGTCTTCTCCTCCCCGACGATCCTCGACGACGCCCTCTACGTCGGCAGCACCGACGGCCACCTCTACGCGGTCGGCGCCGACGACGGCACCGAGCGCTGGCGCTTCGAAACCGACGACGCCATCTTCTCTTCCCCGACGGCCCTCGAGGAGACGCTCTACGTCGGCAGCGACGACGGCCACCTCTACGCGGTCGGCGCCGACGACGGCACCGAGCGCTGGCGCTTCGAAACCGACGACAAAGTACCCTCCTCACCGACGGCGGGCTTCGTCGGCGAGGATCGAACACCGGTCGTCTTCGTCGGCAGTGACGACGGACGGCTCTACGAAGTCGACGCCGAGACGGGCACGGAACGCTGGCACCTCGAGACCGACGCGGCCGTCCGCGCGTCGCCGCTCGTCGACGACGACACCCTCGTCGTCGGCAGCGACAACGGACAGCTCTACGCCGTCACGCTCGAGTGGGCACAGACGCGGTGGTACGCCCCGACCGGCGATGCGGTCCACTCCTCGCCGACCGTCGCCGACGTCGACGAGAACACCGCGGACGGGGCGACCGGTCGAACGCTCTTCGTCGCGAACGAGGCGATCACCGCCCTGCACCTCGAGGCAGGCCAGGAGCGCTGGCGCTTCGTCCCCGACAGTCGCATCTTCTCCTCACCGACGGTCGCCACCGTCGGTGCTGATTCGACCCCCGGCGTCTTCGTCGGGAGTGACGACGGGACCGTCTACGCCCTCTCGGCCGCCACCGGCGAAGAGCGCTGGCGCTTCGAGACCGACGACACCGTCGACTCTTCTCCCACCGTCGTCGACGACACGCTCTTCGTCGGCAGTAACGACGGCCACCTCTACGCCCTCTCGGCCACCACAGGCGAGCAGCGATGGCGCTTCGAGACCGACGGCGCCGTCTTCTCCTCCCCGACCGTCGTCGGCGGCACGCTGTACGTCGGCAGTACCGACGGCCAGCTGTACGCCCTCGACGCCGGCGTCGACGGCTCGAGTGAGTGTTCGCGCGTCGCCAACGGAACGCTCGGCCACCACCACGGTCGAGCCGACCAGCGAGGAGGAGAAGACGACGGCCTCCCCGGACCAGGGATCGTCGGGACGCTCGCTGCACTCGGCGGCACCGGCTACCTGTTCGCTCGACAGTCGGCCCGATCGGACGAGTCGTAACGGTTCGCTTTTTCGCGCTCGCCATCACCCTCGAGCCCACCCGAAGCCGTTCCCGGCGGACCGACAGGTCCCTGCTTCGGCGTCGGTGATGACCGGTCCTCGTTCGTCTGGCTGTTGCTCACACCAATCCGAGCCGATAGCGCTCGACGACTCCATCAGACAGTCGTCAGCCCCGATCCGATCGGACTCGAGCTCGAGCGAGCCCTCTCACGCGGTCCGATCATGGTGACGTCGGCGCAGTCGCTCACCGGGTAACGGACGCGAAAAATGAAAACCGCAACGAATGATAATCCGGAGTTGAAATCCGGTGGTTCAGCCAGTCAGCTCAGTCCTGCCGGCGCAGGGCGAGCATCGCGGCGGCGAGGAGTGCGACGAGTGCGACGGCGACGCCGAAGCCGGGCTGGCTGTCGTCATCTTCCGTCTCCTCAGGCTCCTCGGTCTCCTCAGGCTCCTCGGTCTCCTCAGGCTCCTCGGTCTCCTCAGGCTCCTCGGTCTCCTCAGGCTCCTCGGTCTCCTCAGGCTCCTCGGTCTCCTCAGGCTCCTCGTGCTTTACGACGTCAGTCGTGCCCGAGGCGGAGTCGTTGTCGGTCTCGACGGACCAGTCGATCTCACCAGCTTCGCTGGTGTCGAGGTCGAAGCTGTCTGCCCAGCTCTCGCCCTCGTCGAGTTCGACGGCCTCGTTGTAGACCTCGTCACCGCCGACGGTGACGACGATCGACTGCTCGTCGGACTCTTCGCCGGTGTTGGTGACCGTCACGTCGAGCGACGCGGCGTCGTCGACGTGGACCGACGCGGGTGCGTCAGCGTCGATCTGGAAGTTCGCAGGGAGGTCCTCATCAGCGTCGTAGACGAGGCCCTGGACTTCGTCCTCAGCGTCGCCTGCTTCCTGGACGTTGATGCGGCGGATCTCGGTACCCTCGTCGACGTCGGAGAGGTCGAAGGTAGCCGTGATCGTGTTACCGTCGACGTAGGCGTCACCGCGGACGACCTCCGTCGGGAAGCGGAGCGTGTAGTCGGCTTCCGTGCCGGGTGCGACGTTCGTCTCGGCGGAGATCTCCGACTCGGCGGAGTTCTCGACCATCAGACGGTCGTCTTCGTTGAAGTTGCCGATGATCTCGAGGACACGCTCTTCGACGGTGAACGTCTCAGAGACGGTGTGCTCGTCGTCCTCGCCAACGTACGCGTTGTCTTCAGTGACCTCGACGCTGACTTCCCACTCCTGTCCGTCCTCGAGGGCCTCGCCAGCGAACGAGCCGCTGGTGTCGAGGACCACGTAGAACACGCCGTTGTCGGCGTCAGTGACGACGGTCAGGTCGTCCTGGTCGTCAGTGACGCTGAAGCTGGCGGGGTCAGCGAACGGGCTGTCTTCGGTCTCCTCGAAGAGCATCTCGATGCCGACGTCGTCCTGCATCTCGTTGCCGTCGACCAGGTATCCGAAGACGCCGGTCGCTTCGACTTCGACGATGAGGAGGTCGTCCTCAGCGACGTAGTCGCGCTCGGTGGTCTCGTTCAGGAAGTCACCGAGGTCGCCCTCAGCGTCTGCGAGACTACCAGATTCGGGTGCAACGTGGGTGGTGACGCTCTCGACTTCACCGTCCTCGAGCATGAGGAAGGCGGCGTCGACCTCGTCGTCGCTGTCGATCTCAGTGTACAGTTCGAGTTCGTAGTCGACCGCAGGCAGCGGCTCGTCGTCGAGCGCACTGGTGAAGTCGGCCGACGCACCGACGTCCTCGGTGACGTCGTCGCCCTCACTGTTCAGCACGGTGATGGCGGCGTCGTTGTCCTGGCCAGCCTCGTAGGTGTTGAGCTGGATCGTCAGGTCCTCATCGACGTCGTCAGCGGCGCTGACGTCATCGATGGTGATGGTTCCGACGAAGACGTCGTCTTCCTCGGAGGTGACGTTGATCTTCAGTTCGTCGAGGTTGCCGATCTCGTCGCCATCCTCGTCGACGATGACGAGGTCGACGACGTCACCGGCAGCCGACTCGTAGACGTTGTCCTCGAAGACCGGGTTGATCTCGAGTTCAGCGAGGATCTCGATCTCGGCCGTGTCCTCGGCGGTGGTGTCGTAGATCTCGACCGTGAACTCGTACTCGCCGGCGTCGATGCCGTCGAAGTCAGCGTCGATCTCGTCGCCCTCGACGACGTTCTCGATGATGACCTGGCCATCGGCGTAGGCGGAGGCGCCCGCGAAGATGTCCTCGAGTTCGTCCTCGTCGAGGTCACCGTCGGCATCGATGAGGATGTCGACGTCGGCCTGGCGGTTGTCGTCCTCGAAGACGAGGGTGGAGGAGGCACCGGAGCGGACCTCGTCATCCTCGAAGTCGAATTCGACTTCCTGCTCGGTCACTTCGAACGAGTCGGTGCTGACACCGGGCGCGCTGAGCTTGTAGTAGCCGTCACGGTCGGCCGTGTCGATGACGATCGTTCCGTCATCGTCCGCGCGGATGTTGGTCTGGTGGCTCACTCGGTCGCCGTCGGCGTTGCTCGAGTAGAGCTGGACCAGTTCGTCAGCGTCGAAGCCGTCGACGGAGACAGTCTGGCCGGCGAAGAACAGCTGACCGTCGAGGTTGCTGTAGTGACCGACGTTGACGTCAGCCTCGTCAGCGTCCTCGGGTTCGTCTTCGTCTTCGTCGTCGTCATCGTCGTCAGCCTCGGCGACGGTGACAGTCTGGGTCACCGACGAAGGCTGCGTGACCTCGAACTCAGCCTGGTCGCCAGCCTCGGCGTCAGCCGGCGGGATGAGAGTGACCGTGACCGTGTAGTCACCGGCACTGTCGAACATCCAAAGGAGTTCGTTGGTCACTTCGATGTGATCTCCGTCGTCGGAGATGTCAGCAACGTCCCAGCCGTCAGGGACGTTGGCAGAGATTGCTGCCGTGTTTTCGGCGGTGATTGTAACAGTCGATCCATCCATCTCGATTTCGTCCGCATCGACAGTAACTTCCTGTGCAACTGCTGGTGCAGCGAACGCTGCACTCATTGCAACTACCGACAGCACCATCAGGGCTGACAGGAATACTGCGCGTATTTGTTTCGATTTTGTCATCGTTAGGGTATCTGTATTTTCGTTTCTATTCTGCATCGTGTGCAGTCGAACGATAGTTCATCGTTCTGGTGCTTAGTTAGCTTTCTCGATTCCCAGGCGGGACAGTCGGTGATACCGACCAACACGTTAAGTATTTTCTGTTCGCCGGTAACGGATTATTATCCGTTTCCGATCAGCTGTCTCGTCCGGGTTCATTTGAATTGCTGGTACCTGATTGTAAATACTTTCTGGTGAGAACGCCCACACAGACAGAGTATCACAGTCAGGTAATCTCTGATTATCGCGAAAGGTCCGCCAGCCTGTCCTGATAGCTGACGATAAAGCCACGGGTAGTGTGCTCGAGCGGACCAATGACACAGCTGTCGCTACAGGATGAAAATAAATAAAATTGTGAGAGGGCGCGACGCCGGTCGTTCCGGCTCGCGTAGTTAGCTGTCGTTACGCAACCAGGTCGTTGTGGAGTGCGGCGATGTCAGCACCGGTGAAGGTGACACCGTCGATCTCGTTGTCACCGTCGACGATCAGCTGGTTCTGGGCAGCCGCGATGTCAGCACCCGTCACCATGCTATCGTCGCCAGTGAAACCAGCGATCGCGTAGTAGACGTCCTCGTCAACGGGGTAGTCGTCTTCGACCTCGTCGACAGTCAGCGTCCACGTGTCAGACACGTCGTCGTCAGTCGAGACGTACCAGTCGTAGTCGCCAGCCAGGTCGGACGTGTCGAGTTCGAAGGTGACGGTCTCGGTTTCACCGGAGCCGAGCGACACACCCTCGGATGCGACTTCGTCGCCAGCGAGGTAGAACGCGACGTCCTGGTTCTCGAGTCCGACACCAGTGTTGGTGACGGTCGCCGTCACGGTGACGGTGTCACCCTGGTCTGCGGTCACGTCCTCGGCAGGTTCGATCTCCGTCACGAGGACACCCTCAGGTGCCACCGCGTCGGGGATCACGATGTCTGCGTTGGTCGTACCGGCTGGGAGGTCCTTGAGTTGACCCTCGTTGAAACCAGTGTGGCCGTGTTCGTCCTCGGCAACGACGCGGTAGTCGAGACCGGTGCGGACGTCAACGAACGAGTACGAACCGTCGTCACCAGTGTTGGTGTCATCGACGTAGTCGAGAGTGCCAGTGGCTTCGTCGATCACGTACAGGGTCACGTCAGCGTTCGGGATGAGCGTGTCCTCGTTGTCGACGACGTCACCGGTAATCTGTGCGTCCTCGAAGACCTCGATAGTCGCCTGGTCTCCGCCCTCGGCGAAGAACCGCTGACCGTCGCGGTCAGTCTCTTCGATGGTGGACGCAGTGACGTTCGTCTCACCGGTGAAGCCCATGTCGTGGGCGACGAAGGTCGTCGTCGCGATACCGTCAGCGTTGGTCGTGACGGTGTCGTCGACGAGGTCACCGACGTTGCTGAAGCCGTTGTCTTCGATCAGTTCAGCGTCGAGTTCGACCTCACCTGCGGGCTGTCGCTCGTCTTCGTCAGCACCGACTTCGGCGAGGAAGACCTCGAACTGGACGATGGTCTCCTCGCCAGTTGGGAGGGCCGTCCACTTCGTGAATTCGCCGGACTCGGGGTCCTGCGCCTTCACGTCGATGTAGTAGTTCAGGTCGACGTCGGGCGTGTACTGCTGGACGCTCAGGTCGACGTTGTACTGCAGAGCACCAACCTCGGCGTTCGGCTCGACGGGAACGACGCTGTAGCCGCGGAAGTTAGCGAATCCGACCCGGTCTTCGGGGTCGTCAGCCGAGACGGCATCACCAGCACCGGCGATGACGACGTACTCCTCGTGCGTCGGCATGTTGAGCAGCTCGAAGTCACCGTGTTCGTTGGTGTAATCCGTCGGGATGACACGGTCGTCCTCGTAGCGCTCGTCGACCGCATCGAACGTCAGGTCCTCGGTGGGCGAGAACAGGGCGTCGGGCGTTGCATGCGTTCCACCAGCGGTATCGAGGCTGACGTTCTTCCAGAGGACCTCGGTCGTCTGGTCCTCCAGGGTCACCTCAACCAGCTGCTGGACCTGGTAGTCGTCGGGCTCCAGGAAGGAGACGCCAATCAACTCACCAGTGTCACCCTCGGTCTCGTGGACGTCGAAGCCGATCGACGTCTCGTTCTGGACGACCTCGGTGTCACTGGAGGTGTGCACCAGGTAGTCAGCTCGTGGGTCCTGGATGATCTCTTCGTTGTCTTCGTAGGTCACGACGCGGAACTGGTCGCCGTCAGCGATGCGGACGTTCTCCGGCGAGTGGCCGATGACGTTCTCGCCACCGACTTCAGCCGGGACCTCTTCGAGGGCCGCACCGTCGTTGATGCTGGCCATGTTCTCCATGAGGTCGTCAAACTGGACAGCGTGGACCGGCACGTTCGCGATCGGCTGGATGTTGGACTGTCGGTCGTCCTGGACGCCGATCATCCGGTCCTGTCGAATCTCGTCGACTTCACCGGAGATCGTACCGGTGTCACCGATTTCGGGGACGAAGATGATCGTCAGCGTGTCGTACGCGGTGTTGTCACTCTGTGCGTAGAACTCGAGTTCGACTTCGATGTTGTCCGAGAAGTCGTCGGCGTCGTGGGTGCCGAGGTCGAGGCTGATCTCGAAGTCGGTCAGGCCGTCCTCGTCAGTGTCGCTCTGTACGGGGTCGACGACGACGTTGACGTTCTGGCCGGCATCCACACCGTCGACGATTTCGGCATCGTAGTGGACGGTGTCCTCGAACGGAGCGAGTTCACCGAGGTCGGTGCCGAAGTCTTCGTTGTCCATCGTCTCGACGAAGACGTCGGCTTCGACGGACTCATCGATGTCGACGGTCTCCTGCCCGAGACGCTCGGGGTCAGGGTCGATCGGGACGTCGCCGTCCTCGATGTCGCCAGTGATGCGGTCGAGCTCGCCATCGGCGAGGATCGTCAGCCGGTCAGCGTCCTCGACGCGCTCGAGGCGGAAGTTCAGGTCGTCGTTCTGTCCACCCTCGAGTTCCTCGGTCACACCGTCGAAGGTGAAGAACCGGTTCTCGGGGTCATTGACGGTGAACTCGTACTGAGCCGTGTCTTCGATGAGCGCGAGCTCGATGTCGTAGACGTCAGGCTCGCCGGGCGTGAAGCCAGCGCTGTCGACGAGGTCGTTCTCCTCAGCGAGGTCGTCGAACTCCGACAGCGGCACGTTCGTGAAGAAGTACCGGTCGCTCTCACGGTCGTAGACGGTAACCTCGAGGTCGCCAGCGACGTCGCTGTCGATGGCGTTCTGCTGGCGGTCCGTGAGCTCACCAGTGATCAGCGCGTTGGCGTCCTCGCGGACGGTCAACGTGCCGTCGTAGGCTTCCTCACCGTCGACGGTGATTTCGTAGTCGTACGTGCCAGCGGGCAGGTCGGACGTGTCCACGGTCAGCGAGACAGTCTCCGTCTCGCCAGCCCCGACGGTCACGTCGTCGGATGCGCTGTAGTCGCCTTCGGGCGTGTCGATCTCAACGCCGACGTCAGCGGTGGCTTCATCCTCACCGGAGTTGTTGACGGTGACGTCGAACGTCGCGTCGTCACCCTCGGTGATCGGGGTAGCGTCGACGGAGTCGACGGAGAGCTCACCTTCTTCTTCCGGTGGCTCCTCCTCCTCCTCCGCAACGACGACGTCCTGCGAGTAGTCATAGTGCGCGTCGGTACCGTCAGGCGTGTCGACGGCCATGGAACCCTCGATGGTGTGCGTACCTTCTTCGTCCGGTGCGGTAGCCTCGTAGGTCACAACGACCTCGGAACCACCTTCGATGATGACATCGTCACCACCATCTTCGAAGAGGGTGAAGTTTCCGGGAAGGTCGTCAACGAAGGACGCACCACGTGCTTCCCCATCAACCTCATACGTGCCAACTCCCTGAATTGGTTCATATTCCGTGTCCATTTCAGGGGAGATCTCGTCGGAAACGATGAGGAATTCAATATCTTCCGTGACTTGTATAGTCGTCGTCACTTCGAACGTTTCGCCTGGCGCTACTGTTTCCGGTACGTCACGGTCTGGCTCTTCAGCCTGTGCCACAGCTGCGCCCGCAAACGCTGCGGACATAGCAACGACCGAGAGTACCATAATCGCGGCCAGGAACACTGCACGTCCCTTTTCGCGATAGGTTATATCGTCTCTTGTCATATTTGTTAGTTTTCGTGTTCCTTCTCCTGCGTGGCCACGCTCGTGTTCCGATCGGTGACTGCGGTATCCGAAGACTGAGTACCGTCCAAATTCCGCAATCCGATCCTACTTACTCGCCTGACCATGGGTAGGGGTACGAGGGATATGTTTTGGGTCGTGAGTTATATACTTTGTTGTCTCTCACCAGAAGCTAGTATGACGGTCGTCGTACAGTAAAACGCCATTACTCGAGCCGGCGGTTTCGCACGTTCGGCTGAAACGAGGCGGTTTCGAGCGGCGTTGTCGCCAGTCGCCGAACAGCGGGAATGTCGGTGAATGCGTGTTATGAATTCTGAAGAGTAGCAGAGTTACTCGTTTGGTGATTGCCGGTAAAAGAGTATCAAGTCACCGAACGAGACACGAACGGCTCGAGTCCGGTTCAATCAGCTCGAGTCCAGTTGGAAAACACACGCGACCGTCACGAGAAGGCGGAATCGACACAACAGCGGGGCTGATCGCCCCGACAAGAGACGACGTATTCGGTTGTCGAAACGGATGGATAAACCGGTACCATGCCCTGCGTACCCCTACCCACTCTGGCGGGGAACCGTTGTGATGTGGTAGAGCAGGGCGGTACCCCATCCGTCCCCGCCAGGTGGTGGTAGCGATCATCTATTCATCAACTTGTTGTTTGTTTTAGTGAGAAATTCACGTTTTTATGAGTGTTCAAAACAGTTCATTGGCCGCGTTGAGCCGGGAGTGACCGATCGAACAGTTCAAAGCGAATCGCCATCGTCGCCTCGACGAGCTCGAGTCCAAACGAGCGCTCCGAGCGAGGCCGGCGAGCCAGGAATAGAGCGATCGACACGGACGGAATGGAGCGATCGACGCGGGCGACACCCAGTCGCACGCGCGTGAAAGGTTATACTTCGGCTCCAGATCGCCAGTAATCGATGACGTCGCGCAAGAGGCCGGTGTCGATGATCCCGGACCGCCAGTCATCGATCGCATCGCGAAGACCGCCAGTCTGGACGGTGCCGTCCTCGTCGGTGTAGGTAGCGGCGGTCGCCTCGACCGTGAGCTCCGTGGTGGCTTCACCGCCATCCTCGACGTGAACGCCGAGCTGGTAGTCCCCAGGTCCGACGTCGATCAGTACGTTCTCGAACGCAACGTCGGTGTCCGAATCGGCCTCGAGGGTCACGGACTCGCTGTGCAAGAGGGCGTCGTCGAGACGCACCTCGACGTCGCGGGTCGCTGTGGACTCTCCCGCGTTCGTCACCGTCGCCGAGACGGTGAGTTCCTCGCCGTCTCCGACGGTTGCCGGCGCCTCGAGGTCACTCACCTCGAGTGAGGCGTCGATTCCTGCCGCGGCACTCACGGCTGCGTGTGCATCGATGATGCCGTGGCCGAATTCGGAATCCTGATCACCGCCGTCGGGGTGAGAGGCCGTCTCCTCGAGGAGTTGCTCGATCTCCGACACCGAGAGGTCAGGATCCTCGGTTACCAACAGCGCGGCGGCTCCAGCGACGTGAGGGGTTGCCATCGACGTACCGCTTTTATACCCGTGTCCGTCATCGGGGACTGCACTCAAGACGTTGACACCCGGTGCCGCAACGTTGGGAACGGTATACTCAGAAGGCCAGTGTGTCGGCGGGTTGTCCCACACGTCTGCAGTTGTGATTACTTCGCCACTCGAGCTAGCGTAGAGATTCTCGTTGCTATCCGATCCACCGACTGCGAACGCGTCGTAGACGTTTGCCGGAGAGCTGGAAGTCCCCTGACCTTCGTTCCCAGCGGCTGCGACGACGACGATGCCGGCGTCTCTCGCGTTCTCGACCGGGTCGATGAACTCGTCGATGTAGTCGTCGGCACCCAGACTCATCGTGAGGACGTCGACGTCGGCCTCGTGGTCGGTCGCCCACTGCATACCAGCCAGGATCGCGGGGAATGAACCCTCTCCATTCTCATCGAGGACTTTACTGTGGGCCAATCCGACGTCGGGAGCGACGCCGTAGTGAACGTTCGCGTCGGTCTGGTCCCCGCCAACGGTCCCGGTCACGTGCGTGCCATGCCCTTCGGGATCGTACGGTTCGCTATCTACCAGGTTGCCGCCTTCGTCGAACTCGGCCCAGCCGTCCTCGATCAACTCGAGGTCTGGGTGACTATCGACGTCGACGCCGGTATCGAGCACTGCGACCGTCGCACCCTCGCCACGGTTGTCGAACTCGTCCCAGACGTCGGGGGCGTTGATCTGCTCGAGCCCGTACGTGTAGTCGCTTTCGGCCGTCTCGGCGACCGTTGACTGGAGGGAACCGGTCTCGAGCGCGCCCTGATCGACGGCGGGTGAGCTGGCTGCCGTCGAGACGGCCTCGACTTCGTAGTTCTCGTGGATTCGTTCGACGTGTGGGAGCGCCGCGAGTGACTCGAGGTCGGTTTCGGTCGTGTCGACGGTCACCACGAGGGCGTTCGTGATCCAGAAGTCGGTTCGGACCTCGACGCCCGGTCGGCGCTCGAGAGTGGCGACGACCGGCGACTGGGTCGTTGCCGCGTGGGACTTGAGTTCGTCACGGACGTCCAGGTCAGACCGTGTGGTGGCCGCCTGTAGCCGCGGCTCGTCGACGTCGCGCAGTTCAGTCAACCGGAGAACGACAGTGAGTTCGTCCTCCGTCGACGCCAGTTTCTCGAGTTGCGGATCGATCACGGCCGCCCTGTGCTGTTCTTCGAGGCTGGCATCGGAGGCGTCGCGGTCCTCCAGAGCCAGGTTCCCGACCGAACCCGGGTCGCCAGCGGCGAGCGGCACCATGGCGACGAGCGAAACGATCAGTATCGTAGAGAGAGCGAGAGCCATTCCCGACCCGTTCGATGATCGAGGGCGTCGGGCCAGTGAAGAAGTGACGGATAGACTTCTAATTGCGGCATCACGAACTTCTGAATTTACTTTTTTATTGAAACTCATACATCCTGACCTGTACCTACTACAATACGTAAAAGTACCAAAAGATTACGGTTCTCGACAATCAGAAAGATCAATTCACAGTCGTGACGAAGGGCGTTCTGCACGAGGTTAGAGGTTAGATGGTCAGACACCCGTCACGGAGGTGAAGCGGAATGCGCTGATTCGGTCCGACCAGTTCGGAGTGTCTGTGTGTTACTACCGCCAGCAAAACGTGGCGACGGCAACACCGATTGCAAGAATCGAAACGACGAGTGAAAGCCCGAGCTCATCCTCTGCAGCCGGCTCCGATTCGTCACCGACGCCGTCGGCGTCAGTCATCTCCAGTTCATCGCTGTCGTCAGCACTCGTCGCGGTTTCCGACTCGTCGATGTCGACATCGTCTGCGGCGACTCCAGACTCGTCATCGTCCACATCGGCCGACTGGCCGTCGTCTTCGACTGTAGTGATCGTGAGGACGTCATCGCCGGCGACGGCTATCGGATCGGTTCCGGGGGTCGCACGGAAGTCGCCGTCGAACTTGAAGCGATCATCCAGGTTCGCGTCGTCGGGCACTTCGACGGTGAAAACGATCTCGAGCGTGCCCGCTTCGAGGTCGTTCGTGACGACGAGAAGCGAGTCGCCACCGGCAAACGCCAACATCGGCGTAATCGGTTCCCCGTCGAGCGTCAACGACTCGAGAGAAACGTCCTCGAACGCGGGATCGAACTCCTCGGCGTAGTCGACCGGTCCGTCGTCGTCGCGTTCGATCGTCGTCGTCACCGTCACGGCGTCGCCAGGCGTTGCGTTGGCCTCGAAAGAGCGGTCGACGGTCGCCTCGGCGGCGGCGGTACCGCCACCGACCCCAACCGCGAGCGCACAACACAGCAAGAGGAGTGGAAGAACGAACGTGCGTGACATGCGAACGAAATGGTAAGTCAGGAGTAATAAACGTACTGATGAAGGTGACGTTCGAGGAGCGACACTCGGAGCGTGAGAGCCACGCTGCGACGTCAGCCGTGGGCAGTCGACTCGAGGAGAACCTGCGCTTCGAGGAGCGTCTCGAGTTCGGACTGGACGGCCTCGAGGCGGGCGTCGTCGACGGTCGACTGGCGGAGCATGACGCCGGCGAGAGTCGTAGCCATCGCTTCGGGATCGCAGTCACGGACGGTTCCGCGATCGATTCCCGCCTGCAACAGCGTCGCGACGTACCGTTCGAAGACGCGGTCGCTTCGGTTGAAGTGGTTGCGATAGGCCGCGTCGTAGCGAGCTGGTGGCGTCCGGGTTCGTCGTGAAGGTCCGACGGACCACCTCGACGGAGACCCTTCACCTGTTGGGTGAACCTACTTCGGGCGGACGTTGCACTGGGCAACTATGGATCAGCTTCGAAACGGGACGGTCGCGCGGCGACGTCCGCGCTCGAGGACATGCAACTGACCGACGTCACCCTCCGGGAGGGTGAACAGCGGCCGGGGCAGTCCTACGCACCCGACGCGAAAGTCGAAGCCGGTCGGCGACTCGACGAGCTCGGGGTCGCGTCCGTCCAGGCGGGATTCCCGATCACCGGTGCGGCCGACCGGCAGGTCGTCCGGACGCTGGCCGACGACCTCGAGGCCGACGTCGTCGCGCTCGCCCGGGCGGTGCCGGGCGACGTCGAGGCCGCCGTGGCGGCCGAGGCGGACGTCGTCGAGGTCTTCGCCCCGCTCTCGGACCGCCAGCTCACCCACCTCGTCGACCGCTCGCGGGCGGAGATGTTCGACGCGCTACGCGAGGCGGTCGACCTCGCGTTCGACCACGACGCCGCCGTCGTCGTGAGCCTGCTCGACGCGTTCCGGACCGACGGCGACCACCTCCTCGAGGCGGCCGAGCGGTTCCCGGACGTCGACGTGCTCAACCTGGCGGACACGGTCGGCGCCCGGACGCCGACCTCGGTGGCGACGACGCTCGCCGAGCTGGGCGAACGGGTCGACCTGGGCAGGCTCGGCGTCCACTTCCACGACGACCTCGGGGTGGCGACCGCCAACGTGCTGACCGCCTACGAGGCCGGCGTCGGAAGGGCCGACGTCAGCGTCGCCTCGGTGGGCGAACGCGCCGGAAACGCGGCGCTCGAGGAGGTCGTCGCCGCCGGCGTCCTCGAGCACGGGACGTCGTTCGGAGTCGACCCCGAGCGACTCGTGCCCGTCTGCGAAGGCGTCCTCGAGACGCTCGGCGAGTCGGTCGCGCCGGGGAAGGCGGTGCTCGGCGAGGAGGTGACGCGACACGAGTCCGGGATCCACACGGCGGCGATGCTCGCGGATCCGAGCGTCTTCGAGCCGTTCGATCCCGCGACGTTCGGCGGGGAGCGCGAACTCGTCTTCGGCGCGGCCAGCGGCCGGGGGGCAGCCCGGGGGCTGCTCGAGCGCGCCGGCCTCGAGCCGACCGACGAGCGGGTCGCGACGGTGCTCGAGCTCCTCGAGAAGCGGGGGCCGCTCGACACCGCGGCGGCGGTCGAGCTCGTCAGGGATCGCTTCGGAGCCGACTGACGCGACCTGCACGCCTCGAGCTACGCCTCGAGTGACTCGAGCGCGTCGACGAGCTGGTCCGGGTCGATCACGCCGTCGTTTCGCAGCGTCCGGTTCGAGAGCGCCTGCGTGAGGAGTTTTTTCTCGGCCTTTCGGAGGTGCTCGAGGAACGTCGGGTGCGTGATGTCGAGGTCGGCGGCGACGTCGACCGCCTCGGCCTTGCGCGGCCAGTCGAAGTAGCCCGCCTCGAGGGCGGCCTGGACGACCTCGAGCTGTCGCGTCGAGAGGTCGGCCGGCCGTTCGTCGACGGCGATGAGTTTCTCGATCGAGACGACGCCCAGCTCCTCGAGGTCGGTGGCGATCGCCTGGATGTCGTCTCGACAGAACGTCAGCACGTCGAAGGTGCGCTCGGTGCCGAACGCGCGATCGACGCCGGCGAGGAAGCCGTTGTGGCGGCGGATGATCGGGATCGCCCCGCACGAGCGCTTTCGGACGACGATCACCGACTCGCCCATCGCGCCGACCCGCATCACCGACGGATACTCCGCCAGACGAGCGGCGATCTCGTCGCGCTTGTCCGTCACCTCCGCGACGAACGTGAGCGTATCGTCGTCGTGAACCTCCTCGTGCGTGACGATGAACGGGCTGTCGAACTCCCGCGTGACGTCGTTGAGCACGAAGTCCGAGTGGAGGTCGAGACGGATGGTACTCCGTAGCATAACTATGTTCACGGAGTTTCAGTATTGAATGTTGCGACACTACGAACGCCACGCCCTTCTGACTGTGTTTTATTTCTATATTAAATCATAGATTATAACTAGACCGTGGCCGCCAACAAGTGTAGGGAGTATCGATATCTGTACTTCTCATCAGTTGCTTAGTCGTACCCTCGGACGGATTCAGACGTTGCAGTCGCGCCGCAGAACCCGATCCCGGTAGTTCCCTGCCGGCCGAGATCGGGACGGTGTGACTCGGGGGACGGACAACAGCCACATGCCACGGAAACAGTCACTCACACGGAGACGGACAGTGCTCAAGACGATCGGTGTCGCAGGACTCGCCGGCCTCGCGGGTTGTCTCGGCGACGAGGGCGAGTACCCGGACGACGACCTGACCGCCGTCGTGCCGTTCGACGAGGGCGGCGGCTCGGACACCTACGTCCGGCAGATGGCGGGCCCGCTGTCGGACGAACTCGACCAGGACATCCGCGTCGAGAACGTCCCCGGTGCGGGCGCGATGCGCGGGATCGGTCAGCTGCTGACCAGCGACCCCGACGGCTACACGTTCGGGAAGTTCAACCCGCTGACGACGTCGATCGAGGCCATGATCAACCCGCCGGACTTCGAGATGCAGGATCTCAAGGGGCTGGCGACGATCGGTTTCAACGCGATCGTCGTCATCGGGGACGCCGACGAGGGGCTCGAGGACTTCGACGACGCCGTCGACCGGTACGACGACGGCGAGTTCGAGAACCTCGGCGGGCTGGGCGTGAACTACCTCCCGAAAGCGATGTTCTTCCAGGAACGCTACGGGATGCCCTGGTCGAACTACATCCAGTACTCCGGCGCCGGGCCGATCAACCAGGCCGTCGCCTCCGGCGAGGTGCCGGTCGCGATCACCTCGGACCAGGGAGCCACGGCCGCCGTCGACGGCGGCGACGCCGACGTGCTCGCGGTCCTCACCAGCAACGGGAGCTCGGTGTTCCCGGACGCGCCGACGATCACGGACCTCGGCTACGAGGGAATGGACTTCCTCGGGCAGGTCACCCGGTCGATGTGGGTTCCGCCGGAGACGCCGGAGGACCGAGTCGAGGTCCTCTCCGAGGCGATCGAGGCGACGATCGAGAGCGACGAGGTGCAGTCGTGGGCCGCAGAGACCGGCAACGAGATGGCCTACGGCCCGCCGGAAGAGGCAGACCAGGTCCTCGAGGACGTCTGGTCGGAGATTCCGGACCTCGTCGATCTCGACGACCTCCGCGACGAGGCCAACTGAGCGAGATCGATGCAGAGCCACGACCGCTCCGAACTCGGCCTCCTCGGCGTCTTCCTCGCGACGGCCGTCGGATTCACCGCCCTCACGTTCGACTTCCGGTCGTCGTCGGCGGCGCTATTCCCCCGGCTGATGGCCGGCGTGATCGTCGTCGGAGTCGTCCTCCTGCTCGTACGCGAGTACCTGCCGGAACCGCTCCGACGCGTCGTCGCCGAGCCGGTCAGCCTCGTCGACCAGGAAGAACTCGAGCACGACGCGACGGAACTCGAGACCGACACCGACGACGCGACGGAACTCGAGACCGACACCGACGACGCGACGGAACTCGAGACCGACACCGACGACGCGACGGAGCTCGAGACCGACACCGACGACGCGGACGCCACGTCGACGCGGGCAGCGGAGCGCCCGCTCACGCCGCGGCAGTTCACGTTCGCCGCCATCGCCGGCTACGTCGGCCTGTCGTATCTCTTCAGCATCCTCGTCGCGACGCCGCTGTTCGTGCTCGCGTACGCGACGTGGTTCGGACACCGGCGGCGGACGGCGCTCGCGCTCGTCGTCGCGTCGCTGCTCGTCGTGTTTCTGTTCATCGAACTCGCCAACGCACCGCTGGGCGATGGCCGCCTGCTCCCAGGTGGAGGGCTCTAGATGGTCTTCGACGCCCTCCTCGAGGGGATCGCCATCGCCCTCTCCTGGCCGACCGTCGGCTGGCTGATCCTCGGCGTGCTGCTCGGCATCGTCATCGGCGCCGTCCCGGGGATCGGGCCGAACCTCGGGATGGCCGTCGTCTTGCCGCTCACGCTGCCGCTCGGAGGGACGAACGCCATCATCCTGCTCGTGGGGATCTACTCCGGCTCGATGTACGGCGGCTCGATCGCCGCGATCCTCGTCAACGTCCCCGGCACGGCCGCCGCGGCCGCCACGACGTTCGACGGCTACCCGCTCTCGAGACAGGGGGAGGCCGGCTACGCCCTCTCGGTGTCGGCCGTCAGTTCGGCGTTCGCCGGCTTCATGACCGTCGCCGTACTCATCCTGCTCTCGCCGCTGCTCGTGACGATCGTCCTCCTGATGGGGTCGCCGGAGTACTTCCTGGTCGCCGTCCTCGGGCTCTCGATGATCACGATCGTCGCCCGGGGCTCGATCGTCAAGGGGTTCGTCGCCGGAGCGTTCGGCCTGCTGTTGACGACGATCGGCATCGCGCCGATGTCCTCGGAGCTCCGATTCACCTTCGGCTCGCTCGAGCTCTACGACGGGCTCAACTTCGTCGCGGCGATTCTCGGACTGTTCGCGATCGCAGAGATGCTGAAGCTCGCGGGCGAGCGCGGCGGGATCGCCAGAGACGGGATCGCCGTCGACGGAACCCATACGCGAGGCGTCCGGGAGGTTCTCTCCCATCCGGTCACGCTGGTCAAATCCGCGTTCATTGGGATGGGGATCGGCTCCCTGCCCGGCTCCGGCGCGGCCGTCTCGAACTTCGTCGCCTACGGCGAAGCGATGCGCTCGTCCGCCTCCGACCGGTTCGGTCGCGGCGAGATCCTCGGCGTGATCGCCTCGGAGTCGTCGAACAACGGCACCGTCGGCGGCTCGCTCATCCCGGCGCTCTCGTTCGGGATTCCGGGCTCCGGGGCGACGGCCGTCCTGCTTGGCGGGCTGCTCATGCACGGGCTGATCCCCGGCCCGGACCTCTTCGAGGGGGAGTTACAGCTCACCTACAGCGTCTTCGTCGCGCTGTTCGTCGGCAACCTCGTGATCCTGGTGATCGGCCTCTCGCTGGTGACCCGGATGGACGTCCTCACGCGGATCAACACCGAGTACCTGATTCCCGTCATCGTCGTGCTCGCCGTCGCCGGCAGCTACACCCTGCGGAGCAACTGGATCGACGTCGCGACGATCCTCGTTCTCGGCGCCGTCGGCTACTACATGTTCCAGCACGAGTACTCCGTCATCGCGTTCATCCTCGGGATGGTCCTCGGCGGCATCGCCGAGGAGAACTTCCTGCGCTCGCTGCAGCTGTCGGACGGCTCGTGGGCGATCTTCGTCGCGAGCTGGCCGTCCCGGCTGATCGTCCTGCTCATCGTCCTCGTCGTCGTCGGGCCGCTCGTCTCGAACTGGCTGCGCAACCGCCAGGAGGGCCCCGACGCCACATGAGCCCGACCTCCACGATGGCGTACCGCTCGCCGACCACCCCTGTTAGCTATCTCACAGTATGAGTCAGAGTCACACTGCATCACGCCACGACGACCGCCCGCTGAACGACATTACCGTCCTCGAGCTCGGCCACATCGCGGCCGGCCCGTTCTGCTCGCTGATCCTCGCCGAACTCGGCGCCGACGTCATCAAGGTCGAACGCCGCGCCTCGGGCGGCGACTCGGTCCGCGACTCGAGTCCGGTCGGCAACAGCCTGTTCAACGCCGTCAACCGGAACAAACGGGCGATCACGCTCGATTTGAAGACCGACGACGGGCTCGCGGTGTTCTACGACCTGGTCGCGGAGGCCGACGCCTTCGTCGAGAACCTCCGCCCGGGGGCACCCGAGCGCCTCGGTATCGGTTACGAACAGCTCCGCGAGCAGAACCCGGAGCTGGTGTACTGCTCGATCAAGGGTTTCAACGAGGGGCCCTACCAGGAGTACCCCGCACTGGACCCGATCGCCGAGGCGCTCTCGGGGCTGATGAGCGTCACGGGCCACCCGGACAAGCCGCCGGCCCGTGCGGGGACGAGCGTCGCCGACATGACCGCCGCGCTGTTCGGCGCCATCGGCGTCGTCTCCGGAATTCGCCAGCGGGCGATCACCGGCGAGGGCCAGCACGTCACCGCGCCGCTGTACGAGAGCACCGTCTCACTGATGGGCTACTGGCTCGCCTACGCGCAGGCGTACGACGACGTCCCCGAGCCGATCGGCGCCAGCCACGAGAACTGGGCGCCCTACGACGTCTACCTGGCCGCCGACGAGACGTGGGTCTTCGTCGGCCCGTCCTCACAGGCCCAGTGGGAACGCCTCTGTGCGGCCCTCGAGGTCGACCTCCACGAGCGGCCGGCGTTCGAGACGCTCGCGGACCGCCGGGCGAACGAAGCCGACCTCAACGCCGAGTTGCAGGCCGTCATCCGTGAGCGCCCCGCCGACGAGGTCGTCGCGGCCATCCGCGAGGTCGGCGTCCCCGTCGCTCCCGTCCAGAACGTCCGCGAAGTGGGCGAAGACGAGCACCTGCTCGCGAGCGACGCCCTCGGGACGATCGAGACGACAGAAGGGGCCGAGGCGGAGGTCGCCGTCCCGTTACTTCCCCTCCGCTCGTCGACGTTCGACGCGCCCCATCCGACGAAGCCGCCCGAACTCGGCGAGGACACGGACGCCATCCTCGCCGAACTCGGCTACGACGCCGACGAGATCGAACGCCTCCGGAACGACGGCTGCCTCTGAGTCGGCCGACCGCAACCCGAGCACCGATACTCCCTCGGCCGCAATCGACTGTCGATGAGCGACGGCACAGAGACGGCTACTCACGAGAACGCGGGCTACCGCCGGCTGTTCGAGGGCGACGGGCTGACGTTCGGGACGAGCTTCCCGCTCACGGGGACGCGGCGGTCGACGCCCGCCGTCGACGAGGAACTCCGACTCGCGCGCCACGCCGAGGCGGTCGGCTTCGACGGGCTCTGGGCGCGGGACGTGCCGACCTACTGGCCGCGCTTTGGCGACGCTGGCGGCGGCTTCGACACCTGGCCGTGGCTCTCCCACGTCGCCGCCCACACCGACGCGGTCGCCCTCGGCACCGCGAGCGTCGTCCTCCCGCTTCGCCACCCGTTGCACGTCGCGAAAGCCGCCGCGACCGTCGACCGCCTCTCGAAGGGGCGGCTCGTCCTCGGCGTCGCCTCCGGCGACCGCGATCCGGAGTTCCCGGCGTTCGGCGTCGACCGCGACGAACGCGGGGCGCGCGTCCGCGAATCCATCGAGGTCCTCCGGACGGTCTGGCGCGAGGCGTTCCCCGAACTCGACGGCGAGTGGGGACGCCTCGAGGGCGACCTCGACGTGCTCCCGAAGCCGACGAGCGGGTCGATCCCACTGCTGCCGACCGGCTACGCCCGCCAGTCGCTCGAGTGGATCGCCGACCACGGCGACGGCTGGCTGTTCTACCACCTCCCCGACGAGACGCTCCAGACCTACCTCGAGCAGTGGCGGTCGCTGGCGGGCGAGCAGCCGTTCGCCATCGCGGTCCGCGTCGAACTCGCGGCCGACCCCGACGCCGACCCGGAGCCGCGCCACCTGGGCTACCACGCCGGCGTCGAGTGGTTCCGGGAGTACTTCGCCCGGCTCGAGGGCTACGGGCTCGATCACGTCATCGTCGGCCTCGAGGCCGAGGAACCGGAACGGGCGCTAACGACGTTCGCCGAGGCGGTCATCGAGGAGCTGTGACGGGCACGGTCAGCCGCAACGTCCAGCCGGCCGGTCGCGGTTCTCGGCGCCCCGATCGGCGACTCGTCGGACGAACGTGAATCACGACGGACGCTCATTACGAACGCGATCACGACAGATTATAACGATATTACGAACGCGATCACGACGGAACGCGCGGCCGCCGTCGCTACGCGGATGCGTGTCCGGCCAGCTCGAGGTACGGCGTCAGGACGCCGCGGTCGACCACCAGGGTAACCAGATCGGTGTCGGGGTCGTACCGAGCGAGGCCCGCGTCGCACAGCTGCGGGAGGTGGGCGTGAACGAGGTCGGCGTAGACGTGTTCACACCGATCACGCGTCGGGTCGCCTTCGGTGAGGGCGACGAACTCGGCCAGGTCGTCCAGTGCGGTCGCGGCCGGACGGTGTGCCAGATACGCGAGCGCGAGTTGCCGTCGTTCGTGGGCGAATGCGGCGAACAACCGCGTCGGGGTGGTCTCAGGGCTCTCAACGTCCGCTTGCTTTGGGGTTCGTGTCTGCGACGTCATATCATCACTACTGCACTCGTCTCTCGCTGATCCAGCACCCGCTCACAGTGCAGCTTCAGCGGAGTACGGAGAGTCCATTGGCTCGCTCTGTTATAGGCTTCGTTACCGTCCACTGTCAGCGTCCCAGAACACTCGACAGCGCCGATAGTTCACCGCGAATGTGCGGACAGTAATCGCCACAAACCGACACCCTTCGGCCCCGTCTGACGGTTCGAACGGGGCGAGTTCGAGGGGTGAGTTCAGCACCGTTTTCACGGCTTTCGGTGAGTATCGTCGGATTCCGTGCCTGGAGCCGACAACCTCGATGGCCAGCCGACGGCTCACGGGGCACCTCGGATCGTGCTGGGCACCGGTGTACACCCGGCTTTGACGCGGCATCCGTTTCGGGTGGGACGATCCCCTCGTTCCCGCGCCTTTATCCGGGCGGCGCTCGACGCTGCTGCTCGATGAAGACCTACCCGCCTATCCCCCGCGTCGCCGGCGCGCCCGATCACTGGTTCGAGGAGGGGCACCTGTGGCTCCTCGAGAAGGTCGACGGGGCACTCCTTCGCTTCCAGCTTCAGTCGTCGGGGCTGCTCCGCTTTGGCGACCGCGAACGGGTGTACGACGAGCCGGCCGCGGTCCCCGAACCGTACCGCCACGCCGTCGAGCACGTCAGGGCGAACCTCGATCGCGACGCCCTCCGTCGAGCGATGTCGGACGTCGAGAGCGTCGTCTTCTTCGCCGAGGCGATGCACCGCCAGACGATCGCGTACGACTGGGAGCGAACGCCGTCGGTGCTCGGCATCGACGTCTGGTCGGCCGAAACGGGCACGTTCTTACCGCCCGACGCCGTCGACCGAATCTTCGATCGGCTCGGCCTCACCCCCGTGAACGTCTTCGAGCGAGAACTTCGCGCCCGCGATTTCGACCCGGACGCGTATTCGATCCCACAGTCGGCGTGGTACGACGGACCCGCCGAAGGCGTCGTCGTCCGGAACAAACGGGGCGGACGCGCCAAACTGCTCCATCCCGACCAGTCGGCGACACAGCCCGCGCCAGTCGACGCCTCGGCCGACGAACTGGCCGGGAGGTACGCGACCGACAGTCGCTTCGAAACGGTCGCTTCCACTCTCGAAGAGCGAGGCCAGCCCGTGACGGTCGACACGCTCTACGAACGCACCCTCGAGTTCGTCCTCCGCGAGGCACACCACCACGTCCACGGCGACGGGCGGGTGGACGCACGCGCCTTCCGATCTGCAGTCGCCGCACGGACGCGGACGTTCCTCGACACTCGAGCGGACGACGCGTGACAGAACGGGACGACAGCACGTGAGAGACAGGATGACGACGCGTGACAGAACGGGACGACAGCACGTGAGAGACAGGATGACGACACGTGATAGAACGGGACGACGACGCGTGATAGAACAGGATAACGACGCGATCAGAACGGGACGACGAGGCGTGATGGAAGCTGTCGGCGGACGGCCGACGTCGGCCGACGCGGTCAGAACGGGAACAGCGAGTCGGCCTCGAGGTCGCGCTCTAAGAGTTCGATCTCGTGGCCGTCCTGGTCTTTGGTGAACGCGTACATGTCGTCGTTGCTCTCGGGGTCGCGGTACTCCTCGGCCTCACGGACGAGCAGCTGCTCCCAGTCTTCCTCGAGGTCGTCGACGCGCACGCAGAGGTGGCCCCAGGCGTCGCCCAGCTCGTAGCTCCGGCCGTCGTAGTTGTAGGTGAGTTCGACGGTCATCGCCTCGTCGGCGGCGCCCTCGGGTTCGACGAAGTAGTTCGCGAACGTGTCGGCCTCCCAGCGGCCGACCTCCTGGTACTCGAACTTGCGGGTCCAGAAGCCGAGCGCCTCGTCGGCGTCCTCGACGCGGATCATGGTGTGGTCGAGCGACCACGTCGGGAGGTCGGGGTCACGCTGGACTAACTCGATCTCGTGGCCGTCGGGATCCTTGACGAACGCGTAGCGGCCGCCACAGGACTCGGGGTCGCGGTAGTCCTCGACGCCGCCGTCCATCAGTTGCTCGTAGTGGTCCTCGAGTTCGCCTTCGGGGACGCGCACGGCGATGTGGCCCCAGGCGTCGCCCATCTCGGTGGTCTCGCCCTCGTTGTGCGTGAGCTCGAGAAAGGCCGCCTCCTCGCCCATCTCCTCGGGGCCGAGGTAGACGATGGTGAAGCCGTCGCCCTCGTAGCGGTCTTTCTCCTCGTAGGCGAGGTGCTCACCGTACCACTCGAGTGACTCCTCGAGGTCTTCGACGCGCAGCATGACGTGGTCGAGCGTTCCGTCCATACTCGAGTCATCACCAGCAGGCGGCAAAAGCGTGGCGAAGGCGGTGGTCGACCGCGAGTCGAGTCGCCTCAGTCGGTACTCTCGGGTGCACCTGGATCGCGTTCGGGTTCCGGGATGAACTCGACGTCCTCGCGGGAGGCGATCGGGTCGACGCCCTTCCGGCGGGCGTCGAGTTCGGAGAGACCGTAGACGAGGCCCACGAGCAGGACGACCCCGAGCGGGAGGAAGACGACGGGGGGCACGCCGAGGTAGCCGTACAGCAGATAACAGACGGTGACGACAGCGATCACCGTCGTGGCGTAGTAAAACTGCGTGCGGACGTGATCGATGAGGTCCGCGCCGGTGAACGTCGAGGAGAGCACGGTCGTATCGGAGATCGGTGAGGTGTGGTCGCCGAAGATCGCCCCCGAGAAGACGGCGCCGACGACGACGGGTGCGAGCGCGAAGTCGCCGGTGAGTTCGAACGCCACGGGGATCGCGATCGGCGTCACGATCCCCATCGTGGCCCAGGACGAGCCCATGGTGAAGGCGATGAACGCGGCCGTAAAGAGGACGACGACGGGGAACAGCGCGGGCGAGAGCACGCCCTCGGCGAGCCCGGCGACGTACTCGCCGGTGCCCATGTCCGAGGCGACGGCGCTGATCGACCACGCGAGCACGAGGATCGTGACGGCCGTGAGCATCAGCCGGAAGCCGTCGAGGGTGGACTCGACGCCGTCGCCGACGTCGAACAGCCCGTAGCCGACCCCGATGGCGATCGCCGTCGCGACCATCGCGAACGAGCCCCAGACGAGCGCGGCCGCCCAGTCGGCCTCACCCGCCACCCCCTCGGCGAACTCGCCCAGCGAGAGGGCGAACAGCTCAGCGGGGGACTCGAGTCCGGCGGCGAGATAGCCGGTGTAGAAGGCGCTCGCGATGGTGACGGCGATCAGGACGACGATCGGCGCGAAGAACGTCCGCAACATCGGTCGCTCGTCGATGGGATCGCCGAGGTCCGCCTCGACTTCCTGGAGCGGCGTCGCGTCGTCGCGGTTGACCTTGCCGGTCGACCACGCGCGGTGTTCGGCGTCGAGCATCTCGCCGTAATCGCGCCGGGTGAGCACGACGAGCCCGACCATCACGACCGCGAGCAGCGCGTAGGCGTTGTACGGAATCGACTGGAGGTAGGTCGCGAAGACGCTCGGCGCATCGACCCCCTCGGCCTCCTCGACGACGTCGAACCCCTCCCGAACCATCGAGAGCTGGAAGGCGACCCAGCTCGAGATAGCGATCGTCGCCACGGGTGCGGCCGTCGAGTCGACGATGTAGGAGAGCTTCTCGCGGGAGATGCGGAAGCGATCGGAGATCTCACGCATCGTCGAGCCGACGATGGCCGTGTTGGCGTAGTCGTCGAAAAAGAGGACGATTCCGAGCACCCAGGTGGCGACGCCGGTCTTTCGCTGGCTCTGCAGTCGCTCGACGGCCCAGTCGCGGACGGCGATCGCACCGCCGAGTCGCCAGATGAGCGCGACGCCCGAGCCGAGCAAGAGCGTGAAGATGAGGATCTGGGCGTGGAAGACGTCCGCGATCGAGCCCGCGATCCAGTTGAACGTCTGATCGATGCCGATACTGCCCGTGACGATGACACCACCCGCCCAGATGCCGAGAAATAGCGAGAGAATCGGTCGTCGAGTGACGATCGCGAGGAGGATCGCGAGAAGCGGTGGGACGAGCGAAAGCGCGCCGAATTCGACCATAGCAGTTCGATGGTCATCGCCGAGTATAAACATGATTATAAATAATTATTATTATCCAGTGAATGGTAGTATTTCCCACTGGCAGGGTTCGAAGGGATGGGCCCGGCGATTCTCCATCGATCGAGAGACCGGACCGACTAACGAGTCGTTACAGGTTGGCCAAGCGCAGGTGGCTTACAACGCGACGAGTTCCCACAGCTCGAGGCCGTCGGCCTGACCGCGGTCGCCGTCACGGCGAGGAAGCCAGCGTCACTCGTGGTTCGGCGTCCACTCGTCGCAGGCGTCCATGTCGTCCATGGCCGCCCCGTCGTGCGAACAGTACGGCGTCATTCCCGACGACGAGCGAACGTACTCGAAGTGCGCGCAGTTGCCACAGTATCGGTCGGTCGGCTCTCCCGGGCCGGACGGCGGGTCGACGATCTCAGCGTCGCGACCGTCGGTTCCGTCCAGGGGCGAGCGGAGCTCAGCGTCCACCGAGCCGCCGTCACTGGTCGGCGACGCCGTTCCCGCCGCCGTTCCCGCTGGCGAACGCGAGGTGGCGGTCGGCGGTGACGGCGACTGTGACGTGGTCGCCGTCGAGGCGCCGGGGGCGTTCGTCTGGGTTTCGACCTCGCCGTCGGGGGTCGCCCCGAGGAAGCCGACACCGCCGAGTCCGCTCGAACCCTCGACCTCGACGATCTTCGTTTCGCCCTTACGGGTGACGTTCATCTCGAGTGCACCGCCGGGGTCGTTGCGCGTCTTGAAGTTCACGACGGCGGTGAACAACGTCCCGATGGCGCTGAAAAAGCCGAGCAGGTAGACGGCGGAGACGAACAGCGTGAGGTCCTGCCCGTAGCCGTCCCAGTGGGTGGGGTAGGCGTACCAGAAGAGGGCGACCCCAACCAGGCAGATACTGGCACTGATCGCCGCCGCTGCCTGGATGCGACGGCTCGCTGGCAACACCACGAACACGCCAACGAGCACGACGGGCGCGGCGAGGCCACCGACGATGCCGCCATACTCGCGGGCGGTGAGCGTCTCAGCGACGAAGAAGTCGGTGGTCGCAACGAGGACGGCCAGGACGGCCAGTACCGCTCCAGTGAGGACGAGTCCCGTCCCTGCGTACAGCCGCCGGAGGCTCGACACCTCCCTCGCGTTCCCTTCGTAGACCTCCGTCAGGCTGGTCATGGAGCCACCTTCGTGCCCAATCCACAAAACGATACGTCAGACACCTACTAGAAAACGGAGACGTATTCGACGGTGAGAGCAAACGAAAGCTTGAATCGACCCGCTCGCAAACGACCTGTCATGAGCGACGAGGAGGACTCCGAGGAACACCCCGTTACGCTGGGCGAACAGCGATCGGTCGAGGGCGCACCGCTCGCTCGCGTGACGTCGCGGCTGACCTGGCCGAAAGAGAAAAGCGAGGTGGACCGACTCGAGGGCGACAGCGTCGTCCGAACGCCCGACGGTCCGCAGGAGCTGTCGGCCGTGCTCGAGGAAGTCGAAGAGACCTACTTCGAGCGCCGCCAGGAGTTCGAATCCCACGTTCGCGACGTGATCGGAACCGGCCCCGTTCCGACCGCAGACGAGTAAGGAGCCGTGGCAACGGCAGACGTCCGTTCGGGCGTTCGCTGGTTCCGTGAGCGCCTCGGGGCGCTCACCTGGGTGCAGCGGTCGTTGCTCGCCGGCGCGCTGTTGACGATTCTGTGGACCAACCTGGTTCGCTCCGGTCTCGACAACCGGATCGTCTTCGACGGACTGTTTCTCTTCGCTGGGCCGCTCGCGCTGGCGCTGACCCACGGCAAGCGCATCGGCTGGCGGATCAATCGGGTCGCGATTCGCAACGCGATCTTGCTCTCGCTGTTCGTCCTCCCCTTCTACCTCGTCGGCTCGACCCTGCCGACGATCAGGGGGTTTTACCCGATCTGGGAGACGTCGACCGATCCGGCGGCGTTCGTTCCCCACGCGGTGAAGCTGTTTTTCCTCGCGCTGGCTGCCGAAACCTACTACCGGGGGCTGCTCTGCGTCGGCGTCAGCGACCTCGGCTTCAAGGCCGTCTTCATCAGCCCTGTCGTCTACATGTTCCACCACATGGGCAAACCGCCCATCGAGTTCCTCCTCTCGGGGCCGACCGACGTCCTCTTCGGCGCCGTCGACTACAAGTCGAACTCGATTCTCCCGTCGGTCATCGCCCACGGCGCCGGCCTCGTCCTGCTCGACTGGCTCGTCCTCCACGACCCGCTGTTCGATCCGACAGGGCTGTTGAGCCACCTCGAGTGGTTTCCGGTTCCGCTCTGAGCCACCCGTCAGGCGGTCGGCGCGTCGCCGCGAACGAACGATGAGTGAGAGCAGTTTTTGCCCTGGGCGAGGAACAACAAGGGATGATCGATCCGAGCGAACTCGACCCCGAGGAGTACGGCGAGAAAGAAGCGATCCTCGAGATGGACCACGAGGAGGCGATCGAGCACGTCCGCGGGGTGTGTACCGACGTCGGCTTCGGCATCCCCGTCGAGTTCTCCCCCTCGGAGTTGCTCAACGAGAAGGTCGACGCCGACCGCGACCCCTACTACGTCCTCGGCGCCTGCAACCCGGCGATCGCGAACCGCGCGCTCGAGGAGACGCTGCGCATCGGCGGCCTCTTCCCCTGTAACGTGATCGTCTGGGAGGAGAAACCGGGCCGCCAGCGCGTCTACCACCTCTCGATCATGAAGATCGCCCACCTGCTCGGCATCGCCCCCGACAACGAGGCGTGGGCCGAGATCCTCGAGGAGACCGGCGAGCTCACGGCGGAGGCGTTCGACCGCCTCGAGGGCGTCGACTCCGCGGCGTCGGACTGACATTCAGAACTAATAACTCGGCACGCGGGCCAAATTTTGGCCAAGATAGGACTCAACGCGGCCGATCTCCCGCATCATTCCACGCTAGTAGAGGCGTTTGACAGGATCAAGACGGCCGTCTGGCGAGTGCTGCTGCGCCTGTCGGCGTTCACAAAAGCGCGAGTGATCGAGGTTAGTTTTGAATACTCGTTTCGGAAGCAGTCGCTCGAGTCGCGGGAGTCGAATAGCGTACCGACGTAGCCAAGATTCAGAAGTGACGCAGACCACTCCAGCTTTTGTGCAGCCCACAAAATCGCTCTGCGATTTTGGGACGCAGCTGCACGACCCATCCGGTCATGCGGCGATGGACGCGACATTTTTCGACCGCGAAAACGCAAGCAAACACTACTGCCGTCGGACGAATTACCGCGTCCAGACGCTCAAAACCACCGCTCTCGTCGATACAGCCTCACAGGCTGTCCTCGACGTTCACTGCACGACGAGGAAACGCCACGACACGCAGATCGGCTGGCAACTCGCCCGCCGCAACGCGGGCGAGTTGCACAGCCTCGTCGCAGACAAAGGCTACGACTGGCAACGATTACGCGACAAATTGAGGGAAGAAGGCGTGAGACCGTTGATCAAGCATCGTGAGTTTCGCCCCATCGATCACGCGCACAATGCGCGGATCGATGAGACTCTCTACGGCCAGCGAGCGCTGTCTGAAACCGTCTTCTCGGTAATCAAGCTCACGCTCGGCGATGCCGTGCGTGCGCGAAGCTGGTATCGTGAGTTCCGTGAAATCGTCCTGATGTGTGTCGTCTACAACATCAAGCGTGCCGTCACACAGTGAAATCAACCACTGTATGGCGATTCACCACAGCCGAATGAAGAGTCTATTTTGCCAGATGAAAAGTATTTATATTCTCGGCCTTTATCATAGGTATGAACCGACGAAAAGTTATTACTGGGACAGGGATAGCGCTCTTCACGCCCATGATTGGCTGTCTTGACAGAAATCAAAGCACCGAAGATGATATGCACAACGATAATGACACCAGTGGAGAAGATGAAAATGATGATATAGATACTGAGCCACAGAATGGCGAAGAAGACACCTATGATGAATCAAGACAAGATCCGATATTCATTGAGAACACCACAGATGATGAGATAGTTGTAGAAGTGTTTGTTGAACAGAAATCTAGTGGAGAAGAACTTATTGAAAACAAGTACGAAGTTCCCTCAAAGACAGGGCTTGAAATTCCAAGCATAGCAGATGTCGGAAGTGAATACAGAATTACCGCTAAATTTGACGGAATGGTTGAGGAATATGATTGGACAGTTTTGACTTGTGCCCGTGGTCCTGGAGCCGGCACCGGAACCGCTCTCGGGGTAGAAATAGCCGAAGGTGAACTCTATATTCTCCATACTGATTGTGATGAAATTGGTGCTGGGGAAAAAATAGAGTTGACATACGAAAATCATGAAGAATATATAATTGATTGAAAAGAAGTAGAGGTGACATAGAATCAGTCGATCACATCGGGTTTGAGTGAAAGTGTCTGCTTGGAGAATGTATGCAACTGGCGGCGCCCCGTCGAGGGAGGGGGCACCGCCTCTGGAGGTGGCCGTTCACAGAGTTCTGCGAGATGGTGCCCCGCGCAGCTTGGGCAGCACTTGGCGTCCGCAGAGCTGTGCCAGCGAACCAACCGCTCAACGACCGGTTCTTCCGGTAGCTGTCCCTGAATTGGGACACCGGTCGTGAATGGAACGCCGTCGAGTCGGCAGCGATCTGCCGCCAGCAACGACCAGCCAACAACAAAGCTCGGCTGCCGAGAACAGAACTCACCATCTCAATGCGTTCGAAGGCTATCCAGATCTCGAAGACAACGATTCAGCGGCTACTGGAACGGGGTTGTGAGCTCTCTGATGTGATCAACTGAGGCTACGACTGGCAACGATTACGCGACAAGCTGAGGGAAAAAGCGTGAGACTCCTGATCAAGCATCGTGAGTTCCGGCCTATCGATCACGCGCATGGGTGATCGAGGTTAGTTTTGAATACTCGTTTCGGAAGCAGTCACTCGAGTCGCGGGAGTCGAATAGCGTACCGACGTAGCCAAGATTCAGAAGTGACGCAGACCACTCAACGCGCGGATCGATGAGGCTCTCTACGACCAAAGAACCCCGTCTGAAACCGTCTTCTCGGTGACCAAGCGCACGCTCGGCGACGCCGTACGTGCGCGCTTCTGGTATCGAGAGTTCAGTGAAATTGTCCTGATGTGTATCGTCTACAAGATCAAGGGTGCCATCAGACAGTGTAATCAACCGCTGTATGGTGATTCACCACGGCTACCCATTTGATCTGCTGAGTCCTATTCCATTTTAAATACCAAATCACTATAGTATCTGACACGCACTTCTCGGCTAACATCTATTTCTTCGTTCCTAACTGTGGTTTTACGAGCAAGTTTATGGGTAGGTACATCTAATTCAGTGTCAACTAGTTCTCCAGTAACCTCATGTGTGATTGCTGTCACAGGACGGCTGGAGAATTGCTGCACCATCTCTTCTCCTGCTCTAACTGGTTCTTCGGAATCATCTGTTTTGACTATGATTGAACCATCATTCATATTTTCGACAATAATGGACTCTTCCTGATGTGGCTCAGTCAATTCAATCGCTACATCTGGACGTAAATTTTTAGCTAGATTAATATTGAGGTAATTTCGTCGTTCATACTCAATTGGATCACTTAGGGACTGGAAGGCTCCACTATATGTTACGGTTTGGTTGGATTTGATTACATCAATTTCATCTTGTCCAATTACATCTGTATAAAGTTTTACAATTCCGTTTTGCAGTCGATATTTATTGACATCACATATGGCTATTGTTTCAGGTGGAAATTTAGTTGAAGAGTTAATAGAGTATTGAGTTCCAATCTCAATAAGGCCGGCTTTTCTTTCTGATGCTGCAGCGGTGGTGGAACCCACTACGACCGCCCCGCTCAGCACAGCAGTTTTCTTTAAAATGGCACGTCTATCTACTTGGTATGTTTTCTTTGTTTTAGTCATCGTACTCGTGGTCAGCAGTAACTTCAACTCCGGTGTGCTCGCAACTATTCATTTTTGTCCAAGCTTCCTCTGTTGAGGCTATATCAGAATTACAGTCTCCTGTGCTCCAATGCTCGGAACCGTATGTTCCAAGTAACGGACTGCTTGCTCCTTCTTCATGTCCAATCATATATAAGTGTCCGAGGTCGTGGTCAGTATCGTTTTCTACCATGTCCTCGATTTCATCAATACCTCGGTTAATAATAGTATGTAACACCTCGTGGACCGCTACCTGAGCAGTCCCGTTTTCATTACTATATACTCCCATGACACCACGCTTCGCGTCAACGAATCCGGTTGTATGTGAGAGATTGCTTGGACTCTGTGCTCGCCCCCCAATGTTATTACTGGAAACTGCTAAGTGAGTTCCTCTCCAGTCTATATAATCACTAACTTCAAGCCAATTTTTGAAGGCAGTGGAAAAGTTATCAAGTGTATTATCGCTTATATTAAGAGTGTCATTATATCTTTGGATACGATAAAAATCGATAACACCGTCCGAGTACATCGATTCACATAGTCCGTAGATACCTTCATTATCGCTCAGATCGCCACCATATAATATTTCATCATTTATCGAACTATTTACTGATTGTGAATTCGGGTATAAATACACAAGATATGGTCTGCTTGGTTGCCATGCATCACCTCGTTCTTCTAATGTCGTGAAAGACATGCAAGATATACTGTGCAATATACCAATATAAAAATTATGGAATTAATTAGATATATGAGGGTACTAATAAATCTCTTCTCAGGTATAGTCTCTAGAAATACGATGAGTTCGCGCTCGCTGAGCTGGAAGCAATCGTCTCCGGAGTCACGAACGATCTGTTTCATCTGAAGAACTCGGTCGCACTCCGTGCGCCGAAGAATGAGCGTTTGGCGACCCGCGAGCGGATCGACCAGACGCTCGAGAACCTCCGGAAAGAAGTCTGACGATTAGGCCGTCAAGACTCGCTAAAAGCTGCGGCGTACCTCCAGGAATGGGCGAAAGCAACCGTGACGTTCGCAGAACTCGCGCTTGAACAACAGCAGGTTCCGTGGACGTTCAATGTTGTCGAACAAGCCATGGGTGAAGTTTCGAAGCGATGTAAGAATCAGTGGGTTCGGTGGTCAGAAGCAGGATTAAAGTCGCTCCTCTGGTTGACTCTGGTGCAGTATGCCGATCCCGAACAATTCGCGGCGTTCGCCGACGAACTGCTCGAGCGGTCAGCCAAAACAGCCATCACACTGGAGGTGTCAGTTGACGCTACCAGAGGCGAACTCTAGACGAGTTTGGGACGGGATCCAAATATTGCGAGAACTGCCCCTCGAGCTCTCGGTCGTCGGCGTCGATTGTCCATTCGGTTACATACCTCGTTACGCCCTCGAGGCGACCACCCGCTGGTGATTTCCCCGCTCCCGGCTCGTTCGCCTCTAAAATAGGCGACCGAAACGGCCATTAATAAATACGGAAAACTTGCCGGAGAGATCTATTGCACATCATTGAAATACCGCCTCTGACTACGAATTCGTATGGTAGAACCCGATCCGTTCGGTGCCGTTCGCGAACTCGAGTACGACGGGTCCACGTACAAGATGGCGGACCTCACCGTGCTCGAGGAACAGGGACTGTGTGACCTCGAGAAACTGCCGGTGAGCATCCGGATCCTGCTCGAGTCCGTGTTGCGAAACGTCGACGGCGAGAACGTCTCCGCGGACGACGTGAAAAACGCCGCCTCCTGGGAGCCCGACGTCCCGGACGTCGAGGTGCCGTTCCAGCCCAGCCGCGTCGTTCTGCAGGACTTAACCGGCGTGCCCGCGGTCGTCGACCTCGCGGCGCTGCGGTCGGCGGCCGACCGCGCCGGCGAGGATCCCTCGATCGTCGAACCCGAGGTGCCGTGTGACCTCGTGATCGACCACAGCGTCCAGGTCGACTACTTCGGCTCCGAGGACGCCTACGAGAAGAACGTCGAGCTCGAGTACGAGCGCAACGAGGAGCGCTATCGGGCGATCAAGTGGGCCGAGCAGGCGTTCGAGGACTTCAACGTCGTGCCCCCAGGGACCGGTATCGTCCACCAGGTCAACCTCGAGTACCTGGGCCGCGTCGTCGACGACCGCGAGGTCGACGGCGAGCAGTGGCTGCTGCCCGACACGCTCGTCGGCACGGACAGCCACACGCCGATGATCAACGGCATCGGCGTCGTCGGCTGGGGTGTCGGCGGCATCGAGGCCGAGGCCGCGCTGCTCGGCCAGCCAATCACGATGACCCTACCCGAGGTCGTCGGCGTCAAGCTCACGGGCGAACTGCCCGAGGGCGCGACCGCGACCGACCTCGTGCTCCACATCACCGAGAAGCTGCGCCAGGTCGGCGTCGTCGACAAGTTCGTCGAGTTCTTCGGCCCCGGCGTCTCCCAGCTCTCGGTCGCCGACCGCGCGACCATCTCGAACATGGCCCCCGAGCAGGGCTCGACCATCAGCATCTTCCCGGTCGACGACGCCACGCTCGACTACCTCGAGCTCACGGGTCGTGACGAAGAGCACATCGAGTTGGTGAAAGAGTACCTCGAGGCCCAGGGCCTCTTCGGCGAGCACGACCCCGAGTTCACCGAGGTCGTCGAGTTCGATCTCGGCGAGGTCGAACCCAGCCTCGCGGGGCACAAAAAGCCCCACGCCCGCATCCCGATGGGCGACTTAGACGAGCACTTCCCGACGCTGCTCGAAGAGCAGGGCGTCATCGACTCGGGAGCCGCCGAGGGCGACGGTGGGCTGGTCTCGAAGGAGGTCCCGGACCTCGACGAGAAGGTCCCCGTCACGCTCGAGGACGGCACCGAGGTCGAGATCGGCCACGGCGACGTCCTCGTCAGCGCCATCACGAGCTGTACGAACACCTCGAACCCCTCGGTGATGGTCGCCGCGGGCCTGCTCGCGCGCAACGCCGCCGAGGCCGGCCTCGAGGTGCCCGAGTACGTCAAGACCTCACTGGCCCCCGGCAGCAAGGTCGTCACCGAGTACCTGAAGCAGGCCGACCTGCTCGAGGATCTCGAGGAGCTGGGTTACCACGTCGTCGGCTACGGCTGTACGACCTGTATCGGGAACGCCGGCCCGCTCCAGGCGCCGATCGAGGAGGCCATCGACGAGCACGGCCTCTGGACGACGAGCGTCCTCTCGGGCAACCGCAACTTCGAGGCGCGCATCCACCCGAAGATCCGCGCGAACTACCTCGCCAGCCCGCCGCTCGTGGTGGCCTACGGCCTCGCCGGGCGGATGGACATCGACCTCGAGAACGAACCCATCGGCACGAACGACGAGGGCGAGGAGGTCTACCTCGAGGACGTCTGGCCGGACGCCGAGGAGATCAAAGAGACCATCTACGACAGCGTCTCGCCCGAGCTGTTCGAGGAGAAGTACGCGAGCGTCTACGAGGGCGACGAGCGCTGGGAGGCCCTCGATGCCCCCGAAGGCGACGTCTACGAGTGGGACGGCGAGTCGACCTACATCCGCGAGCCGCCGTTCTTCCAGGACTTCCCGCTCGAGGAACCGGGTGTCGAGGACATCGCCAACGCGCGCTGTCTGCTCACCCTCGGCGACACCGTCACCACCGACCACATCAGCCCGGCCGGGCCGTTCAGCGAGGAGCTGCCCGCCGGCCAGTGGCTCAGTGAACGTGGGGTCGAACCGTACGAGTTCAACACCTACGGCTCGCGCCGTGGCAACCACGAGGTCATGATGCGTGGCACCTTCGCGAACGTCCGCATCGAGAACGAGATGCTCGACGGCGTCGAGGGTGGCTACACCATCCACCACCCGACCGACGAGGAGACCACCGTCTTCGAAGCCTCCGAGCGCTACCGCGAGGAGGACACCCCGCTCGTGGTCATGGCCGGCGAGGAACTCGGGACCGGCTCGAGTCGCGACTGGGCCGCGAAAGGGACCGATCTGCTCGGCATCCGCGCGACCATCGGCAAGAGCTACGAGCGGATCTACCGTGACAACCTCATCGGCATGGGCGTCCTCCCCCTGCAGTTTTCGGAGGGCGACGGCTGGGAAGAGCTCGGCCTCGACGGCTCTGAGTACTTCGAGATCCAGGGCTTAGAGGACGGCCTCGAGCCCAACGACGAACTCACCGTCGTCGCCGAGGACGAAGCCGGCGAGACGACCGAGTTCGACGTCACCGCACAGGTCGGCACGCCCGCGGCCGTCCGCTACATCGAGAACGGCGGCGTCCTCCACCTCGTGCTGCGCCGGCTGCTGACCGAGAACTGACGACGCGACGACGGTGAGCCCGGCTTCGGGACCACCATCGGTTCGGACGGATTGCTGGACCGAGTTATCGGCGTGCTCGCGGACCGGCTGCGACTGCGCTGGAGCTGGCGTACGACAGTTCGTATCGATTCGGTAGAATAATTGAATCGTTGAATCGCAAGCCCCCTGGAATCGGCGACGGGACCGCCCAGTCCGGTTGGTTTATGGTTTCCTGTCCCATCATATGAGACGATGAGTGATAGCGACGAACGATCGACCGGTCCCGCCGACTGTTCATTCGTCCTCTCCGAGGAGCAGGTCGATGAGCTGTCGGACCGATCGGTCGACGAGGAGATCGAGATCTTCTCTACACTGGGCAGCGAAACCCGGTATCGGATTCTGCTGATCCTCGACGCAGCCGAGAAGCCGGTCTGCGTCTGTGAACTCGAGCCGTACCTCGAGGTCGGACAGAGCAGCATCAGCCAGTCGCTGTCGCAGCTTCGAAAGGACGGGCTCGTCTCCCGGACGAAAGAGGGACGGTGGCGATACTACGAGCCGACCCCGCTCGCAGAGCGGCTCATTCAGACCGTCAGGGACAGACACGGCGTCGACGCGCCGGTTCCCGGTTTCTGATCACACACTCACCGTCAGACGAGACGGCGTGTAAAACGACTTTTCCCCCGATTGGACGCTGGACTCGGTGAGTCATCGGACCTGACGCTGCCGTGAGTCGCTGGTCCAGTCTCGATCCCGAACGATTCTTTTTTCGACGACATCCGGGGCCGCACAGTCAAAACCTTAATATTGTAATATCGTAATACGTGCAGTTGATGTACGAGAGCCACTCACAGGGGGCGATCGACTGGTGGTGGTCGACACCATGAGTCTGGACGTCACCGAGAAAGAGACAGACGAGGGCGTCTCGAGGCGCACGGTGTTGAAGTCGTTCGCGCTCGCCGCGGCCGCGACCGGCGTCGGCGTCGGCGGCGCGCAGTACTTCAGCCAGACGGGAAGCGCCGGCCAGTCACTCGAGTTCGACGTCGAGGAGGTGTCGACGGCCTGCTGGATCGGCAAGCAGGACTGTACGATGCGAGCGACGGTCGTGAACGACCGCGTCGTCCAGCTGCGACCCGAACCGAACGACGAGGTGATCGACGGCATCTGTCCGAAGGGTGCGTCGACGGTCGCCGACCTCTACGATCCGTACCGGATCAAACAGCCGCTCAAGCGCGTCGGCGGCGAGAAGGGCGAGGAAGGCGAATTCGAGCCGATCTCCTGGGAACAGGCCGCCGAGGAGATCGCAGCCGAGCTCGGACCGATGCTCGAGGACGACCCCCGCCGCGTCCACTTCCAGATCGGGCGCGTGAAAGGTGCGGAGTGGCACATGGACGGCTGGGTCGCCGCGCTCGAGGAGACCTACGGCGAGGGGGTCAACGTCCGTGGGCACGGCAACGTCTGTGCCACGGGCAACAAGATGGCACTCAGCCGCATGGGTGCTGGGTTCTCCTCGCCCGAACCCGACTTCGACAACACCGACTTTTTCCTGAACTGGGGCTGGAACGCCACGCAGGCAGGTGGGCCACACCTCTGCAACACCACGTACTCGAGGGAGATGGCCGAGGGGTACGAAGACGGCATGGAGGTCGCCGTGCTCGACCCCCAGCGCCGCGGTGCGGGCCAGTGGTGTGACGAGTGGATGCCGATCGAACCCGGCACCGACCTGGCCTTCTTCCTCGCGATGAGCAACGTGTTGCTCGAGGAGGGCTACGTCGACGAGTGGTTCCTCACGAACACCACCAACGCCCCGTGTCTGGTCTACACGGAAGGCGAGAACGAAGGCCAGATCGCCCGCGCCGACGACGCCGAAGACCCCGTCGAATCGGTGCTCTGGACCGAAGGCGAACTCGTCTACGACGAGGAGGCTGGCGAGATCGTGCCCCACGAGGAGACGCTGCCCGAGGACCCCCACGATCCGACGGCGGTCGGCACCGCCGCGCTCCGGGTCGACGAGGACCTCGAGGTCGACGGCGACGCGGTCCGTCCCGCCTTCGAACTGTTCGAAGAGCACGTCGCCGACTACACGCCGGAGTGGGCGGCCGAGATCACCGACCTCCCCGCCCAGCAGATCCGGCGGGTCGCCCGAAAGTGGGGCGAGAAGGCACGCATCGGCGCGACCACGACGGTCGACGTCGACGGCGAACGACGGCAGGTACCCTACCGGCCGGTCTCGATGTCGCTGTACCACGTCAGCCAGCAGGAACTCGGCCCGACCGCGATGCAGGCGGGGATGATGCCGCTGTTTCTCGTCGGTGCAGTCGAGACGGTCGGCGCCAGCCGAACGGGCTACTTCAACGCGCCGGACCCCTCCAACAGAGAACACGTCCGCGCGCAGGCGTTCGACCCCGAGGAGGCGCTCTCCTGGGAACCGGACGGCCCGGACCTCGAGGGCACGTACTTTCACCCGGACGCCAACGGGGCGTACGCCAGGGTTCCACACGTCCTCAACAACCCCGACGAGTACAACCTCCCGCACGATCCGTCGGAGATGGCCTGCGTCGTCTGTTACGCGAACCCGCTCGCGGGTGCCCCCAACAGGGAGCGATCCAGGGAGGGCTACTCCCAGTACGGGACGGTCATCGCGGTCGATCCCTTCATGAGCGACACGGCAGCGTACACCGCCGACTACGTGTTGCCGACGACGACCGTCGACAAGAACGAGAACGCCAAAGGCGGGATGAGCAACACCCACTACACGAGTTCGACGCGGACGGCCCCGATCCCACAGCTGTGGGAGTGCCGCGACGAGGGTGACATCTTCAAGGAGCTCGCCGACGCGCTCGGTGCCGGCGACAGCTACGTCGAGTTCGTCAACGACGCGTTCGAACTCGAGGACGCGGACGCCTTCGAGAGCGTCGACGACCTCACCGTCGAGGCGTGTCTCGACCGCTCGCCCCGCTACGGCGAGGAGTACCGCGACGGCCCACAGAGCGTCGAACGACCGCTTACCGAGCGCTACTGGGCGCTCATGCCGGTCTCCGAGCACCTCGACGAGGACGTCCACCGGACCGAGTACAGTCTCTTTGGCTTCAAGTGGCAGTTCTACCTCGAGTCGTTCGAACTCCTCGGACGGAACGTCCGCGAGGGCTTCGAGGCGGAGTACGGCGACGACGCTGTCGATCAGTTCCCGTACATCCAGGACATCACCGGCTTCGCACAGTGGCGCGAGCCCACGATGTGGAACTCCCCGGAGGAGTACGACCTCACCCTGTTCGACTACAAACAGATCGAACACAAGCAGTCCCGGACCGCACAGAACGCGCTGCTCAACGAACTCGCGCCGAAGAACCACGTCCGGATGAATCCGCGGGACGCGGCGGAGATCGGCGTTTCCGACGGCGACCGCGTCCGTATCGAGAGTCACAACGCGGTCACCGGCGACACGTACGAACTCGAGGGCGACCTGATGGTACTCGAGGGAATCAAACCGGGAACGATCGCGATTCCCTACGGAAACGACACCCACACCAAACACCCGAACGTGAAAGCACTCGACGAGGGGGCGAACCCCAACGACCTGTTCGACTCGACGGAAGGCTACTGTTCCTGGTCGGCCGACCAGTCGTTCCACATCCGTGTGAACGTCGAGCCCGCCGGGGGTGATGGTGCATGAGCCAGATGGGCATGGTCATCGACGTCGAGCGCTGTCAGGGCTGTCGCGCCTGCATGGTCGCCTGCAAGACCGAGAACGACACCCCGCGCGGCGCGTTCTGGATGAACGTCTTCCGCTACGAGGAAGGGGAGTTCCCCGACGTCGAGCAGGGCTTCACCCCGAACCCGTGTCACCACTGTTCGGAGCCCTCCTGTGCGGACGTCTGCCCGACGAACGCGCGGTTCAAGCGCGAAGAGGACGGCATCGTCCTCACCGATTACAGCACGTGTATCGGCTGTCGGTACTGTGAGGTCGGCTGTCCCTACGGCGTCAACTTCTTCCAGTGGCGCGACCCCGAAGAGGGACAGTACGGTTTCGCCGCTGACGACGAACTCGCCCGGGAGGTCCGCCAGAATCTCGAGGAACTCGACGCCGATCTCGACGGCTCCGGCGGTGCCTGGGAGAATCCGCGGCTCCAGGCGGCCCAGGAGCCACGCGGGACGAAGATGGGTGGCGGCAACCACAAGGTCGGCACGATGGGCAAGTGTACCTTCTGTGTCCACCGCCAGGACTCGGGCGACGACGAGCTGGCCGGGACGACCGCCTGCGAGGAGGTCTGTCCGATCAACGTGATCCACTTCGGCGACATGGAAGACCCACAGAGCAAGCCGCGCCAGTACCTCGAGGAGAAAGGTGCCAAACAGCGCTGGAAGATGCTCGAGAACTCCGGCAACGAGCCGAACGTCGTCTACCTCGGCGACAAACCGAGCAACGCCGCCCGCGGGATGGAAAACGAGTACAAAGACACCGACGAGGCGATCGAGGCCGAACGCGAGCGCGACGCTGCGTACCTCGTCGCCGACGGTGGTGAGGTCCAGTGAGCGCGATCGACGCCGACGTCGAGCGGCTGACCGAGCCGCTGCGGCGGACCTCGAGTAAGTTCTACGTCGCGCTGGCTGTCACGGCGATCCTCTCGCTGGCGACGGCGGTCGCCTACGTCAGCCAGCTGCGCTTCGGGATGGCCGTCACCGGCCTGCGCGGCTGGGGGACCCAGGGTGGCGTCCCGTGGGGGCTGTACATCGGGACGTTCATCTGGTGGATCGGCATCGCCCACGGCGGCGTGGCGATCTCGGCTGCGGTTCGTCTCTTCGACTTCGAGGAGTACCTGCCGATCGCCCGAATCGCCGAGATCCTGACGCTGATCGCGCTGCCGATGGCGGCGACGAACATCCTGTTCGACATCGGCCGCCCGGACACGCTCTGGGTGATGATCACCAACTGGCCGACGACGGTCCAGACCTCGCCGCTGACCTGGGACATGACGGCGACGTTCCTCTACTTCATCATGGCGGGAACGTACCTCATCATCACGCTGCGGACCGACCTGCACGACTGTCTGCAGCGCGGGACGCTGCCGTCGGCGCTGAACCCGCTGTACAAACTGTTGCTGATCGGCTACCGCCCCAGCGAGCGCGAGAAGAGCGCGCAGATGGCGTGGTGGATGGCGATCGGCATCCTGCTACTCGTCCCGCTGATGAGCGGCGGCGTGGTCCCGTGGCTGTTCGCCACGATGGGGATGCACCCCGGCTGGTTCGGCGCCTCCCACGGCCCCGCGATGTTCGCGGAGTCGATGACCTCGGCCATCGCCGCCGTGGTCATCACCGCCGCTGCCTTCCGGTGGGCCTACGGCTGGGACGACGTCATCGGCGACGAGATCTTCCGCGGCCTGAACAAGGCGCTGATCGCGCTCGTGCTGGTGACGCTGTGGTTCCTGCTCCAGAGCCTCGTTACCGGCTCGTACCCCGCCGCACCCGCCGAGACCGGCGCGCTCACCCAGTCGCTCGTCGCCGGCCGCATGGCAGTGCCGTTCTGGCTGGCCGTCGGCGGCCTGCTCGTCGCGCTGGCGTATCTCGTCGCCCAGGCGCTTCGCCCATCGCTCTACAGCGTCGCGGCCTCGGCGGTCGCCGCGTTCCTCGTGACGAGCGCAATCTTGCTGAAGAAGATCGTCTTCGTCGTCGAGGGGCTGCTCTACCCGACGCGCGACCCGCTCGCGGGCATGTTCCCCGAGAACAGCTACTGGCCGACGATTCCTGAGTTCACCATGGCGTTCGGAACGATCGCCGTGGCCGTGTTGATCTTCCTCGTCGCCACGAAGATCATCCCGATCGTCGAACTCGAGCACGCCAGCCCGGCCCCCGACGAGGCCGCGGAATCCGACGCGGAGGTGACCGAGGCATGAGCATGGGACTGTGGGTGATCTTCGGAATCGTCCTCGTGCCGCTGTACGTCACCCTGCTCGGCTGGTTCCTCGGGAAGCCACGCGACAACCGGACGGCCGCGATCGGCGTCGGTGTCATGGCGGCGCTGCTCTTGGCGATGGTCCTCGGGGCGGTCATCCCGATCGCCTTCCAGGTCATCATCCCCGGCTGAACCCACCCGCCACCTCGCAGTGCACCGATACCGAGAAACGTATTAGTCCTGGCCGATATGGATACGACGACCGTTCAGCATGCACGATTCGAACCGTTCAGGCCGACCGTCCGCCGCTGCGTCGACGATCGACGACGCGACGCCCTCGGAACTCGGCCCGCTCCTGGCACCGGTCTACCGGACCCTCGGCCGGGCCTACCTCGAGGCCCCCGACGACGAGCTTCTCGAGTCGCTCGAGTCGCTGTGTAGCGCCGTCGCGACCGACCCAGAGCTGCCCGACAACCTCGCCACGGCCGTCGACGCCGTTCTGGCGGCCGAGACCGACCTCGAGCAACTCCGGGCGGCGTTCACGCGGCTGTTCCACGGCGTCAGCCGCGGGGAGTCGACGCCGCCGCCGTACGAGTCGCTGTACGTCGACGGCGTGCTCAACGGCCCGAGTTCGCCGGCGGTCGAGGCCTTCTACCTCGAAGCAGGATTCGAGCTCGCGGTCGACGACCACCTCGTCGACCACGCGGGGTACGAACTCGCCTTTCTCGCCGAGCTGTGTGCCCAGGGCGATCGGACGCGCCAGCTCGCGTTCGTCGAGACTCACGTCGGCGACTGGCTCCCCGAGTTCCACGACGCGGCCGAACGGGACGATCCCCCGGCGTTCTACCGCGGGCTCTTCGCGCTGACCGAGGCCGTCCTCGACCTCCACGTGACGGCGCTCGAGGAAGAAGGCGTAACGATCGACCGATAATTCACGATAGATCTTCACGCTATGACGAGTTTCACGACAGCTGAACGAGGCGGACGCGAACCCGTCCACGACCGAATCGACCGCGTCGCTCGCCGGAGCGACGCCGAACCACGACTCAGACGGGAAGAGCCATGACCGACGACGCGAGCGTCGGTGCGTTCGTCTGTGACTGCGCCGGCACGTGTGCGCTCGACCTCGAGACCGTCCGCGACCGAATCGACGGCGTCGAGGTGGCGGCGAGCTCCGACCTGCTGTGTGGCGCCGAAACCGTCGACGATATTCGAGAGGTCGTCGAGGCGCGCGACCTCGAGGAGCTGCTCGTCACCTGTCCGGCCGCCGCCGGCCAGGCGAGCCTCGAGCGGATCGAGGCCGAGACCGATGTGACTATTCACTTCGTCGATCAGCGCGAGGGGGCGGGCTGGGTCCACGACGAGCGCGCAGCGACGGAGAAGACCGCCCGGCTCGTGAACGCGGCCCGGGCGAGCCTCGACCACGGCGGAGCCGACGAGCCGGCGGTCGACGCGACCGTCGGCCGGTCGGTGGCCGTCGTCGGCGACGCCGACCTCGCGTCCACGCTCGCCACCTCGGCCGACGTGACCCTGCTCGCCGACGGCGAGGAGTTCGACGACATCGACGTCGATCTCGCGGGGGTTCGCCTCGAGCGCGGCCGCGTCGTCGACGTTTCGGGCTCGCTGGGTGGGTTCGAACTGACCCTCGAGGCGCGGGTGACCGACGACTGCATCGACTGCCTGCGCTGCGTCGAGGCCGGCCCCGAGGACGCGGTGACGCGGACGCCGGTGGACGTCGCGCCCGACGCGCCGGACGGCGAGTGGGTCGAGGTCTGTCCGACGAACGCGATCGATCTTCGGGGAACCCGGCAGACGATCACCGTCGACCAGGTCGTCCACCCGGGTGCCGAGACGCCCGCCCCCGGCGGGAAGACGGGCTATCACACGGGAAGCGGGCTCGAGACCGTCGCGGCCGTAACCGCGCTGTTCGACGCCGACCTCGCCTCGGGCCTCGAGTACGACGTCGGGATCTGTGCGGCCGGCGACTCCGGCCAGCAGGGGTGTACGGCCTGTGTCGAAGCCTGTCCGCACGACGCCGTCTCCCGGCCGGCCCCCGACGAGGTCGCCTTCGATCTGGCGGCCTGCCAGACCTGCGGGGCGTGTACGAGCACCTGTCCGACGGGCGCCGTCGAACTGCCCGAACGCACGAACGAGCGACTCGCCCGCGAGGTGGAGGCGCTCGTCGCCGCGGAGCCGAGTGGCGGTCTCCTCGACCGGTCGGGCCCGGCGATCGACACCCAGGTCGTGGCGTTCGTCTGTTCGAAGCGGGCGGCGACGGCGCTCAGACGCTACGGCCGGCTCGCCGCAAGCGGCCGGGCCGACGTCGCCTACCCGCCGATCCTCCCCGTCGCGGTCGACTGCACGGACACCGTCGGCGAGGCCCACGTGCTCCACGCGCTCGCAGCGGGCGCCGATGGGGTGACGATTCTCGGCTGTGGCTGTGACTGCCAGCACTCGGGACCGGATCCCAAGGCCGAGTTCGTCGACCGGCTGAACCGGGCGACGACGGACCTCGGCCTCGGCGAACGGGTGGCCTTCCTCGCCCCCGACCCCGACGACCCCGCAGGCTTTGGGTCGTCGCTCTCGACGTTCGTCGACGGCCTGTCTCCGACGCCCGTCCCACCCGGCGCCCACGAGGCCACGGGTCGGGCGATCGAGGCCGACGAACGGTCCGCCTACGGGAACAGTACGTGGGCACTCGAGAGCGTCCGAGCGATCCTCGACCACGTCGAGCCCGACCGCGACCGGATTCGGGGGCTCGAGAACTTTGGCGTGATGACCGTCAGCGACGCCTGTGGGCTGACCCCGACGTGCTCGAACCTCTGTCCCGTCGACGCGATCCGCAACGAGGACGGCTGCCTCGAGTTCAGTCACGAGCGCTGTGTCAACTGCGGGCTCTGTGAGACCGGCTGTCCCGAGAGCGCGATCACGATGGAGCCGGGACTCGACCTCGGCTTGCTGCCGGAGCGAACCGGCGGGGAGGCCTGGACGGTCGTCCACGAGGACGAGCCCTTCGCCTGTCGGGGCTGCGGGGAGGAGTTCACCAGCACCGCGACCGTCGAGAACATGAAAGCCCAGCTCCCCGACGGCGAACTGCCGGGCGCCGAGGGCCACATGGCCGAGTACTGCAGCGACTGCAAGGGCGAACTCGCCTTCAAATTATGAGCACGATCGAACTTGCGACCACGGACGACGCGACGGTGCATCAACCGACGAACGGCGCGAACGGGGGCGGCCCGCGATGACGGCCACCGAAGCCGAGCTTCGCGACCGACTGGGCGAGATCGAGGATCCAGCGCTCGACGCCGACATCGTCTCGCTCGGGCTGATCGACGAGCTCCGCGTGGCCGACGGCGTCGCGGAGCTCACCCTCGAGTTCGCCGCGCCGTACGCCCCCGACGAGATGGCGATGGGACGGCAGATCCGCGAGGCCGCCGACGAGCTGGGACTCGAGGCGCGGCTCTCCGTGACGCTCCCGGATCGCGACCCGGGGAGCCCCATTCCGGGCGTCAGGAACGTGATCGCCGTCTCCTCGGGCAAAGGCGGCGTCGGGAAGACGACCGTCGCGACCAACCTCGCTGCTGGCCTCGCCGACGCGGGCGCTCGCGTCGGGTTGTTCGACGCCGACATCTACGGTCCGAACGTCCCGCGGATGGTCGGCATCGAGGCTGAGCCGGGCGTCACCGACGACGCGACGCTCGTCCCGCCGGTAGCCTACGACGTGACGATGATGAGCATGGCGTTTCTCGTCCCCGACGAGGAGAAACACGATCCCGCAATGCTCCGCGGGCCGATGATCGACAAGCTGATCGTCGAACTGCTGGAGGACGTCGAGTGGGGGCGGCTCGACTACCTGGTCGTCGATCTTCCACCGGGGACCGGTGACGCCCAGCTGACGCTGCTCCAGACGGTGCCGGTGGCCGGCGCGCTCATCGTGACCACGCCCGAAGACGTCGCGCTCGACGACGTTCGCAAGGGGCTGCGGATCTTCTCCGATCACGACGTTCCCATCCTCGGGCTCGTCGAGAACATGAGCGGCTTTCACTGCCCTGACTGCGGCGGGATCCACGACCTCTTCGGCAGCGGCGGCGGGAGCGAGGTCGCCGAGGAGTACGACGTGCCCCTGCTCGCCGAGGTTCCGATGGACCCCGAGATCCGGACGCGAAACGACGCCGACGGCCCGCCGGCCGTCCTCGGCGGCGGTCCTGCGGCGGAGCCGCTGTCGAATCTCGTCGATGCCGTGGCAAACCGCGTCGGCGCGGTTGGCCGGGCGTCCGCCGCCGGCGTCGAGCCAGGTGAGATCGGCCTCGAATCAGAAGAACCCGTCGGCGGCTCGAGTGACTCCCCGGCCGAGCGACCGACCGGCGACCCGACGACCACCGGCGACCCGACGACCACCGGCGACCCGACGACCACCGGCAATCTCGAGGACGTCGACCCGACGAGCGACGCTGAATCTCCGGCCGGGTCGACGGTCTCCGGTGGCCTCGACTTCTCCGAGGGCGACGGAGAGGCGGACTGAGACGGTGATCGAGCCGTGACAACCGGAATCGTCGTCGCCGGTGGCACCTCACGCCGATTCGGTCCCGGCGACAAGGCGCTTGCACCCGTCGCTGGCTCACCTATGATTCGACACGTCGTGGGCGCACTCGAGCCGATCACCGACGCCGTCGTCGTGAACTGTCGCGAAGGACAACGTCCGGCGTTCGAAACGGCGCTGTCGACCGGCGAGGGAGTTCGGTTCGCGATCGACCGAGTTCCTGACAGCGGCCCCGTCGCCGGGCTCGAGACGGCGTGTGCCGTGGTCGACGACGACGTGGCGATCGTCGTCGGCTGTGACGTCCCGCTCGTGACGACGGCGACGCTGTCGTCGGTGCTGGCTCGACTCGAAGCCCGCCCCGTCGACGTCGTCGTTCCGCGGGTCGACGGCCGGCGACAGCCGCTGTGTGGCACCTATCGGGTCGACGCGCTCGAGGATGCGATCGACGCCGTCGGCGACGCTCAGGGGTGCCGGGTCGGCGCGCTCTTCGACCACCTCGACGTCCACGCGGTATCGGCCCGCCGGCTCCCCGGCGGTGATCGTGCGTTCTGGAACGTCAACACCCGTTCTGACCTCGCGTTCGCTCGTCGGTGGCTCCGAGCGTCACGGCCCGGCCGCCTCGAGGACGGCCCTCGACCGGAGTAGACGAAATGGGCTTCCGACGGGGAGTCGGCGATCGGCGTCGTGTTCGCGCGATAACAGGCAACGCAGACGTTCGACTAGTTCTTTACGAGCCACGTCTCACCGTCTACTCGATGGCAGAATCGAGAGACAGACTCCGTCGCTACCTGGCCGACGAGTGGGGCGAGTGCCGGGACGGCGACCTCGAGCGACGGCTCGCGGAACTCGAAGCGCTCGAGGACTCGGTCGAGCCCACACTCGAGGAAGACGTCGAGGTACTCTCGGCGCTCGCCGACGACACGCGGTACCGGATCGTGCGGCTGCTCGCAGCGGCCGATGGAGAACTGTCCGTCTGTGAACTCACACCGTTGCTCGACGTCAGCGACAGCGCGGTCAGTCACGCCCTCACGCAGCTGACCGACGCCGGGCTGGTCGTCCGCCGAAAGGACGGCCGCTGGCGGAAGTACCAAACGACGAGCCGTGCGGACGCCCTGTTCGTCGCGCTGGACGGGACGCGGTAGCTTCGAACCGGACGACCGCGGTTCCGACGGTTGAGACGGACCGCTGTAGCCAGTTCCGGCGCAACTGCGATCGTGCTGCGGTTGTGTCGACACATCGGAACGGCAATCCATACACACTATCCAGACACTGCTAGCGACGGTTTCGACGCCTACCACCTCCTGAACACTGACAGCATGGACCGTGGTACGCAGTGGTTTTATCAGTTCGGGAAGCCGAGTGTAACCCGTTATGGGACAGACCCTCACCGAGAAGATCCTCGACGATCACCTCGTCGAAGGTGAACTCGAAACCGGCGAAGAGATCGGGATCGAGATCGACCAGGTGCTCACACAGGACACGACCGGGACGATGGTCTGGCTCCAGTTCGAGGCGATGGGACTGGACGAGGTCCAGACCGAGGTCGCCGCCCAGTACTGTGACCATCAGACCTACCAGTTCGACTTCAAGAACACGGACGATCACCGGTTCCTCCGCTCTGCAGCTGGCACGTACGGTGCGTACTTCTCCCGACCCGGGAACGGGATCTGTCACAACGTCCACCGGGAGAACTTCGCCGCCCCCGGGAAGACGCTGCTCGGGTCTGACTCGCACACACCCACGCCAGGCGGGCTCGGCCAGCTCGCCATCGGCGCCGGCGGCATCGACGTCACCGTCGCCATGGGCGGCGCTCCCTACTACATCGAGATGCCGAAAATCGTCGAGGTCCGACTCGAGGGCGAACTCCCCGAGTGGGCGACGGCCAAGGACGTCGTCCTCGAGATGCTACGCCGGCTGACGGTCAAAGGCGGCGTCGGCAAGATCTTCGAGTACACTGGCCCCGGCGTCGAGTCGCTCACCGCCCCCGAGCGGATGACGATCACCAACATGGGGACCGAACTCGGCGCGACGACGTCGATCTTCCCGACCGACGAGCGGACCCGCGATTACCTCGAGCGACTGGGACGCGCCGACGAGTACGTCGAGCTCCAGCCCGACGACGACGCCGAGTACGACGACCAGATCGTCGTCGACCTCGGGGAGCTCGAGCCGCTGATCTCGACGCCCTCGATGCCCGACAACGTCGTTCCCGTCCGCGAGGTCGCCGGCGAGTCCGTCGACCAGGTGATCGTCGGCTCCTGTACCAACGGCGCCTACGAGGACATCCTCCCCGCCGCGAAGATGCTCGAGGGCCGCGAGATGGCGAAGACGACCGAGATGATCGTCGCCCCCGGCTCGAAGCAGGCCTCAGAGCTCCTCGCGCGCGAGGGCTGGGTCGCCGAGCTGATGGCCGCCGGCGTCAACTTCTCCGAGGCGACCTGCGGCGCCTGCATCGGCATCGGTCACGTCCCCGCCTCCGACTCCGTCTCCCTGCGGACGTTCAACCGCAACTTCGAGGGTCGCTCCGGCATCGAGGACGACAACGTCTACCTCTGCTCGCCCGAGGTCGCCGCCGCCGCGGCGCTCGCCGGCGAGATCGTCGACCCCCGCAACCTGGCCGACGAGCTCGACGACCTCGAGGATCCCGGCGTCGAACTCCCCGACGAGTACGACGCCTCCAAAGCCGACCTCATCACCCCGGAGGAGGCCGTCGACGACGAACTCGTCAAGGGCCCGAACATCGGCGACGTGCCACTGAAAGACCCCCTAGACAGCGACCTCGCAGGCGAGGCGCTGTTGAAGATGGACGACAACATCACGACCGACCACATCATCCCCGCGACCCAGGACATCCTGATGTACCGGTCGAACGTCCCCAAACTCTCAGAGTTTACCCTCAGTCGGGTCGACGAGACGTTCGCCGAGCGCGCCCTCGAGGCCGACGGCGGATTTCTGGTGGCCGGCGAGAACTACGGCCAGGGCTCCTCGCGCGAACACGCGGCGCTCTGTCCCATGTATCTGGGCATCCAGGGCGTCTTCGCCCAGAGCTTCGCGCGTATCCACCGCGCCAACCTCTTCAACTTCGGGCTGATTCCGCTGACGATCGACGAAGAGACCTACGAGAACCTCGAGCAGGGTGACGACCTCGAGATCGTCGACGACGTCCGCGAGGGCGTCGAGAGCGGCGCCGAGGCGTTCACCGTCCGGGTCAACGACGACTGGGAGTTCACCGCCGAGCTCTTCGCCTCCGAGCGCGAACGCGCCATCCTGGCCGCCGGCGGCAAGCTCTCCTGGACGAAAGCGCAGGCCGAAGACGGCGACGCGGCGACGGCCGACGACTGATCGGTTCGGACCCACTCGAGGGGCCTACCCCGCTAAACGGGGTACCTACCCGAACACCACGAGCAACGGGAGCATCGAGCCGAGGCCGACGACGAACCCCACGAGGAGCTCGCGTCGGCCGCGGCCGGGGAGGTGTCGCCCGCGAGCCGCCGCCTCGGGAAGCATGTCGCGAGCGACGAGGTAGATCATCGCGCCGGCGGCGAGGCCGAAGCCGAACGGGAGGACGCCGGAGGCGACCGTGACGAAGTAGTAGGCGAGTACGGCGCCGATCGGCTGGGGAAGGCCGGAGAACACCGCCCAGCCGACGGTCTGCCAGCGGCCGATGCCGTACGTTCGCATCGGGATGGCGATCGCCAGCCCCTCGGGGACGTTCACGATCGCGACGGCGAGCGAGACGAAGACGGCGAGTGCGGGCACCGCGATGCCCGCGAGCACGAGGTCGCCCTCGAGGCCGAGCTCGGCGAACGCGACGCCGACGGCGACGCCTTCCGGGACGCTGTGGATCGTGAGCACGCCGACGATCAGGACGAGTTTATCGAAGTCCGCCCGCGCGAGCGTCCGCGGCTCGAAGTCGTGAGCACCGACGACGCGGTCGGCGACGACCACGAGGCCGACGCCGACGAGCAGCCCCGCGACGACGTGGATCGGCGAACCCGCCTCGAGCGCCTCGGGGAGCAGCCCGAACAGCGACGCCGAGAGGATGATGCCGGCGGCCAGCCCCCAGAGCCCGACGAGCCAGCGGTCGCTCACCTCGTCGGTCAGGAAGAACGGCAGCGCCCCGAGTCCGGTCGAGAGCGCCGTCACCAGGCCGGCGAGGAAGACGACGACGAGGTACTCGAGCGGAACCGTCACGGTTCGACCCTCGAGCCGGTTGCCGATGGAGACCTCACGAGACGAGCACGACCGGGGAACACGGTTCGACGGCGACTTTCGGTCGGCCCGGCATAGGTATTTCGCGTCCGGACCACGAAGACGACCCGTATGGACGACCCCGAACGAACGACCCCCGGCGGTGGTTGGCGGTGAGCACTCGAGCCGGCGAGCTCGTGAGCCACCGCGACGTCGTCGCCAACGGAATTCGACTCCACTGCGTCGTCGCCGGTCCCGAAGCCGGCGACCTCGTCGTCCTCTTACACGGCTTTCCCGAGTACTGGTACTCCTGGCGTCACCAGATCCCCGCCCTGGTCGACGCCGGCTACCGCGTCGTCGCCCCCGACATGCGCGGCTACAACCGCTCGGAGAAACCCCACGGCGTCGCCGCTTACCGCCTCCCGGCGCTGGTCGGGGACGTCGTCGGCCTGCTCGACGCGTTCGGGGCCGATCAGGCCCACGTCGTCGGCCACGACTGGGGCGGCGTCGTGGCCTGGGAACTCGCCGGGGCGCACCCCGAGCGGGTGACGTCGCTCACGGTCATGAACGCGCCACACCCGGCCAAGTACGTCCGCGAATGCTCCCTCGAGCAGGCCCGGCGCTCGTGGTACGTCCTCGCGTTCCAGATTCCGTGGCTGCCCGAGCGGCTGTTCGCGAGTCGTGACTTCGCGGCGTTCGAGACGCTGTTCGGCGAGGGAGCCGTCGAGCCGAACGCGTTCACGCCGGCGGAAATCGAACGCTACAAGGCCGCGTTCCGCCGGCCGGGGGCGCTCGAGTCGGCGATCAACTACTACCGGGCGCTGTTCAGAGACTCGATGCCGGGCGAGCTGCTCGCGCGGGTTCCGGTCGTCGGGCCCGCCATCACCGATCCCGTCACCCCGATCGAACCGCCGACGCTAGTGGTGTGGGGCGAACGGGACGTCGCGCTCTCGATCGAACAGGTGGAGGGACTCGAGCGCTACGTCGAAACCGTCCGGATCGAACGAGTGCCGGACGCGAGCCACTGGGTGCAGGTCGACAGACCGGATCGGGTGACCGACGCGTTAGTCGGGTTTCTCGAGTCGAACCGGTGACGGCCCACGCCACGGACAGGACGGCAACAGCGCAGACGGTCAGGGGGTCGACGTCGGATGCGACCGAGTGACCTCGACTTCGGGCTCACCCTCCGTCGTGACGGTCACGGAGACGTCCTCGAAACACTTCTGGTAGACGGCGGCGTGCTGGCCGTCGGCGCTGATCCGAATCCGTTCTTCGACGAGCTGGGCGTCGGTCAGTCGCTCGAGTTTTCGGTAGGTAGTCGAGAGAGGGATATCACAGCGCGTGGAGATTTCGGTGGCGCTCAGGGAGTCCTCCGTCGTCGCCTCGAGAATGTCGCGAGAGGCGTCGTCGGCGAGGGCCTCGAGGACGGACTCGGCATCGGGTGCGTCCCGGGACACCAGCCCACGTCGCTTCGACGGCCGTTGATTCAGATCCTGGTTCGTGGCGGACATACGTTGACGGATACTGGTTGCCGCTGGATGGCCACCAAATGAATCCCTCAAAATAGAGGGGGCATTATATGTAGCGTCGAAATCCACGCCCCGGGAGGTGCGACTCGAGCGCCCGGGACGAGTGCGGGTACGGGACGAGCGTCGGCCGACCTCGTCACGGACGCCCCACCTTCATCCCCCATCATATAGAGGGGGACGTCTTTAGCGGACGAAACGTAACGGCTAGGCACCGATGGCGACGGGAATCCGAGCGGAGGTGCGAATCGACGCCGCGAGCGTCTGCCCTGTCGCGCAGTTCTCGGCGGAGGCGGAGATGGCGAGCCACTCGGTCAGCAAGAGCGTCTCGCCAGCGGATGAGCGGACGGTGACGGAGGAGTTCATCGGAGCGTCAGCGGAGGAACTCACCGACGTCGACGTCGACGAGGGGTTGACGGAGGTGTTTCGCTACGGCTCGAGTTCGGCGTACCGGTTCGAGCGCGAACTGGGCGTTGGCTGCCCATGTGAGTGCATCGAGGCGTTCGACTGTCCGGTCACCGACGTTCGGGCGCGCGACGGTGGGCTGTATCTCACGTTTCACGCCCCGGAGATGGCGACGTTACAGACCATCATCGGAGAGTTGCGCGACCGCTATTCGGGACTCGACGTGCAACGGTTGCTCCGCTCGCGCGAGGAATACGCAGCGGACAGCCTCGTCTTCGTCGACCGAAGCGCGTTGACCGACCGCCAGCGTGAAGTGCTGGAGACGGCCCACCGGATGGGCTACTTCGATCACCCGAAGGGGGCGAACGCAGGCGAAGTCGCAACGGCACTCGACATCACGACCTCCACGTTCACCGAGCACCTCTCGGCAGCCCAGCGAAAACTGCTCGGGGCGGTGATCGACTCGTGATCGCCGAGACACCCTGTATATAGTGGACCGATACCTAAGACACGACCTGACGAACACGAATCTATCATGAGCAAATACGAGTTTACCTGTCCGGACTGTGGCCAGGCGATCGAGGTCAACGAACCGATGCGGGAGGCGATCCTCGAGCACGGCTGCCCGGTCTGTGGGAGCGTGGTCGAGCCCTCGAGTTTCGTCTCGCTGCCGACGACCGGTTGATACTGACGGTTGTAACTGTTTACCGGTGATCGTCGTCCCGGTGGGGCGACGATCGTCGGTAAGAGACTACAACCATCGGTATGAGACCGAGTCGACGTCACCGTGCTCCGCCTCACGGTCCACCAGCGCGAACTGTCGGGCGAAACTGTTTTTGTGTGGACGGGCAAATTCCAGCCACTCGACCATGGTACCAGACACCACACATATCGTCAAAGACGGCGGGCTCGTTCTCTGGCGGAACGACGACTTCATCATCTCGGTAGCGGAGGCCGAATCGATCGTAGCGGAGCTCAGACGACTGCTGGAACACGACGAGACGGCCGCCGTCTTCGTCGACAACCGAAACGCCGGCGGCGCGTGGCCCGCCGACGTGAACGAGGTCTGGGCCGAGTTGATGGGCGACCTCTACGAACAGGGGGTGCGGTGTGCGACGGTCTCGCCGAACGTCACGAACGCGATGCAGATCAATCGACTGGCGACCGACGCCGGTATGGACGACGCGATCAAGGCATTCGATCCGGATGGGTACCAGGACGCAGTCGACTTCGTCCGCGCAGCCATCGAGTAACTCGATACGGCAATTCGTCTCAGCCGTCGTCGATCCCCACGAACACGGGGTCGCGAATCTCGAGCGCCGACTCGAACTCCTCGAGTCGATCTTCGCGGCGGCCGATGCGCAGCAGTTGTTCCTCGTGGGCCCGGCGCACCGCCGACCGCTCGCGGTCGGTAAAGCCCAGCCGATCACCGATTTCCTCCCAGTGGCCCCACTCGACGAAGAAGGCACATCGGTCGTCGTCCTCGTAGGCACACTCGTAGCCACGGCGATACGTCTCGAGTCGCGACTCGAGGTCGACCTGCGCGAGCTCGACCAGATCGGGGAGACGAGCCGGCGGGACACTGGCTTTCGCAGCGGTGAGCAACAGCACCTGCCCGTCGATCGGCTCGCCCGCCATCAGCCCCCCGCACGCATCGCCTTCGTGGCGAACCGTTCGACCAGCGACTCGAGTCGCTCCTCCTCGCCCTCGAAGACGACCGTCACCTCGGTTAGCGTGAGCGAGGGACCGATGGAAACGGTCTCGGCGGAGAGCCGGGCCGACCAGCCGTCACCCTCGACGGCGTCGTCGGCGACCTGTTCGCCGCCGAGCTTCTGCAGGTACCGAATCGCCAGCCGCTCGGAGATGCCACGAAAGGAGCGTTCGACGCGCGTCGTCATGGCTCGAGAGTCGTGGGCCGACAGCAAAAAGGCGCGGTCGGCGAGCGTCGGTCAGCTGGTGCCGCCCGCCACCGGCGGAAACACCGAGAGCAAATCTCCCTCCTCGAGTTCCGTCTCGGCGTCGTCCATGTGGACCACGTCGCGGCCGTTTTTCAACACGCTCAACTGTGGCGCGATCGAGCCGTCATCGAGCAGTCGCCCCTCGAGTCCGTCGTACTCCGTCTCGAGCGCCGCGAGGACGTCGCCCACGGTGGCGTCGTCGTCGACGTCGCGGCTGAGTTCTTTCTGGCCGACGGCTTCCCGAAAGGTCGCGAAAAATCGCAGGTCGAGTTCCATAGCTACACACTCGTCGCGGGAGCCTATAAGTCTCGACGCTCGTCTACGCCGCCGACGGTGCTGAGGTGTAGGAGACGGCGTCGAGTCCCGCCGACTCGAGCGCGTCGTCGATCGCCTGCTGACCGCGTGCTTTCGCCGATCCAGGGTCGTCGGCCTCGGCGGCGACGGTCACTGCAAACGCGACCGTGATCGTGTACGGATCGAACGGGGCCGTCGGATGCTCGTACACCTCGGCATCGGTGACCGTCCAGTCGGTGATCGTGTCGTCGGTCTCGAGTTCCTCGAGGCTCGCCGTGAGCTGGGAGACGGCCTCGTCGCGAGCGGTCGTGTCAGTTCCTTCGTGTAGCGTCACCAGCGTCGTTCCCTCGAGGGAGACGGCGTACTCCATGGGACTACCTATCAATCGAGAGGATTTGAACCCTCGGGCTGACACTGGGGTCGCATTATATGTGGCCCCGGTTGAACGTCCGATCCTCGACGAGTCACGGCTCGAGCCGATCGTAAATCCGCGCGAGCTGCTCGAGGGAGTGGTCGACCGAGAGCATCTCGCGTCGGCGCTGACAGAGGTCCGAGAGCCGATCGTTCTCCTCGAGCGTCCGCCAGATCGCGTACTGAAAGCCCCCGATGTCGCCGGCCTCGTACCGGTAGCCGGTCTCGCCCTCGATGACGGAGTCGGTGAGCGCGCCCTCGTCGACGGCAACGACGGGCGTGCCACAGGCGGTCGCCTCGAGCGCGACGAGTCCCTGGGTCTCGACCGGGCTGGGGAAGACGAAGGCGTCGAGCACCGAATAGAAGGCGGGGAGGTCCTCACGCTCGAGAAAACCCAGAAACCGTACGTCCGCACTGGATTCGCGGGCATGATCCTCGAGCTCGTCACGAACAGGGCCGTCACCGCCGATGACGAGCGTGACGTCGAGGTCGGCGACGGCGTCGATCGCCTCCGAAATGTTCTTCTCGGGGCCGTGACGACCGGTGTAGCCGAGGACGGGTCGCTCCGACGGAAGATCGTAGAGGCGACGAAAGGTCGTCGGATCGACGGGCCGGAAGAAGTCGACGTCGATGCCGTTCGAGACGACCGTGACGTCGACGTCCGCGCCGATGCGCTCTAAGAGGTGGCGCCGAGCGAACGACGTCGGCGCAGTGACGTGGTCGACGCGCTCGAAGAACGAGCGTTCGTAGGCGCGACAGGTGTACTCGAGGCCCTCGACGAGACTCTCCGGGACGTGCTGGTCTGCCCGGTCGTCGAGCAGCGTGTGGTAAGAGGCGACGACGGGGATCTCGCGCTTTCTGGCGAAGCGAATCCCCGCGTAGCCGACGGTAAACGGCGTGTGGACGTGGACGAGGTCCGGCGTCTCGAGGTCGTCCGGGATCGTCGGGAGCCCGAGACGATACCGCGAGTACAACGGCGCGGGAACGCTCCGGACGGGGTACTCGTCGGCGGCTGGCTGGTGCCCGTCCATCCGCGGATAGACCACCGGCATCGTCCCCCAGCGGCACGACCAGCGCTCGCGCCAGAGACTGACGGTGTACGTGACGCCGTTGACCGTCGGCAGGTAGAGGTCCGTAAACGCGGTGACCGTCTCGACTCGAGACATGACCGTGCTATTGCTGAAACGAGAGTAATAGATTTCCGTCTCCGTCGATCAGTCGATCCGGAAGGAGACGCCGTGGTCCGAGAGCAACGACCGCATCCGCTTTACGCCGCCCGTCGTGTCCCAGCCTTCGGCCGTGTAGTGCTTGTAGGGGTGACGGAGCCAAGAGTATTCCCGGTGAGCGAACACCTCGACCGCGTCTCGACCGTCCTGAAACAACGTGACGTGTAGCTGCCAGTCGTCGAGCGGAGAGTTCCGTCGGACCCAGCTGCCGGCCGACTTCCGGCCGTCCTCGTGAACCTTTAGCGAGGCGATCGGCTCGGGAGCGAAGGACATGGCCTCGAGGTCGGGCCGAAACGATCGAAGCTCGCGCTCGACGGTTCCGACGTACTCGGACGGGTGCATCGTACACTGTGCGAAGCCACCGAACGGTTCTTTGATCCGGTGGACGGTCGGGAGGACGCGACGCCGCGTTCGGGTCATCCAGTCGACGCCCGCCCTGGAGGCGTCGCGCTCGTCGTTCGTCGCCACGAAAGACTGTATCGAACCAGTGGGTAAAATCATTGTGGATCGGACGGCCCACCCTCAGCCAGCCTACAGATCCCGCAGCCGGATGCCGTCCTCGACCAGCCGGGCGTTCCGCTCGCGGTCGAGGTGTTCCCCGAGCTCCTCGTGTTCGTAGAGCTGACTGATAACGTCGGCGTAGAGCGTTCGCCAGGCGATGGCGTAGATCGGCGACTGTCCCCACGCCCGGAGCTCGGGGACGAGCTCGTCGTACGTCTCGAAGCGCGCTTCGAAGCGGTCGATCGCCTCGAGTACGTATCCCGCAGCCTCGCGGTCGTCTTCTGCCTGTTCGATCGCGCGGTTGAGTCGCCGTTCCCAGCCCGCGACCGCCTGTTGCATGTCCGCCGCCGCGTCCTCGTCGCCGTCGGGCAGCCGCTCGAGCAACGGTCTCGGGACGCCGAGTGACACCTCTTCCATGTGACGACGTACGGCCGCGCGGGTCAAGAAACCTCGTGCCGATGGCGAGAGTCAGGGCGTCAGTCGCTCGAGCGATCGCCACTCGATCCCCTCCTCGCCCACCAGCGCGAAGACCATCGTCTTGCGGACGCCGTGAGCCAGCCGAACGTCGAGGGCGAGGTCCCGTGGCTCGAAGACGTGTTCGGCGGGCAGCACCCTGATCAGCAGTTCGGAGTGACCGAGGTCGTCGACCGACGCGACGTCGGCGTACGTCCGGAAGTCGGCGCCGAACTTGTAGCCGGTCTTGGGGACGACGCCGCGCTCGCGCAGGGTCGTATAGACGCCCAATCGTCGGTCGAACCGGTCGCCCTCCACCTCGCGCCCGCGCTCGAGCACGGTCTCGGGATCGAGGTCGATCGCCCCCGCCTCAGCAAGGTGGGCCGCCTCGAGCAGCGAACACTGCAAGGTGGGCCGGTCGTACTCCCGTCCCTCGAGGGGCTGGCCGTAGAACGCCCGCTCGTAGAGGTCGGCCGGCGGCTCCCAGACGACGACGCGGTCGGCCAGCAGGTCGGCGTCGACCGCCGACGGCAGGTCGGCACTCGAGGTCCCGGAGATCTCCGGCTGGCCGATCTCGAAGTACGTGATCTCGCTTTCCTCGTCGACGACCGCGAGGACGCCCGGCTCGAGTTCGCTCGCGGGGACGTCGGTCCGTTCGCCGATCACCCGCATGGCGTACGCCACCTCGCCGTCTCCCGGCCCCTTCCCGCGGGGAAAGACCGCGAAGTCGGCCGCGGGCGGCTCGGCGAGCCACGGTTCGGCGGCGGGCGTGAGATAGAAGCCGCGCGAGCGCAGGTCGGCGTAGACGAGGAACTCGACGCCAAAGTCCGGGCCGGGTTCGCGTGCGGCGAACTCCCGGAAGCCAAGCCGCTCGTCGCCGTCGACGACCGCCTCGAGGTCGCCCCGGTACAGCAGGTGAGCCGCCTCGACGGGGGCGACCGCGATCTCGTTGCCCGTGAGTGGATAGCCGTAGCCGCGCGCATCGTGGTAGCGCTGGCGGGCGTCGCCGCCGATCCGGACGACGCCGTCGTCGAACCGCCCCTCGAGAGTCATACCCGTGGCTACCCCGCCGACGACAAAGGGGCTGTGGATTCGACGACGCCAGCTGGCCACGAACGAGCGGTGGATTCACGATCAGGGGCCCGTCTGGCTCTGTGCCGTCGGGTCGGACTCGAGGAGCCGTTCACACGTGGCGTCGAGACAGCGCCGTCCGCTCGCCGTCTCGAACGTCGGCAGGCCACAGCCACACTCGCCGTCGACGACGCCGCTTGGGATCACGAAGCCGGTCTCACAGTCTGGGTAGTGTTCACAGCCGGCGATCAGGCCGCCCCGCCGGAGGATCAGGAGGTCGCCACCGCAGGTCGGGCAGGTCCACTCGCGATCGAACGCCTCGCGGACGGCGTCGTCGAGCGACTCGCAGTCGCGATCGATACAGACGTCGAAGGCGAGGCCGCGTTCGACGCGCATGCGCGGGAGCCCACACGAGCACCGGGTGTCGAGGATCGTCGCGTCGGCCGGAATCGCGTACCGGTTGCCACAGTCGACGCAGTGAACGTCGGCGGATCGAACGAGCGCGCCGCCGCAGTCGGGACACTCACCGACGGGCGTTCCCGCCGCCGACGCCGGGTAGTGAGCGAAGGCGTCCTCGTCGTGGGCTGCGATCCGGAGACACTGCTCGCCTTTCTTCGCGACCAGCGAGAAGCCGTCCGCGGGGTCGCTCGAGACGGTGTCCGCCCGGGTGAGCCACGCGACGGGCTGGTAGCCGTCGACGTCGTGGACGAGGACGGTGTTGTCGGGCTTGACCACTGTCGTCACGCGGCCACGGTACTCCTCGCGGTCGGTGCCGTCGGTGATGACGGTGCAGTCGCCGGCCAGCACGCGGATCGCGTCGTCGATCATACCGGCGTTGGTCGCGTCACAGTATTTAAACTCGAGGCCGATCGTTGATCCCGGGAAGACGGATCGGGATTTATGACAGTCAGGCTCGAACGAATCCGTCGATGAGCCTCGATCCCGCCGACCCACGCTGTCCGGACTGTGACGGGCCCGTCGGGCAGACGTCGACGTACTGCATGCACTGTGGGGCCGACTTCGACGGGCCGGCGGGGGGCGAGGTCGACGACGGCTTCGATCGGCGGGACGACGAGTTCGAACGGGGGGTCACGAGGACGGAGCCCACCACGACCGGCGAGCGTGACGGCGGGTTGCTGGACCCGGATGGCCTGCTCGACAACACGCTCACCGTCGTCGTGGGCGTCGTCGCCGGCCTGATCGTCGGGCTCGTGAGTGTGTTCGTGCTGGTGTTCGTCACCGCGAGCGGGTGGGGGCTGTTGCTCGGCCTGCTGGCGTGGATCGGCGTCACCGTTCACCTCGTGCGCCAGCCGAGCATCGGCGACGCCGTCGCCTACGGGGGCTACGCGCTCGGAGCCGTCCTCCTCTCGGTGCCGATCATCGCGCTCAGCCCCGTCGTCGACGTCGACGGCGGGCTCTCGGGACGGCTCACTGCCGGGGGCATCCTGCTGGTCGTCGTCGCCGCGCCGGCCGGAATCGCCGTCGTGATCGGGTGGGCGGCCTCGCGGTTCGCTGGCGTGGGCTCCTCGGACGAATAATCGAAAAGCGGTCGCAGCCGAACCGGGCCGGCGATCAGTCGTCGCCGGGTGCCGCCGCACCGCCCTCGGCGCTGACGCCGGTGCCGGGGCCGATCTCGATCTCGAGTTCCTCGAGTTTCTCGTCGGGGACGACGCCGTCGACCCAGCCGCGGTGGTCGTAGTACTCGGCTTTCATCTCCTCGAGTTCGCAGTACTCGCCCTCGGAGGCGCCCTGGCCGGGGATGCCGTCCTCGCCCTCGAGGAAGCGCGCTGGCAGCGAGTCGTCGCTTCCGTCGAAGCCGGCGAGGTTGTTGTAGTAGCGCTCTAAGTTGTAGACCCGTTCGCCGGCTTTCAGCAGTTCGTCCTCGGTGACCTCGAGGCCGGTCATCCCGTTGTACTGGGTGACGTACTCCTCGATGCCCTCGGCGAAGGCGTTGAACTTGCAGATGTCGAACGAGTCGCTGATGGCGTGCAGATCCTGGAAGGCGGCGGTCAGCTCGCCTTTCCCCTCCCACTCGTAGGGATCGACCTTCTCGGGGATGCCGAGGATCTCGGCCGCCGGCGTGTAGCCACGCAGGTGGCAGGCCCCGCGGTTCGAGGTGGCGTAGCCGATGCCCATCCCCTTCATGCAGCGGGGGTCGTACGCCGGGATCGTCTGGCCCTTGACGGCCAGCGAGTTCTCGTGGGCGTCGAGCTCCTCGGCGACGCGGTCGGCACCCTCGGCGAGCAGGTCGCCGACGCCCTCGCGGTGGCCGATTCGTTTGATCATCTCGATCATCTCCTCGGTGTCGCCCCAGTCGATTCCCTCCTCGAGTTTGCCGTCTTCTGCCATCTCCATCGCCATCGCGAGCATGTTGCCCGTCTCGATGGCGTCGATCGAGAGGTCGTTACAGAGGTCGATCATCACGGCGATCGAGTCGCGGTCGTCGTTCATGGAGTTCGGCCCGAGCGAGAACGCGGGTTCGTACTCGAAGCTCTCCATCCGGACGTTCATGTCCTCGCCCTTGTGACGGTAGGTGACCTCGACTTCCTTCTTACACGCCACGGGACAGGAGTGACAGGTCGGTTCGTCGACTAAGATGTTCTCGCGGACGTTCTCCCCGGAGACGCGTTCGGCGTCGAAGTCGATCCCCCTGTCTTCGCTCGCACTCCGCGTACTCGTGTAGCGGGCGTTGCCCGTCGGGAGGCCGTCCATCTCCTCGGTGATGTTCATCAGGACGTTCGTCCCGTACACCGAGAGGCCGCCCTCGTTCGGCGCGGTGACGTCTGACTCCTGGATGGCCTGCATCGCCGCCTGGTGGCCCTCCATGAACGTCTCCTTGTCCGCGGGCTGGGGCATCCTCGTCGAGGACTTGACGACGACGGCCTTGAGCCCTTTCGAGCCCATCACGCCGCCCGTCCCGCCACGGCCCGAGGCGCGGTCGTCCTCGTTGATGATGCTGGCGTAGCGAACCTCGTTCTCGCCGCCGGGGCCGATCCCCATGATCGAGAGGTTCTTGCCGTAGGCGCCGTCGACTTCCTCCTCGAGCGTGTCACGGGCCTCGTGGAAGCCCTTGCCCCAGAGGTGGGAGGCGTCTCGCAGCTCCACCTCGCCGTCCTCGACGTAGGCGTAGACGGGGTCGTCGGCCTGCCCCTCGAACAGCAGGCCGTCGAAGCCGGCCCACTTCAGTCGGGCGCCGGACCAGCCACCCTGGTGGCTGTCGGTGACGGTGCCGGTGAGCGGCGATTTGGTGCAGACTGCGATGCGCCCGCTCATCGTCACCTGTGTCCCCGAGAGCGGACCGTTCATGAACGCGAGCAGGTTGTCGGGTCCGAGCGGGTCGACGTCCGGCCCCTGCTCGAAGACGTACTTTACGCCCAGTCCGCGCGCACCGATGTATTTTTTCGCGTCGTCGTCGTCGATCGACTCGTAGGCGACCGATCCGTCGCTCAGGTCGACGCGGGCGACTCTGTCTTGGAAACCGCCAAGTTCTGTCATGGTAAGTGCAGTACGTTATATTGCACGCCCAGCCTGTTAGTCGTTGCCACCCGTACGTAACCGAACCAGGTTACCGACGCCACCGGTGAATTTCATCCCGAAGGGTGAGTTCCCGAGCGCTCTTCGGCGATCGAACCGGCGCTCGCTCGTGGCAATACCTGCGAAAGCGTAACCGGAAGCTCCCTCACCGGGCCGCTACAGTAGCAGCGAGACGATCGCCAGGATCAGAAAGACGAGCACGAAGATGCGTGCGACCTCCATCGAGATTCCCGCGACGCCGCGCGCGCCGACCGCGGCCGCGACGATCGCGAGCACGAAGAAGACGATCGCCCAGTACAGGAAGCCGCCGTCGGCGAGCTGAAGCGGGGCTGCGGTCGCGAACATGAGCCGGCGTACCACCAGATCGCACATAAACACGGGTGACCGTCCAGCACCGTTCGGCGCCCTAAGCGCTTGCTACAGTTCGGTAAGCCGCGTTTCACCGGAGCGGAGCCGCGTCGGTTCCGTCAGCGGGGCGTCTATCGGCCGGGCTGGTATAGTACTCGTTGAACCGAGTTTCCCCCGGTCACAGCCGAGCGGGCAGCCTCGGCCTCGTTGGCGAGGCTGCCCGCCAACGGTCGTGACCGGGGGTGCACTGACGTTCAACGGTTACTATAGTTCTCACTCGTCGCCGTGCTCGCCGTCGAAAAACGCTCCACAGAGTTTCGCCTCGGCGGTTCGCAGGTGCTCGTGGAACGTCGGCCGGGAGACGCCCATCGACTGGGCCAGTTCCTCGCCCGTCGTCGGCCGGGGCCACTCGAAGTAGCCTCCGAGATACGCCCGCTGTAACGCAGCGAGCTGTCGCTCGGTGAGCTCCGCCTCGAGGCGGGCGGCGAACTCCTGGCGAGTCTCGCCGTCGCGCTCTCGCTGGCGGAACGAGACGACGTCGGTTTCAGGATACCGCTCTTCGACGGCCTCGATGACCGCGCGAACGTTCGCCGAGCGAGGGACCTCGAGTGTGAGCCGTGCACGGCCGTCCTCGGCGCGGATCGTCCGGGCGACGGCGCCGCGGTCGGAGAGCCACTCGACGACGTTGTCATCGCCCGAGAGTTCGACCAGGGAACTATCGCCACGGTCGACGATCGGCACCAGATCGAGGTCCTCGAGGTCGGCAGCGGCCGCCACGAGGTCGTCCATCGTCGCCCCGGTGGCGGAGTACAGCGACGCCGTCCCGCCGGTTCGGTGAACGGATCGGCGGTACTCGAGTGTGCAGTCGGCGGCCGCCGAGAGGGCGACCGGTGCGACGTCGTGGTCGACGAGCTCGAGGTCGACGGCGACGACGGCGTCGGTCGCGAGCATGCGGCTGGACTCGCGGGCGTTGATGCCGCTGGCGATCGCCCGGGCCAGCGCCGAGAGGATCACCTCCCCGCGGTCGTCGACGTCGTCTTCGTCGGTCGTCCGGACGACCAGCACGCCGTACTCGACGCCGCTGTAGGACAGCGGAACGGCAGCGACGGCCGTGTCGCCGACGGCGCCGACGGTCAGCTCGCCGTCTTCGAGCGCGACGACGGCCGGGTGGTCGTCGGCCTCGGCGGGTGACTCGGGCACGTCGCCGGCGCTCGCCCGGGGCTCGAGCGCGCCGGTGGCGGGACTTCGCTCGCCGATCCAGACGCCCTCGACGGTCGGCTCGTCGACGAATCGGTCACAGACGGCCACCTCGAGCTCCGACCGGGAGGCCGCACCGGCGATGGCGGTCGTCACGTCCTGGATCAGCCCCTCGACGCGTTCCAGGACGGACTCGAGTTCGTCCCGGTGGCGCTCGACCTCGAGTTCAGCCTCCTTGCGGGCGGTGACGTCGTTCTGGAAGCCGACGTAGTTCGTGACTTCCCCGTCGTCGTCGTACATCGGGGCGAGCGTGACCTCGTTCCAGAACGGCGTGCCGTCCTTGCGGTAGTTCACGAGTTCGACGGTCACTGGCCGATCATCGTCGATGGCCTCGCGCATCTCGTCGACCGTCTCGGGATCGGAGGCCTCCCCCTGCAGGAATCGACAGTTTCGGCCGACGACCTCGTCGAACGGGTAGCCCGTCGTCCGCTCGAAGGCGTCGTTGACGTAGATCAACGGATTGTCCTCGCGGGCGGGATCGGAGATCGCGACGCCGACGGGCGTCTCGGCTACCGCACGCCCCTTGAGTATCTCGTCGTCGTCGCGGGCTGGACCGTCGGGAACGAACGTGATCGTCGCGCCGTCGACGCCACGGTGGAGCCGAGCGTCGAACCGGTCGTCCGCGAGCGACACCGTTCGAGCCGCGCCGACGGCCGTCTCGTCGACGATCGGCTCGAGTCGTTCCCACGTCGTCCCGAGCACGTCCGCCGGCGAACGACCGCTCGCCTCCGCAGGCGCGTCGAACGCCTCGGCCGCGGCGGCGTTCAGGTACGTGATCGTCCCGTCGGCGACGGCGACGACTGGATCGACGATGCGCTCGAGGGCGGCGGTCGCGGCCGACGCCTCGCCGGCTCCCCCGTTGCCCCGCTCCGTACCGGTCTCGTCCATGTTCCCTACATAGGAAGGGGATCACCTCAAACGTATTGGTCGGTCCATCGACCGGTCCTCGCCGTCCTCGTCCGCCGAACGTTCACTCCGGACATACACAGGTTTTATGTGTACCCAAGCTGTATGCTACCACATGTCAGTCGAAAGAGCCAGGTCGCCGTTCGACCGTCTCCGACGGAAGTTCGAGGACTCCGAGCTTCGCTGTCGCGCGTGTGGCTACCTGAACGACGATGGCGGGTGGCGGGTGACCACGACCGGCAGTCGCGTCCGGTACCAGCACGTCTGTCCGAAGTGCGATAACATCGAGACCAGAGAGCTCCGCCTCGGCTGAGCGCCCCCGGCGTCGTAGACGAAGCCGCTTTACGTCCCTGGCTGCTTCTCCCGGTAATGAGTCACCCCACGCCCGAGGTCTACGAGCAGGGCAAGGGCATGGACGCCCACAACCAGGTGATGCGGGAGATCCGCGCGCGAAAGGAGCGCAGCTACGACCCGCACGAGCCGACCCGCGTCTGGCTGGACGAGGACAACACCCCCGACGGCGTCAGGGAGAGTCTGACGATCATCTTAAACACCGGCGGCTGCCGGTGGGCCCGCGCCGGCGGCTGTACGATGTGTGGCTACGTCGCCGAGTCGGTCGAGGGCGGCTCCGTGAGCCACGAGGCCCTGCTGGACCAGGTCGACGTCTGTCTCGAGCACGAGGCCGAAAATGCGGACGAGCCCGCCCCGCTCGTGAAGATCTATACCTCGGGTTCGTTCCTCGACGACCGCGAGGTCGGCCCCGACACTCGCGAAGCGATCGCCGAGACGTTCGCCGACCGCGAGCGGATGGTCCTCGAGTCGCTGCCGGATTTCGTCGCCCGGGAGAAACTCGAGGTCTTCACCGACCACGGCCTCGCCGTCGACGTCGCGATCGGCCTCGAGACGGCCACCGACCGGGTTCGCCGGGACTGCGTGAACAAGTACTTCGACTTCGCAGACTTCGAGGCCGCCTGTGCAGAGGCCGTGGCCGCCGACGCCGGCGTGAAGGCCTACCTGCTGATGAAGCCGCCCTTCCTCACCGAGTCCGAAGCGGTCGAGGACATGATCTCCTCGATCGAGCGCTGTGCCGGGGTCGACGGCTGTCACACGATCTCGATGAACCCTACCAACGTCCAGCGCTACACCATGGTCGACGAGCTCTACTTCCGTGGGGGCTACCGGCCGCCGTGGCTCTGGTCGGTCGCTCACGTCCTCCGCGAGACCGCCGACGTCGACGCCATCGTCGTCTCCGATCCCGTCGGCCACGGCTCCGATCGCGGGCCACACAACTGCAAGGAGTGTGACGACCTCGTCCAGAAGGCGATCAAGGACTTCAACCTCCGGTCCGATCCGACGGTCTTCGAGCAGGTCTCGTGTGACTGCGAGGCGACCTGGGAGGCCGTACTGGAACACGAACGGGGCTACAACGCGCCACTGACGCGCTGACTCCGCCTCTCTCGGGGAAATAGCCAGAACCGTTATATGACCGGTCGTAGAACGTAGCCGCGACGGGGGGAGGCGTCAGTCGTTGCCAGATGATCGCCGATGGGGGCTCTACAACAGCCAATCCCTCCGTCCGTGACGACGGCGGCTCCATCCGATCGTCGTCACGTTCATCGTCCCGTTTCGACTCGAGCACCGTCGACGGCGAGCGGCGGCGGCGTCGAACGGGAACGTCGAACCCGCGGCCGAAGCGTCCTCGAGCGGCAGGCTTCGGCGACCGACTGACGTCTCAGGCTGAGTCTACAGCGCGCTCGAATCCCGTGAGGACGCCCTGTCCGTCCGTCCCACCGACGTCGGGCAGCGTCACCCGTTCGGGGTGAGGCATCAACACCGCGACGGTCTCGCGCTCGCCGAGGACGCCCGCGACGTTGTGCTTCGAACCGTTGGGGTTGACTCCCTCGCGCACCTCGCCGTCGGCGTCGCAGTACCGAAAGAGGATCCGGTCGTCGGCCTCGAGTTCCTCGAGGCGGTCGTCGTCGACCTCGTAGCGACCCTCGGCGTGGGCGATCGGGACCTCGATCACGTCGCCTTCCTCGTACGCCGCCGTCCAGGGGGTGTCGTCGCGCTCGACGCGCAGGTAGACGGACTCACACTGGAAGCGCGCGCTCTCGTTGGTGGTGAACGCGCCCTCGGTGAGCCCTGACTCACAGCCGATCTGCGCGCCGTTGCAGATGCCAAGCACCGGAACGCCGTCGGCGGCGGCCTCGCGCACCTCGGCCATGATCGGCGAGTGGGCGGCCATCGCCCCCGCGCGCAGGTAGTCGCCGTAGGAGAAGCCGCCGGGGAGGACGATGCCCGTCGTGTCGTCCGGCAGGCCGTCCTCGTGCCAGACGATCTCAGCGTCGATCCCCAGGTGCTCGAGGGCGGCCTCGGCGTCGCGGTCGCAGTTCGAGCCGCCGAAGCGGATGATCGCGACCGTCACAGTCTCCACCCCTCGGTGTTGTGACCGACGGTCGCGGTCAGTGTGATCGAAACGGTCATCTACTGCTCGTCGACCTCCACGTCGTAGTCGTGGATGGTCGGATTCGCGAGGAGTCGTTCGGCCATCTCGTCCGCGCGCGCCGCGGCCGCCTCGGCGTCCTCGGCCTCGAGGTCGATCTCGAACCGATCCGTCGAGCGCAGGCCCTCGAGTTCGAATCCGAGGCGCTCGAGTGAGCGTTTGGTCGTCTCGGCTTCGGGGTCGAGGACGCCGCGTTTGAGTCGGACGGTCACCGTCGCGGTGTAGGCAGTCATCACCTGAAACCCCGTATCCGTGCTCAAAAACGCTTTCGCCTTTGGGCCGTGATACACGTTCGTGGATACTCGCTCGAGGCGAACGGCCTCGCTCGAAGAAGCGGCACAGACGACGCTCGAGTCAAGCTCGTGTCGCATTGCTCTCTATTCAGGTCACTCGGGGCGAGCAATTCTCGAAAAACAGCGCCGAAGCCAGGACTCGAACAGGTGCGAGACGGTCGACCTCACTTCGTTCGGCCGCGTGCGACTCGCGTGTTCGAGTCTGGCTCGTTCCGCTGGTTTTCTCGCCGGGTTCGCTCGGAGCGACCGCTCCTCGCGAGTAATTGCTCGAAAAACAGCGCCGAAGCCAGGACTCGAACCTGGGACAACCTCGTTAACAGCGAGGTGCTCTACCATCTGAGCTACTTCGGCTCATCTTCGAGTTGACGCGTGGATTTGATAGGGCTTTCGTTTTGCCCTCGGCGAGTTCGACACGCTTTCACGCGCCGCTCGAGTACGCACACTCGATGACCGACGAGGACGCCGACGGAACCGACGCAGACGAGGCGGCCGAGGACGCCGACGGCAATCTCGAGGCCGTTCTCTCGCGGGTCCGCGAGCGGATCGATCCAGACGAAGCAGAACGCGAGCGACTCGAGGCGGTCGCCGAGACGCTCCTCGAGCGCGCCGAGTCGGCGGCCCAGGAGGTGTGCCCGGCTGCAGACGTCATGCGGGTCGGCTCCACGGCCCGGGACACCTGGATCAGCGGCGACCGCGACGTCGACGTCTTCGTCCGCTTCCCGCCTGACCTCGACCGCGAGACGCTCGAGCGATACGGCCTCGAGGTCGGCCACGCGACGCTGCCCGGCGGCCACGAGGAGTACGCCGAACACCCCTACGTGAAAGGCGAGTTCGAGGGGTTCGCAGTCGACGTCGTCCCCTGTTTTCGACTCGAGACGGCGACGGACATCCACTCGGCCGTCGACCGAACGCCGTTTCACACCGCCTACGTCAGGGATCGACTCGACGCCGACCTCGCCGCAGACGTTCGGCTGACGAAGGCGTTCACGAAGGGAATCGGCGTCTACGGGAGCGACCTCCGGACGCGCGGCTTCAGCGGCTATCTCACCGAGTTGCTCGTCGCCGAGTACGGCGGATTTCTCGCGCTGCTCGAGGCCGCCGCGGAGTGGCGGCCGCCGATTCGTCTCGATCCCGAAGGTCACGGGCAGGCGACGTTCGACGACGCGCTCGTGGTGATCGATCCGACCGACCCCGAGCGCAACGTCGCGGCCGTCTGCTCGGCCGAGAGCGTCGCCCGCTTTCAGCACTACGCCCGCGCGTTTCTCGACGAGCCCCGGGTCGGGTTCTTCGACTCGGTCGAAGCCGACCCACTCACCCCGGGAGAACTGCGCGAGCACCTCGAGCGTCGCGGGACGACGCCCGTCGCGATCCGCTTTTTTGCACCCGACCTCGTCGACGACCAGCTCTACCCCCAGCTTCGCAAATCGCTCGCGGGCGTCACGCGCGGGCTCGAGGATCGTGACTTCGACGTCTTCCGCGCCACGCTGGCCGCCGACGAGACGGCCGTCCTCTTCGTCGAGCTCGCCGTCGCCGAGCGGCCGGTGATCGAACGCCACGAGGGGCCGCCGGTCCACGTCCGGGGCCACGCCGAGGGCTTCTACGAGGCGTACGCCGACGACCCCGACGTCTACGGCCCGTTCCTCGACGGCGACCGGTACGTCGCCGAACGCGACCGGGAGTTCACCACCGCCCGGGCCTTCCTCGAGAGCGACCGCCTCTTCGACGTCAGCCTCGGGGCCCACGTCCAGACCGCGCTCGAGGAGGACTACGAGCTGCTCGTCGGCGAGGAGATCGTGGCGTTGCTCGAGGAGTTCGGCGAGGAGCTGGCACGGTATTTCGAGCCGCGGCCGTAACGCAACCGAAGGCCGTCCGTCCGCGCTCTCGAGGGCGGTTTTGGATGTCGTGGGGCGTACAGGGACGGAAATGGGCGTCGCCGGCGACGAGTCGGCCAACGCCGTAATGATGACGTCGGTGATCGAGCGCGATTTCGGATTGTGGTATCCACCTGCGATCGGATTCGACTCTCCACTGAACTCACGGACGGGTTCGCCTTCCAGTCGGATTCCTCCCACGACTAACGTCGTGGGCTTCCTCCTTGCACTTCTGTGAACCGATAGCGTCCCCTCTCCAGCGGCACGAGTTGACAGATCGGTAAATATATCATGATCGGAGTTCATTATAGCACACTTACATGTATGGTTCGGAACCGAGCGATGCGGTCGAAACTCTCATCAGCCGACTCGAGTTGCTCGATCGGTTCTGTCGCTCGCCGGCTCACATCAGGGATATTACCGACGAAACTGGCCACTCCCGGTCGACGGTTCACCGCGCGGTCAACGAACTCACGGAGCTCGGAGTCGTCACCCGAACCGACGACGGAATCGAGGCGACGATCACTGGACGGATCGCTCGTGATCAGCTCACGTCGTCTCTGGCGGATTTCGACGACATCCTCAAGGCGCGGGCCGTGCTGGAGCCACTGCCCGCACAGAGTACGATTACCTCGGCGGCGATAGCCGGGGCTGAAACGATACTCGCCGAGGAGCCGACTCCGTACCGGCCGGCTGATCGGTTTCACGAGGCACTGGCCGATGCGACGACGTTTCGAGCGGTCCTTCCCACACTCGAGGAGTCGCGAACGATCAGGGTGTTGTACGAACACGTTGTAACTCGTGAGAACCGAGCGGAGTTGGTCGTCTCCCAGGCCGTCTTCGAGACGTTACGGACGGAGTTTCCACGACGGATGGCCGTGCTTGCTGAATCCGACCACTGTGCCGTCCACGTCAGCGACGTCCCCGAGTACACCCTCGGCGTACTCGAGCATCGACCGACACCAGGTGCGGAGCGTACAACGAGTGTTCACGTCGTCGTACACAACGACAGTGGCGGTATCCACGGGCTGCTCGTCAACGAAACAGAACGCGCCGTTTCGTGGGCACGTGACCTGTACGAGCGCTGTCGCCGCAGCGGGACGGATCGAACGGAGGAGTTGCTCGCCGACGTCGGCGAGAATACGGAGGTCAACGATCAGCCAGGGCGAGGAACCTGCGGGCACTCGCTGCCAGTTTCGCTCGAGCGAGCGGGGTTCGTGACGATCGGCGCGTCGTACTTCCAGAATGAGCCAGTCGCGAAGCCAGCGACGGCGTGGCGAGCCGAACTCTCGCCGGCCGAGGTACACGTCGGTTACGCGGTTGCGAGAGAGGCGCAACCGACTGTGGAGGAGTCGACGACCGATGCGGCCGAACTCGAGGGAGTGGAGTCGGACGGACGAGATTCGGGAATCGGTGCCGAACTCGCTGCCGAACTGGGTGCAGGAACGAACGCCATCGTCCTCGGTCCGCCCGGATCAGGAAAGAGTACGATCTGTAAGCAAGTCGCCTGTCGGTGGTACGCGGACGATCGTGGCCCGGTATTCTACCGCGACGGAACTACCGATCGGTCCGTCGACGCTGTTGACGACTTCGTCGCCCACCTCAGGAGCGTCGAAGGGCACGCACTCGTCGTCGTCGAAGACGCGACCCGGGCCGACGCCGAGGCCGTTTTCGAGCTGCTCGAACGCGTCGATCACCGCGAAGACGTGAGCGTGTTACTCGACGCTCGAGAGCACGAGTGGAGGACGTTCACGGATCAGCGAGCGTCGATACCCGATCTCGCGGTCGTTCACGTGCCGCCGCTGCGAGCGGCCGACTGCGAGCGGTTCGTCGACCACTTCGAGCGAACGGTTGGCCGGCCGGTCGAGCCGTCGGCCGCCGACCTCTGGGCGGCGATCAGAGAGGATCCCGGCGACGGCGACGAGCAGCAGCCCCACGAACTGCTCCGGCTGGTCCACCGGCTCTCGACGTACGCCGATCCGCTCGCAGAGGACGCAACCGCCCTCGAGGAGACGGTGGCGTCGGTCTATGCCTCGCTGGCGGAAGACGAACTGGCGCTGTCAGTCGGTCTCCTCGCGAACACGCTCATCGCGGCAGGGATCGGTACCGTTCGAGGACTCCTCTACGCCGTTGGGGACGCCGACGACCTCGGCGCGGTGGAGAACGCACTGGAGACGGTACACGGACAGGTGCTGTTTCCACGGGAAGACGGGGGATATCGAACCGTTCACGAGGACTGGGCGACGGCATTTCTCCACCACCACCGCCGCGTCGCCGGTTCGGAGGACGCCTCCGAACGGTTCGGCGCGATCCTGGGTGCTCTCCTGTCGCTTGCGAACGATCCAGCTCGCTGTGAGCAAATTGCCAGCCACCTCGGCGAGCCGACGGTTCTGGAGCCAGTCACGGAAGCGCCAGCAGAGTGGGTGACGGCGACGGTCGACGCCGTGTATGCCCTGGGCGAACGCCGATCGCAGCTCGCCCCGTTGTTCGGCGATGGCCACGAGAACCCGTTCGAACTTCCCGACGCCTGTCCGGAGCCAGTCGTCCTCGAGCGACACCACCGACTCGGCGACCTGTTTCTGGCCGGCGGCTACTACGACCGTGCCGAGACCGCCTTCGAACGCGCCTCGAGCGACCGGCCCGACCACGCGATTGAACGGCTGCTCGGATTGGCTCGCGTCGCGTTCAATCGCGGCGAGTACGACGAGGTGATCGACCACTGCCGTACGTGTCTATCGCGGCTGGAATCCGACGACGAGACGCTGGACCGCGAAACGCGGGCGACCCTTCGGGCTCGAACTCGGGTTCGTCTCGGCGAAGGACTGGCCGAGAAAGGCGAGTACGACGAAGCTGCCTCACAGTACGAGCGGGCACTCCTCGAGTTCCGCGACAGGAACGACCGGGGGTGGGAATCGAAAACCCGGCAGCGAATCGCCGACCTGGCGTTCCAGCGCGGCGAGTACGACGATGCAGCGGACAGGTACGAATCGTGCCTGAAGAGTCGACGCGAGCTGGGCGACCGTCGCGGCGAAGCCGAACTCTGCAATTCGCTGGGGAACGTCGCTTGGCAACAGGGCGACTTCGATCGGGCGGGCGAACTGTTCGAACGAACCCTCGAGATACAGACCGCCGTGGGTGATCGTCACGCCGTCGCGAGCGTTCTGAACAACCTCGGGGCCGTCGAACTCATGCGGGAACACTACGGGAAGGCGGCCGAGTTCTTCGAGCGAAGCCTCGAAGACAGCCGAGCGGTCGGCGACCAGCCCGGCGTGGCCAAGTGTCTCCACAACCTCGGACGGGTACACGAGGAAGCGGGAGAGTTTGATCGCGCGACGGAATACTACGAACGCAGCCTGGAGATCAAACGCGATCTCGGCGACCGGCCGCTGTTGACCACGTCGGTCACGACGCTCGGAACGGTCGAAGGTCGACGGGGCAACTACGGTCGAGCGGCCGAGTACCAGGAGCGTGCGCTCGAGCTCACCCGAGAACTGGGCGACCGTCACGGGACAGCGAGGTGCCTTCATAACCTCGGGCAGATCAACCACCGGCAGGGGAACTTCGAGGAGGCGGTCGAGTGCTACGAGGACAGTCTGGCGATCAAAGAAGCGATCGGCGACCGGGGCGACCTCGTCCCCTCGTTCACCAACCTCGCGACGATTGCTGCCAAGCGCGGCGAACACGATCGAGCTCGAGCGTACGCCGACCGAGGACTCGAGGTCGCGATGGCGGTTGACATCTCGGATCAACTCGCCGGAAGCTACCTCTGCCAGGCCGAAATCGCCCTTCGAACGGACGCGGACGATCGGGCTGAGAATCGGCTCGAGCGCGCGCTCTCGGCCGTCGAGACCGAAGACGGGCTGCTCGGCCTCGAGATCCGGCTGGCGATGGCACGACTCGCCCGCCTTCGCGGGAACCACGAGCGAGCGAGCTCGATTGCCGGCGAGGTACGCACAGGGGCCGAGCGTCTGGATGCAGCCTACTGGGTCGCACAGGCCGATCGACTACTCGGCGAACTCCACCTCGAATCAGGGTCGCCAGCGGACGCCCACGAGAGTCTGGATCGCGCCCTCGAGTACTTCGAACGCGCTGGGGCGGTTCGCTACGCTCTGTCGACCCTGGAGACGCTCCTCGAGATGAAGGCTGTCGACGACGATGCTCGAGCGAGGTACCTCGAGCGGGGGCGAGCGCTGCTGACGGCGGCACCCGAAGACGTTTCCCAGCGACATGCGGCCTGGCTATCGGATACCAGCGGTCGATAGCAACGGCTCGTCGCGAAGTATGTCCGTCCGATTCGCCGTGTCCCATCTCGTGACACAGTGTTTCAACCCATAACATGAGGTCCCTCTCCGCGAACCGTATCGACGTATGAGAGAGTCAGACGAACGGGACGATCGCACACGAACCCACCCTGAATCTGCCCCCGATATCGACCCCCTCGTGACCAGTAAGGAGGGATCCGTTCGAGAGCGAGCGAAGGACGTCAGCCGGCGGACGGTGCTTCGAGCGAGTGCGGGAGTCGGCGTGGCGGCGGTCGGGCTCGGCGCGGTCGCCAGCACACCGGTTTCGGCGACGAGCGCTGGCGACGTCATCTGGACGTACGGCGAGGACCTCGACTGTTCGCAAGCGTCGACGTTCGGGGCCCCGTTGACGGTCGTCGACGGCTGGGTCTACGCGGGAACGACCTGTGCACATATGCACGTTCTCGAGGCGGCGACGGGCAACCAGGTGAAGACGATTTACACGAACGCGACGACTAATCGTGCCCCGAACGTCGTCAACGATATCGCCGTCTTCGCGCCGAACAATCACGAACTCAAGGCGTACGACCACCAGGAGGAGGAGGCACGGACGAAACGCATCT